>NZ_JBBCVH010000001.1:0-715823 GCF_037147555.1 Microbacterium sp. MMO-35
GAGTTGGTCTTTGATCCAAAGGAATTTCTCAACCAGCCCGAAGACTGGACGAGGAATAAATTGGCATTTGACAAGTGCACGCTGTTGAGTTCTCAAGGATCGGATGCTCCTGCGTTCCGGCCTCTCGGCCTTCCCTTCAGGGCAACTTCTCTATCTTATCCGTCTCGCTCCGGCTGTCAAATCGACACGCCGTGATGTTTGGGACCGGATCCGTTTCCTCGTTTCCGAGGCAACTTCTCTAGCTTAGCCCTCCCGGCCAGCTTGTCAAATCGACGATCCTGGCGGACGGTCACCCTCTCAAGCGCACGCGCTTGACCTCGTCTCAGGGAGAACCTGCGAAGAGGAACCGACTTCCGGAGAAGAAGGTGGGTGATGTTCGCCGCTTGGGGAGTCAGGCCTTCCGGCCCTTCGCTCTACCGCTTGGGGCGAACAGGTAATAACTTACGTGGATCCCGGGGGTCCGGCAAATCGGGGCTGCTTCTCGGGCGTGTCGCGCGCCGTTCCGCATCCGTTCACCGCCCGTCCCCTTGTTCGTCCCCGCTCGCCCCTCGGGCCGGCACGCTCCGGATCACCAGGATCAGCACGAGGGTCAGGACTCCCCACACCCCGCAGGCCAGGGGAAGCGTGCGGTACGCGAGGTGCTGCACGGTGAACTCCTCGGTGAGCGGACCGTAGACGGCGAAGCCGAGGAGCACCGCCGTGATCAGCATCACCGGTAGTGAGAGCCACCAGCTCATCCGGATGGCGAGCGGTGCCGGGCGCACCGTCCCACGCGGCCGGCCGCGCAGCCAGAGCGCACCGGCGATCGCCAGCACGAGCACGCCCCCGATCCCCGAGCCGTACTGCAGCCACTTGTAGCCGAGGAGCGGCCCCCACTGCTCGTCGAGCGCGGGGATCAGCGCGACGCCGCCCCGGCCCTCGTGCGTGAACGCATCCCAGAGGATGTGCGTCACCACGCCGATCGCCAGCGCGACCAGGAGCAGCACCACGCGGGACGCCGAGCCGAAGGTCTCGACTACCACCGCTCTCGGCCCTCGGTCCCACTCCGGGGGGAGGCGGGATCCGATGACGCGCGGTGCGAGCAGCCGGCAGGCCGGCCGGAGCACCACCCGCCAGACGAGCAGCAGCACGAGCGCCAGGATCACGGTCACCGGCAGCCAGCGCAGATCATGCGTCACCGAGTAGTCGACGATCAGTCCGCGGGTGAACAGCGGCAGATCGGGGGCCATCGCCCCGATGGCGACGGCCGCCGGCACGAGCGGGGTGCGGACGAACGGCAGCGCCACGATCGCATGACTCGGAGTGAACGGCATGCCCCGACGCTACCCGGGCCACCTCACAAGGCGCCGGGCAGGGAGACGCACCGGTCCGTGTCCGCGTCGACGCCCCTCCGAAAGATCGACGCCCCCTCCGACGTGCGCACCCCCGAGGGGGCGCGGATCGTCAGAGGGGGCGTCGGCGGATCGGATCCGCGTGCCTCGACGGCGGGATCAGGCGGGGAGCAGGCCCGCCAGGGTCTTCTTGCCGCGGCGCAGCACCGAGACGCCGCCCGGCAGGCCGAACGGCACGGTGACGTCATCGGACTCCACCCGCTCGCCGTCGACCGAGACACCGCCCTGGGCGATGGCCCGGCGCGCCTCGGACGCGCTCGAGACGAGCCCGGTCGAGACCAGTGCGTCCACGACCGTGGTGCCGGCGGGGACGGCGGCGTTCGGCAGCTCCTCCAGAGCCGAGCGCAGCGTCGACGCGTCGAGCGCGGCCAGGTCGCCCTGACCGAACAGCGCCTCGGACGCCGCGATCACGGCGGCGGCCGCCTCGACTCCGTGCACCGTGGCGACGACCTCGAGGGCGAGACGCTTCTGTGCCGCACGGCGGAACGGTTCCGCCTCGACGAGTGCCGCGTACTCCTCGATCTCTGCACGGGAGAGGAAGGTGAAGACCTTCAGCCGGTCGACCACGTCGGCGTCGGCCGTCGAGAGCCAGAACTGGTACATCCGGTACGGGCTGCACATCTCGGCGTCGAGCCAGATCGCGTTGCCCTCGCTCTTGCCGAACTTGGTGCCGTCGCTGTTGGTGATCAGCGGCGTGCCGATCGCGTGCACCGAGACGCCCTCGACGCGGTGGATCAGATCCGTTCCGCTCGTCAGGTTGCCCCACTGGTCGCTGCCGCCGGTCTGCAGCACGCACTCGTACTGACGGTGCAGCTCGAGGTAGTCGAGCGCCTGCAGGATCTGGTAGCTGAACTCGGTGTAGCTGATGCCGGCGTCGGAGTTCAGCCGGGCGCTGACCGCGTCCTTCTTCAGCATCGTGCCGACGCGGAAGTGCTTGCCGATCTCGCGCAGGAAGTCGATCGCGCTCAGCGGTGCGGTCCAGTCCAGGTTGTTGACGATGCGCGCGGCACTGTCCCCCTCGAAGCTGAGGAAGCGCTCGACCTGCGCGCGCAGGCGCCCGACCCACTCCTCGACGGTCTCGCGGGTGTTGAGCGTGCGCTCCGCCGTCGGACGCGGATCGCCGACGAGCCCGGTGGATCCGCCGACGAGCCCGAGGGGCTTGTGGCCGGCCAGCTGCAGGCGGCGCATGGTGAGCAGCTGCACGAGGTTGCCGAGGTGCAGGCTCGGCGCCGTCGGGTCGAAGCCGCAGTAATACGTGATCGCGGGCCCGGCGAGAAGGGCGCGCAGCGCCTCGGGATCCGTGGACACGTGGACGAGGCCGCGCCAGACCAGCTCATCCCACACGTTCTCGAACGTGGGATCGATGGCCGGTGCCGCGGTCGTCAGGGATTCATTCGACACCGGATCAGGCTACCAGCGCTCCTCTCGGTGCTGTTCCGGGCGCGAGAGCGTCCCGCTAGGGTGGAAGGGTGTGGGGAACGCGCGCAGGTCGCACGGTCCGGGGCCTCATCGCCGCCCTGGTCGCGACGTTCGTGGCCTCCGTCTCGCACTCCACGGCCGACGGCTCGCCCGCGCCGCTGATCGGGATCGTGCTCGCGCTGCTGTTCGCAGCCCCCGTGTGCATCGCCCTCGCCGGCCGCCGGCTGAGCTGGATCCGGCTCTCGCTCGCGGTCGGGCTGAGCCAGTTCGCCTTCCACGGGCTGCTGCTGATCGGGGTCGGATCCGGAACCGGCACCCCCGCCCTCGCGGGGCACCTGCACGGGACGGAGCTCGCGGGGGCGCTCGGCACGACCACGGTCGACGCCGGGCACGCCCTGCACCTGCAGCCCGCGATGTGGATCGCGCACGCGATCGCGGCGATCCTGACCGTCCTGGCGCTGGGCCGCGGCGAGCAGGCGCTGCGCGCGCTGCTCGCCCTGTCCGGCTGGTCCTTCGTCGCCCGCCTGCTCACCGCCCTGCCGGCGCCGGTGCACCCGGTCCCGTCCGCACCGCGCGCGCCGGTTCCGGTGCTGCGCTCCCTCTTCTCTCTGACCGCCGTGTCCTGGAGGGGCCCGCCACGCACCGCGTGACTCCCCTTCTCCTTCGCACCGTCTCGACGGGCGCCCGTTCCGAGCGCGCCCCGGTGCATCCTCACGACCTCAGAAAGAACCCATCCATGCGCACCATCCCTGTCTCCCGCGTGCTCGCCGGCCTCGCGGCCGGAGCCGTCCTCGCCCTCGTCGCCCCTCTCGCCGCCTCGGCGCACGTGAGCGCGACGCCGAACCAGGCCGAAGCCGGATCCTGGACCTACGTCACGTTCCGGGTGCCGAACGAGTCGAGCACGGCCAGCACGGTCAAGCTCGACATCCATCTGCCCGCCGACACCCCGTTCACCAGCGTGAGCTACCAGCCGACCGCCGGCTGGACCGGGGCCGCCACGAAGACCTCCCTGCCGAAGCCGGTGAAGGTCGAGGGCAACACCATCAGCGAGGCCACGACCGAGGTCACGTTCACGGCCGACGCCGGCGGCGTCGCCCCCGGGCAGTTCCAGACCTTCACCCTGTCGCTCGGCCCGGTGCCCGACACCGGGCACATCGTGATCCCGGCGACGCAGACCTACTCCGACGGCACCGTCGTGGAGTGGTCCGCGACACCCGAGCAGGTCAAGAAGGACGACACGCTCGAGCCGGCTCCGGTGCTCTGGGTGAACGACGCCCCTCCGGCCGACCACCACGGCGGCACCACCGCCACGGCGGCGCCCGCGGCGGACGCGCCCGCGCCCGGCAACGGCCAGAACGGGCTCGCGCTCGGACTCAGCATCGGCGCGCTCGTCGTCGCCGCGGGCGGCGTGCTGCTCGGCGGCTTCGCCCTCGGCCGCCGGAAGAAGGCGGACGCGTGAGCACCCGGCACCGGCTCGCGGCCCTCGCGGCCGCCATCGGGATCGGGGCGGTCCTGGCCACCGGGACCGCCACCGCGGCGAGCGCGCACGACACGCTCGACGGCACCGACCCCGCGCAGGGATCGACCGTGACCAGCCTGTCGGCGGTGTCGCTCACGTTCAGCGCCGACCCGCTCGGCACCGACGGCGCGACGGTGATCCAGCTGATCGGCCCGGACAAGAAGTACTACGAGACCGCGTGCCCGGACCTGAACGGGCCCGTGGTGTCCTCGCCGGTGGCGCTGGGCGCCGCCGGCACCTACGAGGTGCTGTGGCGCGTGGTGTCGTCGGACGGGCATCCGATCTCGGGCAGCTACACCTTCGACTACGCCCCCGGCGGCTCGGCCACTCCGGCTGCGGCGGGGTCGGCGAAGCCGGTCTGCGGCCCCGCCGCGTCCGAGCCCTCCGAGTCCCCCGCCGCGGAGGCCTCCGCCGACGCCGGACTGTGGATCGGACTGGGCATCGGCGCGGTCGTGCTCATCGGGGTCGGGGTGGGCGCCTGGGCGCTCGCCCGGGGCCGCCGGAGCTAGCCGGAGGCGGACGCCGTCCGATCGACGAGCGAGGCGAGGCGCGGTGCACCGAGAGGGCACCGCGTTTCGTCTCGCTCGGCCTTCGGGCGTGCTCGCTCAACGCCCCCGGGGCGCTCGCCCTGCGGGCTCGCTCAGCGGCCAGGCGCGGAAACCGGGTCTCCCGCCGGACGCACGAAGGTCAGCGCCCGGCTCCCACGACGCGTCTGCGCGGCGAGACCCGCCTCCTCGAGCAGGCGCAGGGCCCGGCGCGACAGCACCGGGAGCGCGGCGTTCCCGCCGGGCCGGCGGGCGATGCCCGCGACGAGCGTCCGATCGACGCCGGATCCCCGCGCCTCGATCCGGGCGAGGTCGCCCTCGGCGCACCAGACGAGCCGGTCGAGTTCGCGATAGCGGATCCGCTCGACCACCCCGTCGATCTCGATCCGCAAGAGCTCCGCCTCGAAGCCGACGGCGCAGCCCACCGCACGGCGGCGCAGGAGCCACGAGATGAGCAGATAGGCGGGCAGCCCGGGGAGCAGGACGTACAGCATCAGGAACGTCTTGGGTCCGACCTCCAGGATCCTGCCGCCGGTCACGACCAGCACCAGCGCGACGAGGGCCAGCGCGACCGTCACGGTGAGCACCCACCAGAGCACGATCTCCCGCCGGGACAGCGGCACCGCGCGGAAGCGCGTGATCGAGCCGCTCGCAGCGGCCTCCCACTGCGGCGCGGGGGGCGCCTTGGCGGCGTCCCTGGCGCCGATCGACGCCGTGATCCGGCCGATCAGCCCCAACCACACCCAGCCCGCGGCCGGCACCGCCGCCATCTGCAGCACGGCGAGGAGGGCCCTTGCGGGATTGGGCTTGGGCGCCAGCATCGCGGGCACGGCCTGGATGAGCAGCCACAGCAGCAGCGCCGCGGCCACGGCGCCCGCGATGCTCACGACGAGCCCGCGCCGGGCGGGCATCCGCAGCGTCGCGTTCACGAAGGAGAAGCCGCAGAGCCAGCCGCCGACGAGCGTGAGCAGGAACGGGATGAACTCCAGATCGCCCGCGAGGTACCACGGCACCGCGAGGGCGCCGCAGATCAGCGCCCAGAACAACGGCATCCGCAGGATCCGATGCCAGAAGGAGACCGGCTCACGCGGCTCCGGCTCCGGCTCGGCCGACGCCACGGAGTGCACCGTGTGGTGCGTGGATCGCGAGACGTGCGGGCGAGTCATCCCCGTCAGTCTAGGGAGAGCGCGTCGGATCCCCGGCGGAGGGGACGGCTCAGTCCAGCTCGCGCAGCCGCGCGTCGAGCTCGGCGAGGCGCTCGGGCTCGATCGAGCCGAGTCGAGCCGCGCCGTCGGACAGGGTGATCCCGCGGGCGAGGAACACCAGCGAGTGCGTCGAGACGCCGGGAACGATCTCGTCCAGCAGAGCACGCGCCCGGGGATCGTCGAGGACCTCCCCCAGGGTGCTGTTCAGCGAGAACCGTGAGTCTTCGGACATGGATCCTCCTGTGCGGGCGACGATGCGGTGGAGGAGGGATCCGCATGCCCCTCCTCAGGACAAGGATCCCCGCGCCGGGCCTGCACGGCAACCGTCGATGGCTTGCGGATCGCAGGGGCGCGGGGGAAGATTAACCAAATTAACCGGATTACCCGAGATCTACCGAGGTGCCGCGATGCAGAACCCCTTCCGCCCGACCGCGGGGGCCACCCCGCCGATCGTCGTCAGCCGCGAAGGACTCCTCCAGGAGTTCGAGTACGGGTTGCGCATCGGATCCGGCGCGCCGGGTCTGCTCACCATCTTCACGGGGGTCCGGGGCGTCGGCAAGACCGTCATGCTCGGCGCCGCGGAGGATCTCGCGCGCTCCCAGGGGTGGGTGGTGCTCTCGGAGACGGCGACGCCCGGCTTCACCGCGCGCATCGGCGAAGCGATGCGCGCCGCCGAGACCGAGCTCGGCGACGGACCGGTCAGCCGGCGGATCGTGGGCATCACCGCCGCCGGCTTCGGAGTGACCACCCAGCTGACCCCGCAGCAGCAGATCGGCTGGCGGGAGCTCGGGCAGCGGCTGCTGACTCTGCTCGCGCAGCAGCGCACGGGCCTGCTCATCACCGTCGACGAGATCCACGCCGCGGAGCGCACCGAGCTCGCGGCCCTCGCCGCGAACATCCAGCACTTCATCCGCGAGGGTCTCCCGATCGCCCTGATCGTCGCCGGCCTCCCGGCCGCCGTCTCCGACCTCCTCAACGAGGGCGTCGCCACGTTCCTGCGCCGAGCGGACCGGATCGACCTGCACTCCGCGTCGATCGAGGAGACCGCGCAGTCCTATTCCGAGCTCTTCGCCCAGGGCGGTCACCCGATCTCGTCCGAGCTGGCGCGACTCGCCGCCGAGGGCACCGGCGGCTACCCCTTCCTCATCCAGCTCGTGGGCTACAGCCTCTGGCGGGAGGCGGAGTCGAGGGAGGAGCCGATCGACGAGAGCGCCGTGACGGAGGCCGTCGCCGCGGCGCGCCGTCGCAACGAGCAGACGGTCATCGGCGCCGCGCTCGCGGTCGTCTCCGCACGGGACATGGACTTCCTCCTCGCGATGACCGTCGACGAGGACATCACCGACGTCGGCGACATCGGGCGGCGCATGGCGGCCACCCCGAGCCTGGTCGGCAAGTACCGCGCGCGCCTCATCGACGCCGGTCTCGTCGAGTCCGCCGGCTACGGCCGCGTCGCGTTCGCGATCCCGGGCCTCCGGGAGTACCTGCGGGCGCAGTCCCGGCGCTGACGGGGTCATCGCGGTCTCGGACGAGCGCGGGGCGGGGCGTCGGTGAACGCCCCACCCCGCGCCTGCGGCGGATCGACTATGCCGAGAAGTCCTCCGGGACCTCGAGGGGTCGCCGCGAGAAGTACGCGTCCCGCGCCTTGCGATAGAACAGCGCGAGCGGGATCACGCCGAGCACGAGCAGGCCGAGACCCAGCACCTTCACCTGCCACTCGGTGTCGGGGCTGACGATCGATGCGACGAAGATGTACATCATGAACACCGCTCCCACGAACGGCCAAAGACCGATCAGTAGGAAGTTCTTCAACGAGCGGAAGATCACCTTGCGGAACCCGATCACCAAGGCGAGTCCGGCGAGCGAATAGTAGAACGCGATCTGGATCCCGATGGACGAGATCGCCCAGCTCAGGATCTGACCGACGCTGTCGCCGAAGAGGTTCGCGAGAACGAACAGCAGCAGCGAGACCCCCACGACGACGAGGGTGGCGAAGACCGGCGTCTTCCACTTGCGGTTGATGCGTCCGAACGCGAACGGGATCGTGCGGTCGCGCCCCATGGCGAACAGCGTGCGGCTCACCTGCACGAGGGTAGTCTCCAGCGTCGCGATCGTGGACAGCGCCACGGCGACGATGAGGATCTTGCCGCCGATCCCGGGCATGATCGCCTCGCCCAGCACGCTCAGCACGTTGCCGCTGTTCGCTTCGATGGTCTTGCCCGGCAGCATCACCAGGGTCGTCGTCGTGTAGATCTCGAAGAGGATGAACACGATGACGATGCCCAGGATCCCCGCGAGGCCCGTGGTCTTGTGCGCGTTCTTCGTCTCCTCCCCGAGGTTGGCGGTGACGTCCCAGCCCCAGTAGTAGAACGCCGCGATCAACGCTGCGGCGACGAAGACGCCGGCGCCGGTCAGGTGACCGAAGCCGAACCAGTCCCACGAGAACGTCTCGCCGTGGTGGTAGGTCGTGATCGCACGCGGGATCGCGATGGCCGCGAACACCACGAGGATCCCGACCTCGATGATCGACATGATCCACTGCGCGCGCTCGGTGGTGTGCACACCGAAGATCACCGCGGCCGCCATGACCAGGAACCAGAGGGCTCCGACGAAGGTCACGAGCAGCGTGTTCTCGTTGGCGACCTTGTCGCCGGCGAAGAGGGCGACCGTCATCTGGCCTGCAGGCAGGGCTCCCGCCACCATGAAGATGGTCGCCGAGATCACGACCGCCCAGCCGGCGAGGAAGCCGAGGATCGGGTGCAGGCCGCGCGCCACCCAGGAGAACGAGGCTCCCGCGTGGGTGTCGACCCGCGCGAGGTAGCCGAACGCGAAGGCGATGCCGAGCATCGGGATACCGCACCAGAGCAGTGCGGCCGGGGCTCCGACGCCGGCGGCGCCGATGAGCAGCGCGGTGCTGGCCGCGATGGAGTAGGCGGGGGCGCTGCCGGCGACGGCCATGAGCGTCGAGCCCGCCTTGGAGACACCGCCCGCCTGCAGGGCGTGCTCCTGATAGTCGATCGCACGTTGCAGGGACGTGTCCGTCTCGAGTGGATTCCGGGTCACTCTGATTTCCCCTGTCTCATCGTCGGGTGTGGGGGATGACAGAGGGACGCTAGCACCGCGGATCCCCCCGCGCCTAGAGCGGGATCCGATCAATTCCGGCGCGGATTCCGAAGCGGGGTCGCGAAGCGCGGAATCCCGCGGATTCCCGTGGATTCTTTCGGCAAACACATAGGGATCCGTTGCCCATCCGCCCAAATCGGTTCGATATGCGCAGACCCCGTCCGACCGAGACGGATCACGGAGATGGCGGATGCCGGAGCGGTCATCGACGCCGTGGCCGCGCGGCTTGCGGCGCGATCCCGGCCGTGCGCGGAGAGGCCTACGCGGCCGATGCCGTCAGCGCACGTCGAGGGCGAGGCGGGCGCCGAACAGCATCAGCACCCCTCCGGTGATCCGGTCCATCCAGCGGATCACCCGGGTGGAGCGCAGGCGCGGTGCGAGCCGGTTCGCTCCCAGGATGATCGCGCCCAGCCAGACGGTGCCGAGGACGCAGTGCACGAGGGCGAGCAGCAGACCCACCAGGAGCGGGGACTGACCCGCCGGAACGAACTGCGGGATGGTCGCCATGTAGAACACCCCGACCTTGGGGTTCGTGATGTTCGTGACGAGCCCGAGCAGGAAGCCGCTCCGGGCGCGTCCCCGCGAAGGAGTCACGGCCTCCGCCGACGGGTCCGCGCCCCGGCGGAACGTCTTCGCGATCATCGTCGCGCCGAGGTAGACGAGATATGCCGCGCCGGCGTACGACAGCACCCGGTATCCGACTTCGCTCGCCGCCAGCAAAGCCGCCGCTCCCGTGGCCGCAGCGGCACCCCAGATCAGGGTGCCGACCTGGATCCCGAGCAGGGCGGCGAACCCGTAGGATCGCCCGCGGGCCACCGTGCCCCGGATCACGAGGGCCGTGTCCAGGCCCGGGATGATCGTGAGCAGGCCCACGACGAGCGCGAACGAGAGCAGTGCCTGACCGAGCGTCATGCGACCAACGTAGCGCGCGCACGGAACGTCACGGACGCCGTTCCCATCAGAACACGGTCTCCACGGCGTCGACGACGACGGGGTCGGGCGCATCCGCGTCAGCGACGACGGGGATCGTGCGCCACTTGTCGAGCACCGTGCAGGGGTGGGACAGGCCGAGCCGCACGACGTCGCCCACCCCCAGCCGTCCGGCCGCTCCGGAAGCGATGACGTCGTCACCGAGGCGCAGGAACAGGTGCTGGTCGTTGAGCGCCGTGACGCGGCTTCCTGCGAGCACGCTGTCGTCGCTCGCGCGGCCCGCGAGGCGCTGCGCCACGGGCAGCCCCTCGTCGAAAGAGGCGTCACGGCGACCGCAGTCCAGCAGCGCCAGTCCGGGTTCGGGCCGCGACAGCACCCGCGCCCACACGTGCATCGCCGAGCGGAACGGCACGTCGCCGATCGTGCGGCCCATCGGGCTGATGCCGGCGTAGAAGCCGTCGTCGTGGATCTGGAAGGCGCCCGAGCGCACCACCACGTCCGCATCGGAGCAGAGTGCCGGCAGCACGGCCCCCACACGGTCGAAGTAGGCGCTTCCGCCGGCGGTCACGACCGCGCGGGCGCCCTCCGGGTAGAGCCGGGCGTCGCCGATCGCGCGGTGCACGGCGGCGAGGTCGTCGAGGTACGCGTCGACCCGCGCGATCGCCGCGTCGCCGGCGTCGTGCGCGAGGGCGCCCTCGTAGCCGCCGACGCCGGCGAGCCGCAGGACGGGCGACGCCGCGATCGCTTCCGCGACCGCGAGCGCGGCCACGCGGTCACGCGCGCCGGTGCGCCCGCCGGCTCCGCCGAGCTCGACCATCACCGCCAGAGGCCTCGTCACGTCGGCGCCGAGCCCCGCCTCCATCGTCCGCACGACGTCCACACCGTCGGCCCAGCAGAGGATCTCGACCTCGGGATGCGCCGCCAGCTCGTCGGCGATCCAGCGCAGGCCGACCGGATCCACCACCTCGTTCGCGATGAGGATCCGGCGCACGCCGTGCGCACGGCCCACCTGCGCCTGCCATGCGGTGGCGAGCGTGAGACCCCAGGCTCCGGCGCCGCGCGGACGAGGATCAAGCAGCTGCCGCCACAGCGCCGGGGCCATCGTGGTCTTCCCGTGCGGCGCGAGCAGCACGCCTGCCCGCTGCGCCCAGTCGGCCATGCGCGCGACGTTGTGCACCATCGCCCCCGCGTCGAGCGTGAGCAGCGGCGTCGCGAAGTCGGAGCGCCGAGGGGCCGTCGCCAGGAACTGCTCCGGCGTGAGGCCGTGCGCCGACGGCGGGAACGACTTGTCCCGCACGGACAGCGGGCGGGCGGCACTCGATGACGTCTCCACCCCTCCATGATGACGCGCCGCGCACGACGACGCGTCGCGTAGCATGTCGATCGCCGTGTCCGGCCGCCGACCGAGAGGAACGACTGTGACCGAGAAGACCCGCATCCTGACCGCCGACGCCCCCGCGCCGGCGCACGTGTTCTCACAGGGAGTGCGCAAGGGTCCGATCGTGCAGGTGTCCGGGCAGGGCCCGGTGGATCCGGCCACGGGCGAGTACCTCTTCCCCGGCGACGTCGCGAGCCAGACCCTCCGCACGCTCGAGAACGTGCGCGCGATCGTCGAGGCGTCGGGTGCGACCTTCGACGACGTGATCATGCTGCGCGTCTATCTCACGAAGCGGGAGGACTTCGCGATCATGAACGAGGCCTACGGCGCGTTCGTCACGAAGCACACCCCGAGCGGTGTGCTGCCGTCGCGCACCACGGTGTTCACGGGCCTGCCCCGCGAGGAGATGCTCGTCGAGATCGACGCGCTCGCGGTGGTCTGACCCGCCGGACCGGCTACAGCTCGATCTGCGATCCCATCACGATCACGCGATCGCGCGGCAGCCCGAAGTGGTCGCTCGCGTCGGTGGTGATGTGCGACGCCGCGAGGAAGAGCCTCTTGCGCCACAGCGCCATGCCGCCGCGCCGTCCTTCGCGCAGCTCGATCTTCGAGAGGAAGTACGTGGCGTTGTCGAGATCGAGCCAGCCCTGGGTCTTGTGCGGCGGGATCGACCGCAGCGCCCGGGGGATGTCCGGGTTCTCCGCGTAGCCGAACCGCGCGGAGATGTAGAGGATCCCGTCGGTCGGATCCCCGAGGTCGTCGACCGTGCAGCGCTGGGACTGCGGGACCCGCGGGACGTTCTGGATGTCGACGGAGAGGATGATCACGCGCGCGTGCCGCACATGATTGTGCTCGACGTTGGCCCGCAGCGCGAGAGGGGTGGTCGTTCCGCCCGGGTTGAGGAAGATCGCGGTGCCGGGAACCCGGTCGATGAGCTTCGGATGGGTGCGGAGGTTGCGCACGAAGTCGGTCAGCGAGCCCTCCGCCTCGGTGCGGCGCGCGGTGATGAGCGCCCGCCCGCGCTGCCAGGTCGTCATGACGATGAACGCTGCCAGGCCGATCGCGAGCGGGAGCCAGGCGCCGTGCACGAACTTGGTGGCGTTGGCTGCGAGGAACAGCAGGTCGACGGAGAGCAGCAGCACCGCGCCGATCGCGAGGATCCAGGCCGGCGTCTTCCACCGGCGTCGGGCCAGATAGAAGAACAGCAGCGTGGTGATGGTGATGGTGCCGATCACCGCCATGCCGTAGGCGAACGCGAGCGAGGCGGAGCTGCGGAACACGAACACGAGGGTGATCACCGAGACCATGAGCAGCCAGTTGATCCACGGCACGTAGACCTGCCCCTGCGTCTCGGACGAGGTGTGCGTCACGCGCAGCCGCGGCAGGTAGCCCAGCCCCGAGGCCTGGGCGGCTACGGAGAAGGCGCCGGAGATCACCGACTGCGAGGCGATCACCGTCGCCGCCGTGGCCAGGATCACGAGGGCGATCCGGCCCCACTCCGGCGCGAGCAGGAAGAACGGCGCCGACATGTTCGCCTTGTCCTCGAGCAGCAGCGCCCCCTGGCCGAGGTAGGTGAGGGCGAGCGCCGGGAACACGAGGAACAGCCAGGCGATCGAGATCGGCTTGCGGCCGAAGTGGCCCATGTCGGCGTAGAGAGCCTCGGCGCCGGTGACGGAGAGCACGACCGCGGCGAGCGCGAAGAACGCGATGTGGAAGTGGCTGACCATGAAGCCGATCGCATAGGTGGGCAGCAGGGCGAGGAGGATCTGCGGATCGTGCAGGATCCCGCCGAGGCCGAGCACGCCAACGACGACGAACCAGACCACCATGATCGGTCCGAAGAGCCGCCCGACCACCGAGCTGCCGAGCTTCTGGATGAGGAAGAGGATCAGCAGGATGGTGGCCGTGATGGGCACCACCCACTCCTCGAGGCCCGGATTGATGGTCTTGAGGCCCTCGACCGCGGAGAGCACCGAGATCGCCGGGGTGATCATGCTGTCTCCGAGGAACAGCGCCGCACCCAGCACGGCGAGACCGGACAGGATCGCCACCGTGCGCGTGCGGCCCTTCGGCGCCCAGCGGCGCAGCAGCGTGAGCAGCGCCATGATGCCGCCCTCGCCGTCGTTGTCCATGCGCATCGCGAGGAGGACGTAGGTGATCGTGACGATCAGGATGACCGACCAGACGATGAGCGAGACGACCCCGTACAGGTTCTCCGTCGTGAGGGGGATCGGATGCGGATCCTCGGGGTTGAACACGGTCTGCAGCGCATAGATCGGGCTGGTGCCGATGTCGCCGAACACGACCCCGAGCGCCCCGACGATGAGCGCGAGCCGGAGCGGGTGGCCCGCGGCGGCCGCGGGACTCTTCGACAGGGATGCGCCGTTGTTCACAGACGAAGCCTAGAGCCCGCGCGCGCCGCGTTCGGGTGCTCCTCACGGAATCCTCACGCGGTGTCGCGGGCGTCTCCTCACGGGATCCTCACGGGCCTGCGGCATCCGGGCGACGACGGAGCGCCGGCCCTCGAGGACGAGGACCGGCGCTCCGGGTGCCGTCGCGGGTGCGACTAGTTCTGCGACTCGGCCGCGCTGCCTCCGTCGAGACGACGGCGACGGCGCGCCATGACCATCAGCGCACCGGCGAGCAGCACGAGCAGACCGCCGACGATACCCGTCGTCAGCAGTGCGTCGCCGTTCAGACCGGTCGTCGCGAGCGCGCCGGACCCGTGCCCCTTGCCGCCGCCGTCGCCTCCGGTGACCGGCGGAGTCGGCGTCGGCGTCGGAGTGCCCGGCGTCGTGACCTCGGCGATGACGAAGGTGCTCGTCGCCGGGTCGCTGGAAAGGTCGCCCACGCTCTGCGCCGCGGAGATCGTGTGCGATCCGAGCGCGAATGTGCCGGCGAGCGGCACCGTCCACGTGCCGTCGTCGCCCACGATCACCGGCTCCTCAGCCGTGACCGCGGCATCCGCCGCCTTGTCCTTCGCCGCGGCGGGAGCCGCGGCCTTGGCCTCGGCGGCGGCTGCGCCGTCGACCGTCACCTCGACGACGGCTCCCGGCACACCCGTGCCGCTGACCGCGGTCGGCGCCGTGTCGAGCTTCGCGCCGTCCGCGGGCGAGGTGATCGCCGGAGCGGCCGGCTTCGACGGGGCGTCGGAGAGCGGCGCGCGCACCGTGAGCAGAGCCGCCGTGTTCTTCTGCAGCGCCTTCTTCACGGTGACCACGGTGCCGTAGCCGACGCCGGAGTCGGCGGGGTTGCCGGTGCCGAGGGTGGTGAACTCCAGGTCGGTGCCGTACAGATCCGTCGCCGGAGTGCCGTCGGCGTTGACCACGCGCGTGGTGTACGCCGCGTCGTCGACCGAGGGCACGACGACCGAGGCGTCGCGCAGACGGTTGTACAGCTGGCCGTCACGGTACTCCAGGCCGGCGACCCAGCCCTGGTCGTCGGTGAAGCTGCTCACCGGCGGCTGGGCGGCGATGTCGGTGCATGCCTCGGTGAAGTCCTTGTCCACCATGCAGTCCTTGAACGGCAGGGTCGGCGTGAGACCGAAGGCGGCATTCGACGACTGCGCACGGCTGGAGATGTTCTTCATCAGCGACGGATCCAGCGCGGCTTCCGCCCCGGTGCGACGCAGCGGGTCGAAGTGGCTGTCGACGAGCAGGAGCCCGCCCTTGGCCCCGTAGCTGGGCAGGTTGGTCAGATACGACGTGATCTGGTTCGACGAGCCGTAGGCCGCGTCGCGGTACCAGACCAGCGCACCCGGCGCGTTGTACGGAACCTTCTCGACCTTCCAGCCCTCGTCGCTGTAGACCGTGGTGTAGCCGTACTTCAGGCCCTCGTCGAAGCCGTCGAAGTTGCGCCACTCGACCATGTAGAACTGCTTCTTGGTCTGAATGCCGGTGTCGCGGGTCCAGCCGGCCCCGGTGGTGTCCGTGAAGGTGCCGGCGGTCGCCGTCCAGCCGTTGTCGCCCGACTCCACATCATCGGTCCACACGTCGGATCCGCCCGCACTGAGGGCGAAGTCGTCGGAGAACCAGCCGCGCTCCTCGAAGGCCGCGTCTGTGGCCTGGCGCAGGCGCACCTGGATGTTCTGGCCCGCGTAGGAGGACAGGTCGATGTGGTCGTGGCGCCAGCCGCCGGAGGATCCGGTCAGACCGTACTTCTTGTTGCCGAAGTCCTTCATCCGGCCGTTCGGGTCGCTGTAGCCGTCGTCGGTCGACACGAGCTTGTCGCTGTCGTCGTAGACCTTCTGCTCGGTCCACGTGGTGCCGCCGTCGGTCGAGACCTCGACGAAGCCGAAGTCCCAGTCCTCCTCGATCACGTAGTTGTTCCACATCGAGAAGGTCGCACCGGCCGGCACGTTGTCGATCGTGCGGCTCAGGGTCGCGTCGGCCCAGTCCTGGTCGGCGTTCGAGTACCACATCTCGGCGCCGCTGTGCGGCGTGGCGAGCGTCTTCACCTTGTCCGGCAGGTTGATCTTGATGCCGTCCTCGGTGCCGTTCGCAGGCCGGGACGCCTGTCCCACCTTGATCGTCTTCGTGCCGTCACCGGGGTTGATCTCGAGCGGGTCCACCCAGCCGAGCACCCACTTGTCCCAGATGCCCATGTGCGTCGGCATCGACTGGAAGATCGGTCCGGAGTGCGATCCGGAGCTCATCAGATCCCAGAAGTCGACGTCGGAGTCCCCCGCGTTGGAGGTGTCGTACAGGTCGGGCAGGCCGAGGTCGTGACCGTACTCGTGGGCGAACACGCCGACGCCGGAGTTCTCCGGCTGCACGATGTAGTTCTGGATCTTGAAGTCGGTGCCCGGGATCGTGGCGCCGCCCGCGACGTCGGACGAGTGCGCCCAGATCGCGTAGGTGCCCTCCTTGCCGCCGCCGCCCGACTTGTCCTCACCGGCGTGCACGAGCACGACGTGGTCGATGATGCCGTCCGGCTCGTGCACGTTGCCGTCGCCGTCGCGGTCGCCCTGGTCCTCGATGTCGTAGTCCGCCCACGGGAACGAGGGGTCGGACTGCGCGAGCGCCGCCACCGCATCGATGGGGAGCTGGCCGGGGCCGAGGGGGTTGTCCGGGTGACCCTGCATGTCCTGCATCGGGCCCGCGACGTACTCTCCCGTGTCGGGATCCTTGTGGCAGACCGTGGCGCCGTAGTACGCCTCGGAGTGCGGCACCTTCACCCAAGCGGTCGCCTCGCCGGTGAGCGAGTACGCACCGCGGGACATCTCCTCGTACATCTTCTTCATCGTGTGGCCCGAGATGTCGAAGCCGGGCTTGCCGTCCAGGCCGGTCAGGTCGGTGCGGACGCGCTCCGTGATGCCCTCGTCGGAGAACAGCATCTTGTTGTAGAAGTCGCTGGAGAAGTCGGGCACCCACATGCTGTTGTTGTCCTTGTGGGCGGCGTCGGCCGGGTTCGCGATGTTGTTGTGCAGCGTCGGACCCTGCACGTCACCGGGCTGGCACGTCGTCTCGCCGAACGCGGTCGGAACCTGCAGGTCGGAGAAGTCCTCGGTGCCGTCGAACTCGACGAGGATCGTGAGCAGCTTCGCCTGCTGCGTGCTGTCGGCGTGCTTGAGGTTCTTGGGGCTCTCGCCGCTCTGCACCGCCTCCGCCTCGGTCTTGGCCAGTTGCTCGGCCGCCACGGGGTTGCCCTGGGCGTGCTTCTCGTCGTTCTCCTTCGCCCGTTCGAAGGCGGCGTCGCTGACGCCCTTGCGCGCACTGGCGTTGCCGTTCAGGTCGGCGACCGGCTGGTCGTCCGCCCCGTCGAGGATCGCGTCTGCACGCGGCGCCACGTAGTTGATGTAGTGATCGCTGGCGACTCCCGTGGTCGCCGCGGCGGTCGGCTGGACGTCGGGCGCCGAGACGCTCGGCGCCGCGGCGGTCGCGGGCACGGCGCCGAAGGTCGCCACCCCGGCTGCGGCGAGCACGAACGCCGATGTCGTCGCCGCGACACGTCGTCGTGCGCGGACGCTCTTCTCTGACATTGCTTCTCCCTCCAGGCGTCGCCGCGGAGGTTCCCGCGACGGCGCGGATGTCATGCACCGATCAGGCGCACAAGAATCAGGCTTACCGTGAAAGTCCTATGCAAGGGAACAGAATCGCCTGAAGAAGTGAAAAAGTTCCTCCCCGGGGAGCGACGCGCCGAGACACGAAGAAGCGCCACCAGGAACGGATCCTGGTGGCGCTTCTCGCTGCGGTCGGATGACCGCTCAGCGGCGGCGATCAGCCCTTGTTGCAGACGTCCTGCAGCTTCTTGCCCTGCTCGGAGAGCTTGGCGCTGGCGTCCTGAGCCTTGGTCGACATCTCCTGGAGCTTGGTCTGCGCCTCGGTGATCTTGTCCATGGCGGCCGGGTCGGTCGCGTCGATGTTCTTCATGTCGGGGATCTCGAAGCCGTCGAAGACCTTGACGAAGCCCTTGAACTCGGCGGTGAAGGCGTCGAGCGGCTTCTTCACGGTCTCGTTGGTGATCTTCTTGCCTGCCTCGTCGAGACCCTTCTCGACGGGGGCGAAGATGCCCGCGAAGTCGACCTTCTCACCCGTGGTGGCCTTCTGCATGGCGCCGTTGAGGTCGCTCGAGATGCTCGAGGTGGCCTTGGTCATCTCCGTGTTCGCGATCTTGCACGCGTCGGCGACGCTCTGCCCGCCCGAGCAGGCGGTCATCGTGGCGGCGAGGGCGATGGCAGCGGCGGCGCCGCCGATCCGGGTCAGGGTTGCCTTGTTCATGTGAGCTCTCCGGTCTCTGCATAGCGGTGGCTGCCGATCCGAGAGGGTGCGACAGCCATGGTTGCCTCCTACCCTATTCCGAGCAGATGCATAGGTTCGGACGGTTGCGGCGGATCCGGCGGGATCGTGATGCCACTGAGATGTCACGGCAACGGCCCGTTCACCGGTTCTGCGTCCGTCCTCCGGACGCCGGAGCGCCCTGACGGTCGCCTGCGCCTCAGGCGAGGTCGCTGAGACGCCTCCTCACCGGGGCTCCTGCTTCCCGGGACGCTGACGGTCAGATATCACGCCGGTCAGCGTCGAACATCTCGACATGTGCGCCGGATTCCGGACACCGCGGCGGGTTGACCATGGACATGACGAAGGCCCCGACTTCCGTGGAAGTCGGGGCCTTCGATCTGGCGGTGACGGTGGGATTTGAACCCACGGTAGGGGGTTACCCTACACAACTTTTCGAGAGTTGCACCTTCGGCCGCTCGGACACGTCACCGCGGACAAGCTTACGCGACGGCGGGATCCAGCGCGAATCGAGCGGCGCCCGACACTCCGGCGCCCCCGCTCCAGGCCGATGGGCGGCCGTCCGCCGCGTCGAGGTTCCGGGTCGGCGTCCCGCGCTTCTAGAGTGAACGGGACCGTCCGCCGAAGGGATCCGCATGGACCGCAAGACCGTCAACGCCGAGCTGCGCAGGCAGTTCGTCCCCCTGCTCACCGGGGCCGGCTTCCTGTGGAAGAGCGATGTCGGGCGGCGGATTCTCGCCGGCCCGGTCATCCATGTCGTGGAGGTGCAGCACCGCCCCCGTGCCGCGGTGTTCCAGGTGAACCTGGGCGCGCACCTGCCCGCCCTCGGCGACGTGGCGGGCGGCGAGTCCCCCGCCCACGAGGCCCTGCGCGAGTACGAGTGCGCCTGGCGCGGATCCGTCATCTCCGGCTTCCGCAATGCCTCCGACGCCGAGTTCGCCTACGGGGCCACCCCGGAGGAGGCGGCGGAGTCGGTCGCGTTCCTGGCCTCCGAGTGGCAGCGCCAGTCGGAGCGGTTCTTCGGCCCGCTCACCGCGTATCCCGACGGCTTCCACGCGACCGCCCGCGGCGCGCTGGAGAAGGACCTGCATCCGGCGCACCTGCTGACCTGGGCCCGGGTCGCGCTGCTGCTCGAGGACTCCGCGCTCGCGGAGGCGCTGGCGACGCGGGCCCTCCCCCGCGTCCCCGAGCGCGCGACGTCGCTGCGCGACGAGCTGCAGCGGATCCTGACCCGCTGACCCCGGCCGAGGGTCACCAGGCTTCGGCGACCTCGGCGTGGGTGTTGAGGATTCCCTCCGTGGATCCGGCGGGGGCGCGTCCGATGCCGCACTCGGTCGCGACGCCGAACTCCGCGGCGTGCGGGGCGGCGGCGTCGATGCGGCGACGGGCGCCTTCCGCTCCGTCCTCCCGGTGCACGAGGCCCAGGTAGAGCTCCGTGCCCTCGCCCAGCGCGAGTGCGTCCAGCGGCGAGAAGTACGCGTCGTCGTCGCGCTCGATCGGCACCGGGAGGTGCAGCCAGGTGAGCGGACGATGGGCGGCCGTGATGACGGCGTTCGCGAAGCGGACGAGGTTCGCCGCATCCGCGGGCTCGGCGAAGTGCTTCTCCGCGGCGTCGCCGTAGCAGAGGTGCACGCCGACCTCGACGCCCGCGGGCACCGCGTCGATGAGCTCGGCCAGGCGCTCGACGAGACCGTCAAACGGGTCGCCCGGCCACCAGGCCTCCATGATCCTGCCGTAGCCGGCGGCGCGCTCGATGATGCCCATCTCGCTGGCGACGTCCCACTGGATCGCCAGGTCGTCGTGCGGGATCGCGGTGAGGATGCCGTCGAGTTCGCGCCGGATCGCCGCGGTGTAGACCGGCTCGATCGCGGCACGGTCATCGCCGGAGAAGAACGACGAGATCACCGCGAGCGGCGTGGGCAGCGACACCTGGAAGCGCACGCCCTCGGCGATCGCCCCCTCGGAGCGCAGCCGCCGGAACGTGGCGTAGGACTCGATCGCCGCGCTCGCATACCCCAGCGGCGGAAGCACGATCGAGGATGCGTCCACGCCCTCGCCGATCCGCAGCGGGCGGGCGTCGAGGCCCGCACCGAACGGGATCCGCTCCGCGCCGACGCGTTCGATCCCCTCGGCCCCGCCGAGCACGTCCGGCTGGAACATGATCCAGTGGAACCGGATCCCGACCTCGCCGTCGGGGATCCGTCGCAGTCGCGGGCCGAGCAGTCCGGCGGCGGTACGCATCGTGGTCTCGGCGTCGTCGTAGTTCACGCTGCCGACCAGCAGCGCTCCTCGAGGGGTGGTCATGCTTGAAAGCGTAGGCGCGTCCGGGCATCGGGTTTTGCACGGTTTCGCTCCGCGCAGCGGCGGCGCCGGAGAGTTAGGATGCCCTAAGAAGAACTCGGGATCCGGATCGGAGGACGCCGCCATGTCGCACATCCACTCGCCCGCGCTCGCGAAGACGGGCTTCGTCGTCCTCGACCGGCACGACCAGGCCTCGGATCCCGAGGAATGGCTCGACCTCGCCTACGTGCCCTGGCGCTCCTCCGGCGTCACCCGGTTCGCCCCGCTCACCAGCTACTCCGGCGAGCCCGACTGCAACGGGTTCTGGAATCACACCCCGCCCCGCACCGACAAGGACGGCGTCTGGGTCGAATCCCAGACGGCGCTCGCCCCGACGCTGGTGCGCCGCGCCCGCGAAGCCGGAGCGAACATCGGCCGCTGCCGGGTGGTCGAGCTGCAGCCGAACACCTACGCCGACGCGATCTACAACCTGCACCAGGACGACAACAACCGCCTCAACCCCGACGGCACCGGCTGGGTCGTGCGCGGCTTCTACAACCTCACCGACGACCCCGACTCGCTGCTGATCCTGCGCGAGGACCGGTTCGATCCGGCGACCGAGGTGCGCCTGCCGCTGCCGGCGGGATCGAGGGTGGTCGTCGACACCCAGCGCTTCTGGCATGCCGTCTGGCATCGCGGCGCGACCCCGCGCTACGCGCTCATCACCTCGTGGACCTCGGGTCCCGAGCTCGACGCGCACCTCGCCGCGGAGCACGCGCGCGCGGACGTCGAGTCCGTGCCGCTGGATCCTGCGCTCATCGCCGACGCCCAGCAAGAGCTGCATCGCCGTATCGAGGAGCGCCGCCGCGCCTTCGAGGCGCTCGGCGAGGTGCTGGAGCCCACCGAGCCGCTCTGGCCCTGACGCCGGTCGGCGATGGCCGGCGCGCACAATTCAGGCTGGAACCCGTGGCGCGGCGACCACCGTGCCGTGTTCCCGCCGATGTTCCCATCGGGCAGAGGATCCAGCCTGAGTTGTGCCCGGGGGCTGCACGCCTTCGACGGCCGCCGGGGCGGAACGGCAGCCGCGGAACCGCACCCGCACGCGAGACGGCACCCGCAGGACGGCGCCCGCGGAGCCGCAACGGCGGCGTCGCCGCGGGCGTCAGCCCGCGGCGATCAGCCGGATCCCCGCCGCCTCGAGCTCCTGGAGGGTCGGATCCGCGGGATCCGCGTCGGTGACGATCGCGGTCACCTCGTCGAGCCCGAGCACCGCGTAGCGCGACGCCGCGCCGACCTTCTCCTCGCTCGCGAGCACGTAGGTCTCCGCCGCCCGGGACGCCAGAGTGCGCTTCATCGCCGCTTCCTCGGGGTCGCCGGTGGTCAGCCCCGCGGTCGGATGCACACCGGTGACCCCGAGGAAGAAGAGGTCGGCGCTGATCCGCTGCGCGGCCTCGACGGCGGCCGCTCCAGAAGCGACGGCGGAGTGCTTGAACAGCCGGCCGCCGATGACGAACACATCGGCGGCGTGACCCAGCAGCGCGGCGGCGATCGTGGGGCTGTGCGTGATGATCGTGCACGGCAGCGCGGTCGGGATCGCGGCGACCATCGCGAGGGTCGTCGTGCCGCCGTCGAGGATCACCGTCGCCCCCGGCTCGATGAGGGCCGCCGCCGCGGCCGCCACGCGTGCCTTGCTGTCCGGCGCCACTGCCGCGCGGCGGCCGTAGTCGACCACGGCGGGCGACGCGGGGAGCGCCCCGCCGTACACGCGCACCGCGAGACCCGCTGCATCGAGCTCGCGCAGGTCGCGGCGGATGCTGTCCTCCGACAGCCCCAGTTCGGCGGCGATGTCCTTCGCGACGAGACGGCCGTCCCGGTGCAGCCGATCCAGCAGAAGCTCCTTGCGTGCCGCAGCCAGCATTCCGACTCCTTCATGTTTGTGCACGTTTCTGCTGTATTGTACCCGACATGACGAAACCGCTCATGATCCTCATCGCCGGCCCCTACGCCTCGGGCACCGACGGCGACCCCGCGCTGATGGCGCAGAACCTGACCCGGCTCGAGGAGGCCGCCTGGCCGATCTTCCAGGCCGGCCACATCCCGATGATCGGCGAATGGGTCGCGCTGCCCGTGCTCGCCAGCGCCGGCGCGACCGGGCCCGACGACCCGATCGCCGCCGATGTGATGTACCCGACCGCCGAGCGTCTCCTCCAGCACTGCGATGGAGTGCTGCGCCTGCCCGGCGAATCCCGCGGGGCGGATCAGGACGTCGCGATCGCCGAGCAGCGCGGGATCCCGGTGTACCGCCGCCTCGACGAGGTGCCGGGCGTCGCGGCCTGACGTCTCGGGGCGCCGCCCGCTCAGGCCTCGACAGCCTGGATCCGCCCGGTGTCGAGCCGGACGGTCCGGTCGATCGCGCCGGCGGGCGGCGCGACGTGCGACACCAGGATGACGGTGCGCCCGTCGGCCGCCTCGAGCAGATCGCGGAGCAGCGCATCCGAGGCATCCGGATCCACCCCCGCGGTCGGCTCGTCCAGTACGAGCACGCCGAAGCCGCGCAGGAGCACCCGGGCGAGCGCGATGCGCTGCGCCTGACCTCCCGAAACCAGGGCGCCCCGCTCCCCCACCCGCGCACCGAGGCCGCCGCGCTCCTCGACCCAGGCACCCAGCCCGACCCGATCGAGCACGGCGCGCAGCTCCTCGTCCGAGGCCGTCTCCTTCGCGAACAGCAGGTTCTGCCGGATGTCCTCGTCGAAGAGCATCGGATCCTGCTCGCACAGCCCGATGCGGCGGCGCAGCTCCGGCCCCGGCACCGCGGCCGCGTCGCCCTCGCCGATGCGGTACGACCCGTCGAAGCGCAGGAAGCCGACGAGCACCGCGGCGAGCGTGGACTTCCCCGCCCCGCTGGACCCCGTGACGAGGATCCGCTCGCCCGGCGCCGCATCCAGATCGATCCCGCGCAGCGCGGGACCCGCCGCACCGGGCCACCTCGCGGTCACCCCGCGGAGGCGCAGCGCCCCGTCGCCGATGCGTCCCTCGCCCTCGTCGCCGCGCACCTCGGCCGGCACGACGGCGGGCAGGACGGAATGGATCCGCTCCGCACCGGCCCGCACCCCGCGCCAGGCCGAGGCCGCCTGCGGCACCGCGGAGAACACGTCGAACACGGCCATCGGCAGCAGCACGGCCACCGCGAACCAGGGCGCATCGGCCGCGCCGCCCCCCTGCCCCGGGGCTGCCACGGCGAGCGCCCAGAGGGACGCCGCCCCCGCCGCGAGCGACACCACCGCCGAGGAGAGCGCCTGCGCGACCGCGACACGGGTCGTCGTGCGCCGGAGCGCGTCGTCGGCGCCGCGGATCCGCTCGCGCGCGACCGGCTCCGCACCGTAGGCCCGCAGCACGTCGAACGCGGTGAACTCGTCGACGAGGGCGCCGGCCAGCTCGGCGCGGTCGCGGCTGAGCGCGCGCTCGGCGCGCGCTCCGGCGATGCCGCCGAGCAGGATCGCGCCCGCGATGGCGACGAGGAGGCAGATGGCGAGCGCGAGCGCGGCCGCCGGCGCGATCAGGGCCAGCACGCCGATCGACAGCACCGCCACGACGCCGCCGGTGAGCAGGGGCTGCACGACGCGCAGGGGCAGGTTCTGCAGGTTCTCCACGTCGTCGACGAGGGCGGCGAGCACCGAACCGCGATCGGTGGATCCGAGGCCCGCCGGCGCCAGCGGCGTGAGGCGGCGCACCACCGCGGCGCGCAGGTCGGCGAGGCGGCCCAGGGCGGCGTCGTGACCGGCGAGGCGCTCCAGATACCGGGTCACCGCGCGCGTCACGGCGAAGAAGCGCACCCCGACGATCGCGAGCGAC
This sequence comes from Microbacterium sp. MMO-35, assembly GCF_037147555.1. Classification (NCBI taxonomy): domain Bacteria; kingdom Bacillati; phylum Actinomycetota; class Actinomycetes; order Micrococcales; family Microbacteriaceae; genus Microbacterium; species Microbacterium sp. MMO-35. The sequence continues at coordinate 24,377 of NZ_JBBCVH010000001.1, forward strand.
AGCGGCACGAGGTTGTCGACGATCGAGGCGCTCACGACGAGCCAGCCGCTCACGAGCAGCAGGCCGACGGCGGCCGCGGCCGAGACGATCCCGGCGAGGATCGCGGGCAGGAACCGTCGCATCCGGGGCATCGCGAGGCGGAGGATCCCGCCGACGGAGGCCGGGAGGTCGGGGACCGGCTCCCCGGGCCCGTCGAGTGCGGGGGAGCCGGCGGACCCGGGGGACGCGGAGGATTCGGCGCCCTCGACCGGGCGCGGCGTTTCGTCTCGGTCGTCCGCTGCGCGGCCGTCCTCTCTCAACGACCCCGACAGCGCACCCCCTGCACGGGCGTCCTCGCTCAACGACCCCGACAGCGGGTCCGCATCGCCGATCCGCACCACCTGGTCGGCGATCGCGCGGGCCGACGGCCGGTGCGACACCAGCAGCACCGTCGCGCCGGCATCGGCCGCGCGCCGCACCGCCCGCCAGAGCCGCGCCTCGGTCGTCGCGTCGAGCGCGCTGGACGGCTCGTCCAGGGCGAGCACGCGCGCACCGGATCCGAGGCGGTAGAACGCGCGCGCCACGGCGACGCGCTGCGCCTGCCCTCCGGACAGGCCCGCGCCCTGCACGCCGAGCTGCTGCGCCCGGTCCAGGTCGGCGGCCGCCGCATCCGCCAGGGCCGCACGCACCCGATCCGCGTCCGGAGCGGGGTCGCCGAGGGCGACGTTCGCGGCGATCGTGCCGCGGATCAGGCCCGGGCGCTGGCCGGCCCAGGCGAGCCAGGTCACCGGATCCGGATCCGGCGCACCCTCGACGCGGATGACCCCGTCGTACGGCGCCGCCCCCCGGAGCGCGGCGAACAGGCTGGACTTGCCGGATCCGCTGCGGCCTTGGAGCAGCGTGACCGTGCCGGCCGCGGCCGTGAACGTCACCGCCGGGAGCACCCGCTCGCCGTACCGCACGCCGACGTCGCGGAAGACGACGCGGGTTCCGCGAGGCGATTCCGCATCCTCCGAAGGCGATGCCGGGGGCGTCGCGCCTGGCACGGCGCCTCGCTCGGCGGCGGTGCCGGCCGGGGCGTCCTCCAGGATCTCGAAGACGTCCTCGGTGGCGGCCACGCCCTCGGCGGCGGCGTGGAACTGCACGCCCACCTGGCGCAGGGGCAGGAACGCCTCAGGCGCCAGCAGCAGCACGAACAGCCCGACGCCGAGACTCAGCTCGCCGCCCAGCAGGCGCAGCCCCACCGAGACCGCGATGATCGCGACGGCGAGCGACGACAGCAGCTCGAGCGCGAAGCCGGAGAGGAACGAGTACCGCAGCACCCGCATGGTCTCCCGGCGGTATTGGTCGGCGGTCTCGCGCATCCGGGCGGCGGCGCGGCGCTCCCGGCCGAAGAGGCGCAGCGTCGCGAGGCCCTGCACCGTGTCGGCGAAGCGCGCCGCGAGCGTCTGCAGCACCTGCAGCTGCCTGCGCTGCACGCCGCGGGTCGCGATGCCGATGAGGATGAGGAACAGCGGGATCAGCGGAAGCGTCACGAGGGCCGCGACGCCGCTCGGCCAGTCCTGCATCCACATCACGACGACGATCACCGGGGTCGCGATCGCGGTGAGCACGAGCTGCGGGACGTACCGGGCGAAGTACGGATCCAGGGCGTCGAGGCCGTGCCCCGCGGTGACCGCGAGTGCGGACGTGTTGCGGGCGCTCAGCCACGCCGGTCCGCGTCGCGCGATCGCGTCGAGCAGGGCCGCCCGCAGCTCGCGGCCGGTCTGCGCCGCGGCCTTCGCCCCCCACGCCTCCGAGGTCCACAGCAGCGCCGCGCGCACGGCCACCACGAGGGCGAGCCAGGGCACCACGGCGAGCGGGGAGCGCCCGGCGGCGACGGCGGCGATCCCCGCGGCGAGCAACCCGGCGAACGCGATCGTGACCGCGGTCTGCACGATCGCGATCACCGCCGACACCACGAGGTAGGCCCTTGCGGCGGGCGCCCACCGCAGCAGCCGCGGATCGATCGGCTTCATCGGGCGCCTCGGGGGCGTCGAGCGAGCGCCGAGCGCAGCGAGGAGCGAGACGAGACGCGGTTCCTCGCGGATCGCCGCGTTTCGTCTCGGTCGCGCTGCGCGCATCCTCGCTCAACGACCCCGGAAGGGAAGCCGCGCGACGCGCCTGGTCGACCGGCCTCGGAGCGAACCGTCCCCATCATGCGTGCGCGGGGGCGGCCTCGATCGTCGAGCGGCGCACGCGCTTGCGGAACACCCAGTACGTCCACGCCTGGTACGCCAGCACGAGCGGCATCGCCACCAGCGCCGTCCAGCTCATGATCTGCAGGGTGTACGGCGTGCTCGACGCGTTCTGGATCGTGAGCGAGTTCGCGGGATCGATCGTGGAGGGCAGCACGTTCGGGAACAGCGCCGAGAACAGCATGAGCACCGCCGCGAGGATCGTGACGACGCCGGCGGCGAACGCCCAGCCGTCGCGCCCGCGCAGCGAGAACACCACCGACACGATGAGGAACACCGCGGCCACGGCGCCGAGCGCGATCACGGCCCAGAGCAGCGACGGCCGGCCGGCGGCGATCACGATCGTCCACACCACCGTCGCGGCCGCGACGAGGATCGTCGGCAGCGCAGCACGACGCGCCACCCGGCGGGCGCGCTCGTGCACCGCGCCGTCGGTCTTCAGCGCGACGAAGTACAGCCCGTGCAGGAAGAACAGCAGCAGGGTGGTGACGCCGACGAGCAGACCGTACGGGTTCAGCAGATCGAACACGGATCCGCGGAAGACGTGCCGCTCATCCAGCGCGACGCCCTGCACGATGTTGCCGAACGCGACGCCCCAGAGCAGTGCGGGCACGGCGGATCCGATCACGATCATGGTGTCGAAGCGGCGCTTCCAGCGCGGATCCTCGCGCTGGTGCCGGTACTCGAACGACACCCCGCGCAGGATGAGCGCGAGCAGGATCAGCAGCAGCGGCAGGTAGAAGCCGCTGAACAGCGAGGCGTACCACTCCGGGAACGAGGCGAAGAGGCAGGCCCCCGCGACGATCACCCAGGTCTCGTTGAGATCCCACACCGGGCCGATGGTGTTGATCACCTGGCGGCGCGAGACGTCGTCCTTGCCGAGGAAGGGCAGCGACATGCCCACCCCGAAGTCGAAGCCGTCGAGCACGAAGTAGCCCACGAAGAACAGGGCGACGATCCAGAACCAGAGCGTTGCGAGATCCATGTCCGTCTCCTTCCTCAGTACACGACCGACGGGACAGGGGCGTCCTCGTCGTGCTTCTCGGTGATGTCGGGCCCCTTCTTCGCGGCGCGGACGATGAGCCCGATCTCGACGACGGCGAGTGCGGCGTAGATCGCGGTGAAGGAGATGAGCGAGATGAGCACCTCGACGCCGCTCACTCCCGGCGAGACGCCGTTCTGGGTCGTCATCAGGCTGAACACGATCCAGGGCTGCCGCCCCATCTCCGTGAAGACCCAGCCGACGATGTTGGCGCCCAGGGAGAGCGGGAACGACCAGATCGCGATCTTCCACATCCACGGCGCGGGCTGGCGCTTGGCGTTCTTGCGCGTGATCCACAGCCCGACCAGGGCGATGAAGGCGTGCAGCATGCCGAGGCCGATCATCCAGCGGAACGCCCAGTAGGTGATCCACAGCACCGGGGTGAAGTCGGTGAGACCGGTCGAGGCGAACTGGTGCGCGTACTGCGCGTTGAGGTCGTTGATGCCCTCCACGCAGCCGTTCAGATCGTGCGTCGACAGGAAGGCGAGGAGGTACGGCACCCGCAGCGACCAGATCTCCCCGGTGCCGTCGGGCGTCCCGATCGAGAACAGCGAGAACGAGGCGTCCGCGCCGCAGCTCGAGTTGAACATCGCCTCGGCGGCGGCCATCTTCATCGGCTGGGTGCTCACCATCGCGAGGCCCAGCTGATCGCCCGTGAGCACCACGCCGGCCGTCGCGACGAGGATCCCCCACAGGCCGAACTTCAGGGACTTCCGCATGGTCGCCACATGCTGGCCGCGGGACAGATGCCAGGCCGAGACCGAGATCACGACGCCGGTCGCGAGCATGAAGGCGCCGAAGATCGTGTGCGGGAACGCGGCCAGCGCGACCTTGTTGGTCAGCAGTGCCCAGAAGTCGGTGAGCTCGGCGCGGTTCGTCGCCGCGTTGTACGTGTAGCCGACCGGGTTCTGCATGAACGCGTTCGCGGCGATGATGAAGTACGCCGACAGGATCGTGCCGATGGCGACGCCCCAGATGGTGGCGAGGTGCACCTTCTTCGGCAGCTTGTCCCAGCCGAAGATCCACAGTCCGATGAACGTCGCCTCGAGGAAGAATGCGAGCAGTCCCTCGAACGCGAGCGGCGCGCCGAACACGTCGCCGACGAAGCGCGAGTAGTCCGACCAGTTCATGCCGAACTGGAACTCTTGCACGATGCCGGTCACGACGCCCATGGCGAAGTTGATGAGGAAGATCTTCGAGAAGAACCGCGTCAGGTGCAGGTACTCGATCTTGCCGGTGCGCACCCACACCGTCTGGAAGATCGCGGTGACCGTGGCCATGCCGATCGTGAGCGGCACGAACAGGTAGTGGTAGACGGTCGTCAGCCCGAACTGCCATCGGGACAGGACGAGCGGATCAAGCCAATCCATGCGCGATGCCTCCTGCGTTCACGGATCCGGGGACGGATCCTCTTTCCTGCGCGGATCCCGATCCGACCGGAGATCCGATGCTCTCGTCGGCGAAGGGACGATCCCCGTGGCCGAGCTCGACGGTGCACTCCTCCGGCCGGGCGGCCGAGCGCACGCAGCGGGCGACGAGCGGGCCGCCGGCCTGGGCCAGCACGCCCTGCATGAGACCGAGGTGCACCTGGCAGAGCACCGGGCGGTGCTCGGGCCGGGCGGCGGCGTGCGGACAGGGGGTGAGCTCGACGGTGAGCCGATCCTCGTCGACGACGGGCTCGAAGCCGCTCTCCTCGAGGTGCTCGACGAGCGCGTCGAGCTGGTAGGTCGCGCGCCGGCCCAGTCCGGAGGGATCGGTCTGCAGCACCCGGCGCAGCAGGTCTCCCCGTCGGGCGGCGTCGTCGGCCTTCTGCTTGGCGACCGGACTCGACGCCTCGGGCGCCCCCGTCGCGGCGCTGTAGAGCACGCGCGGACGCCCTCGGGTCGTGCGGTGCTCCGTCGCCGGCACGACGTAGCCGCCCTCGATCAGCCGCTGCAGGTGCTCGCGCACGGTGTTCGGGTGCAGCGCGGTGGCCTCGCACAGCTCGCCGATCGTGCGGTGCGGACGAGCCTGCACGAGATGCAGGATCCGCACGCGCGAATAGCTGGAGATCGGCCCGCAGACGGGCCCGGCGCTGGCCATGGCTCCATACTCGCACCGCGCGCCCACGCGGACCGCGACCCGGGCCGTGAATAATGCCCGATGCGATAGGAGGTTCGGATCACGACCATGCGGATCGCGGATCCCTCCGGTCGCGCTCCACGCCACCCCGGGTCAGGACCGATGGTCGAGTGCGAGCGCGGAGATCGCGGCGACCACGGCGCGCACGTCGCCGGGGCTCCCGCCGGCGCGCCCCGCGACGAGGCCGGCCACGAAGGCGCTGAACGGGGCCGCGGGCCGGGCGACGCCGTTCGCGACGTCGCGGGCGAGGTCGAGGATCAGCGCGATCGGCAGGTCCTCCTCGGCGAGGTTGAACCGCTCGCGCAGTTCCGCCGCCCAGGCGTCGAGGGCCTCCGGGGGCAGCGTGCGATCGTTCGCGGTCATCGGGACTCCTCTGGTCGTTCGGCCCCGGCGGCTTCGGCGCGAGCGCGCTCGAGGTCGTCCGGGGTGTCGATGTCGGCAGTGATCCCATCCTCGTCCGGGATCCACCGGATCGGAAGACCGCCGAGGAGAGCGCGGCAGGAGGCTCCGTCCGTCTCGCCGAGCGCGGCGAGGGCAGCGCGCACGGCCGCCGTGCGGTACCGGCCGGCGAGCCACTGCGGCCGCCCCGCTGCGTCGAAGACGAGGGCCTCGGCATCGCCACCCGGGGCGGTCCGGGCTGCGGCGGGATCCGCCTCCCGCAGCCGGGCGATGACCGCCTCGGGGTGCGCGAGGTCTCCGGCCAGGAGCAGGAACTCCCCCGTGTCGTCGAGCACGGGATCCGACAGCGCCGCCGCGAGCGCGGCGACCGGGCCGCCGAACGGCGGATCCTCGCGCACCCAGGTCACGGCGGCGGGAGCGGGCCCGCCTCCGTCGGCCGGAGCCGGACCGACCGCGACGACCGGGGAGATCCCGTTCGCCGCGAGCGCGCCGAGCGTCCGATCCCACGGCGTCGTGCCGCCGACCGCGAGCAGATGCTTGGCCGCGCCGCCCATCCGCCGGGCGCGACCGCCGACGAGCACGACGGCGCCGACCGGCATCGGGGCCGTCGGGGAGTCGGAGTCCGCGGCCGCCATGGCGGTCAGTCCAGCTCCATCACGTCGACGAGGTCGCCGACCTCCACCTCCGCCACCTCGGCGGGCACCACGGCGTAGGCCCGCGCACCGGCGAGGCCGACCGTGAGATGCGAGCCGGATCCGCCCCGCGTCGCGGGAACGACCGTGTCGTCCACGATCACTGCGGGCAGGTACTGACGGCGCCCGCGCGGCGCGCGCCAGGCGGCACCCGCGGGGATGCGCCGCACGGGGCGGAGGATCTCCGCTCGCCCCTGCATCCGCAGCAGCGCCGGGCGCACGAACGTCTCGAACGACACCGCGGCGCTGACCGGGTTCCCCGGCAGCCCGAACAGCAGCATGCCCTCGGCGGTGACTCCGAACGCCTGCGGCTTGCCGGGCTGCATGGCGACGGCGACGAACTCCATCGCCTCGCCCATGCTCAGCCGCACGGCCTCGTACGCCCCGGCGCTCACCCCGCCGGAGAAGATCACCACGTCGGCCCCGAGCGTCGCGGCACGGGCCGCGGCCTCCGCGGGCCCGTCCCCGTCGTCGCCGACGACCTCGCGCAGCACGACCTCGGCTCCGGTCTCCGCCGCGAGCCCGGCGAGCAGGAGTCCGTTCGACTCGGGGATCTGCCCGCGCCGCAGCGGCGACCCCGGTGCGACCAGCTCGGATCCGGTCGACACGACGGCGACCCGCGGGCGGGGCGCGACCGGAACCTCGGCGATCCCGACCGACGCGAGTGCGGACAGCTGCCGCGGGCCGAGCAGCGTGCCGGCGGGCAGCACGACCGCCCCGGCCACCGCGTCGCTCCCGGCCCGGCGCACGTGGGCTCCGGCCGCGGCCGGCGCCCGAAGCACCACGGCCGTGTTCAGAGAATCGGCGAGCCCGCCCTCCGTGTCCTCGAAGGGCACGATCGTGTCGGCCTCGGTGGGCAGCGCGGACCCCGTCATGATCCGCACGGCGCAGCCCGGCGCGAGAGGCGGATCCTCGGGGCTCCCCGCCGGCAGATCCGCGGTCACCCGCAGGGTCACGGGGGCGTCCTCCCCGGCGCCCGCGACGTCGGCGAAGCGCACCGCGAAGCCGTCCATCGCGGAGTTGTCGAACGCCGGCACGGGGTTCACGGCGATCGCGTCGACCGCGAGCGTGCGCCCGTCGGCCCGATCCAGCGGCAGCGTCTCCGCCGGGCGGGGGCGCACCGCCGCGAGCACCCGCTCCTGCTGCTCCTCGACCGTGCGGAAGGTGGTGCCGTCGCTCATGCGCGCTCCTCGTCGTGACCGAGTCCGTCGTGTGGTTCGAGGCTACCGGGCCGTCCGCCGGGCGTGCCGCAGCCCGCGGGCCCCGGACACCGTCCCGCGCGGTACCGGCCCCGGGCGCCGGCCCACCGCGCACCCGTACACCGGCCCACCGCGCTCACACGTCGGCGCCCCCGGCTAGCCTGAATCCATGGCATCCCGGAAACCCTCCGCCCCCGCGTACGTCTGCACCGAGTGCGGGTGGACGACCGCCAAGTGGGTGGGCCGGTGCGGCGAATGCCAGCAGTGGGGCACGGTCGCCGAGCAGGCGGCGCAGACCGGGATCGTGCGCCGCGTCGAGGCGACGGCGCCCGCGGCCGGACGGCAGGCGCGCCCGATCACGTCGCTCACCTCGCAGGAGTCGCCGCGGCGGTCGAGCGGGGTCGCCGAGTTCGACCGGGTGCTGGGCGGCGGCATCGTCCCGGGCGCGGCGATCCTGCTGAGCGGAGAGCCGGGCGTCGGCAAGTCGACGCTGCTGCTCGAGGTCGCGGCCGCGGGCGCCCGTGCCGGCCGGCGCGTGCTGTACGCGAGCGGCGAGGAGTCGACCGCGCAGGTGCGGCTGCGCGCCGAGCGCACCGGAGCGCTGCACGACGAGCTCTACCTGGCCGCCGAGACCGATCTCGGCACGATCCTCGGGCACATCGACGAGGTCTCCCCGGAACTCGTGATCGTCGACTCCGTGCAGACGGTCGCGTCGGCTCAGTCCGACGGCGCCGCCGGGCAGCCCGCACAGGTGCGGGAGGTGGCCGCGGCGCTCATCCGGGTGGCGAAGGAGCGGGATCTGCCCATCGTCATCGTCGGCCACGTCACCAAGGACGGCCAGGTCGCCGGGCCCCGGATCCTGGAGCACCTCGTCGACGTCGTCTGCCACTTCGAGGGCGACCGGCAGACGTCGCTGCGCTTCATCCGGGCGCTCAAGAACCGCTTCGGGCCGACCGACGAGGTCGGCTGCTTCGAGATGACCGGATCCGGGATCGCCGAGGTGCCGGACCCGTCGAGCCTGTTCCTCTCCCGCGGACGCCCCGAACCGGGCACCTGCGTCGCGATCGCCCTGGAGGGGCGGCGTGCGATGCCGGTCGAGGTGCAGGCGCTGACCATCCCCACGCAGGCCCCCAACCCCCGCCGCGTGGTGAATGGGCTGGACTCGTCGCGGGTCGCCATGGTGCTCGCCGTGCTCGAGCGGCGGGCGGGCATCAAGACGAGCGACAAGGACGTCTACGTGTCGACCGTCGGCGGCGTGCGGTTCACCGAGCCGGCCGCCGACCTCGCGATCGCGATCGCGGTGGCCGGATCCCTCACGAACGACGCGGTGCCGCGCACGGTCGCGGCCGTGGGCGAGCTGAGCCTGGCCGGCGAGGTCCGCGCGGTCACCCAGGCGTCGCAGCGCCGCTCCGAGGCCGCCCGGCTCGGCTATGCGCAGGTCGTCGACGACCGCTCGGCGACCCTGCGCGGCGCGCTCGGCGACGTCAGGGCGCACCGCGCACCGCGCCGCCTGGACGACGAGGTGCCCGCGTTCTGACGCACCGCGTCCGGATCCGGGTTCAGGCCTCCAGCGCGCGCAGCAGCTCTGCGGGCGGGGCCTGCATCGGATGCGGGCCGGCGATGTCGAGGAACACGGTGGTGATCACGTCGCGATGCGCGGCGAGGAACGACCGCAGCCACGCCGGCGAGTAGATGCCCACGCCGGGCGGGAGATTGGCCGGCTTGTGGGTCGCATCGCTGAACAGCAGCAGCGCGACGTCGCCCGTGGAGGGATCCCGGTAGGTCCACACCTCCCCGCCGTCGAGCGGGTTGTCCCTGGCGCCGGGCCGGATGAGCGGCACGACGGTGTTGCCGTTGCGCAGGGCGAGGGCGACCGCCGCCATGTCCTGCTTCTCGAGCGCCTGGGCGAGGGCCTCGGAACGGAAGTCCGAGGCGGCGGGCTTCTTCTTCGACTTCTTCGCGGCCATCGTTCCACCTTACGAGAGGACGACGAGTCCCGCGGAGGGAGAAGAGAGGAGGGCCCCTTCGTCAATCGCTTGGGGACAGATGACGGAGAGGCCCTCGTGCCTTCGAAGACGGACGACGATGCGCTGGGGACGCTGAGTTGTCGAAGCCACTGGGGATGGCGAACCCGTCAAGATCTCGAAGACTTCCTCTATGGTATCCCAAAGGAAGCGCGGGGGCGACCGTTTTCCACCAGATGCGCAGATTCGGGCACGCCCGCGCGCGTCGCGGGTGCGACGGCGTCAGTTCAGGAGGAACTGCACGGGGCCGGCGCTCTGGAATCCGCCGATCGCCACGGTGAGGCGGTAGGAGGCGCCGCCCCCCGGCGCGCGCTGGCGGTCCGTCGCCTCGCAGGTGTCGACGCTCGAGCGCGTCCGGTCCCATACGACGGGCGTCGAGCTCGTGATCGTCGCGCCGGCCTTGATGGTCTGGATCGCATCGCTCGGGGTCTGCTGGCAGTCGGTGGAGCGCCACCAGGTGTCGTTGCCGCTCGTGATCGTGAACACCTGGGTCGTCGTGCCGACGTTCATCGTGCAGTCCTTGGCGCTGCTGTTCGTCAGTGAGATCGACAGCTGCGGGTTCTGGTCGGCCGCGTAGCTGTCGTGGTCGGTCACCGCCGTCACCTTCACCTCGGACGCGGTGCACGGCACCGGACCGGCGTCGGCGGTGCTGGTGGGCGCCGGCGTCGCATCGGCGGCCGGACTCGGATCGGCGGTGGGATCCGGCGCGTCCGACGGAGAGGCGGTCCGGGAGGCCGAGGTCGACGCGCTCGGAGTCGGGCCGGGGGTCGGACCGGATCCGGCCCGGGCCACGAGCGCCCAGACGAGCGCGATGAGCAGGGCGAGCACGACGATGACGACCCCGAGCACGACGATCCGACGGCGGCGATAGACGGCGGCGGACTGGCGAGGGGTCATGCCTCCAGGTTATGCGGCGCGCCCTGCGGGACCCTGGACGCCGCCCCGGATCGACGGCAGGGTCACAGCTGCTTGAGCATCCGGGTGTTGCCGAGCGTGTTCGGCTTCACGTGCGCGAGGTCGAGGAACTCGGCCACGCCCTCGTCGCCGCTGCGCAGGAGCTGGGTGTAGACGTCGGGATCCACGACCTGCTCCCCGATGGGCGAGAAGCCCCGGCGCTCGAAGAAGGGCACCTCGAAGGTCAGGCAGAACAGGCGGCTGAGGCCGAGGACCTTCGCGTGCGCCTCGAGCTGGTCGACGATGGCCCGGCCGACGCCGTGGTGCTTCCACTCCTCCTGCACGAGCAGGGTGCGCACCTCGCCGAGGTCCTCCCACATGACGTGCAGGGCGCCGCAGCCGATGAGCACGCCGTCGGCCTCCGCGACCACGAACTCCTGCACGGCGCCGTAGAGCACCGCGATGTCCTTGCCGAGCAGGATCCGTCGCTCCACGAGCGGCTCCAACAGCGCGTAGATGCCCTGGACGTCACCGGCCCGCGCGGGCCGGACGAGATAGTCGCTCATCCCTCCAGCCTACGACCGCAGCCTCGTGCGGCCGCGGACGACGCGGCCCCGCCGCCCTGCTCTCGGGAGCGGGGCGGCGGGGCCGGAGGAGTCCGCGGGTCGCGTCAGACCGTGACGATCACATCGTCGGCGTCGACGCGGACCGGGATCGGACGCAGCCCGACGCGGTGATCCGCGGGGTGCTTGCCGGTGAGGATGTCGAACTCGAACCCGTGCCACGGGCACACGATGTTGCGGTCGGTGGGGTGGAACCCCGGTCCCCCGCTCTTGAGGCCGTCCTCGCCCCGCACGAGCTGCACGGTGCGCGGCATGGTCTTGCCCTGGCAGACCGGGCCGCCCTGGTGGGGGCAGACGTTGTACCAGGCCCGCACCTCGCCGGCGTAGAAGTAGAGGCCCAGCTCGGTGCCCTCGACGTCGACGACGATCCGCTCCCGCTCCTGCAGGTCGGCGAGGCTGGCGACCACGACGTCGCGGCGGACCACCTGCGCGCTCATTCGGCCCTCCGGTACCAGATCGCCATGTCGAAGAGGTTCACGTCGGCGGCGTCCAGGAGCGCCGTGACGAGCACGACGGTCTCGGTCGCGTTGAGCGCATCCTCGCGGATCGGCCACGCGATCTTGCCGACGCGGTCGGTCTTGGCCGAGAACAGCCGCGCGGCCGCGTAGAGCACGTCGGCGATCTGCTCGTCGGAGACCTCGGCGCCCAGCTCCGCCTCGCCGACGTGCTGCACGAGCTCGCCGAGGCGGGTGACGACGGCCGAGAGCTCGGCGATCTCGGGGGCGGTGGTGATGGTGTTCTCGGTCATGTCAGGAGATCCCGGGTCGTTCCTGGAGCACGTGCTCCGCGGAGGGCTTCTTGCGGTCGGTGGGGAGGTTGAACACGCGCGCGGCGTTCAGCCCGAGGATGTTGCGCTTGGCCTGCTCGGAGAGGAAGGGCAGGCGCGTGATGGTGGACGGCGCGTCCCAGTCCCAGTGCGGCCAGTCGGACGAGTAGAGCAGCTGGGTCTCGGCGTTGAACGACTTCATGGTCGCCTCGAGGAGCTCCATGTTCGTGCGCTCCATGGGCTGCGTGGTGTACCACATCTCCTTCATGTACTCGCTCGGCAGCCGCTTGAGCCCGGGGGCCTCGCTCGGCCGCATGAGGACCTCGTGGTCGAGGCGCTGCATGAGGAAGGGGATCCAGGCCAGGCCGCTCTCGACCCACACCATCTTGAGCTTCGGGAAGCGCTCCGGCATGGCGTTGATGATCCAGTTCGTGACGTGGATCTGGTTGTAGTGCGTGAACGAGAGCGCGTGCATCGAGAGGAACCGGTTCAACTGCGCGAACGACGGATCCCCCCAGTGGTAGCCGGAGTGGAAGGCGAGCGGCTTGCCGCTGTCCTCGATGAGCTTGTACAGGCGCGTGTAGACGTCCGAGTGCACGGGGTTGTTGCGCGTCGAGCACACCGTGTAGCCGATGATGCCCTCGTTGTCGGCGTACTTCTCGACCAGCTCCTCGCACACCTCCGGGGTGTTGTAGGGCAGGTAGAGCATGCCCTTCAGGCGCGGGTTCGGCGGCAGGATCACCTCGGTGAGCCAGCGGTTGAACGCCCGGCCGAGGACGACCTCGACCTCGTCCTGCGGGTGCATGCCGAGCAGCAGCATCGCGCTGGGGAACACGACCTGGTAATCGAGGCCCATCGCGTCCATGCCGCGCCGGGCGGCGGTGACGAAGGGGTGCCCCTCGGTGCCCTCGACCGGCTCCTTGCGGCCCTGGTGCCCGATGCGGCCGCCGACGCTCTGGTGCGACATGCCGGGCTGGATGTTCAGGAGCGCGTTGTTGCCCGCGAAGCCGGCGTACTGGCTCATGCCCAGATCCCGCCACACGTCGTTGTCGATGAGGTCGAGCACCTCTCCCCAGAAGTGGTCCTCCGAGACGTGGGCGTCGATGTCGACGATGAAGTAGTCGTCGTAGTCGTCCCGCGCCTGCTTGGTCGCGTGGGAGAGCACGTCTCTCGTGTCCGAGCGGCCGCCGATCTCGGCGAGCTCGCGGATCCGCGGCGCGTCGGAGCGGGGGGTGGGCAGGTCACTCATGGGCATTCCTCTCGGGCTTCGTCCGCTCAGTGGGCGGCGACGATCGCATCGGTCATGGTGGTCAGGTAGTCGTCGTCCGCGGGCGCCGCGGCGACCCGGTGCGGGATGACGACGGCGCGGGCGGGGTTGACGGCGAAGCCGTACCCGTCGCCCGGGCGCGGCACCGCGTCGGCGGCCATCTCGCCCGTCTCGACGCGCACGCGCAGGGGCAGTCCGTCGGCGCGCACGAGGAGGTTGACGGCGCTGCCGAGATAGGTGGTGCGCTCGACGGCGGCGGTGAACCGCCCGGCGCCGGGCGCGAGGTCGGCGGCGGGCATGAGGCGGGCGTGCGCGGCGCGGAACGCGATATCCGCCCGCTCCCCCGGCGCGGCCTCGCCGGTCACGACCCCGGCGATGACGAGCGACGTCCCGTCGACCTCGACGTCGGCGATCCCGTCGCGCACCGCGCGGATCGTGCCGGGCAGGATGTTCTGGAAGCCCATGAAGTCGGCGACGTACGCCGAGTTGGGCCGGTCGTAGAGCTCGCTCGGCGTGCCGTCCTGCACGATGGCGCCCTCGCTCATCACGATGATCCGGTCGGAGAGCGTGATCGCCTCCTCCTGGTCGTGCGTGACGTAGACCGAGGTCGTCTCGAACTGGTTGTGCAGCGCGCGCACCTGCTGGCCCATCTGGTAGCGCAGCTTGGAGTCGAGGTTGGAGAGCGGCTCGTCGTAGAAGATGATGCCCGGCCGGGCGGCCAGAGCGCGGGCGAGAGCCACCCGCTGCTGCTGACCGCCCGACAGGGCAGTGACCGGACGCTTCTCGAAGTCCGCGAGCCCCACCGCGGAGAGCATGTCGGCGACGCGGGCGCGGCGCTCGGCCGCCCCCACCCGCGCGACCTTGAGCGGGTACGCGACGTTCTCCGCCACGCTCATGTGCGGCCAGAGCGCGTAGCTCTGGAACACCATGCCCACCTGCCGCTTGTCGGCCGGCACGAAGGTGCGCCGGTCCGTGTCGACGACGATGCGATCGCCCATGCTGATGCGTCCGCCGGTGGGGCGCTCGAGACCGGCCAGGCACCGCAGCGTCGTCGTCTTGCCACAGCCCGAGGGGCCGAGCAGGGTGACGAACTCGCCGGATCCGATCGTCAGATCCAATCCGTGCAGAGCGGTCTTGCCGCCGTAGCGCTTGGTCAGTCCGGATACCTGGACCTCAGTCATGCCGATCAGTGCTCTCTCGTGTGGGGGTCGGGGCCGAGCGCTACTTCTTGAACTGCGTGTTGATGAAGTCGAAGTAGGGCTGGTTGAAGTCCGGGTCGGGGTTGGAGAACGGCAGGCGTCCGAGCTTGCCGAGCGCCGGTGCGCCCTGCGGTCCGGGGGCGTCCGGCGTCCAGCCGTACGAGTTGTTCTTCTCGGCGAGCGCCTTCTGCCCCTCGGGCGAGTACAGCCAGTTGATGTAGAGCTGCGCGGCGTCCGCGTGCGGGGCCTTGTTCACGATGCACATGCCGGTGCGGGACATGAAGTTGCCGCCGTCGTCGAGCGGGAAGACCGCGGCGATGGGGCCGCCCTTCGCCTTCACGTCCTCGTAGAAGCCCTGGTAGACGGCGATCCCGACCGGGAACCGGCCGCTGGCGACGTCGGCGGGGACGTTCGGCTCGGACTGGGCGAACTGCACGTCCTGCTTCGCGAGCGCCTCGACGTAGGACTTGCCCCACTTGTCGGCGCTCTCGGGCACCATGAGCGACGTGAGGATGTAGCGGATGCCGCCCGGCACCGTCGGGTCGCCGACCGTGATCTTGCCCTTCCACTTCGGGTCGAGCAGGTCCTTCCAGTTCTGCGGGGCCTCGTCCTTCTTCACCATGTCGGTGTTGTAGACGAAGACGAAGTAGCGCATCGCGTAGTAGGTGAGGCGTCCGTCGTAGTTCGACGGGATCTCGAAGCCGTCGGGCGCCGTCTTCACGTCGGCCGTGGTGCAGAGGTCGGGCTTGGCCGCCACCTGGGGCGACTCGCCGCCGTCGTAGATGTCGGCGATGCGGTTGCCGCTCTGCGCCTCGGTCTCGATCTTCGTGATGCTCTGCGCGTCGGGCTGATCCTGCTGCACGATCTTGATCCCGGGGAACCGGTCGGTGAAGACCTTGAACAGCGCCTTCTGCGACGAGACGCTGGGGCCGTACAGGACGAGGTCGGTCTTTCCCGCCTTGACGGCCTTGCTGTACAGGTCGTTCATGTGGCTATTGCCCGCCGCGCTCGCGCCGGGGACCTCGATCGTCTTGCCCGGGTCGGCGGCGGCGCCGCCGGAGGAGCAGGCGGTCAGGGCGGCCAGCGCGCCGACGGCCAGGGCCGCCGTCGTGAGGCGAAGGGTAGTGCGGGAGAACGTCATCATTCTTCCTCTCGGGTGTGTCAGGGGGTGATCCGGGTGAGGGGGACTGAGGGGGCCCGGCCGGCGCGCCCCGCGCGGGCGCGCAGCAGGGCGGCCAGCTTCAGGGAGAGCGCGGCGAGCGCGAGCACGGCCATGGCCGCGACGAGGATGATCATGAACAGGGCGGCGCCCTGCGACATGTTCCCCTGGAGGAACTGTTGGAACGCGGTCAGCGAGACCGGCTGCAGGCCGGGAGGGGCGAGCAGCATCGGCACCGACAGGTTGCCGGCGATGAAGAGCGCGGACAGGAACCAGCCCGACAGGAAGCTGGGCACGACGAGCCGGAGCACGATCGTGAGCAGCACCCGCCAGGATCCGGCCCCGGAGGTGC
Organism: Microbacterium sp. MMO-35; assembly: GCF_037147555.1. NCBI lineage: Bacteria > Bacillati > Actinomycetota > Actinomycetes > Micrococcales > Microbacteriaceae > Microbacterium > Microbacterium sp. MMO-35. The sequence continues at coordinate 40,330 of NZ_JBBCVH010000001.1, forward strand.
GTCCGGCCTCCTCCAGCTCGGGCGAGAGCTGGGCGAGCGCGCCCTCCGCGATCCGGCTGGAGACCGGGATCGTGGCGACGATGAGCACGAGCGTCATGAGGAACGCCGTGCCGTAGAGGCCCCGGAACGCCGGCACATAGAGCACCGCGAACATGTAGGCCAGCGCCAGGACGATGCCCGGCAGCGCCCAGGGGATCCACACCGAGAACGAGGTGTAGGAGCGGATGAAGCCGGTCCGGCGCGCCGTGACGTACGTGGTGAGCAGCGCGACCGCGATCGAGCCGAAGCCGCCGATCACGGCGAGCCAGGCGGTGAGGCCCAGGCTCGAGCTGAACTCGGGATCCGTGAGCATCTGCACGTAGTTGTCGAAGGTGAGCCCCGTGCTCATGACGCCGAAGATCGGCTGCAGGCTGCCCAGGATCATCGCGAACAGCGGCAGGATCAGGTTCAGCAGCAGGAAGACGACGATGAGGGCGGAGAGCACCCAGCGCACCGGGCCGAGCTCCTGCGGCTCGCGCCGCGAGGTCTTCCCGGTGAGGGTCGTGAAGCTGCGCCCCCGCAGGATCCAGCGCTGGGCGAGGAACAGCAGCAGGACGAGCACGATGAGCACGAGCGAGAGCGCGAAGGCCTTCGTGTACTCCGCGGGCGCCTGATCGCGCACGTAGTGGAAGATCTGCGTCGAGAACACGAAGATGTTCGCCTGGCGCCCGATGAGCTGCGGGCTGTCGAAGGACTGGAACACGAGGACGGCGATGAGGATCGCGGCACCGGTGATCGCGGGCCCGACGGAGGGGATCGTGATCGTGAAGAAGGTGCGCACCGCACCGGCTCCGCTGATCGCGGCGGCCTCGTCGAGCGACTGGTCCCGGTTCTTGAACGCGCCGAGCATGAGCAGGTAGGCGAACGGCATGTAGCCCAGCGACATGAGCAGGAACAGGCCGCCCCAGCTCTGGATGTTCATGATCGGCCCGTGCATGCCGAGCATGCGCCCGAACTGGTTCAGCAGCCCGTTCTGCGGGTTGCCGAGCATGATCCAGCCGAGGGTGTGGAACAGCGGCGGCACGAACAGGTTCACCGCCATGAGCGGGGTGAGCAGGCGGCGGCCCGGGACGTTGGTGTTCGCCGCGATCCAGGCGAACAGGCCGCCGCCGGCGACCGAGATCGTGCCGCACACGACCACGAGCAGCAGCGAGTTGCCCATCGTCTTCCAGGTCTCGGGATCCTGGAACGCGGCGACGAGCCCGTCGATCGTGAAGGGCAGGTCGTCCGACGGGAGGCCGTCGCGGAAGGCGCCGATCGCGATCATCGAGACCGGGTAGACGAACACGAGCGTCAGGGCGGCGAGGAACACGGTCCAGCCGAACCCGCCGGTCAGCGAGCGCCGGATCGATGCTCGCCGGTCGCGTTCGAAGTCGCTTGCCGTCACTGCCCTCTTCTTCCGTTCGCGAGAGCGGATCCGAGACCTCCGGTCGCCCGGGTCCAGACCGCTCCGTCTGTCGTGTTGTCAGCGTAGGAAGCCGCTGCGCGAGCCTCATCGGGCCCGGCTCCGAAGTCCTTCCCGGGCGATCCGACACGGTGTCGGAACCCGGTCCGCCGGGGGTGCGATCGTGTCGGTCGGCGATCCCCGGCGCGCGATCGCGACGCGCCGGGGATCGTTCTGAGACTCAGAGCAGGGCGGCCAGGACGGCGTCGTTCTCGGCGGGCAGGCCCACCGTGACGCGGGCGCCGCCCGCGTTCGGGAACGGCCGGGCGAGCACGCCCTGTGCGGCGAACCGGGCCATGAGGTCGCCCGCGTCGCCGGGGAGGAAGAGGAAGTTGGACTGGCTCGGGAGGACCTCCACGCCGGCCTCGTCCAGCGCCCGCACGATGCGCGCGCGCTCCGCGACGATCGTGGCGACCCGCTCCGCGGCGATCTCGACGCCCTCCGGGCTGAAGGCGGCGATGAGCGCGGCCTCGGCGATCCCGTTCAGCGCGAAGCCGACCGAGGTGCGCCGCAGCGCCTCCGCGATCCGCTCCGAGGCCGCCGCGTACCCGGCCCTGATGCCCGCGAGACCGTGCGACTTCGAGAGCGTGCGCAGGATCACGAGGTTCTCGAACTCGTCCAGCAGCGGCAGGGTCGCCTCGACGGGCTCGTCGGTGACGAACTCCCGGTACGCCTCGTCGAGCACGACGATCACGGTCTCCGGAACCTCCCGCAGGAACGCCCGCAGGCCGTCGACGGGGATGAGCCCGCCGGTGGGGTTGTTCGGATTGCAGAGGTAGACGATGCGGGTCTCGGGACGGATCGCGGCGGCCATCGCCGCGAGGTCCATCGCCCCGTCGGCGGCCAGGCCGACCGCGGAGGCGTCGGCGCCGGCGAGCGACAGGGCCGCCTTGTACGCCTCGAACGACGGGGCGGGATAGACGCCGTGCACCCCCGGCTCGCAGACGAGCCGGGCGAGACCGTGCAGGAGCGACCCGGAGCCGTTGTCCACGGCCACCCGGGCGGCGTCGACGCCGAGCGCCCCGGCGATCGCGGCACGCGCGGCGGCGCGGTGGTAGTCGGGGTAGCGGTGCGACGTCTCGACCGCCGCGGACATGGCCGCCACGATCGGGGCCGACGGCGTCCAGGGCATCTCGTTCTGGGAGAGCCGGATCGGCGGCGGGGTCGCCCCGGCGGGACGGTTCGGGGTCTGCAGCATCTCGTCGACGACGCCTCGGAACTCGAGCGGCATGCGTCCTCCTCGGGCCAGGAACTAATTCTTAATAATGAATATGAACATTATTGAAGACGCGCCGTCCTGTCAACCCGCCGGGGTCCTCGGATCCTCAGGAGAGCAGCGTCGCGACCGAGGAATGGCGGTGCCGCTCGGCCGCGGAGCGCGCCAGGGCGTGGTCGCGGCGGCCGACGGCCTCCGCGAAGTCCAGGTGGGTGCGCAGCCGCTCGGACGTGCTGGGCGCCGTGGCCCCCTCGAGCTGCTCGGCGATGATGTAGTCGACGAGATTCGTGTAGAGGCTGCGCAGCAGCTCGTTCGGGGTGATCTCGGCGATGCGCGCGTGCAGCGCCCAGATCGCCGACGGGCCCGCCTCGGTGCCCCACACGGACTCGAGTCGCTCGGCCAGCGTCGCGATCTCGGCGACGTCGTCGTCGCTCGCATGCTCGATCGCGTCGTGCAGCACGAGTCCGTCCAGCGCGTCCAGCACGCGGAGGCAGTCGCTCGCGGTCGCCTTGCCCTCCCGCAGCTGCAGCAGCTGGTCGCTGAGCTGCATGAACGGCGAACGCGAGGCGACGAAGATGCCGCCGCCGGGGCCGGGCTTCGCATCCACGACGCCGCGCGAGCGCAGCAGCTGGATCGCCTCGCCGAGGGTCGCGGGCGCCACCCCGAACCGGGTGGCGAGCTCCTGCCGCCTCCCGATGAAGTGCCCCGCCTTCCAGCCGCCCGAGACGATCTCGTCCTCGAGCGACTTCGCCACCTGCACGGCGACGGCGGCGTTGGTGATCTGCGTCATGACTTCCCCCGGTGGTCCCTGCGGTGACCCCGAGCCGGCCACGCGTGAGTACAGAGTATGAGGTGACCCGCCTCGGCGCACCCTCTATTGAATATATTCATCATATCCAATCGGCATCGGCGGCCACGGATCGTCGATCTGGGACGAAGGAGCCCTCATGACGGACCCCGCCGCGCTCCGCACGGACGCGAGTGCGCTCCTGCCCGAGCTCGTCGCCCTGCGTCGCACGCTGCACGCGCATCCGGAGGCGGGTTTCACCCTCCCTCGGACGCAGCGCGCCGTGCTCGACGCCCTCGACGGGATCGGTCTGGCGGTGACCGCAGGCCCTGAGGACTTCTCCTCGATCACGGCCGTGGTGCGCGGCTCCCGCCCCGGCCCCGCCGTGCTGCTGCGCGCCGACATGGACGCCCTCCGCGTCGCGGAGCGCACCGGGCTCCCCTACGCCTCGACGGTCGACGGGGTCATGCACGCCTGCGGCCACGACCTGCACACCGCGGGGCTCGTCGGCGCCGCCCGGCTGCTGGCCGCGCGGCGGGAGCAGTTGGACGGGTCGGTCGTGCTCATGTTCGAGCCGGGCGAGGAGGCCGGCGGCGGAGCCCTGCGGATGATCCGCGAGGGGGTCCTGGATGCGGCGGGTCCGCGCGTCGAGGCCGCCTACGGCGTGCACGTGCTCCCGGGAGCGCCCGGAGTGTTCTCGACCCGCGGCGGGACGATCATGGCGGGCGCCTGTGCGCTCGAGGTCGTCGTCGAGGGCCGCGGCGGGCACGGGTCCCGTCCGCAGCAGGCCGTCGACCCGGTGCCCGCGGTCGCGCAGATCGTCCTCGCCCTGCACGCGTTCGCGACCCGGCGGTTCCCCGTCTCGGATCCGATCGTCCTGTCCGTGACCAAGCTCTCCGGGAGCGAGATCATCAACGCGATCCCGGACACCGCCTCGCTCGGCGCCACCATCCGCATCCTCTCCGAGCGCAGCCGGCGGGTGCTGGAAGCGGAGCTCCCGGCTCTCGCGCAGGGGATCGCGGCCGCGCACGGCTGCCGCGCCGAGGTCTCGTTCCGCACCGTCTACCCGGTCACCGTCAATGACGAGACCTGCGCCGAGCGGGCGCTCGCGACGATCGGCGGGCTGCTCGGCGCAGATCGTGCGATCTCCGCGACGGAGCCCTCGATGGCCTCCGAGGACTTCTCCGCCGTACTCGCCGAGGTGCCGGGGGCGTTCCTCTTCCTCGGCGCCACGCCGGCGGGCATCGATCCCGGCGAGTCGGAGATGAACCACTCCCCCCGCGCGGTGTTCGACGACGGGATCCTCGCGGACCAGGCCGCGGCGCTCGCCGCACTGGCGCTGGGCCACGTGGGGGCCGGTCGCTGATGACCCGGGCCCGCGGGAGCACGGTTCAGCCGGCCGGCGCCCCGCCGGCGGGGCGCCCGAGCCGTGCCGCCGCGGCGCGCACGAGCGGCCCCCGCGCCTGCGCCATCCGCTCGCGCAGGCGCGCGACCTCGCCCTGGTCGGCGTCGGGACACGCCGGGGATCCGGCGTCGAACGGCGGCGCGGGGTCGTACTCGATACCGAGCTGGATGCTGCGCGCGATGCCGGCCCCGTACAGCTCGGCCGCCAGGGTGAGGGCGAAGTCGATGCCGCTGGAGACGCCGGCCCCGGTGATGAGGTTCCCGTCGCGCACCACACGCTCCGGCGTCGGGATCGCGCCGAAGCCCGCCAGCAGCTCGAGCGAAGCCCAGTGCGTCGTCGCCCGTCGCCCCGCGAGGAGCCCGGCCGCGCCCAGCACGAACGCCCCGGTGCACACGCTCGTCACGAGGTGCGCGCGCGACGCCTGTTCCCGGACGAAGGCGAGCGCGGCGTCGTCCTCGAAGAGGTCGAACGCGCCGGGGCCGCCGGGCACGAACAGCACGTCCGCCCGCCCGGCGGCGCCGAAGTCCGCGGTGGGGAGGATCGAGAAGCCGGCGTCGGTCGGCACCGGCTCCACCCGATGCCAGGCGAACTCCACCTCAGTGCCCGGGAAGCGCGCGAACACCTGGGCCGGACCGGTGAGGTCGAGCTGGGTCATCCGCGGGAACACGATGCAGACGATGCGGAAGGGACGCCCCATGGATCTCTCGTGCCTCGAAGGCCCGGCGGCCCTGCGGGCCGCCGGGCGCGGATCAGTGCTTCTCGTGGATGAGCGACCAGGGCGAGGGGAACACGTCCACCCGCACCCGGACGATCGCCGGACGCCGGGCCGCGATCGCGGCCTCGATCGCGGTGCGCACGCCATCGGCGTCCTCGACGTCCACGAAGTCGATCCCGAACGCCTGCGCGAGCAGCGCGAAGTCGGGGTTGACCAGGTCGGAGCCGATGAAGCGCCCGCCGTAGGTGTCGCGCTGGATGCGCCAGACGTTCCCGAAGCGTCCGTCCTCGAACAGCACGGTGACGAGCGGGATCCCGTAGCGCTTGGCGGTCGCGAACTCCTGCAGCGACCAGCCGATCCCGCCGTCGCCGGTGACCGCGACGACGGGGCGGCCGCCCGCGCCCACCGCGGCGCCGAGGGCCGTGGGCATCGCGTAGCCGAGCGTGCCCTGGTAGCCGGGCCACACGTACGAGTGCGGCGCCTGCACGGGGAAGCCGTAGGTGGAGACGTAGCCGATCTGGGTGAGCTCGTTGACGTAGACGCCGTCCTCGGGCAACGCGGCGCGGATCGCGTCGACGAAGGCCATCTGCGGCGCGACGCGCTCGCGGATCCGCTCGTCGCACTCGGCGCGGAGCCGGCGCAGCTCGTCTCCCCAGCCCGCACGCGCGGGGACCTCCGCGACGAGCGCCTCGAGCACCGCGGTCGCGTCGGCCTGGATCGCGAGGTCGGGCCGCCGCGGGGATCCGAGATCCGCGGCCTCGACGTTCACGAGCGCGATCTTCGCGTCGCCGACGTTCAGCTGCTGACCGAACGGGGTGAGGAAGCGGCTGCCGAACGAGATCACGAGGTCGGCGGTCGCGCGCAGCTCCCAGAGGGCGAACGCGGGGAGCGCATGCGGATCGCGCGCGTCGATCGCCCCGCGGCCGTTCTCGCTCATGACGACCGGGGCGTCCAGCTTCTCGGCGAGGGCCGCGATGAGCGCGAAAGCGCGCTCCCCGCGCACGCCGCCGCCGACATGCAGGACGGGACGCTCGCTCTCCCCGAGCAGGCGCAGGAGCTCCGCCACGTCGTCGGCGGGCGCCACCGGGGCAGGCACCGCGAACGGGTCGCCGACCTCGACGTCGATCTCGGCGTGCAGCAGGTCCGGCCCCAGCTCCAGGGCGACGGGGCGCGGGCGGCCCGTGCGCATCTGGCGGAAGCCCTCGTGCACCAGCTCGGGGATCTCCTCGGCCCGGGTGGGACGCACCGACCACTTCGTCAGCCCCTGGACGGTCTCGCTCTGCCGCGGGATCTCGTGCAGCGCGCCGAGGCCGCCGCCCACGAGGCGCGAGGGGATCGTGCCGGCCAGGAGCATCACCTGCGAGGAGCAGGCGTAGGCGGTCGCCATGCCCGCTCCCGCGTTGAGCACGCCGGGGCCGGGAACCACCATCGCGACACCGGGCTTCCCGGACGCCCGGTGGTAGCCGTCCGCCATGTACGTCGTGCTCTGCTCGTGCCGCGGGACCAGCAGATCGATCTCGTCCTGCTTGCGGTACATCCCGTCGGTGAGCCCGTCCAGCTGCACGCCGGGGATCCCGAAGACCGTCTCGACGCCCTCGCTGAGCAGGGCCAGGGTGAGCGCGTCGCCGCCTGTCATCTTTGCCATCGCATCGCCTCTCAAGAAATGAATATAATGAATATAGATCTATTTCCCGGATCTCTGCAACGCGGCGGCCCGCCGGCCGACTCCGCAGAGGCCCGCGACCGCTCCCGGCGGACCCCGGGGAGCAGCAGGAAGGGAGGCGGGCGATGACGCTCGAAGCGCAGGTGCAGGCCTATGCGGACCGGCTCGGACGACCCATCATCGTGTTCGACGCCGAGTTCACGGTCATCGCGTTCAGCGTGCACGACGGCGACGTCGACCATGCGCGGCTGGCGATCATCCTCGCCCACCGCGGATCCTCCCGCGCGCGGGAGTCGATCAGGGAGTTCCGCGTCGGCCAGGCCGACGGCCCGGTGCTGATCCCGGCGATCGAGGGCGGACAGACCCGGCTCGTCGCACCCGTCCGGCACGACGGCCACCTCGTCGGCTACGTCTCGTCGACGATCCCGGAGGGGCACGAGCCCGCGGCCGACGACGAGGTGCTGCGCACCGGGCGCGAGCAGATCGGCGTCGTGCTCGCCGCGATGGCGCTCGGCAGCAGGCAGGACGAGGACCGGGCGCTGCGGCTACTCTCCGCGCTGTTCGGCGGCGGCGCGGAGCAGCGCGCGCGGGCCGCGGACGAGCTGCTCACGAGCGGCCTGCTCTCCCCCGCCCCGCACTACACCGCGATCTCGCTCGCCGTCGCCCCGGGCGCGGCGGCGAGCGCGGCGACCCTGCGCCTCCTGCTCGACCGGGCCGTCGCGAGCATCCCGGTGTTCCCGACGCTCAAGGCGGTCGGCGCCGTGATCGACGGGGAGGCGGTGATCGCCGTCCCCTACGAGATCGACGCCGACCGCCTCACCGCACTCCTCGCGCAGCCGGCGTTCTCCGCGCTGCGCGCCGGGATCGGCGGCGCGCACGCCCCGCTCGCCTCGGCCGTCCGCTCCCTCCGGGAGGCGCGGATCGCGCAGCGCGCGGCGGTGGTCGACGGCGAGCGCGGCAGCGTCGCGCACTGGGCCGAGCTGGGCCTGGACCGGGTGCTGCTGCAGCTGCCGCTCGCCGAGCTCGCGCTGACCGATCTCCCGGAGGCCGTGCAGCGCCTGCTCGACGCGCAGTCCGGCCCCGACCTCGCGCACACGCTCGAGGCGTATCTGGACTGCGGCTGCGATGCGCAGCGCACGGCGCAGGAGCTCCACGTGCACCGGAGCACGCTCTACTACCGGCTCGACCGGATCCGCGCGATCGCCGACGTCGACCTCGCCGACGGTGGCGTGCGCCGCGAGCTGCACACGGCCCTGCGCGTCGCGACGCTCGCCGGCCTGCGCTGATCCGCAGACAGCGATCGGACAATTGACTATATTGATTAGTGATTATTGCGGCCGTCCTCCGATCGCCGCCACCCCGCCGCACGCAAGGGAGCTGCCATGAACGCACTGCTGACCTCGGTCTCCGACCCCGACGGCCGCCCGATCCTCGACGCCGCCACCCGCGCGGAGGTCGGGCGGGCACCCATCCGCACCGTCGCGGACCTGGATCGAGCCATCGACGCCGCACGGTCCGCCCAGCCCGGCTGGGCCGCGCTCGGCCACGCCGAGCGCTCCCGCCTGCTGCACCTCGTCGCCGACGACCTCGACGCGCACGCCGACGAGCTCGGCGAGATCGTCACCGCCGAGCAGGGCAAGATCGACGGCGCCGGAGAGGTGCACGGCGCCGCGCACTGGCTCCGCGCCGCCGCCGACACGGTCCTGGAGCCGCAGGTGCTGCGCGAGGAGGGGGCCTCCCGCACCGAGCTGCACTACGTCCCCCTCGGCGTCGTGGCGTCGATCGGCCCCTGGAACTTCCCCGTCATGATCTCGGTCTGGCATATCGCGCCGGCGCTGCGCATGGGCAACACGGTGGTCATGAAGCCCTCGGAGAACACCCCGCTGAGCGTGCTCGCCCTCGCCGAGATCTTCCGCCGCCACCTGCCCTCCGACGTCGTGACGGCCGTCTCCGGCGACCGCGAGGTGGGGGCGGCGCTGGCCGCGCACCCCGACGTCGCGAAGATCGTCTTCACCGGATCCACTCCGACCGGCCGGCGGATCGTCGAGAGCTCGGCGCACAACCTCGCCCGGCTCACGCTCGAGCTCGGCGGCAACGACGCCGGGATCGTGCTGCCCGGCACAGACGTGCAGGCGGTCGCCGACCGCCTGTTCTGGGGCGCCTTCATGAACACCGGGCAGGTGTGCGCCGCCCTCAAGCGCCTCTACGTGCACGACTCCGTCTACGACGAGGTGGTCGCCGCGCTCGCCGAGCGCGCCGAGGCCGCGCCGATGGGCTCCGGGCACGACAAGGGCAACCGGCTCGGGCCGGTGCAGAACCCCGCCCAGTTCGACATCGTCTCGCGCCTCGTCGACGACGCCCGCGAGCGCGGGGGCAGGATCGTCACGGGCGGGGAGCCCGCCGCCGACCTCGGGCCGCTCTTCTACCGCGCCACGATCGTCGCCGACGTCGAGGACGGCGCGGCGATCGTCGACGAGGAGCAGTTCGGCCCGGTGCTGCCCGTCGTGCGCTACACCGACGTCGACGACGCCGTGCGCCGCGCGAACGGCACGGAGCAGGGCCTCGGCGCCTCGGTGTGGGGCCCGGACGCCGACGCGGCCGCCGAGGTCGCCCAGCGCCTCGACGCCGGCACGGTGTGGATCAACCAGCACGGCGGCGTGGATCCGTCCATCCCCTTCGGCGGCACGAAGGCCTCCGGCTACGGCCTGGAGTTCGGCGTCGAGGGGCTCAAGGCGATGGCGGCGACGAAGGTCATCCGCCGCTGAGCGGCGGCGCCGGCCGGGGCGACCGCGTTTCGTCTCGCTCCGGCTGCGCCGGGGCTCGCTCAACGACCCCGAGTCTCCCTCCCGAGGGCTCGCTCACCGACCCCGAGTCCCGCTCCCCGGGGCTCGCACACCGACCCGAGTCCCCCCTCCCCGGGGTCGTTGAGCGAGGACGCCGCAGGCGACCGAGACGAGACGCGGCGAGCGCCGGTCCGCTTCAGGCGACTCCGCGCAGCAGCTCCCAGAGCGCGGCGGCCTCCGGAGCGGTCGGGGCCGCGCCCCGCCAGACCACGGTCTGGTCCTGCCGGACGAGGGTGATCGGCTGGTCGTACTCGGCCGGCAGTCCTTCCGCGACCTCGACGACGGAGAACGGGATCCCGCGCAGCTCGGCGGCCGCGGCGAGAACCGCGGCCGGCGCACCGGGCGCGCACACCGCGGTGTAGCCCGCCGAGAGCAGGTCGTAGAGCGAGGTCCCGTCGGCGAGCCGGAAGTGCGGTGCCCGGCAGCCGGGCACCGTGGAGGGCGTGTAGGAGCCCATCGTGTACCCGGGCGCCTCTGCGCCGTCGTAGCGGATGATCGGCGAGGCGTCGTAGCTGTAGCCGTAGTTGAGACCCGCCGCGGCGAACTGCGGCTCGTTGAGGTCGTGCACCGCGGCGCCGAACACGCGGCGCGCCTCGTCGCCGGCGGGGCCCTCGTCCTCGAGCGCCGCGGGCAGCCCGGGCTTGGCGAGCTTCTGCTGGTGGCTCATCGCGAAGTGCGAGACCTGCTCGGTGATCGGGCGCCGCTCGGACTGGTACGCGTCCAGGATCCGCTCGTCCGCCCAGCCGGCGATCGTCGCGCCCAGCAGCCAGGTGAGGTTCAGCACGTCGGCGATGCCCGCGTTCATGCCGAACCCGGCGAACGGCACCCAGAGATGGCAGGCGTCGCCCGCGATGAACACCCGGCCGTCGCGGAAGCGGTCGGCGAGGAGGCGTCGCGCGACCCAGTCCTCCTTCGAGACGACCTCGTAGGAGAAGTCCTCGTCGACGCCGAGGATCGCGCGGATCGCGGCATCGCGGTCGACGGATCCGGGATCCTCCGCCTCCTCGGGCGAGAGGTAGGTGTGCACGAGGAACGTCCCGGTGCCGTCGATCGAGTAGACGTGCCCCACGCGGCGCGGATTGAACGTGTAGTAGCCCCAGGCGCGGGGCTCGTCAGCCGACATGAGGCCGTAGAGATGCGGGGCGCGGATGCACGTCGACTGCACGTGCTGCAGGACCGGATCGCCGCTGAGCTTCGCCCCGATCTGCTTGCGCACCGCCGAGCGGCCGCCGTCCGCACCGATGAGGTAGCGGGCGCGCAGGGTGCGCTCGTTCTCGCCGTCGAGGTCGCTGATCGTCGCCGTGACGCCGTCGGCGTCCTGCGCGAAGGCGTGGAAACGGGTGCGGTTGAGCAGCGTCACGCCGGGCGCCTCCGCCGCGTGCCGGGCGAGGATCGGCTCCAGGAAGGTCTGGTTGATGCGGTGCGGCGGCTCGGGCGTCGCCCAGGAGGTGTCCGGTCCGTCCGTCGCGGTGTACCGCTCGCCGCTCGCCGGGATCGGGATCCGGGACAGCTCGCGCCCCGTGAGGGAGGTGCGGAACGCCACGTCCTGCGGGTGGTCGGCGGGCAGGCCCGCCGCGCGCACCTCGGCCGCGATCCCGAGCCGGCGCAGGCTCTCCATCGTGCGGGACGCGACGTGGTTGCACTTCACGTTCGGCGGTTCGAGGAAGTCGCGCGTCTCGACCACGATCGCCGAGACCCCGCGGGAGGACAGGTCCAGCGCGGCGAGCAGGCCGACCGGGCCCGCTCCGATGATGAGGACGTCGGCGTCCGGCGTGCCGGTCATCGTGCTCCGTTCGGGTCGGCCGCCGGACGGATCGGATCCCCGAGGCGGCGGAAGTCGTAGAGGTCGAGGGTGAGCTCCCCCGCGCGCAGGCGGGCCATGTACGCGTCCTCCTTCGCGGCGCGCACACGGGCCGCGTCGAGGACGCGGTCGACGTCGCCGGAGGGCAGGATCGCGACGCCGTCGCGATCCGCGACCACCAGGTCGCCCGCGTTCACGACCCGGCCGCGCAGCGTGATCGGGATCCCGATCGTGCCGGGCCAGTGCTTGATCGTGCCGCGGATGGAGATCGAGGTGCTGAACGCCGCGAAGCCGAGCTCGCGCAGCTGCGCGGTGTCGCGCACGCCGCCGTCGATCACGAGGCCCGCGATGCCGCGCGCCTGCGCCGCGACCGCCATGACCTCGCCCCAGTATCCGAAGGGCGCCGCCCCGCCGTCGACGACGAGCACGTCGCCGGGGCCCGCCGCCTCCAGGCCGTGGTGCAGGGCGAGGTTGTCCCCCGCCTGCGCCGACACCGGCACCGCGCGGCCGACGATCTCCGCGCCGTCCCAGGCCGGGCGGAACGCCGCGTCGAGGAAGCAGTCCTGCCCGGAGGCCTCGTACAGGGTCGCGCTGCCGAGTCGCAGCAGCTCTGCGGCGTCGACCGGATCCGCGCCGCTCACGCCTCGGCCCGCTGCAGGTCGTGGTAGCCGTAGCGCGCGCGGGCCTCGGCGATCGACGCGCCGCCGAGCGCGGCGGCGAGGATCGACTCCTCGCGGGCGTGGATCGTCTCCGCGACCTCGAGCACCTCGGCCTCGCAGTCCTGCGGGATCGCGACGACCCCGTCGGAGTCGCCGAGCAGGATGTCGCCCGGGCGCACCGTGACGCCGCCGATCGTGACGGGCCCCTGCTCCTCGGCGACCTCCACCCGGTCCTTGCCGGTGCGCATGAAGCGTCCGCGGCTGTAGATCGGATAGCCGATCGACAGCGCGCGGTGCGTGTCGCGGCACACGCCCTCGATCACGGTGCCGGCGATGCCCCGATGGTGCGCGACGGCGGTGAGGATGTCCCCCCACACCGTGCAGTCCACACGGGCGTCGTTGTCGAGCACGACCACCTGGCCCGGCTCGACCTGGTCGATGAAGTCCCCGACCGTGCCGGCCGGCACCTGGGCGCTCACGTAGCGGACGGTGAAGGCGCGCCCGACCATGCGCTGGCCGTCGGCGAGCGGCGCGAGGCCGAGCAGGCTTCCGGGGCGGCGCAGCTTGTCGAGGGCGTCCGAGACGGTGGCGGTGCCGAGCTCGCGGAAGCGCTCGATGAGGGGATCCGTCATGGCTTCTGCTCCTCTGCGGTGACGGTGGGGAACTGGGAGTCGTGCATGACCTCGCTCACGTCCCGGCCCGCGCGCACGGCCTCCGCCATGCGCTCCTCCCGGTCGGCGATGCGGCGGGCGAGGCCGACCACGCGCTCGGCCTGATCGGCGGCGACGAACACGACCCCGTTGACGTCGGCGATCACGTAGTCGTACGAGGCGACGGACACGCCCGCGACCTGGATCCGCTCGTCCGCGGCCTGCTGCACGATGCGGCCGCGCGCGCTCACGGGCACGGCCGCGCGGGCGTACAGCGGCAGTCCGAGCGCGGCGCTCTCCTGCACGTCGCGGCAGGCGCCGTCGACGATCACGCCGGCCACGCCGCGGCGCACGGCGGCCTCGGCGAGCAGGCCGCCCCAGCACGACACGTCGGTGCGGCCGTGGTTGTCGATCACGACGACGTCGTCGGGCTCGGCGACGGCGACGAGCGGCGTCGCGATGTGCGTCGCGGGGCCTGCCGCCGCCTTGGGCGCCGCCGTGACCGTGCGCACGCGGCCCGCGGTCACGCCGGCCGACGGCCAGCGCGGCGCGAGGGCCGTGACGGCGCCCGGCAGGCCGAGCGTGTCCAGCGCGTCCGACACCGCGCAGCTGTCCAGCTCCCGCAGCGCCGCGACGATGGGATCGGTCATCGGGCGGTCCGCTCCCAGGTGAGGAAGCCCATCGCGTTGCCGGTGCCGGCCTCGGTGCGGTAGCACGGCTCGTAGTCGACGTTCGTGACGCTGAGGCCGACCTCGTCGGCGATGCCGGCGACCGCGATCCAGTTGCGCAGCTCGGAGGCGCCCGACATCATCTCGCCGGCGGGGACCGACGAGAGGTACTCGGCGTCGTGGTCCTTCATGGCCTGGATGAACTCGGAGTCGAGCTTCTCGTCGATGACGAAGTGGCTGAGGCCGCCGGAGGCGACGACGCCGACGCGCAGGTCGCCGGGGAAGGACTGGATCGCCCGGCCGACCGCGCGCCCGAAGTCGTAGCAGCGCTTGGCGCTCGGCGGGTTCGGCTCCCAGAACGTGTTGATGAAGATCGGCACCATCGGGATCGTCGACTCCTGGCCGAGGAAGCGCTGGTAGATGAAGCCGAAGCCGTGCGGGATCGTGTGGTTCTCGTAGCGCCCGGCGGGGATGATCTCCGTCGCGCCGGTGTCGAAGTCGTCCGCCTGGGTCGACTGGATGATGTGCTTGCCGAGCGCGCGGTGCGTCGGGCGCATGACCGTGCGGTCGGGCACGTCGCCCATCGCGGCCTCGGCGAGGCCGGGCGCCATCTCGTCCAGCTGCGCCTGCGTGTATGGGACGTGCGCGACCTCGTCGCCCCAGAACACCGAGAACGGCGCGAGCCATTCGTCGCCGTAGGTCTCCTTGTGGTCGCTCGAGATGATGACGAGCACGTCCACGTCCTGGTCCGCGATGAAGCGCGAGAGCGCGTCCATCGACGCCTGGCAGCTGTCCCAGCGGCGCTGCATCACGTCGTGGGTGATCTCGGCGGAGAAGTCCTCGCGGAGCGCCTTGAGCTCCTCGAAGGAGTACGTGCCGCCGCGGAACTTCAGCCCCTTGCTGCGGCGGTCGGCGACGCCGCGCGTCTCCCAGGCCTCGGGCGGTGCGGCCTTGAGCTGCGGGCCGTGCGAGGTGCCGAATCCGGCGACGATCTCGGTCATGGTGGATCCTTTCTCGGAGTGCGGGGCGCGGCCGTCAGAGACGGAAGAGGGCGCGCGCGTTGTTCTCGAGCACGTCGGCGCGACGGTCGTCGTCGAGCCACTCGATGTCATCGATGAGCAGGTGGATGTCGTCGAACCAGCGGCCGGTCGCGGGATCGATCTGCGATCCGGTGCCGGGCTTCTCGGATCCGAAGAGCACGCGGTCGGTGCCGACCGCCTTGAGGAGCAGCTCGAGGCTCTCCTGCGTGTAGAGGCAGGAGTCGAAGTGGAAGTTGCGCAGCTTGTCGAGGTAGGAGACGCCGGTGCGCACGACCGAGGGCAGGAATCGGCCCATCTGGTACGGGATCGCCCCGCCGCCGTGCGCGACGACGACCTTGAGGTCGGGGAAGTCGGCGAAGACGTTCGCCTGGATCATGCTCCAGACCGAGACCGTCTCCTCCTGGATGAAGTGCAGGCTGTACGGCTCGCGAGAGGGGAACTTGCATCCCGCCGAGTGCAGCAGCATCGGCACGTCGAGCTCGCAGAGCGCCTCGTAGAGCGGGTACCAGTAGCGCTCGCCCATCGCGGGCGGCACCTCGGTGCCCTCGTAGGGGTCGGAGTTGACCATCGCGCCGACGAAGCCGAGCTCGGTGACCGCGCGGCGCAGCTCGGGCAGCCACTGCTCGACGCTCAGATACGGGCTCTGCGGGATCCCCGCGACGCCCCGGAAGCGGCCGGGGAAGAGCTCCGTCGCGCGGTGGATGAGGTTGTTGGTCTCGGCCGTGAACCACTCGACGATCTTCGTCGGACGCTCGGAGTGCATCGCGTGGAACGGTCGCGGCGAGAGCAGCTGGAGGTCGATCCCCGCGCCGTCGATGTGGTCGAGGTGCGAGATGTTCCCGAAGCTCGGATGCGGCGCGTTGTACGAGGCGATGAGTGCGTCGTCGCTGATGACCGGAGGCTTGCCGCCGTGCGAGCCGCGCGCGGCGAGCAGCGATGCCTTCCACGCGTAGTACGCGTCCGGGGCGGACATGTGGCCGTGGACATCGATGATCACGGGGGCTCCTTCTGAGTCTTCTGCGGTCCGGAGGGCCGGGGCTTCGTCGCTGTCTCGACGCTATGAGAGGCCGCATCCGGGCGGATCGGCGGGCTGCGGGAAACTCCCCCAGGCGGATCCGACACGGTGTCCGAATCGGATCCGCCCGAGGCGCCGCGGTTCGGGAGCCGCGGCCCGGAGGGTCACTGCACGAGCACGCTCGCGGCGGCGCGGATGCGCTTCAGGAAGGGCTCGGCCGGGTCCTCGGCGGGGACATCGCCCCCGCGCAGGACGATCGCGAGCGCGTCGTCGAGCACCATCGACGGATCCTCCGGCATGCCCGGCGACCGCCACGCGACCTTGCGGTCGGGACGCACGAGCAGCGCCCCGTCGTCGCCGATCTCCCGCGCGCCGTTCCAGGCGTCGTCGGCGTCGTCGATCGCGACGACGGTGACGGGCAGCGCTCCGCCGAGGAGGTCGACCGCCTCCTGCCACCGGCCGGCGGCGGACGCCGAGGTGAGCAGGGTCAGCCCCACCCGCTCGATGAGATCGTGCGAGGACACGGCGTCGCCGTCCGCGGTGCGGCTCGCCAGCCAGACGTGGGGCAGATGATGCCCCGGTCGCGACGTCGCCTGGAAGTCTGTGGGGTCGGCCGGGTCGCCCGGCACGGGCGTGCCGTCCGGCACCAGTGCGCCCGCCGCGTAGTGGAACCCCGCCTCGACGCCGAGCTGGCTGTAGTCGTGCGCGTTGTGCGCGACCTCGGCCTCGACGCGGGCCCGCATCGCCTCCCCCTCGGGGGTGTCGCTCACGAAAACCTCGAGGTTGCGGAAGCCCTCCGCCTCGTCCTCGCTGAAGCCGAGCGCCGCGGCGATCGGGGGATGCCGGTTCGCGTTCTCGAGGGAGTGCGCGGTGTACCAGGCCACGATCGGCCGGCGCTCGGCCTGATAGCTGTCCAGCAGCGCATCGGGGGCCTGACCGTCCAGCACCGCGGCCAGCTTCCAGCACAGGTTCTGCGCGTCCTGGATCCCGCTGTTCAGGCCCAGTCCGCCCGTCGGCGGGTGCTTGTGCGCCGCGTCGCCCGCGAGGAACACGCGGCCGCTGCGGAACCGCTTCGCGACCAGCCCGTTGTAGGTCCAGCGCGTCATCGAGTGCATCGTGATCCCGTGGTCCTCGGCAAGACCGAGCATGCGCCGGATCGAGTCGAAGAGCGCCTGCTCGTCATCCGGGTCGCCCTCGACCATCCAGCCCGCGACCGACACCAGCCATTCCTCGGAGTCGCGGTCGTAGTGCGTGGGGCCGAGCGCCTGGATCGTGCCGCGCCGCCGCGCCCCGCCCGCCGGGTGCAGGAAGTGGCCGAGCAGCGCGTCCGGCTCCGGCCAGGCCGAGAGGTCGAGGCTCACGTGGTAGTTGACCACCTCGCGCATGTCCCTCGGCCCCTCCAGCTCGACTCCGAGCAGGGCGGCGCTGTCGCGTCCGCCATCGGCCGCGATCACGTAGCGGGCCCGCACCTCGCGGACCTCGCCCGAGACCACGTCGCGGATCTCTACCGTTGCGGAATCCGCGTCCTGACGGATCCCGATCACCTCCTGCTTCGCGCGGATCCGGCCCGGCGCCGCAGCGACCGCGTGCCGGTGGATGAGGGGATCGAGCCGCAGCTGGGGCATGTTCGCGAACGCCCGCGGGCTCGAGGCCCGGTAGCGCTCGGCGTCGGGTCCGCCGCCCCACGCCGGCACCTCGCCGATCTTGAGCCCGTCGAAGCGCCCCGGCCCGGTCGCGGTCGTGTACCAGACGGCCTTGCGCCAGCGGTCGTGCGTGGGGGTCGCCGCATAGATGTCGTCCGCGACGCCCATGTCGTGGAACGCCTCCATCGTCCGCGGGTTGAGCAGGTGCGCGCGGGGGAAGCGGAACACGAAGTCGCGCCGCTCGACGAGCAGCACGTCGATCCCGCGCTGGGCGAGCAGGATCGCGCAGCTCATGCCGACCGGTCCGCCGCCCATGACGAGGACCTCGACGGCCGCGGGCCATTCGTCCTCGCCGAGCGGCGGCAGGGGGGCGCGGGGGCTCTTCACGGATGCGGTCACGGATTCCTCCTCGAATGCGGAATCCCAGGCTAGGGACGGGCCGGAACGCGACGATACGTGCCGAGAGCGCGAAAGTCGGCGGCCGATTCCGACACGATGTCGGATCCCGTCACGCCTCCGGAACACGACGAAGGAGGACGTGCCGTCCCCCTCGGAGCAGCACGCCCTCTTCCGCCCGCGGGCCGGCTCTCAGCCCGAGATCGTGGGGACGGTCACCCACTGCCAGTAGGTGAACTCGTCCAGGTTCCAGTGGCCGCCGTGCCGGCCGCCGTTGCCGGAGGCGCCGATCCCGCCCATCGGGATGTGCGCGGCGTCGTAGATCGTCTGCCCGTTGACCGCCACCATGCCGGCACGCAGCCGCGCGGCGAAGCCGAGCGCGCGGGCGACGTCGCGCGTGTGGATCGCCGCCGTGAGGCCGTAGTCGCTCGCGTTGGCCAGCGCCAGGGCCTCCTCCTCGGTGCGGAACCGGGTGACGGGGGCGACGGGGCCGAAGATCTCCGAGCGGAACGCGGCGTTGTCCCGGTCCACCCCGTCCAGCACGGTCGGCGCGTAGAACAGGCCGTCATGCGCGCCGCCGTGCACGACGCGGGCCCCGTCGGCGACCGCCGCCTGGACGATGCCGTGCACGCGCTCGGTCTGCGCCGCGGTGATGAGCGGCCCGAGCGTCGTGCCCGAAGCGAGCGGGTCGCCCGGCACCAGGGCCGCCGCAGCGGCGCGCAGACGCTCGACGTACTCGTCGGCGATGCTCTCGTGCACGAGATGACGCCCCGTGGCCATGCAGATCTGCCCCTGATGCCGGAAGGATCCGGCGACGCCGGCGGCGACCGCCCGGTCCAGATCCGCATCGGCCATCACGACGAAGGCGTTGTTGCCGCCGAGCTCGAGCACCACGCGCTTGAGCAGGCCGCCGGCGACCTCGCCGACGCGACGACCGGCGGCGGACGAGCCGGTGAAGGAGATCACGGCGGTGTGCGGCGAGCGCACCACGGCCTCGCCGGTCTCGGGGCCTCCGGGCAGCACGTGCAGCACGCCGTCGGGGAGCCCGGCGCGGCGGAAGACCTCGGCGATCGCGGCGCCGCCGGAGAACGCCGTCTTCACGTCGGGCTTGAGGAGCACGGCGTTGCCGAGCGCGATCGCGGGGGCGACCGAGCGGATCGCGAGCATGAGCGGGGCGTTCCAGGGCGAGATGACGCCGACGACCCCGACGGGGATCCGGCGGGCCATCCCGATCGTGGCGGGATCCTCGACCGGCAGCAGGTCGCCCTGCGACATCGTGACGAGCCCCGCCGCCGCGACGAGCTCGTCGACGGCCTTGTCCACCTCGTGGGAGGCCTTGCCGGGCAGGGATCCGCTCTCCCGGATGAGGACGTGCTCGACCTCCGCGCGGATCTCCCGCAGCGCGGCCGCCGCACCCAGGAGCACGTCGGCGCGGGTGCGGTACGACGTGCGCCCCCACTCGGCCTGGGCCGCCGCGGCGCTCGCTCCCGCCCGTTCGACGTCGGACTCGTCGGCGATACCCGCGTGCGCCACGACGCCGCCGTCCCCGGGGGACACGATCGGCTGCGCGCCACCGGCGCCCGGACGCCATCCGTCCGAGAAGATCAGCCCGTCGATGCCCTCGATGTCCCACCGTGCCATCGCCGTCTCCGTCCTCCTCGTCGAATGCTGCCACGGCGATGGTATTCGACGCGCGGCCCCGCCCTCCCCGTCGCGGAGGAGCAAGGCGCGACACCCCTCTCCGACACCGTGTCGTGCGGCGCCACGGCGGTGCGAGAGTCGGCGACCTGCGGGGCGGGCGGCGGATCTGCTATGGTGATGGATTGCGCGCCTGGCCTGCCGACGTCTCTTCGGTGCCGCGCCGCCCGATCCCGAGAGCGATCTCAGGATCCACCCGTCCGGAGTGACATCCGCGAATCGCACCGATGCGTTCTCGCGCGTCCAGACGGGGTCCGACTTTCCCGGCTGCCGCGCGCCGCCGGACAGCACGAAGAAGCAACACCATGAACATCACCTGGAAACAGGCCGATCACGACGTCTACGTCGCGACCACGGACGGCGAGTACGCCGGCTTCGTGGCCGTCGACGGCACGACCCATGTCCTGCACGATCGGCACAGCCGCCGTCTCGGCAGCTACCCGTCCCTCTCCGCCGCGCGCAGCGCGCTGGAGTCCCTCGGCGCACCCGCGTCCGAGACGAAGCACCGCCCGCGTCGTTCCGCACGGAGCCGCCGCCGGCCCTCCACCGCACGGAGCCGCTGAGCGGATCCGGAACCGAACGGAGCGTCCGGTTCCCCTCCCCCGCCGCGTTGCGCCGTCGGGTTGCGGCCGTCCGCGCGCGTAATCGGGTTGCGCCGTCCGCGCGCGCAATTCAGGCTGGCCGGGCCCCGCACGGGCACAAAACACCGATAGAGCCGCACGAGCCGCGATCCGGCCTGAATTGAGAACGGCGGGCGCGCGCAACAGTGCGGCCGCACACGAGAAGGGGGACGAGCACCGAAGTGCTCGTCCCCCTTCTTTCGTGGGATCCGGATCCGATCAGGCCGCGCCCGCCGCGAGATCCGGCGTGGTCGGGATCGTGCCGGCGGTGTTGACGCCGACCGAGACCTTCTCGCCGCGCGGACCCGTGGTGAAGACGAACTTCCCGTCCACGGCGTCCACGTGCACGTGGTCGCCCGGGTTGAGCTCGCCGTGCAGGATCTTCTCGGACAGCTGGTCCTCGACCTCGCGCTGCATCGCACGACGCAGCGGACGGGCGCCGAGCGTCGGGTCGAAGCCGATCTCGATGAGGCGGTCCTTCGCGGCGTCCGTCAGCTCGACCGTCATGTCGCGGTCCAGCAGACGGTCGGACAGACGCTTCGTGAACAGGCCGACGATCTGACGCAGCTCGTCCTTGTTCAGCTGCGGGAACACGATGACGTCGTCGAGGCGGTTCAGGAACTCGGGCTTGAAGTTGCGCTTGAGCTCCTCGTCCACCTTGCCCTTCATGCGCTCGTAGGTCGTCTGCGAGTTGCCCTCGATCTGGAAGCCGACGGGACCACCGGCGATCGCCGACGAACCGAGGTTCGTCGTCATGATGATCACGGTGTTCTTGAAGTCGATGACGCGACCCTGGCCGTCGGTGAGGCGGCCCTCTTCGAGGATCTGCAGCAGCGAGTTGAAGATGTCCGGGTGGGCCTTCTCGATCTCGTCGAAGAGCACCACGGAGAACGGCTTGCGGCGCACCTTCTCGGTGAGCTGGCCGCCCTCCTCGAAGCCGACGAACCCGGGAGGGGCTCCGAACAGCCGCGAGACGGTGTGCTTCTCGCCGAACTCCGACATGTCGAGGGAGATCAGCGCGCCCTCGTCGTCGAAGAGGAACTCGGCGAGCGCCTTGGCGAGCTCGGTCTTTCCGACGCCCGTGGGGCCGGCGAAGATGAACGAGCCCGAGGGGCGCTTCGGGTCCTTGAGGCCCGCACGCTGGCGACGGATCGTCTTGGACAGGGCGGCGATCGCCTCCTCCTGGCCGATGACGCGCTGGTGCAGCGCCTTCTCCATGAAGACGAGGCGGCTGGACTCCTCCTCGGTGAGCTTGAACACCGGGATGCCCGTGGCCTGGGCCAGCACCTCGGCGATCAGGCCCTCGTCGACGACCGCGTTGGTCGCGACGTCGCCGGCACGCCACTGCTTCTCCAGGCGCAGCCGCTCGGCGAGCAGCTCCTTCTCCTGGTCGCGCAGGGAGGCGGCCTTCTCGAAGTCCTGCTCCTCGGAGGCCAGCTCCTTCTCCTCGCGCACCTTCGCGATCTTCTCGTCGAACTCGCGCAGCTCCGGCGGCGACGACAGGATCGACAGACGCAGGCGGGCGCCGGCCTCGTCGATCAGGTCGATGGCCTTGTCCGGCAGGAACCGGTCGGCGACGTAGCGGTCGGCGAGGTTCGCCGCGGCCACGAGGGCGCCGTCGGTGATCTGCACCTTGTGGTGCGCCTCGTAGCGGTCGCGCAGGCCCTTCAGGATGTTGATCGTGTGCGGGAGGTTGGGCTCCTGCACCTGGATCGGCTGGAAGCGGCGCTCGAGGGCCGCGTCCTTCTCGAAGTGCTTGCGGTACTCGTCGAGCGTCGTCGCGCCGATCGTCTGCAGCTCGCCGCGGGCGAGCAGCGGCTTGAGGATGCTCGCGGCGTCGATCGCGCCCTCGGCGGCGCCCGCACCCACGAGGGTGTGGATCTCGTCGATGAAGACGATGATGTCGCCGCGCGTGCGGATCTCCTTGGTCACCTTCTTCAGGCGCTCCTCGAAGTCGCCGCGGTAACGGGATCCGGCGATGAGGGATCCGAGGTCGAGCGAGTAGAGCTGCTTGTCCTTCAGCGTCTCCGGGACGTCGCCCTTCACGATCGCCTGGGCGAGGCCCTCGACGACGGCGGTCTTGCCGACGCCGGGCTCGCCGATCAGCACGGGGTTGTTCTTGGAGCGGCGGGAGAGGATCTGCATGACCCGCTCGATCTCCTTCTCGCGCCCGATCACCGGGTCGAGCTTGTTGTCGCGCGCGGCCTGGGTGAGGTTGCGCCCGAACTGGTCGAGCACCTGCGACCCGCCCTGCGCCTGCTGCTGGCTGCTGTCGTGCGCGGCGCCGGAGACGGCGGCGGGCTCGCGCCCCGGGGATCCGGAGAGCATCTGGATGACCTGCTGACGCACCTTGTTCAGGTCGGCGCCGAGCTTGACGAGCACCTGCGCGGCGACGCCCTCGCCCTCACGGATGAGGCCCAGGAGGATGTGCTCGGTGCCGATGTAATTGTGGCCCAGCTGCAGCGCCTCGCGCAGGCTCAGCTCGAGCACCTTCTTCGCGCGCGGCGTGAAGGGGATGTGGCCGGTCGGCTGCTGCTGCCCCTGGCCGATGATGTCCTGCACCTGCTCGCGCACGGACTCGAGGGAGATGCCGAGCGACTCCAGCGCCTTGGCCGCGGCTCCCTCGCCCTCGTGGATGAGGCCGAGGAGGATGTGCTCGGTGCCGATGTAGTTGTGGTTGAGCATCTTCGCCTCTTCCTGGGCGAGGACGACGACACGACGGGCTCGGTCTGTGAATCTCTCGAACATGTCACTCCTTGTTCGTTGCCCGGAGAGGGCGATGGCACACTCCGTGCCGGATACATCGAGAGTAACGACCGGGCGAGGGCCGTATGCCGATGTTCGCCGTCGGCTGACGTCCACGCGGGGTCGTTGAGCGAGCGCGGCGAAGTCCCGGGTTCGTGCCAAGAACGCAGGACGGTTGCAACTCTGAAGGAGAATCCCGCCGGATCCATCCTTCAAAGTTGCAACGCTCCTCTGAACTGGCCCTCGTCAGGCCACGGGCGGGGCCGGCGGAGCCGCGGGCTGCGCCGGGGCCGGCGCGGCACCGGCGATCGGCTCGATCAGCACCGCGGTGCCGTAGGCGCACATCTCGCTGAAGCTGCCGAGCGAGCCGGAGTCGAAGCGCATCGCGATCACGGCGTTGGCCCCGCGCTGCACCGCCTCGGCCCACATCCGGTTCATCACCTCGTAGCGGCTCTCGTACATGAGCTTCGTGAACTCGGGGATCTCGCCGCCGCCGAGGGCGCGGAAGCCGGCCGTGAACCCCTGCCCGAAGTTCGTGGATCGCACGGTGAGGCCCATCACCTCGCCGAGCACCTGGGTCACGCGGTAGCCGGGCACGTCGTTCGTCGTCACCATGAACATGCGCTCATCGTGACACGCCGCACGGACCCCGCGCATCCCCCTCTCCCGGAATCCGCACAGGTGGCCGACGGAGGATCGTCGAGGCCCTGCGAGGGGCTTCGCCCCCGACAGGAACGGATCCGGACGATGATGACAAGCCCCCAGCACGCCGCCCGGCGCCGCATGTACCGACGCCGACGCTGGATCGTGGGGATCATCGCGGTGATCGTCCTGGCGCTCATCGCGGCCGCGGCGTTCGTCGTCATCACCTACGCCGATGCGAACAACGGGATCCGCCGCTCGTCGATCGCCGGCCTGACCGGCCCCAAGCAGAACACCGGCGAGTCGAACATCCTGATCATGGGACTGGACAGCCGCGTGGACGAGAACGGCAATCCGTTCCCCCAGGCGATCTACGACCAGATCCATGCGGAGGACGCCTCGGTCGGCGGGTACAACACGAACGTGCTCATGCTGATCCACATCCCGGCGAACGGCGGCAAGGCCGTGGGGATCTCCATCCCCCGCGACGACTACGTGGACTTCCCCGACTCCCCCGGCGGCGTGGACAAGGGCAAGATCAAGGAGGCCTACGGCGACGCCATGAACGCCTCGCTGCAGAACCTCGCGGACAAGGGGGTCTCCGAGGCCGACGCCTACCAGCAGTCGCGCACGGCGGCACGGCAGAGCACGATCAAGACGGTCTCGGCGTTCCTCGGCGGAGTGCGGATCGACCACTTCGTCGAGGTGACGATGGCGGCGTTCTACGAGGTGGCCGAGGCCGTGCAGCCGATCACGGTGTGCCTGAACCACGCCACCGCCGACACGTTCTCGGGAGCCGACTTCCCGGCCGGCGTGCAGGAGCTCAACGCCGCGCAGTCGATGGCCTTCGTGCGCCAGCGCCGCGACACCACCTCGAGCGACTTCGACATGACGGATCTGGATCGCACCCGCCGCCAGCAGGCGTTCATGGTGTCGCTGGCGGTCAAGCTCAAGCAGGCGTCGACCTTCACCGACTTCGGCAAGCTGCAGAAGCTCATCGACGTCGCCAAGAAGGACGTGGCGATGGACGATCAGCTGGATCTGCTGTCGTTCGCCCAGCAGGCGCAGAGCCTCGCCGGCGGCAACATCTCCTTCGTCACGCTCCCGATCGACCACTTCGACACGGTCGACGGCCAGGACGTGAACATCGTCGACCTCGATGCGATCCGCGCCCAGGTGCACGACCTGCTGAACCCGCCGACGCCGACGGCGGCGCCGTCTCCCTCGCCGTCGTCGTCATCGTCGTCCGGATCCGACGCGGGCTCCTCCGGCACTCCGGGATCGACGGGCGCGCCGCACCCGGTCTACACCGACTCGTCGTCGCCGCTGCAGTCGGGCAACGTGCCCTGCGTGAACTGAGTCCGCGACCGACGGCTACTGGACGTAGGGCACCGTCAGCACGGCGTCGGTGAATCCCGGGGCCGAGAACCGGATGGTGATGACACCGTCCCAGTACGCGGTCCCGTCGTGCGGGGTCTCCGCGCCGTACATGAAGCCGTTCGCGGTGGATCCGTCGTAGCTCGAGACGACCGGCGTCTGCGTGCTCCCGGCGCCGATCAGGGTCTCGAAGACGAAGGTGCTGTGGAGCTGGTCGTCGGCGGCACCGGTCGTCGTCGTCCATCCGACGATCCCGGCATCGCCGCCGACGATGTTGCCCTTGTAGAGGTAGAGCCCCTGGGCCGCGGAGTTGGATCCGGTCCCCTGCCAGGTGATCGTCGCCGACACGGTCGTCGACGCCGAGGCGGGAGCCGGCAGCCGCAGCGCGCCGCTCAGGCGGAACTCCGAGCTCCACTGGGGCCCCGTGAACGTGAGGACGACGCCCGAGGCGTCGAGGGCGCCGCCGCTCGCCGCGCTGAGCGGGGCCGCGACGGCCGCGGCGATGACGGGGGCGCCCCAGGCCGCCGCCCGCAGAACGGAGCGACGCGGGAGCGCACGGGCAGACGGGAGCGCACGGGAAGAGGGGCGTGCCGGGCTGTCGGTCATCGGAGTCCTTCGCGTCGACGGCGGCTGCGGCCGTCGGGTTCCGGCGCACCCAGCATCCTAGCGATATCTCAGTATGTCTCTTTGCCCGCAATCCATTCTCGACTCGGATCCGGGCCGGATCCGGGTTGGATCCGAAATGGGTACTTATGCCCGGGTGTATTAACCCTGGCACAAGTCGCGGACAGTCCCGACGCTGGAAGGGTGCCCCGAATCCCGTCCGCCGCTGCCGCCCACATCGGGGCCCGGATCCGCCTGGCACGGGAATCCTCGACGATGACGCAGGACCAGCTCGCGGCCTTCAGCGACATCGACTCGTCGAACGTGCGCGCCTACGAAGCCGGACGCGCGCTGCCGAACGTGCAGACCCTGGTGCGCATCGCCGAGACGCTGAAGACCCCGGCGGGCTACTTCCTCGAGGACGTCACGGTCGAGATGTTCCCGACCTCGACGACGGACCGGCGCCGCCGGGCGAGCTGACCCCGCGGCACGAGCGTCACGGATGCCGCCCGCGGCACGGACACGGGTCCACGCGCCCGTCGCGGGCGACTTCGCCCCGCCCGTCATCCTTCGTCACACCCGCGCCCGGAATACCAGCGGATGCATAGCGTTGACACATCAGGCGCATCATCGCGCCGCCCCGACGCCCCCAGCGTCGACGCCCTTCCGGCGCGCCCGGCACGCCTTCCCCAGGAGTCTCCATGAGCACCACCGCATCCAGCCCCCGGTCCGAAGGGACCGCCCGGCGCCCCAAGGCGCCCGACACCCGCGGTCCCGTCCGCAAGCTGCTGACGTCGTTCGGCTTCCAGATCATCGCCGCGCTCGTGCTCGGCGTCGCGGTGGGCCTGCTCGGCCGTCAGCTCGGCGCCACGCACGACAACCACACGGTGCTGTCCGACACGCTCGACAAGATCGGCGGCTCCTACGTGACGCTGCTGCGCGCGGCCGTGGTGCCCCTCATCTTCACGGCGATCGTCGCGAGCATCTCCAACCTGCGCCGGGTGCAGAACGCCGCCCGCCTGGCCGGGCAGACCATCCTCTGGTTCGCGATCACCGCCTTCATCGCCGTCTCCATCGGCATCGTGCTCGGCATCACCATCCAGCCGGGCGCGCACGCCGGCACCGACCTCGTGAAGGGCACCGTGCCCACGCAGGGCACCTGGTGGAACTTCCTGCTAGGCCTGATCCCGCAGAACTTCCTCGGCCTCGCGGTCAGCACGAACCCGGGTGAGGCCGAGGGCACGTTCGTCTCCTCGGTGAACTTCAACATCCTCCAGGTGATCGTGGTCGCCGCCGTGGTCGGCATCGCCGCGCTCAAGGCCGGCCGCAAGGCCGAGCCGTTCCTCGTGTTCACGGAGTCGCTGCTCAAGGTCATCCAGCGCGTGCTCTGGTGGATCATCCGCATCGCCCCGATCGGCACCTTCGGCCTCATCGGATCCGCCGTCATCAACTACGGCTGGGACAAGCTCACCTCGCTCGCCTGGTTCGCCGGCGCGATCTACCTGGGCCTCGCGCTCGTGCTGTTCGTCGTCTACCCGATCCTGGTGAAGACGCACGGCCTGTCCATCAAGCAGTACTTCACGGGCGTGTGGCCGGCGGTGCAGCTCGGCTTCGTGAGCCGCTCCTCGATCGGCACCCTGCCCCTCACCGAGCGCGTCACCGAGCGCAACCTCGGCGTGCCCCGCGGCTACGCCTCGTTCGCCGTGCCGCTCGGCGCCACCACCAAGATGGACGGCTGCGCCGCGATCTACCCGGCCATCGCCGCGATCTTCGTCGCCCAGTTCTTCGGCATCCAGCTCAACCTGATGCAGTACATCCTGATCGTGATCGTCTCGGTGGTCGGATCCGCCGCGACCGCCGGCACCACCGGCGCGATCGTGATGCTGACCCTCACCCTGTCGACCCTGGGCCTGCCGCTCGAGGGCGTCGGCCTCCTGCTCGCGATCGACCCGATCCTCGACATGGGCCGCACCGCGGTCAACGTCGCAGGGCAGGCCCTCGTGCCGACGATCGTCGCCAAGCGCGAGGGGATCCTCGACCTCGACCTCTACAACGCGCCGCGCAACGGGCTGCCGTTCGCCGAGGACATCGAGGACGAGGACGCACACGCCGCGGACGACGCCGCCGGCGCGACGGACGACGCTGCGACGTCGACCGGATCCGCCGATGCGGAGGCCGTCGCGACCCGCTGATCCCGGTTCACCGCTCGAGGCCCTCGGATCCCTTCTCGGGATCCGAGGGCCTCGTCGCTTCAGCGCGGGCGACGAGATCCCTCCGCCCGTCCGGCGAACCGAAGCGGGTCCGGCGGGCGCTCCTGGGCCTTCCCGTCGCAGAAGATGTCGTCATCTCCCGCCCGGAACGACGTTCTTCGCGACGGGAGCGGATCCCCTGCCAGCTCTCACGCGCCCCGCACGGGTCAGCGCTCCGCGGGACCCGTCGCCATCCGGGTGTCCAGCGCGAGCTCCTCCGCGTCCATCGCGTGGATCAGCTCGCGCATGACCTCCTCGTTCAGCGTGCCCGCGTCGCGCTCGGAGATGAGCACGTCCCGGCGCACCTGCAACCACCCCTTCGACAGGCCGACGAGCTCGTCCCGGCTCGGCCGCGGCATGCTGTCCTCATCGCGCTGCCCCTGCGCGGTGTCGCGCTCGACGCGGGTGAACCGCTGCGCGAACCGGTCGAACCAGCCCAGCGATGCCGCCCCGTGGGTCCGCTCCCAGGCCGTGCGCTTCTCGTCGAGGAAGACCTTGCCCGCCTCGCGGGTGCGCGCCCGCACCTGGGCCAGCTGGCGCCGGTCCTCCTCCTCCTCGTCCGACACGTCGGCGACGCCCAGGCCCTTGATCAGCAGCGGCAGCGTCAGCCCCTGCAGCAGCAGCGTGCCTACGGTCACCAGGAACGCGACGACGACGATCGCATGCGCCGCCTCCGTCTCGAGCCCGGCGAGGTCGGCTGCGGCGAGCGCCGTGGCGAGCGTCACCACTCCGCGCATCCCGGCCCAGGAGATCACCGCGTTGTCGCGCCAGCTCAGCTGCGACTCCCGGAAGCGCTCGCGCAGCTCCTCCTCGCTCGGGCGGCGCCCCGCCCGGCCTGCACGCCGCTGCTTCTCCGCCACGGCATCGGACCGCTTCTGGAACTCGCCGGACGCGAGGGCCCTCTCGAACTGCCGCAACTTCAGCCGCGACCAGAACTCGCCCCAGGCCGAGGCCGGGTACACGAACAGCGGCCGCACCAGCAGCACCACGACGAAGACCCCGGCGGAAAGCCACAGCACGCCCCCGACCTGCGTCGCGCCGAGCTCGGCGAGGACGGGCGGCAGCTGCAGCCCGATGTAGCCGAACACGAACGACTCCAGCAGGAAGTCCGCCGACAGCCAGATCGGCGCCTCCTGCATCCGGGTCGCGTAGCTCGTGCGGGGGGCGTTGTAGCCGACGACGAGCCCCATCGCGACGACCGCGAGCACGCCGGATCCCTGAAGGTGCTCGGTGATCCCGTAGACGCCGAACGGCGCGAGCAGTCCGAACGTGCCGATCACGACCGGATCCGAGATCCGCATGCGCAGCTGATGCATGGCGAGTCCGGCGACCACCCCGATCACGACCCCGACGACGACCGCGACGGCGAACTGGCCGATGCCCCCGCCCAGGGTCACCGTCGCGCCCGCCACGATCGCGGCGAACACGCGGTACAGCGTGAGCGAGGTCGCGTCGTTGATGAGGCTCTCGCCGCTGAGCACCGTCATCACCCGGCGCGGCAGCCCGAGCCGGCGGCCGATCGCGGCGGCGGAGACGGCGTCGGGCGGGGCGACGATCGCGCCGAGCAGCAGGGCCCCGGGCAGGGTGAGCGAGGGCATGATCAGCCAGGCGACGAGCCCGACCGCGGCCGTCGTCACGACGACCAGGCCGATGCCGAGCCGACGGATCTGAGGCAGGCTGCGGCGGAAGCTCACGAACGACACGTCCAACGACGCCGAGTACAGCAGCGGCGGCAGCACCAGGGTCAGCAGCACGTGCCCGTCGATGCGGAGGTTCGGCACGGCCGGGATGAACGACACGGCGAGCGCCACCACCGTGACCAGCAGGGGCGCGGGCCAGCCCCGCCAGCGGGCGACCGCCGCGACGATGACGGATCCGACCAGCACGTAGAAGATCTCGGCGTCCATGCGGTCAGGCTACCGGGGCGCCGCTTTCGCGCCTCTGTCGCGGCGCTGTCGAGTGCGGTCGGGCACGGCTCACGACCCTTCCGGGGGCCGTCATCACCTGCGCGGTCGCACAATTCAGGCCGGCGCCACTCGATACCCGGCGTTTCCGCCCGTCCGGGCTTACTCCGTCGGCTGCAGCCTGAGTTATGCGCCGGGCACGGGGCGCCCCCTCCCGACGCCCCACCCCGGAAGGGCCGAACCGACCCGCGACCCTGTCCCTCGGCGCCCGCCTCCGGTCGCAGGCCCGGAATGCACCGGACCTCCGTCGCGTTGCCCTCAGGGATGTCTTCTCTCGCGCTCTCCGTCCTCGACCTCGTCCCCGTCCGCACCGGGCAGTCCAGCGCCCAGGCCGTGGCGGCGTCGCTCGCCCTCGCCGCTCGCGCCGACGACCTCGGCTATCGCCGGTACTGGTTCGCCGAGCACCACAACATGCCCGCGGTCGCCTCGACCGCGCCACCAGTGCTCATCGCGGCGGCCGCGGCCCGCACGTCGCGGATCCGGGTCGGATCCGGCGGGGTGATGCTGCCGAACCACGCGCCGCTCATCGTCGCCGAGCAGTTCGCCGCCCTCGAGGCGATCGCCCCGGGCCGGATCGACCTGGGCATCGGCCGCGCCCCCGGCAGCGACCCCGTGATCACCCAGCTCCTGCGCGCCTCCGGCACCGCCGGCGACGTGGAGCGGTTCCCCGACCACGTGCAGGACATCGCCCTCATGCTGCAGCCCGACGGCGCGACGGTGCAGTTCACGTCCGGCGGCGAGTACGCGGTGCGCTCGACGCCCACCGCGACCGGCGCTCCCGAGGTGTGGCTGCTCGGATCCAGCGACTACTCCGCGCAGCTTGCGGCGTCGCTCGGCCTGCCGTACGTGTTCGCGAACCACTTCTCCGGCCAGGGCCTCGACCGCGCCCTCGCCCTGTACCGCGAGGGCTTCCGCCCCACCGAGGCGCACCCCGAGCCGCGCACCTTCCTCACCGCGAACGTCGTCGCGGCGCCCACCGCCGAGGAGGCCGCGGAGCGCGCGATCCCCCAGCTGCGGATGATGGCGCGCCTGCGCCTGAACCGTCCGCTCACCGCTCTGGAGACCGTGGAGCAGGCCAGGGCCGCGCTCGCCGCCGCGCCGGATCCGCAGGAGGAGCAGATCCACGCCGCCGCGCTCGCGAACTGGTTCGTCGGCGACGGCGCGACCGTTCGCGCCGACCTCGAGGCCTTCGCGGCGCAGCACGGCGTCGACGAGATCATGGTCTCCCCCGTCGCCGGCTCCTTCGCCGCCGAGGATCCCGACCGCACGCCGGGTCGTACGCAGACACTGGAGCTGCTCGCGGGCTGAGCCCCGCACAGGCGACGGCGCCCGGCGCCGGGCGACCGTCGACCCGCGCCGTTGTGCAGGGCGCCCCTGCCGTTCTGCAGGAGCCACCCGGCCGTACGCGGCGGATTATGTCGGTTTCGCGGTCGGATCCGGTCCGTGGCCCTGCATATCGTCGGGCCCTCCCTGCAGAACGTCCGCGCCCCCGGGCAGACCGACGGCCCCGCAACCCGGGCAGACCGACAGACCGACAGCCCGACGGCCCGAGCAACCCGCGAGCGCCCGGCCTATGCCTCGGGCTCGCCGCTCACGAGCGCCCGCAGCCAGTCCCTGGCCTCGACGAACACGTCGTCGGCGTACCGCTCCGGGTACTGCACGATGCGACGGTCGGCGCGGGGGTAGGAGCCGAGGTAGACGACGCGCGGGCTGAACCGGCGGATGCCGAGCAGCGCGTCGGCCATGCGCTCGTCCTGGATGTGCCCGTCGGCGTCGAGCACGAATCGGTAGCGCCCCAGCTCGTCGCCGATCGGGCGCGACTGCAGCAGCGACAGGTTGATGCCGCGGGTGGAGAACTGCTCGAGCAGCTCGAGCAGCGCACCCGCGTGGTCCTCGGGGAGCTCGACGATGAGCGACGTCTTGTCGGCGCCGGTCGGCGGCGCCGGAGCTACGGTGCGGGCGACCAGCACGAACCGGGTGACGGCGTTGTCGTTGTCGCCGATGCCGTCGGCCAGAAGCTCGAGCTCGTGGTGCTGCACGATGCCGGGGGCGGCGATGGCGGCGTCCGCCGGCAGGGATCCGTCGAGGATCCCGAGCGCCGAGGCGACGTTGCTCGCCGCGGGCACGTGCTGATGACGCGGGAGGTGCTCGCCGAGCCACCCGTAGCACTGCGCGTAGGCGACCGGATGCGCCGCGACGACCGTCACGTCCTCCAGTCGCTTCCCGGGGGCCGCCACGAGAACGAAGTCGACCTTGACGAGGTACTCGCCGACGATCCGCAGACCGGGGAGGGTGGCCAGGGCGTCGAGTGTGGTGGTGACCCCGCCCTCGACCGAGTTCTCGATCGCGATCATCGCCGCGTCACTGCGCCCCTCGAGCACGTCCGAGAGCGCCTCGCCGACGTTGTGCACGGCGCGCCACTCCTGCCCGCGGGCCTCGGGCACCTGGTCCAGCGCCGCCTCGGTGAAGGTGCCCGCGGGCCCGAGGTAGCTGTAGGTGCGGCGGGCGGAGGCGGCATCGGTCACGGCGTTCAGCCTAGTCCGGGGTGCGCTCCCGGTTCGGGTCGATGACGCGGACGCCGCCCGTCCTGTCCCGGATGGACGACGCAGAGCCGGATCCGATCCGGTGATCCGACCGGATCCGGGCGCCGTGCGCCCCGCCCTGAAACGATGATGCGCTCGGGGGCCCGGCGGGGCAGACTATCCCCATGACGAGCCGTGCCGGCCTCCCCGCGGAGGAAAGCGACCTGATCGACGTCGACGAGCTGATCGCCGCCTACTACGACCGGATCCCGGATCCGTCCGTCCCGACGGAACGGGTCGTGTTCGGCACGAGCGGGCATCGCGGATCGTCCCTGAGCGGGAGCTTCAACGAGCAGCACATCCTCGCCACGACCCAGGCGATCGTCGACTACCGGGCCGCGCAAGGCATCACCGGTCCCCTCTTCCTGGGCCGCGACACGCACGCGCTCAGCCGTCCGGCGGAGCGCAGCGCGATCGAGGTGCTCGTCGCGAACGGCGTCGACGTGCTCGTCGACTCCCGCGACGCCTGGGTGCCGACGCCCGCGCTCAGCCACGCGATCCTCACCTACAACCGCGACCGCGCCGCCGACGAGCCGAGTCGCGCCGACGGCATCGTCGTCACCCCGTCGCACAACCCGCCGCGCGACGGCGGCTTCAAGTACAACCCGCCGCACGGCGGTCCCGCCGACACCGACGCGACCGGCTGGATCGCGAACCGCGCCAACGAGCTCATCGAGCAGGGGCTGGCGGGCGTCAAGCGCACCCGCTTCGCCGACATCGACGCCGGATCCCTCGGCACCTACGACTTCCGCGACGGCTACGTGCGCGACCTGCCGTCGATCATCGACGTCGACGCGATCAAGCGGGCCGGCGTCCGGATCGGGGCGGACCCGCTGGGCGGCGCATCGGTCGAGTACTGGGCGCTCATCGCCGAGATGCACGGCCTCGACCTCACCGTGGTCAACCCGGAGGTCGACCCCACCTGGCGGTTCATGACGCTGGACTGGGACGAGAAGATCCGGATGGATCCGTCCTCCCCCTCCGCGATGGCGTCGCTCGTCGCGAAGAAGGGCGACTACGACGTGCTGACCGGCAACGACGCCGACGCCGACCGCCACGGCATCGTCACCCCCGACGCCGGGCTGATGAACCCGAACCACTACCTCGCCGTCGCGATCGACTACCTCTTCTCGCACCGCGAGGGCTGGGACCGCAACGCCGCGATCGGCAAGACGCTGGTGTCGTCGATGATCATCGACCGGGTCGCCGAGTCGCTGGGCCGGCGTCTGCTCGAGGTCCCGGTCGGGTTCAAGTGGTTCGTGCCGGGGCTGCTCGACGGATCGGTGGCGTTCGGCGGCGAGGAGTCGGCCGGTGCGTCGTTCCTGCGCAAGGACGGATCCGTCTGGTCGACCGACAAGGACGGGATCCTGCTCTGCCTCCTCGCCGCGGAGATCATCGCCGTCACCGGCAAGACTCCGTCGGAGCGCTACCGCGAGCTCGAGGAGGCGTTCGGCGCCTCCGCCTACCAGCGCGTGGACGCGCCCGCGACGCCCGAGCAGAAGGCGACGCTCGGCAGGCTGTCGCCGGACTCGGTCACCGCGACCGAGCTCGCGGGCGAGCCGATCACGGCGAAGCTCTCGCACGCGCCCGGCAACGGCGCGGCGATCGGCGGCCTCAAGGTGCAGACCGAGCACGCGTGGTTCGCCGCGCGCCCCTCCGGCACGGAGGACGTGTACAAGCTCTACGCCGAGTCTCTGCTCGGTCCCGAGCACCTCGCCCGCGTGCAGGAGGAGGCCCGGGCGGTCGTGAGCGCCGCGCTCGGCGGCTGACTCACCGGGGCGGGAGTCGCCTCGCTGCAGCGCGTCTCGTCTCCGTCGCCTTCGGCGTCTTCGCTCAACGGCCCCGCTGGTGCCCTCGGGGTCGTCGAGCGAGCACGATCGCAGTCCGAGCAAGACGAAGCGCGGTCATCTCACGAG
The DNA here is from genome assembly GCF_037147555.1 of Microbacterium sp. MMO-35. Lineage (NCBI taxonomy): Bacteria > Bacillati > Actinomycetota > Actinomycetes > Micrococcales > Microbacteriaceae > Microbacterium > Microbacterium sp. MMO-35. The sequence continues at coordinate 74,710 of NZ_JBBCVH010000001.1, forward strand.
CGGTCACAGCCCGGGGGTGCTGCCGCGCACGATCACCTCGACCGGCAGCGGGGCCTGGGTCCAGTCGTCGTCGACGATGGCGCGGAACGCCTGGTACCCGGCCTCGTTGAGCGGCACCCGCACGGTGGTGAGCGCGGGCGTCACGTCCCCGCTCGCCGAGACGTCGTCGAAGCCGCAGACCGCGATGTCGGCGCCGACTGCGCGGCCCGCCGCGCGGATCGCGGACATCGCCCCGAGCGCGACGACGTCGCTCATGCCGAACACGAGAGTGCCGGGCTCCACGCCTTCGGCGAGTGCCGCTGCCATCGCGGCCGTGCCCGACTCCCGCCGGAAGTCGCCCCGGTGGATCCGCGACATCTCGCCCCCGCCCGCCGCGAACCCGCGGGCGAACCCGTTCAGGCGATCGTCGGACGTGCGCACGCCCTCGGCCGCGCCGATCCCGATCGCGGACCGGTAGCCGAGCGCCGCCATGCGCCGGCCGAGCTCCTCGGCCCCGCCCGCGTTGTCGATCGTGATCGCCCGCGTTCCCGAACCGTCGCCGGGGCGCTCGCCGAACGCGACCACCCGGCCGCCGTAGCGGGAGAAGGCCTCGAGCTCGGCGTCTGCAGGATCCGCCGCCCCCGCCTCGCCGGTGCGGTCGGCGCGGGAGGCCGCGAGGATGAGTCCCTGCGGCCGCTGTCCGCGGAGGGCGCGCAGGATCCGGTTCTCGCGCTCCGGATCGCGCTCGGTGATCGAGATCGTGACGACGAGGCCGCGCTCGTCCGCGCCGCGCGCGACGCCGGCCGCGATCTGGCCGAAATAGGGGTCGGCGATGTCGGCGACCAACAGTGCGATGACCGGGGAGCGTCCGCGGGCGGTCGCCTGGGCCGACACGTTCGGGGTGTACCCGAGGGAGTCGGCGGCGCGTTCCACGCGTTCCCGGAAGTCCTCGGCGACCTTGCGCGCCGAGCCGTTCAGCACCCGCGAGGCCGTGGCCAGCGAGACACCGGCCTCGCGCGCCACGTCCTGGAGCGTGGCCGCGTGGGCCCCACCGGAGCCGGCGTGCAGGGAAGGGCTTTCCGGGGTCATGCCCCCGAGCATAGTTCCCGTCGCCCGGCTGCGCAGTGCCCATGACGCACGACCGGATCCGGCCTGTCCCCCCGCCCCGTTCGCGTCGCAGCCCGTCCCGCTACGCCTCCCGTCGCCCCCGTCTCCGCTCAGGTCGCAGAATCTGTCGCTTTCCCGCCCTCGGAACGACATTTTCTGCGACCGGAACCGAGAAGGCAGTCCGCCGAGCGGGTCCCGAGGTGACAGGAGAGCGATGCAATCGGTTGCCAACCACGCCCGGGCCCGAGGCTCCGGACCCGCTCAGGCGGTCCGGTCGAGCGACCCGCACCAGGAGCCCCAGCCCGCTCAGGCGATGCCGCCGAGCGACCCGGGGGCGAGGCTCCCGACCCGCTCAGGCGATCCGGTCGAGCGACGCCGGGTCGACCCGGTGCCGCAACGGCTCACCCTCGGCCCAGCGGCGCAGCTCGGCCGCCACGAGGCGCCCCATCGCCGCGCGGTCCTCGCCCATGGATCCGGCCACGTGCGGCGTGAGCTCGACGTTCTCGAGCGTCCACAGCGGCGAGGAGGCCACCGGCGGCTCGTCCACCGTCACGTCGAGCAGCGCCGTGAGGTCCGGGCGCTCGTGCCACACCGCCACCAGGTCGCCCTCGTCGACGAGGCCGCCCCTGGCGGTGTTCACGAGCGTCGCGCCGTGCGGCATCCGGCGCAGCAGCCCGGCGTCGATCATCCCGGTCGTGGCCGGCAGCAGCGGGGCATGCAGGCTCACCACGTCGGCCCGGGCGAACAGCTCCTCCAGCCCGACCAGCTCGATCCCCGCCCGGGCCGCGGACTCGGCGTCCGCGAACGGATCCGCCGCGATCAGCCGCAGGCCGCTGTCGCGCAGGCGCTCCGCGACCCTGCGCCCGATCTCGCCCAGCGCCACGAGGCCGACAGTGCGCCCGCGGGCGCCCGCAGCGGCGGCGGCAGCGGACCGGCTGCGCTCCTGCGCATACCGGCGCCGGGCCGCAGGAACGCCCCGGGCGGCCAGCACGATCTGCGCCGCGGCGATCTCGGCCACCGGGTCGGCGTTCGCTGCGGCGGCGGAGACCACCGTGATCCCGCGCGCCCACGCCTCGGGCGCGATCATGTGCTTCACCGAGCCCGCCGCGTGCAGCACTCCGCGCAGACGCGGCGCGCGGTCGAGCAGCGCACCGTCGACCACGGGGGCACCCCAGCCCGTCAGCAGCAGCTCGGTGTCGTGCAGCGCCTCCGGCCGGGCCGCGAGCTCGGCCGCGGTGAGGAACGGCCGCTGCAGCATCACGGTAGCGTCGATCATGGCCAGCACGTCGTCCGGATAGACGTCGTCGCGACGCCCCTCCTCCATGACCAGCCGCGCGCGCATCCGCTCGCCCATACCGCCTCCCTCCGCCCGCCCCTCCGGGCGAAACATCCGATGAATGATTGACAGCGTCTGCGGACCTACATTAGATTCGCCATCGACGTCTTGCAAAGTGGCAAGCGTTTGCCAAACCTGACGGAGAACCCCATGCACAGCAGAATCCTGCGCACCGCCGCCCTGATCGGTGTCGCCACGCTCGCCCTCGCGGGCTGCTCGAGCACCGCCTCGGGCGGCAAGGGCGAGGCGCCCCAGAACGAGAAGTCCACGCTGGAGATCTGGATCCGCACCACCCCGGGCAGCCCGAGCGAGGCGGCGCAGAAGGCCATGGTCGAGGCCTTCGAGAAGAAGACCGGCTATAAGGCCGAGCTCACGGCGATCTTCGACGACTTCGAGACCAAGCTCGCCCAGCGGGCGGGGCAGAAGGATCTGCCCGACATCGTCATGAACGACATCAGCCAGCTGGGCACGATGCACACGCAGGGCATCGTGCGCGAGGTCGACACGAAGAGCGTCGCCAACGCGAAGGATCTCACGCCCCAGGCCGCCGCCGCCGGCAAGGCGACCGACGGCAAGACCTACGCCATCCCCTACTCGGCGCAGGCGAACGCCCTGCTCATCCGCAGCGACTGGCTGCAGAAGCTCGGCCTGCAGGCGCCGAAGACCTGGGACGAGCTCGAGACGGTCGCGAAGGCGTTCACCACCCAGGATCCCGATGGCGACGGCCAGGCCGACACCTACGGCCTCGCCGTGCCGGCCTCGACCAAGCGCGGCTACGCCTCGTGGTACTTCTCGAACTTCCTCTGGGCCGCGGGCGGCGACTTCATCAAGAAGTCCGGCAACGGCTACGTCCCCGCGATGAGCGACCCCGCCTCGGTCAAGGCCATGGAGTGGTTCCGCGGACTGCAGTGCGAGGCCAAGGTCGTGCAGCCCGGCGCCGTCAGCATGGACACCCCGCCGACGAACGAGGCCTTCGAGACCGGGGTCGCGGGCATGTACCTGACCGGGCCGTACATGATGCCCCGGTTCGACAAGTCCCTCGGCGCGGACAAGTACGAGGTCGTCCCGGCCCCGAAGGGGCCGAAGGACGCCACGGTGCTCGCCGAGGGCGGTGCGATCTACCTCATGGCCGGATCCGAGAACCAGAAGGGTCAGGACGCCTTCGCGAACTGGTACATCGGCGCCGACGCGCAGAAGGCCGGCATGGAGGGCACGAACGGCACCTTCAGCGTGCAGCTGCCCGTGAACGAGACCGTCAAGGTCTCCGACGTGCGCGACGACGCCCGCTGGGAGACGTTCGCCACCGCCTATCAGGAGAGCGGCCGCTACGCGCCGAACATCCCGAGCTGGACGCCGGTGCGCCAGATGACCGCCGACACGGTGAACGCGCTCCTGGCCGACTGCTCGCTCGATCTGACCTCGGAGCTGTCCGACCTCGACGGCAAGCTCACCGCCGAACTGCTCACGCAGGGGATCCTCAAGAAGTGACCATGGACATCGTGGACACCGCACGTCCGGCTTCGGCGGCGAGCACGGCGACGGAGGCCCTGCTGGTCCCGTCGCCGGCTCGGCGCCGCCGGCGGCGCACGCAGGGGAAGTGGTGGATCCCGTGGGTGTTCCTCGCCCCCGCCCTGCTGCTCTTCCTCGTGTTCCGCTACATCCCGATGGTGCAGGCCGTCTCGATGTCGGTGGAGAACGTCCGCCCCTACCTGGGCAACGAGTTCGTCGGGCTCGCGAACTACCAGACGATCCTGTCGTCGACGGACTTCCGCGATGCGACGATCAACACCCTCGTCCTCGCCCTCGGCCAGACCGCCGGCAGCCTCGGCGTCGGCTTCCTGCTCGCCCTGCTGCTCGAGGGCCAGACCGGGAAGCTCTCGTTCCTGCGCTCGGCCGCCTTCCTTCCCGTGGTCGTGCCGATGGCGGTCATCGCGGAGCTCTGGCGGATCATGTACTACCCCGCCGCCGACGGCTTCCTGAACTCGATCATCGGGTTCGTCGGCCTCGGCCCGAGCGAGTACATCAACAATCCGAGCACCGCGATGGGATCCATCATGGTGATGGGGATCTGGCGCGGCGCCCCGTACGACATGATGATCATCCTCGCCGGGCTCGCCGGCATCGACCGCGGCCTGTACGAGGCGGCGACGGTCGACGGCGCGAACCGCTGGCAGCGGATCCTGCACGTGACCCTGCCCGGCCTGCGCCCGGTGTTCACGATCCTCTTCATCCTGGCCGCGGTGCGCGGCTTCCGGGTGTTCACCGAGGTGTTCCTGATGACCAACGGCGGCCCGAACGGCGCCACCGAGGTCGTCATGACCCTGCTCTACAAACTCGGCCTGGAACAGGGCAAGCTCGGCGTCGGCTCGGCCGGCGCGGTGCTGCTGTTCCTCGCGACGCTGGTGCTGACGGTCTTCGTGCAGCTCATCACCCGCAGGAGGAAGGACGCATGAGCGCCGGCACCGACACCGCCCTCGGACTCACCGAGAGCCGCACGCCCCTCGCGATCGCCGTCAAGGTCGTGCTGTACGCCGTGGTCGCGGTCCTCTTCGCGGGACCGCTGATCGCCCTGCTCGTGGGCGCGTTCAGCGAGGTCTCCGACCCGACCGAGCTCAGCGTGATCCCCAGCCGGCCGACGCTTTCGAACTTCGGCATCGCGATCGACTACGGCGTGCTGAAGTACCTCGCGAACTCGTTCTTCGTCGTCGGCTTCGGCCTGCTGCTGCAGGTCGTCGTCTCGGTGCTCGCCGGTTACGCCCTGGCCCGCAAGCGGTTCCGCTTCTCGGCCCTGGTCATGGTCGCGATCCTCGCGACCATGATGCTGCCCGAGGAGATCCTCGCCCTGCCCCTGTCGATCCTGCTCTCGGATCTGCCGGTCGTGCACATCAACCTCATGGGCACGCTCGCCGGCATGATCGTGCCGCTGGGCGCCTGGGCGTTCTCGATCCTCGTGATGACCGAGTTCATGAAGGACGTGCCGATCGAGCTCGAGGAGGCCGCGCGCATCGACGGCGCCGGGGAGCTCCGCGTGTTCGCGCAGATCATCGTGCCGCTGTGCAAGCCGGCCCTCGGCGTGGTCGGGGTGTTCGGGTTCACGATGATCTGGGACCAGTACCTGCTGCCCCTGCTCGTCTCCACGAGCAACGCGACCTACACGCTGCCGCTCGCGCTGCGCACCCTGCGCATCGACCCCGAGGTCACGCCCGGTGTCATCATGGCGGCCTCGCTGCTCGCGCTCGCCCCCTCTGTGATCGTGTTCCTGCTGTTCCAGCGGTCGTTCGCGCGCGGCCTCACCTCCGGCGCGCTGAAGGGCTGATCGTGACGGTGCTCGAGATCGACGGCGTGGTCGGGATGCGCGATGTGGGCGGGATCCCCGCCGGATCCGCCCGGGTGCGCACGGGAAGGCTCTACCGCTCCGGCGCGCTCTCGTCGGTCGACGACCGGGGCGCGGACGCGATCCGCGCCCTGGTCGGGCGGATCATCGATCTGCGCTCGGACGACGAGGTCGCCGCGGCGCCGACGGCCGTGGGCGAGGTGGAGCTCATCCGCCTCCCGCTGTACCACGGGTCTCCGCGCTCGTTCTTCCTGGAGGGCTACGACCTCGCCGGGATCTACCGGCACCTGCTGGCGGAGTCGATGCCCGAACTCGTCGCGGCGATCCGCGCGATCGCCGCGGGCGAGCCCGCGCTCGTGCACTGCACCGCGGGCAAGGACCGCACGGGTCTCGTGATCGCGCTCGCCCTCGCCGCCGTGGGGGCCGACCGCGAGGAGGTCGTGGCCGATTACGCGCTCACCGCGGAGCTCATCCCCGCCTCCGACCGCCGGGCCACGTCGGAGCGCCTGCGCCGCGCCTATCCCCGGTCGCCGCACGCCGCGGTGCTCGCCACGGAATCCCCCGCGTCCGTCATGCGCGACGTCCTCGCCGAGATCGACCGCGTCCACGGATCCGTGCGCGCCCTGCTCGCCGCGCACGGGCTGACCGCCGCCGAGCTGACGGCCCTCGACGACGCTCTGCTGACCCCCGAGCGTGCTCCGCTCGAGGCGGAGCACGCCCCAGGCGGCGCCGCAGCCGCGCCCGCCGCGCCGCACCCTCCCGTCGCCCCCTCCCCCGGAGAACGCATGACCGCCCCCGCAGACCTCGCCTGGTTCGTCGACGCCCGCCTGGGCATGTTCGTGCACTGGGGCCTCTACTCCCTCGCCGCCCGGCACGAATGGGTGAAGAGCCGGGAGCGGATGGGCGACGCCGACTACGAGAGCTATCGGGAGCACTTCGACCCCGATCGGTTCGATCCGCGCGCCTGGGCCCGCACCGCGCGCGAGGCGGGAGCCGGCTACGTCGTGCTCACCGCGAAGCACCACGACGGCTTCTGCCTCTGGGACTCGGCCCTCACCGACTACACGACGATGAACACGCCCTTCGGCCGGGATGCGGTGGCCGAGTTCGTCGAGGCGTGCCGCGCCGAGGGCCTCCGCGTGGGCCTGTATTACTCCCTCATCGATTGGCACCACGGATCCTTCCCCGTCGACGGCACGCATCCCCAGCGCGACGACGAGGACTTCAAGAAGGCGACCGCCGACCGCGACGTGCGCGACTACCAGCCCTACCTGCACGGCCAGGTGCGCGAGCTGCTCACCCGCTACGGACGCATCGACTACCTGTTCTTCGACTTCTCCTACACGCACCGCCCCGACTACTGGGGCGGGAAGGGCGCGGCGGACTGGGATGCGGACAACCTCCTCGCCCTGGTCCGCGAGTTGCAGCCGGGCATCATCGTCAACGACCGCCTCGGGATCCCGGGCGACATCGTCACCCCGGAGCAGTACCAGCCCCTCGAGCCGATGGCCCGCGACGGGGCGCCGGTGCCGTGGGAGGCCTGCCAGACGCTCAACGGCAGCTGGGGCTACGACCGCGACAACCACGAGTTCAAGACCGCCGAGTCGCTCGTCCGCCTGCTCGTCGACGGCGTCTCGAAGAACGGCAACCTGCTGCTGAACATCGGCCCCGACGGCCGCGGCCGGCTCGGCGCGGACGCCGAGCGGATCTTCCGCGGCATCGGCGACTGGATGGACGACCACGCCCGCGCGATCCACGGCGCGGGCCCCGCGCCGTTCGCCCCGCCGACGGATGTGCGGTACACGCTGCGCGGTGACCGGCTCTACGCGCACCTCTTCGCCTGGCCGTTCAAGCACCTGCACCTGCCGGGGCTCGCCGGCCGGGTGCGGTACGCCCAGCTGATGACCGACGCCTCCGAGCTCGTGCCGCTGCACGTGGATCCGGATCGCGTCGCGCAGAACACGCTCATGGGCGGGCTGCCCGCGGGCACGCTCACCCTCCACCTCCCGCTGCAGCGCCCCGACACGGCCGTGCCGGTCGTGGAGCTGTTCCTGACCGACGACGCGATCGGCTGAGGACCCGCCCCGCCGCGCCTCGCCCGTCCGTCCCACGATCCCGGCACCATCGCCGGGACCGCCGTCGACCCTGCGCCGAGCCCGGCGCCGGGCCCTGTCTCAACGAGGAGAATCATGAAGAGACGCACGTTCATCCTGACCGCCGCCGGTGCCGCCCTGGCGCTCACGGCATCCCCCGTCGCCGCGCAGGCCGTCGGCCCCCGTGCCGCGGGGCTGCCCGCGCGGCCGGGCCGCGGGCCGTACACGTTCGTGTCCGACCTCGCCGCGCTGCAGACCGCGATCGACACCGCCAAGGAGGGCGCGACGATCGTCGTCACGGACGGCACCTACGCCGTGCCCGAGGGATCCCCGATCCGCCTCACGGGCGTGGGCGGGCGGTGGAACAAGCACCTCACGATCACCGCCGAGTCCGTGGGCGGGGTGACGTTCACGGGCGCGCAGAGCTTCGTGTTCGACGCCGCCCACCACGTGACGATCAGCGGCTTCGTGTTCACGCAGTCGACGACCTTCGAGCTCCCCGCCTCCTGCCAGGCCATCACGCTCAGCCGCAACGAGTTCGTCCTCGCCGACATCGAGGGCCTGCACAACGTGATGGTGCGTGCCGACGACACCGTGATCGAGTACAACCACTTCCACGGCAAGTCCACGCTCGGCATCTACCTCGGTATCGAGGGCGGCCAGCCGACCGACATGGCGCAGAACGTGCGCATCCACCACAACCACTTCTCGGACCACACCTTCCCGGGCGACAACGGCGGCGAGCCGATCCGCCTGGGCGTGAGCCCGCGGGCGCTGAGCAGCGCGCACGCGATCGTCGAGTACAACCTCTTCGAGCGGTGCAACGGCGACCCCGAGGCGATCTCCGTGAAGTCCAGCGACAACACGGTGCGCTACAACACCATCCGGGACTCCCTCGGCGGCATCGTGCTGCGGCACGGCAACCGCACCCGGATCGAGTCGAACCACATCCTGAATGGCCAGAACGGCATCCGCATCTACGGCAACGACCACGTGATCGTGAACAACGTGCTCGCCGGGATCGCCGGCTCCGGGGTCGTGATCGGCTGCGGCACGGTGCGCGACCACTACGAGGGCGAGCCGTCGAGCTCGCGCACGAAGAACGACGCCGCCGACCGGATCCGGATCGTCCTGAACTCCCTCGTCGATGTGGGCGGCGGCATCATCGGCGAGACGGCGCGCCCGCTCGAGCCGCACGGCTGCGTCATCGTCGACAACCTGGTGGTGTCGGATCGCGGCTCGCTCGCTCTCGTGCCGAAGTCGCTGGGCTTCACCTGGGCGGGCAACATCCTGTGGGGCGCGGCCGCCGACGGCGACCTGCCCGCGACCGGGTTCACCCGGGTCGATCCGCAGCTCGTGACCGATGCGGCGGGCGTCCCCCGGATCGGCGCGGGCAGCCCCGCCGTGAACGCCGCGACCCAGGATCACTCCGCCATCGTGACGGACGACATCGACGGTCGCCGGCGCATCGGCGTCGCCGACGTCGGCGCGCACGAGGTGTCGTCGGCGCACGCGTGCCGCGCCCCGCTGACGACCGCCGACGCGGGTCCGCTCGCCCCCTGATCCGTCGGTCCCGTCGTAGGCCACCGGGACGGGACGCGGCATCGCGAGAGCGCCGCGTTCCGTCCCGCGCCGTGTCCGTCGGCAGATGCCGCGCCGTGTCCGTCGCGGCTCCCCCGGCCGACGACCGTTCCGGCGCCGTCAGGCGCACCCGCCGCCCGGGTTCGCCGGAGCGCGCCCGGCGACGCTGCTCAGTCCCGCGCAGGCCCCGTCGACCCGCGCACGACGAGCGCGGTGGCGGGGTCGAAGGCCGAGGACGCGGGCGCGTCGCCGGAGCCGATGCCGCCGAGCAGCGCGGACATGGCCAGGTCGCCCTCCTCGCGCAGCGGCGACTTGATCGTGGTGAGCGCGGGAGTGGTGAAGTCCGCGCCGAAGATGTCGTCGAAGCCGATCACGCTGAGATCGCGCGGCACCCCCACCCGCGCCTCCACGAGCTCCTGCATGAGCCCGATCGCGACGAGGTCGTTGTAGGCGAACACGGCGGTCACCCCGGCGTCCCGCACCGCCGCGGCGGCGGCCCGCCCTCCGGCGACCGTGGGGGCGACCGGATCCAGTCGCACCAGCTCGAGCTGCGCCCAATCGCAGCGCTGGGCCAGCAGCTCTCCGCGCCGTCCCGCCGTCCACGACAGGGGCGGCCCCGGCACGTAGGCGATGCGCCGGTGACCGAGACCGCTGAGATGGCGCACGGCCTCGGCGATGCCGGCCTGGATGTCGGGCACGATCGACCGCACCCCCTCGACGAGGCGGTTCACGACGACGACCGGCTTCTGCGCCGCCAGCGACCGGATCTGCTCGTCCGACATGCGGGGTGTCGCGAGCAGCAGCCCGTCGACCATGCGCAGCAGCTGCGCGGCGCGCTCGTACTCGCGCTGGTCCGACTCCTCCGACTCGGTCAGCACGAGCGTGTACCCCTGGCGCGAGGCGGCCGTCTCCGCTCCTCGCACGATGTCGAAGAACACGGGGTTGGTGATGTCCGACACCACGAGGCCGACGATCGAGGTGCGACCGGTCGGCAGCGCCCGCGCCATCGGATTGACCCGGTAGTCGAGGGACTCGGCGGCGGCGCGGATCCGCTTCTCGGTGGCGGCGTTCACCCGACCGGGCTGGTTCAGCGCGCGCGAGACCGTGGACGGGTTGACGCCGGCGAGGCGCGCCACGTCGTAGATCGTGACCTTCTCCGCCCCCGCCGCCGGTGCGGCCGCGGGCGCGGTGGAGTGCTCCTCGGGCATCGGGTTCCCCTCGTCAGACCACCACGGACGCGTCCAGCCTACGGAGTGCGCGATCGACGAGCGTGCGCACGCGCTCATCCAGCGCCGCATCCCCGGTGCGCAGCACGTCGGGGTCGACGCCGCGGCCGGCTCTCTCCTCCCCCAGGATCCAAGCGGCGACGACCGAGGCCGTGGCATCGGCCGCGTGCCCGGCGGCGATCGCCGAGCGCAGCACGGGCAGGATCCGCTGCGGGAGCTTGTGCCGTGCGCCCTCCGCGATCTGGGCGAGCCGGTGGCGGATGCGCGGATTCGCGAAACGCGTGCGCGTCGCCTCGATCGCGGCCTCCAGCTCCGCGTCCGGCAGGCGGCAGCTCGCCGCGGCGGTCTCCCAGTACTCCTCGACGAGGTCGCGCAGACGCGGATCCGCGAACGCCTCCGCGACGTCCGTCAGCCCGTGCAGCAGGCCGTGGTGGGCGAGCAGGGAGTGCGCCCCGTTGAGCAGCCGGAGCTTGCGCTCCTCGTACGGGACGAGGTCGTCGACGATGCGCGCGCCCGCCGAGGCCCAGTCGGGCGCGGGCAGGGCGCCGGGTTCCAGGAGCCACTCCGAGAACGGCTCGCAGACGACGACGGCCTCGTCGCGCACGCCGCTCAGCCGTTCCGCCGTGGCGAGGTCGTCGGCGACCGTGCGCGGGGTGATGCGGTCGACCATCGACGAGCGGAAGCGGACGTTCTCCTCGATCCAGCTCGTGAGCCCGGCAGCGGCCGGATCCGCCTCCTCCCAGGCGCGCGCCGCGTCGAGGACCACGGCACCGGCGAGCCGTCCGTTGCCGACCAGGTTGTCGCAGCTGATGACCTCGAGCGGTCCCGCGCCGGCCCGCCGGCGGGCATCGAGCCCGAGCGCGATCCGCACCGGGGCGGTCACCGCGCCGTGCGTTCCCGGGGCGCGGAGGTCCTGTCGCACCGCGGGGTCGGCGAGGTCGAGACGCCCCGCGTCCCCGCCCGGCGCGCGGGGGTCGAGACGATACCCCGCCTCGGTGATCGTGAGGGTGAGGACGGTGACGGCCGGATCCGCGAGCGCACCCTCCCACGCCGCCCGGTCGGCGCCGTCGTGCGCGCGCCGGATCGCGGTGATCTGCTCGATCGCGTCGACCTCGGGACCGCGCACGAGAAGGGTGTACGCCCCTCGGCGCCGGGCGAGGATGCGCGCCTGCTCGGGCGACCGCCCGGTGAAGCCGACGAGGCTCCAGCCGCCGGCGTCGGCGGCGTGCTGCGTGTACCAGGCCTGGTGCGCGCGATGGAATGCTCCGAGCCCCAGGTGCGCGACGATCCGCTCCGCCATCCGTGTCCTCTCCCGACCCGGTTCCGGGGTCTTCCGTCATTCTAGTGGCAACCGCTTGCCATACGCCGCACGTCGGTACGAGAGGGCCGCGGCCCCGACGCAGCACGAACAGGCCGAGGCCCCGACGCGGCACGCGCGGGTCGCGCCGACCGGGTGCCGGAGCGCGGGCTCCGGCACCCGGCACCGCTCAGGGGGCGCTGGGGCCGACGTTCGCGGTGGTGAGCGGAGCCCGCGTCGCCGGGCTGGTCGTGACCTCCTGGGCGCCGATGTCGTACACGCCCGTGCGCGCACGCCCGTCGAGGTCGTCGGAGACCCAGTTCGCGTGGTTCGTCTGCGTCGCCGCGTTCACCGCCGGGCTCGAGGCCGTGATCTTCCAGGTGCCGGCCGCGTCCTGCGCGAGCTGCGGATCCACCCGCGTGAACCCGACCTTCGGGATGTTCCCGTTCGCCGCGGCGCCCCAAAGGAGGTTGCCCCGCCAGTAGAAGTCCTGCATGAGCGGGACGTTGCCGAGGTAGCCCGTCTGCCCGCGCACGATGTTGTCGACGATCGTGACGTTGAGCGGCGGCACCGTGCGGTTGGTCTCGCCGATGATCCCGCCGCCGTTGTCGACGAGCGTGTTGAGCGCGATCCGGATCCGGTCGGGGGCGTCGTTGCCGCGACGGGAGTCCGCCGGCTCCCCCGCGTAGTGATCGCGCTCGGTGCCGGATCCGATCACGATCGCCTCCTTGCTCAGCCCCGCCACGTAGTTGTTCACGATCACGTGGTCGTTGCCGTAGATGCGGATGCCGTTCGCGCCGCCGATGATCCGGTTGCCGGCCACCGTGTTGCCGTTGCCGTGCCGCAGCACGATGCCGCCGAAGCTGTTGCGGATCGTGTTGTAGCGGATCGTGTTGCCGCTCGACTTCACCGAGATCGTCTCGGGGTCGCCGTTGGCGTTCTCGAAGAGGTTGTTCTCGACGATCGCGCCGGCCGTGCTCAGCGCGCGCGGGCTGACCCCGAGCCGGATGCACTCGCCGCCGTTGGCACCGGAGAAGCTCTGGTCGGAGAAGTAGTTGTGGTGCACCCGGACGCCGGTGGCCATCTCGGTCGTGCCCGCACCCTCGATGCCCAGGTAGACGCCGATCGTGCTCTTGCCGTGGAACCAGCTGTACTCGACGACGGAGTCGTCGGCGCGCACCATGAGGTTGTGCTCGGCGCTCTGCGCGAAGACGAACTCGTCACGGCTGAAGGTGATGGCACGGCTGTCGGCCGGCACCTCGAGGGTCGTGGACTGGGTGAAGCGGAATCCTCGCAGCACCACGTCGTGCGCGCCGGAGAAGGTGAAGCTGGACGCGCCGGTGAGCGTCACGCCCCCGACCGTCTCCGCAGCGATGGTCACGGGGGTGCCCGTGGCGCCTCCGCCGGAGATCGCGATCGCGGATCCCACCGCGTACGTGCCGTTCTTCAGGATGATCGTGTCGCCGGCGTGCGCGGAGGCGATCGCCGCCTGCAGCTGGGCCAGGGTGCTCACCGTGACCGTCGACGCGGTCGTCGCGGCGCCCTCGGCCGCCACGGCTGCGCCGGCCGGCGCTGCCGCGAGGGGGCCGACGCCGGCCGCACCGGCCTGAGCCGCGCTGAGGGACGAGGGGGCGGGACGCTCGGCGGCGTTCGCGACGCCCGCACCGCTGAGCGCGAGTGCGGCGATGGCGGTGGCCGCGAGCAGTGATCGAGTTGTCTTCATCTGAGGTTCCGATCTTCATCGATGGATCTCCGCCGGCGCTGCCCGGACGACGCCGGCGGCGCGCACCAGTCCCGTGACGCAGAGCGCCCTCGTGCGGCGCGCGGCGGATCTCATGGGGAAACTGCCTTCGCTCCGATCATGACGATCTCGGAGACTTTTGGCAAGCGTTTGCCACGCTTTCCCGCGAGATCCCCCGGAGGGCGGAAGACACGGATACTCGCGCCCTCCCGCCGGATCCTCAGCCGAGGTAGCCGCGGAGCGTCGCCGCCTCGGCGGCGAGGGACGACGGATCGTCTCCCGGCACGAACTCGAGCAGCGCATCGCGCGGCGGCAGCGGTGCGCTCTCGGCGGCCTCGGCGAACGCCCGCCACAGCCCGTCGCGTGCTCCCAGGGCGAGACGCTCGGTCGACGGCCACCACGAGAACACGTGCACGGCCGAGACCCGGTCGGCGATCCGCCGGTACTCCGCGACCGCGACGTCGTCGGTCGCGGCGACGGTGGGCTGCCAGTACGTCGACAGGTGCGGGCTGCCGACCTCGTCCAGCACCCGCAGCGTCTGCTCCGCGTCGTCGGCGAGCGTGCGGCCGTGGAACTCCAGGGCGAGCGAGATGCCGCGCGCGCCGGCCTGCTCCGCCGCCACCGCCAGGGCGTCGATGGTCGCCGCGCGCTCCCGGCCGGTGGCGTCCGCGGATCCGATCCGCCCCGCCCAGACCCGGATCCGGTCGGCGCCGAGCGCCTCCGCCGCGTCGAGCACCGGGGCGACGTCCTCACCCGCCTCCGCCCGGAAGTACGACCCGTACGAGGCGACGGCGAGACCGGCGTCGGCCGTGAGCCGGGCGACCTCCGCCGCCCGCGCGACGTCGCCGGGAGGGACGTGCACGTCGCCGCCCCACTCGATCGCCTGCAGCCCCGCATCGGCGGCGAGCGCGGCGATCGCCGCCGGATCCAGTTGCCGGAAGGTCACGGAGCACAGCCCCGGTCGGATGCTCATGTGGTCAGCCTTTCACGTCGTGCGCGATCACCCGCGAGACCGAACCTCCGTCGCGAGACGGCGGCGGAATCGCGCGGTCTCGCGGGGCAGGTTCGGTCTCGCGGGCATCAGAACTCAGGGCAGGTGCGGCGAGACCGCCTCGCCGAACGACGTGGCGGTGCGCTGCACCACCGCCGCCGGATCCTGCGCCCAGATGTCGGCGTTGAAGATCTCGACCTCGATGTCGCGGTCGTAGCCGGTCGCCATGACGGCCCGTGTCAGGGATCCGAAGTCGATGACGCCGTCTCCGGGGTAGTGGCGGCTGAGCAGCACGTCGGCGGGCAGCGGCGTCTTCCAGTCGCACACCTGATACGTCGCGATCCGGCCCTCGCGGCCGGCGCGCGCGATCTGGTCGAGCACCTGCGGATCCCACCAGATGTGGAACGTGTCGACCGCGGCGCCGACGACCGCCGGGTCGAAGTCCGCCGCGATGTCGAGCGCCTGGCCGAGGGTGGACACGACGCACCGGTCGGATCCGAACATCGGGTGCAGCGGCTCGATCGCGAGCGTCACGCCCGCGGCGGCCGCGTCGGCGGACAGCACGCCGATCGCGTCGCGCACGCGCTCCCTTGCTCCGACGAGGTCGCGCGATCCCTCGGGCAGGCCACCCGCGACGAGCACGAGCACCGCGGTGGATCCCTCGGCTCCGGCGGCGGCCAGGGTCGCGGTCTCCTCGATCGCGCGGCGGTTGTCATCGAGCGCGGCGACGCGCTCGGGCCCCTCCGGCAGGGTGAAGAACCCGCCCCGGCAGTGCGTCGTGAAGCGCAGCCCGGATCCGGCGAGCATCCGCGCCGCCTCGTCGAGACCGACCTCGTGCACGGGCTCGCGCCAGAGGCCGATGCCCTGCACGCCCGCCTCGGCGGTCACCCGGAGCGCGGTCGCGAGGTCGGCGTACTTGATCGTGGCCTGGTTGATCGACAGGCGCGGGTCGACGGCGGTCACGCGTCCACCCCGTTCAGCGCGAGCATGCCGTGCCAGCGCTCGCGGGCGAGCTCCGGATCCTCCAGGGCCAGCGAGGCGTTCGCGAGCTCGACGATGCGGCTGAGGTGCGGCAGGCTGCGCGCGGAGTGCAGGCCGCCCACCATCTGGAACGCGGGCTGATGCCCGTTCAGCCAGGCGAGGAAGGCGACGCCGGTCTTGTAGTAGAACGTCGGCGCGGCGAAGACCTGACGGCTGAGCTCCTCGGTCGGCCCGAGGATCTCCCGGTACCGGGACGGATCCCCCGCGTCGAGCGCCTGGATCGCCGCCGACGCGACCGGCGTGATCGCCGCGAACGCGCCGAGCAGCGCGTCGGAGTGTCCCCCTCCGGTCGTTGAGCGAGCGAAGCGAGACGAAGCGCGGCGCCCTTCAGACGACCGCGTTTCGTCTCGGTCGGCTTCGCCGTCCTCGCTCAACGACCCCGTGGTGTCGCCGCCGATCAGGCCGACGTAGTTGAAGTCGTCGCCGGTGAACATGCGCACGCCCTCGGGGAGCCGCTCGCGCACCGCGATCTCGGACTCCGCGTTCAGCAGGCTCATCTTCACGCCCGCGACCTTGCCCGGGTTCTCGGCGATGATCCGCAGCAGCGTCTCGGACGCCTCGCGCCAGTCAGGGGATCCGAAGTATCCCTCCAGCTGCGGGTCGAACGCGGTGCCGAGCCAGTGGAGCACGACCGGGGTGGTCGCCCGCTGCAGCACCGCCGCGTACACGCGCAGGTAGTCGGTGCGCGACTCCGCGACGCGGGCGAGATGACGCGAGGCCATGAGCACCGGCCCCGCGCCCTGCTCCGCGGTGAAGTGCAGCTGCTCGACATAGGCGTCGATCACCTGCGGCAGCGGGATGCGCTCCTCGTCGACGTGGTCGGTGTTCACGCCGACGACGACGGATCCGCCTTCCTCGCGCGCCACCTGGGCGCTGCGGGCGATCAGCTCACGCGTGGCCGCGGCGTCCAGGCCCATGTTGCGCTGCGCCGTGTCCATCGCGTCGGCGACGCCGAGCCCCCAGGAGTACACGTTGCGGCGGAACGCGAGCGTGGCATCCCAGTCGATGTCGGCCGGCTGCCCGGGGGTGTTGTCGGCGTGCGTCTTCGGCACCACGTGGGCGGCGGCGTAGGCGACGCGGCTGCGCAGCGGTGCGGTCGGACGCGCGTAGGCGCCGGAGGCGTTGAGCTCGGCCTCGGAGGTCGCCCCGCCGGCCGAGAGGAGGCGGATCGTCGTCATCGGATCCGCCCTCAGTCCAGGCTCAGCGCGGGCAGCGCGATCTTGCGCCCCTCGGCGGAGGACTGCAGGCCCGCCTCGGCGAGCTGCACTCCGCGGGCCCCGGCGAGCAGGTCGAAGGCGTAGTCGGTGCCGAGCACGTAGGAGGCGAGGTACTCCTCCCACTGCTGGCGGAAGCCGTTGAGGAAGACGTCGTTCACGGGCACCTCGGCCCAGTCCGCGTCGTAGTCGTGCTCGTCGGCGAGGTCGGGGTTCCACACCGGCTTCGGAGTGGCGTTGCGGTGCTGGATCTTGGCCCCGAACAGGCCCACGACCGCGGATCCGTGCGTGCCGTCGACCTGGAACTCGACGAGCTCGTCACGGTTCACGCGCACGGTCCAGCTGGAGTTGATCTCGGCGACGATGCCGCCCTCGAGCTCGAAGATGCCGTACGCCGCGTCCTCGGCGGTGGCGGTGTAGTGCTCGCCCTTCTCGTCCCAGCGGTCGGAGATGTGCACGGCGGCCTGCGCATAGACGCTCGTGACCTCGCCGAACAGGTTCTCCAGCACGTAGTTCCAGTGCGGGAACATGTCGCTGATGATGCCCCCGCCGTCCTCGCTGCGGTAGTTCCAGCTCGGACGCTGCGCCGGCTGCCAGTCGCCCTCGAACACCCAGTAGCCGAACTCGCCGCGCACCGAGAGGATCCGCCCGAAGAAGCCGGAGTCGATGAGGCGCTTGAGCTTCTGCAGGCCCGGCAGGTAGAGCTTGTCGTGCACGACGCCGGTCTTCACGCCCGCCGCCTGCGCCAGACGCGCGAGCTCCAGGGCCTCCTCGACCGACTCGGCCGTGGGCTTCTCGGTGTAGATCGCCTTGCCCGCGGCGATGGCCTTGCGGATCGCGGCCGCGCGGGCCTTGGTCACGAGGAAGTCGGCGTAGATCTCCCACTGCGGATCCGCGAGCGCGGCGTCGAGATCGGTCGTCCAGTCCTCGATGCCGTGCTGGGCGGCGAGCTCGGCGAGCTTCTGCGCGCTGCGGCCCACGAGGATCGGCTTGACCGTGACGCGGGTGCCGTCGGGCAGCTCGATGCCGCCCTGGTCGCGGATCGCGAGGATCGAGCGCACCAGGTGCTGGCGATAGCCCATGCGCCCGGAGACGCCGTTCATGATGATGCCGATCTCGCGGGTGCTGCTCTCCGCCACGATGCTTCCTTCCGTTCCGATGCCCGCCGGTCGTCGTTCGTCGGATCCGATACGGGTAAGCGCTTTCCAGTTCCCTCATCCTGACATGGGAACGCGCTTTCCGCAACCGACGGGGTCGCGCGGCCCCGGGTCCACTACCGCCACAGGGGCACTCCGCTCCGGCCACTCGCCTCCCGTCGCAGGGGCCAGTCCGTTCCGGCCACTCCGCTCCCGCCGAAGGGGCCAGTCCGCTCCCGCCGCAGGGGCCAGTCCGCTCCCGCCGCAGGGGGCACTCCGTTCCCGCCGCAGGGGGCACTCCGTTCCGGCAAGTCCGCTCCGGCCACTCAGCTCCCGTCGCAGGGGCCGCTCCGTTCCGGCCAGTCCGCTCAGGTCGCAAAAGATCCGCTCAGGTCGCAAAAGATCCGCTCAGGTCGCAGAAGATGTCGTAATTCGGGGGCCGGAACGACATTTTCTGCGACGGGAGCAACCGCGCCGCCCGCTCGAAACACGCGCCGCCCGCTCGAAGGCAGGGCGGCGCGCGCGCCGGGGCGCCGCTGGCGCGACGGCGCGACGGCGCGACGGCTCTAGGCGCTCGCGCGGACGATGAGCGACGGCATCAACAGCGGCGGATCCGCGACGTCACGCCCCTCGACCCGATCCACGAGGATCCGGACGGCCCGCTCCCCCAGAGCGGCGAAGTCCTGTCGCACGGTGGTCAGCGGCGGCCGGAACTCGGCAGCGTCCGCGATGTCGTCGAACCCGACCACGGCGATGTCCTCGGGCACGCGCCGGCCGGCGTCGGCGAACGCGCGCAGCAGGCCCAGCGCCATCTGGTCGTTGGCCGCGAACACGGCGGAGACTGCGGGGTCGGCGACGAGCGCTTCGCCGATCCGGTGCCCGTCCGCCGCGGACCAGTCGCCGCGCAGGGGATCCGGCGCGGTGCGACCGCGGGCCTCGAGGGCCTCACGCCAGCCGCGCTCGCGCTCCGCCGCCGCGAAGGAGTCCGCGGGCCCGGCCACGTGGTGCACCGTCGTCGCGCCGCGATCGAGGAGGTGCGCCGTCGCCGCGCGCGCACCCGCCGCATGGTCGGTGCCGATCACCGTGAACCGCGGATCGGCAGGGGCGTCGACGACGACGAGCGCCAGGCCGGCGGGATCCGCGTCGCGGGCCAGCGCGGATGCCTCGTTCAGCACGATCGCGCCGTCGACGTCCTGATCGTGCAGGCGGTCGAACGCGTCGACGATCCGGCCGTCCGCGCCCAGGGTGACGAGGGCGAGAGCGTAGCCGCGGACCTCCGCCGCCTCGGCCACCGCCTGCAGCATGCGCGAGTTGCCGACCGTGGCGAGGGTCTGCGCCACGACGCCGATCGTCATCGACCGGCCGGTGCGCAGTGCCCGAGCCGCGCGATGCGGACGGTAGCCGAGCTCGGCCATCGCGGCCTCGACCCGTTCCCGCGTGGCCGGATCCACCCGGGGGCTGTCATTGACGACGCGCGAGACCGTCTGGCCGGAGACGCCGGCGCGCGCGGCGACCATCGCCATCGACACGCGGCCGCTGGGCTTCGGCCCTCGACGGCGGCCGGGGGTTCCGTCGGCGATCAGGCGCGGCTCATCGAGCTCGTCGTCGTGCTTCGGCATCGTTCCGCCTCTCCCCCGGAGCGCTTCCGCGCACCGAACTCAGGATTGTTGACGCTATCACGCCGCGTGCCCTATCGTGTTTACGTGAACATGGAATCGGATCCTGAGTTCGGCACCCCCGCGGAACCCACCGCGAACGGCACCCCCGCGGAACCCACCGCGAACGGAACCCCCGCGGAACCCACCGCGACCGTTCCCTCGAACGGCGCACCGAACCCGGCCCCCGGAAGCCCGGACGCCGTGCTCTCGGTCACGCCGCTCGGGGCGGGCGTGGTCCGGCGCACCACGGTGCTCGCCGACGGCCGCGACCTCGTGTACTACGACGATCCTGGCACCGCCCTCGGAGCGGAGCGCCGGGTCGACGCGCGCATCCTCGACCCGCGTCCGGACACCGCGGCGATGCGGCAGGACGTGCTCACGGGCGACTGGATCACGTTCGCCACCCGCCGCCAGAACCGCGTGATGATGCCGAGCACGGACGCGGATCCGCTCGCCCCGCAGTCGGCGACGAACCCGTCCGAGGTTCCGTCGCGCTACGACGTCGCCGTGTTCGAGAACCGCTCCCCGTCGTTCGGGCCCGCCCTCGCCGCCGCCGTCGGCACCGCACCCGCCGCGATCGACCCGCCGCACGGCCTCGCCGACCTCGAGGAGGTCGGGCTGGAGCGCACCCGCACCAGCGTCGGCCGGTGCGAGGTCGTCTGCTTCAGCCCCGAGCACGCCGGATCCTTCGGCACCCAGTCGGTCACCCGTGCCCGCACGGTGATCGAGGCCTGGGCCGACCGCACGGCCGTGCTGTCCGCCCTGCCCGGCATCGAGCAGGTGTTCCCATTCGAGAACCGCGGCGAGGCCATCGGCGTGACCCTGCCGCATCCGCACGGGCAGATCTACGCCTACCCCTACGTCACCCCGCGCACGCAGCGGCTGCGCGAGAGCATCGCCCGCACCGGCGGCGACCTGTTCGCGCGGATCCTCGAGACGGAGCAGGCCTCGGAGCGGGTCGTGCTGCAGGGCGAGCATTGGACGGCGTTCGTGCCGTTCGCCGCGCGCTGGCCGCTGGAGGTGCAGCTGCTCCCGCACCGGCAGGCGCCCGATTTCGCGGCGCTGAGCGACGCGGAGCGCGACGAGCTCGCCCCGCTCTACCTGCGCCTGCTGCGCGGTGTCGATGCCCTGTACGAGACCCCGACGCCCTACATCGCGGCCTGGCACCAGGCCCCGGTCCACGTGGGCCGCGACACGATCCGGATGCGGCTCGAGCTGACGAGCCCCCGTCGCGCCGCCGACAAGCTGAAGTTCCTGGCCGGATCCGAATCCGCCATGTCCGCGTGGACCGCCGAGATCCTGCCCGAGGAGGCGGCCGCGCGCCTGCGCGACGCGATCACCTCCGTGCCCGTCACCGCCGAGGAGACCCGATGACCGCCACCCGCACCGACTCCCCGTCCTCCGCCGTCGCGGGCGCCGAGGACCTGTTCCGCACCCTCACCGGATCCGCGCCGGCGGGCGTCTGGTCGGCTCCCGGACGCGCGAACCTCATCGGCGAGCACACCGACTACAACGACGGCTTCGTGCTGCCCTTCGCGATCCAGCACCGCACCGCCGCCGCCGCACGGCTGCGCACCGACGGACGGATCCGCGTCGCGTCGACCTTCGCCCCGGAGCCCGTCGAGGTCGCCCTCGCCGATCTGGAGACGCTGTTCCCCGCAGGCTCCCGCGCGGCGCGCGGCCGCGACGCGGTGCCGGAGTGGGCCGCCTATCCCCTGGGCGTCGCCTGGGCGCTGCGCGCGCTCGTCCCCGCCTGGGTCGCCGGGACGCTGCCCGGCATCGACCTCGCGATCGCCTCGGAGGTCCCGGTGGGCGCGGGGCTCTCGTCCTCTGCCGCGATCGAGGGGGCCGCCGGATCCGCGCTGAACGCACTGTGGGGCCTCGACCTCGACGCCGTGACGCTCGCCCGGGCGGGACGCCGCGCGGAGAACGAGGCCGTGGGCGCCCCGACCGGGATCATGGACCAGATGGCGTCGATGCTCGGGCAGGCCGATGCGGCCGTGTTCCTCGACTGCCGCTCGCTCGAGACGCGCTCGATCCCCCTCGGGTTCGCCGAGGCCGGGCTCGAGGTGCTCGTGATCGACACCGGCGTGAAGCACGCGCACTCCACCGGCGGCTACGGGGAGCGCCGGGCGTCCTGCGAGCGGGGGGCCGCGGCACTGGGGGTCGCCGCGCTGCGCGACGTGACGCCTGCGGATCTGCCCCGTGCCGCAGAGCTGCTGGATCCCGTCGACTTCCGGCGGGTCCGCCACGTGGTCACCGAGGATCAGCGCGTTCTCGACATGGTCGCGGCCCTCACCGCCGACGGGCGCTCCCGGGGGCTCCCGGAGGACGTGATCGGCGACCTGCTCGTCGCCTCGCACGCCTCGCTGCGCGACGACTTCGAGGTCTCCATCCCCGAGCTCGACACCGCGGTCGACACGGCTCTCGCGCACGGCGCGATCGGCGCGCGGATGACCGGCGGCGGCTTCGGCGGCGCGGCGATCGCGCTCGTCGACCGCGCCCTCGTCGCAGCGGTGTCCGATGCCGTGCGCGCCGCCTTCTCGGCGCGCGGCTTCGCCGAGCCGCACCTGTTCACGGTCGTCCCCGCCGCCGGCCCCCGCCGCGACGCCTGACCCGACGCCGGTTCTCGGGGCGTCGCGGAATCGCGCTCCGCCGCGGCACGAGACGAGCACGGCGCTCTCGACGGGCTCCGTCTCGGCGATCCCCCAGCAAGCCCCTCGGCACAATGAGAGCCGCACGTCCACGCCCCAGAAGGAGACCCATGTCCTGGCTTGTCACCGGCGGCGCCGGCTACATCGGATCGCACGTCGTGCGCGCGCTGGCGCAGGCCGGCCTCGTGCCGGTCGTCCTGGACGACCTGTCCAGCGGCATGGCCTCGTTCGTGCCCGAGGGCGTCGCCTTGGTGCAGGGCAGCATCCTCGACCGCGAGCTGGTCGAGCGAACACTGCGCGAGCACGCGGTGCAGGGCGTGATCCACGTCGCCGGCTTCAAGTACGCCGGCGTCTCGGTGCAGCGGCCGCTGCACACCTATGCGCAGAACGTCGAGGGCACCCGGGTGGTCCTCGAGGCCATGGCCGCGGCCGGGGTCGACAAGATCGTGTTCTCCTCGTCCGCCGCGGTGTTCGGCACGCCCGACGTGCCGCTCGTCATCGAGGAGACCGAGAAGCGCCCGGCGAGCCCGTACGGGGAGTCGAAGCTCATCGGCGAGTGGCTGCTGCGCGACCAGGCGATCGCGACGGCCGGATCCGAGAAGCCGCTCGCGCACACCTCGCTGCGCTACTTCAACGTCGTCGGATCCGCGGATCCGTCGGTCTACGACGTGAGCCCGCACAACCTCTTCCCGATCGTCTTCGAGAAGCTCCTCGCGGGCGGGACCCCGCGCATCAACGGCGACGACTACGCCACGGCGGACGGCACGAACGTGCGCGACTACGTGCACGTCGGCGACATCGCCCTGGCCCACGTCGCCGCCGCCCAGCGGATGATCGCGGGCGAGCCGATCGAGGCCGCCTACAACCTCGGCTCCGGCGACGGCCTCTCGGTGCGCCAGATCATGGATGCGATGGCGCGGGTGACCGGCATCGCCTTCACGCCCGAGATCGGGCCGCGCCGCCCGGGCGACCCCGACCGGATCGTCGCGACCGGGCAGCGCGCCGCGCGAGACCTGGACTGGCGGATGCGGCACACGGTCGACGAGATGGTGCGCTCCGGCTGGGAGGCCCGCCGCGCCGCGGGCTGAGCCTCGGCTCCTCCCGCCGAGCGCACGGCTCGCTGCCGAGCGCACGGCTGGTCGGCGCCGGGATGCCGTGCACTCGACAGGATCCGGTGCACTCGCCGATCCCGGGGTCGTCGAACGAGCCCGGCCGGAGGCCGCGCAAGACGAGATGCCGCCCGCTCACGAGAGCGCCGCGTTTCGTCTCGGTCGCCTGCGGCGTCCTCGCTCAACGACCCCGAATGTCTCGGCTCAACGACCCCGAACGGGGTTCACACGCCGGGAGTCAGCCCTGGGGTGCGTTGGCCGCGGCGATCAGCCGGTCGACGCCCGCACGGTCCAGCCCCCAGCCGAAGGAGGGGAGCCGGCCGATCGGGAACGAGCCCATCATCTTCTCCATGGCCTCGCCCGACAGGACGCCGTCGCCCTCTCCGAGCTGCGCCTGGATCGCCGCGAAGGTGCTCGCGATCATCGGCCCGGCGACCGGGTGCGCGAAGACGGCGGCGAGCGTGGACTCGGGCGTGAGCGGCACGACGACCGTGTCGCCGGCGACCTCGACGACGGCGGATCCGCGCAGGTCTCGGCTCGACGCCCCGACCTCGACGCGGTAGGCGCCGCCCTCGACGACGAAGCGGTCGACGCGGATGTCCCAGTACGCGAGGTCCTCGCGGCGCACGGTCAGCACGACGTCCGCCGTGGCGCCCGCGGCGATCTCGACCGAGGCGAACGCCTTGAGCTCGCGGGGAGCGCGCTCGACCGCCGACGCCACAGGGGCGACGTAGACCTGCACGACCTCACGGCCGTCGCGGGATCCGGTGTTCGTCACGGGGACGGTCACCTCGATGTCGCCGGACGCCGCGACGACCGCGGAGACCGCGCCGTAGGAGAACGCGGAGTACGACAGGCCGTGGCCGAACGGGAAGGTCACCGCGATGTCGCGGGCGTCGTACCAGCGGTAGCCGACGAGGATCCCCTCGCCGTAGCGGACATGCCCGTTCGAGCCGGGGAAGTTGCCGAACGCCGGGGTGTCCTCGATGCGGTGCGGGATCGTCTCGGCGAGGCGGCCTGAGGGGTTCACCGTGCCGAGCAGCACGTCGACGGTGGCGGATCCGCCGGCCTGGCCGAGGAGCCACGCCTCCAGGATCGCCGGCACGCGGTCGGCGAACGGCAGCGCGACGACCGCGCCGTTCGAGAGCACCACGACGGTCCGCGGGTTCGCGGCCACGACGGCGTCGAGCAGCGCGAGCTGGTGCGCGGCCAGGTCGATGTGCTCGCGGTCGAAGCCCTCGGACTCCTCGGCGTCGGTGAGACCGAGGAACACCACGGCCACGTCGCGGGACGCGGCGAGCGCGACCGCCTCGTCGCGGAGGGCGTCCTGCCCCGACGCTGCCGGGTCGAAGGCGAAGCCCGGCGCGAAGGCGACGCGGTCGCCCAGCTCCGCGGTCAGCGCGTCGAGTGCGGAGTCCACCCGGGTGGGGTTGATGTGGGAGGATCCGCCGCCCTGGTAGCGCGGGGTGCGGGCGAACTCGCCGATGAGCGCCACTGTGGCCGACGGCGCGAGCGGGAGCAGGGGCGCCCCGTCGACGGGCTCGTTGCGCAGCAGCACGATCGAGCGCCCGGCGACCTCACGGGCGAGCGCGTGGTGCGCCTCCACGTCGAGCGGACCGGCGACGGCGGGGCGGGCCTGGGCGAGGCCGACGAGGTCGAGCACGCGTCCGGCGGACGCATCGAGCGCCGAGGCCACGGCCGGGTCGGAGTCCGCGGCGAGCGCCACCGCACGATCGGGCGCGCCGTCGCCACCGGGCATCTCCAGGTCGAGCCCGGCGACGAGCGCCGCGACGCGGTCGTTCACCGCACCCCAGTCGGAGACGACGAGCCCGTCGAAGCCCCACTCGTCCCGCAGCACCTGGGTGAGCAGCCAGGGATCCTGGGACGCGTAGACGCCGTTGATCTTGTTGTACGAGCACATCACGGTCCACGGCTGCGCGTCCTTGACGACGCGCTCGAAGCCGCGCAGGTAGATCTCGCGGAGCGGGCGGGGATCGACGTCGCTCGACGCGGTCATCCGCTCGAACTCCTGGTTGTTGGCGGCGAAGTGCTTGAGCGAGCTGCCGACTCCCTGCGACTGGATGCCCTTCACGAGGCCGGCGCCGATCACGCCCGAGACGATCGGGTCCTCCGACACGTACTCGAAGTTGCGCCCGCAGAGCGGCGAGCGCTTGATGTTGATGCCGGGGCCGAGGATGACGGCGACGTCCTCGATGGCCGACTCGACGCCCAGGGCGACGCCGACGCGCTCGGCGAGAGCGGGATCGAACGAGGATCCGAGGCCGGATGCGGGCGGGAAGCAGGTGGCGGGAACGCTGTTGCCGAGGCCCAGGTGGTCGCTCTCGGCCGCCTGCTTGCGCAGGCCGTGCGGGCCGTCGGTGACCATGATCGACGGCACGCCGATCCGATCGATCGCCTTGAGCGTCCAGAAGTCCTTGCCGCTGGTCAGCGACGCCTTCTCCTCGGTGCTCAGCTCGGAAAGGTGGTCTCGGGGCGTGGTCATGTCGACTCCTTCGTGGACGACTCTCGGGTGACGGGCAGGGCCAGTCGATCAGGTTGTGCGATAAAAAGCAAGCGTTACTCGGTTTTAAGCGGACGCGGATCCGATCCGGCGATAGTCTCGGGACCATGGCACGACGTGGTTCGTACGCGAAAGGGATCGCGAAGCGGGAGGAGATCCTGCGCACCGCCCTGTCCGTGATCGCCCGGGAGGGCTACCACGGCGCCTCGGTGAAGGAGCTCGCCGAGGCCGTCGGGCTGAGCCAGGCGGGCCTGCTGCACTACTTCGACAGCAAGGACGAGCTGTTCGTCGAGATCCTGCGCACCCGCGACGAGGTCGACCTGGCCGGCCATGTGGAAGCGGTGGAGGCCGCCGACCTCGACGACCTCCGCGAGGGGTACCTCGACATCGTGCGGCACAACGCCCGCGTGCCGGGGCTCGTCGAGCTGTTCACCCGCCTCGCCGCCGATGCCGCGGACCCCGAGCACCCGTCCCGCGCCTTCTTCGAGGAGCGGAGCACGGCGCTGCGCGACCGCTGGGCCGGGACCATCGCCGAGGCCCAGGCCGCAGGGCGGATCCGCCCAGGGCTGGACCCCGCGCTCGCGGCCCGGCTGCTGCAGGCGGTGTCCGACGGGGCCCAGATGCAGCTGCTGGTCGAGCCCGAGCTCGACATGACGACCCTCATCGACGCGCTCTTCGACCTCATGCAGGCAACCGGATCCGAGACCCCCCGGGGCCGTTGACCCCCGGGGTCGTTGAGCGAGCGCCGAGCGCCAGCGAGGAGCGAGACGAAACGTCGCGCCCTCGCGAGAGCACCGCGTTTCGTCTCGCTCGCTTTCGCGTGCTCGCTCAACGACCCCGAAGGGGGCACCCGGCCGGCGGCGCGGCTGCGCGGCGATCTCGCCGGTGAGCGCGTTTCGTCTCGCGCGGCCTTCGGCCGTGCTCGCTCAACGACCGGCGGTGAACAGCGGCCGTACCGAGGCGTAGGCGTCGCGCTGCTCGCGGGAGGGCGTGTCGAACACGCGGGCGTTCCCGTCGCGGTCGTGGCGCGTCCACCCCGGATCCCTGTTCGCGATGAACGCGACCGCGGCCCCGTGCAGCTCGTCGGCGAGCGCCTGCGGCGGATTCGGGCCGGCCAGCGGCACCATCGCAGGACCGTCCAGGCAATCGAAGAAGAACGGCACGTCGAGGCAGTGCTCGGCGAACCCGAAGGTGCCGGACGGCCACGAGAACCGGTAGACCCAGGTGGGCGCGGCACCGCGGTCGGCGACGATGCGCAGGATCGCGACCCGGAACATCCTGTCGGTCAGCACGCGTCCAGCGAGGCGCGCCTTGCCCTTCGCCACCACATCGGCGTTCGCGGCGAGGTAGCGCTTGCGCGCCTCCTTCGGCACGCCGAGCTTGCCGAGCAGCAGGCCCGTCGGCACCCAGCGCAGCTTCTTCTCCGCGCCGGCCATCGCCATGGTGAACTCGTCGTCCGTCGCGCCGAGCACGAGGGGCTTGTCGGATCCGACTCCGGCGCGGAACGACTCGGGCGTCGGGCGCAGGATGAGGTCGCCGTCGACGGACGGGCCGAGCGGCAGCCCGTTCTCGACGACGTCGCTCATGTCGCCGCCGTCGAACGCGGTGAGCTTCTTCTGCACCTCGAGGATCCGCTCCTCGCTCAGCGCGCCGAGGCCCTCCCGGGTCGGGGCGACGCCGAGCTCGGCGGCCAGACGGCGGCCGAACTCCTCCGATCGCGCGGCCGACACGTCCGCGAGCGCGCCGGAGATCGCGTAGACGCCGTGGAAGAGATGCTGCGCCTTCTCCATGCCGAGCAGGGTCATCACCGCGCCGCCGCCGGCGGACTGCCCGGCGATCGTGACCCGGGCGGGGTCGCCGCCGAATGCGCCGATGTTGCGCTGCACCCACTCGAGGGCCAGCAGCCAGTCGCGCACGCCGCGGTTCGACGGGGCGTCCTCGATCCAGCCGAAGCCGTCGAAGCCGAGGCGATACGAGAGGGTCACGGTCACGACGCCGTCGCGGTTGAAGTTGCGCCCGTCGTACCAGGGGCTGGCCGGGGATCCGGCGAAGTAGCCGCCGCCATGGATGTAGACGAGCACGGGCATGCCCGCGCCGTCGGCGTCGCCTCCGGCCGGGATCGTCGGCGTGTAGACGTTCACGGTGAGCGTGGAGTCGCCCTCCACGCTCGGCTCGGGGATGAGCGTCACCCCGGGGTCGCCGCGCTGCGCCGTCGCGCCGAACGCCGCGGCGTCGAAGACGCCCTCCCACGGCGCCTTGGGCACCGGGGCCGCGAAGCGGAGCTCGCCGACGGGCGCCTCCGCGAAGGGGATCCCGAGGAACGCCGCCGAGCGCAGGTTTCCGCGGGCGCCGGATCCGGGCGGGGTGGTGTCGCGCCAGCGTCCGCGGACGACGCCTTCCACGATCCGCACCTCGGGCTGTGCAAGTGCGGCGTCCGCCGTCGCGGGCGAGGTCTGGGTGTTCTCCATGGGAGTTCCTTTCATGCAGGACGGGGGCTCCCCGCGGCGAGACCGGATCCGATCCGGCCGCGGGGAGGGCGGGCTCCTATCTCACGGACTTGATCGGCGCGATGGCGACGGCGCCGAGGACGGCGAACACGATCGCGAAGACGAACAGCACCGGATAGCCGCCGAGGGATCCGATGATGACCGCGGCGATCGGCGCGCTCAGCGCCTGCGGGATGTTGGTCGCGACGTTGAGGATGCCGAGGTCCTTGCCCGCCGAGGTGCCCTCGTTCGGCAGCACCTCCGTCATGAGCGCGGCATCCACCGACATGTAGAGACCGAAGCCGACGCCGTTGACGATGCTCATGATGATCATGCCGGTCATGCTCGGCATGATCAGCGGGAAGGCGAGCCCCACGGCCATCACGACCGTGGCGACGTAGATGAACACCTTGCGGCGTCCCACCTTGTCGCTCCACCAGCCGGAGAGCGCGATGGCGATCAGCGTGGGGACGAACGCCACGAGCGTCAGGGTCATCACGGCGCCCTGGGCCTGCTGCAGCGGCAGCCTGATGTAGTCGGTCAGGATGTACAGCTGATACGCCGAGACGACGAAGTAGCCGAGGATCAGCAGGAAGCGGCCGGTGAACGCCCAGAAGAAGTCGGGGTGCTTGCGGGGGTTGATCCAGAAGCCCCGGAAGAACGCGCCCCAGCGGAACGGCTCGACCTCCGCGTGCTTCGAGGACCAGTCCTTGTTGAACACCGCGAAGAGGACGGTGACCACGATCACCGCGACGCCGAAGACCGAGTAGCCGAGCCCCAGCTGCCCTCCGAGACCGACCGCGAGCATCACTCCGACCGTCATGCCGAGCTGCGTGCCGAGGCCGATCATGGCGCTCGCTCCGCCGCGCTTCGCCCGCGGGAACCGGTCGGCGGTGATGGTCGTGAGCGGAGCCTGAAGGAAGTTCAGCGCGACCTGGATGACCACCCAGAACACGGTGATCCACATCAGGTCGGCGAGCGACCCCATGCCGAGCAGCAGGACGCCGCCCACCAGCGCGCCGAGCACCATCCACGGCACGCGTCGTCCGAACCGCGAACGGGTGCGGTCGCTGAGGGCACCGGCGATCGGCTGCGCGAACAGGGTGAAGACGAAGGAGGTCGTGGTGACGATCGCGAGGTTGGCGACCTTGTGCTTCTCATCGAGCAGCAGGATCTGCGTGGGCAGCAGGATCGCGATGAGTCCGCCATAGGTGGCGAACAGGGTCATCGAGGCGATGAGCAGGCTGGGCAGCAGCCGCTTGGTCGCCGGCGGGCTTGCGGCCGGCTCCCCCGCGGCGGGAGCGGCGGCCCGGATGAGACCGGTCGGGGCGATCTCCGCGGCGGGATCGGGAGGGGTGATGGTCATGGGATGGCTCCTCGTCGAGCGGATCGGGGCGGATCCAAATCCCGAACAAAGTTTGGGATTGGGATCCGACTCGTATTGTGACATCGAAACCTGAACACTGCAAGGGTTTGGGCCCATAAGCCGATGGCCGTTCGCGTTTCGGGACGGACGGATATCCTGACTCCATGGCGAAACGGGGGGCGTACGCGAAAGGCGTCGTGAAGCGCGAGGAGATCCTGGAGGCCGCGCTCGAGATCGTCGGCCGGCTCGGCTACCGCAACGCGTCGGTCCGTGAGATCGCCGACGCGGTGGGCCTCAGCCCGGCGGGCCTGCTGCACTACTTCGGCACCAAGGAGCAGCTCTTCGTCGAGATCCTGCGCGCCCGCGATCTGCGCGACACCGAGGGCGACGACGATCGCGACTTCGTCGAGGCCTTCCTCGCCGTCGTGCGGCACAACCCCGAGGTGCCGGGTCTCGTGCAGCTCTACACCCAGGTGCAGGCCGAGGTCGCCGACCCCGACCACCCTGCGCGCGCCTTCTTCCTCGAGCGCACCGAGCGCGTGCACGCGGCCGCCCGCTCCGCGTTCCTCGAGGCGCAGGCACAGGGGCGCATCCGTGCCGACCTGGATCCAGAGTGGATCATCCGCGCCGGGCACGCGCTCGCCGACGGGCTGCAGAACGCCTGGATGCTGGATCCGACCATCGACATGGCCGCCGACGTCGAGCAGTTCTTCGCCCTGCTGAAGCCCTGAGCCGGGCAGGTCGAGTCCGGTCGTCCTCGCCCCCCGTTCCGGACTCCGTCGATCCGGGTGCGCGGAGTCTCGCGGTGGACGCGGCCGGCCGGATCGACGGAGTTCGGCACCGGAGACCGCCGGATACGCTGATCCGATGACCGCCGACGCGCCCCTCGCCCAGACCGACGCCGGGACCGTCCGCGGATTCTGGCGGGGCGGTCCTGGCACATCGGGCGCCTCGGCCGCCTTCCTCGGGATCCCGTTCGCCGCGGCCCCCGTCGGCGAGCGGCGCTTCGCCGCGCCTCAGCCGCCCGAGCCCTGGTCCGGCGTCCGCGACGCGACGACCTTCGGGCCCACCGCCCAGCGCGGCGACAAGGGCGAGACCCTCATCCCCGAGCCGAGCATCCCCGGCGCCGCGACGCTCAACGTCAACGTCTTCACCCCGGCGCTCGACGGCGCGCTGCCGGTCATGGTGTGGATCCACGGCGGCGGCTACGTCGACGGCTCCCCGGCGAGCCCCTGGTACGACGGCGCCGCCTTCAACCGCGACGGCGTGGTGACCGTGTCGCTCTCGTACCGACTGGGCTTCGACGGCTTCGGGCTGATGGACGGCGCCCCCGCCAACCGCGGGGTGCTGGACTGGATCGCAGGCCTGGAGTGGGTGCAGCGCAACATCGCGGCCTTCGGCGGGGATCCGTCGCGCGTGACGATCGCCGGGCAGTCGGCCGGCGGCGGGGCCGTGCTCACCCTCCTCGGGCTGGAGCGCGCGCAGCACCTGTTCCACGCGGCGATGGCCTTCTCCCCCGCGCTCGCCGACATCGCCCCGGATCTGGCATCGCGGCGCACCAGGGCGCTGGGCGTGCTGCTCGGCTGCGCGCCCGACGCCGACGGCTTCCGCACCGTACCCGAGCGCACCCTGCAGCGCGCGCAGCCGAAGGCGGCCCTGCTCGGCGCGACCCGGCTCAAGGCCCTGCTCGCCCCGCTCGCCGAGGGCCTGCCCTGGGGCCCCGTGATCGACGGCGACATCCTCCCGCGCCCCGCTGTCGAGGCGCTGCAGGCAGGGATCGGCGCCGGCAAGCCGCTGCTGCTCGGCGCGACGGACGACGAGTTCACGATGACCCTGGACCGGGCCCCCGGGGTGCTGCGGTTCGTGCCGGCGGCCTTCGCACTGGCCCTGCTCAGCCGGGATCGCCGCGTGCGCCGCGCCTACCTCGCCGCGAACCGGGAGCAGCGCCGCCGCGGCACTCCCGCGCTGCTCGGCCGGTTCGTGACGGACCGGGTGTTCCGCTCGCTCGTGGTGCGGGCCGCCCAGGCCAGGGGCGACGCCCCCACCTGGGCCTACCGCTTCGCCTGGGTCTCCCCCGCGAAGGGCTGGTCATGCCACTGCCTCGACGTGCCGTTCTGGTTCGACGTGCTCGACGACCCGTTCGTGGAGCGCCTGGCCGGCCCCACCCCGCCGCAGCACCTCGCGACCGAGATGCATGCCGTCGCGACGCGGTTCGTCGAGGACGGCGACCCGGGCTGGCCGCAGTGGCGCACGGATCCGGGGCTCTCCCGCGTCTTCGGCGGCGGTCCGGCCGAGCCCGCGCTGTCGGCCACCGCCTACGACGGCGCGCTGCCGCTGGCGTGAGCAGGACCCGTCGGGTTCGTCTCGCGCACAATTCAGGCTGAAAGCCGCCGTCGCGGTCTCCATCCGGCACCGCGGGCCGTCCATCGGCATTCCAGCCTGAATTGCGAGCCGACGAACACGACGAACCCGCCGTCCAGGGAGCGGACGGCGGGTCCGAGTCTCAGCGAGGCCCGAGCGGGCCGGATCCGATCAGGCGATCGGGTCCAGCAGCGGGATCTCGTAGCGGTGCGGCGTGCCGAAGCGGTGCGCCGTGACCGAGACCGCCTGCTCGCGCAGGAAGGTCAGGATCTCGACGCGGCCGGCGGCGACCACCGGGTTCGCGTACAGCGCGAGGCTCGGCGAGCCGTTCACGGCAGCCGCGGTCTCGGCCGCGGCCGTGCCGATGAGCCGCACGCGGCCGTCGCGCGCGGCGAGGCGCTGGGCGTGCGCGGCCCAGGAGCTCGCGTCCTCGGTGGCTACCGTGACGTCCTGCGTGCCGAGCCAGGTGGCCACGGCGCCGGGCAGCGGAGCGAGCGTCGAGACCGTGACGCGGGCGCGGGCACGGCGACCGGCGGCGACCACGCGGATCAGCTCGGCGATCCGCGAGCCCTCGAAGCGCACCGTGACCGGCACGGCCTGGTAGCGCAGCGCGTTCTGCTCGGTCACGAGGCCGGTGGCGTCGCGCACCACGCCGAACTCGTCGGCCCAGGCGTCGATGTCGGTGGCCAGCGCGCCGCGCAGCCACGCGATGTCGGCGTCCGCGTCGCCTGCGGCGGCGAGCGCGCCCACGGCTCCGGTCGCGAGCGCGTCGAGCTCGCGCGTCGATGCGACGGGGGCGTCGGTCCACTCCGAGAGGCCGACGAGGTAGTTCGGGCCCCCGGCCTTGGATCCGGCACCGACGGCGGCCTTCTTCCAGCCGCCGAACGGCTGACGCTGCACGATCGCGCCGGTGGTGCCGCGGTTGACGTAGACGTTCCCCGCCTGGATGGCGGCGAGCCACGTCTGGATCTCGTCCTCGTCCAGGGAGTGCAGGCCCGAGGTAAGTCCATAGTCGATGTCGTTGACGATGTCGATCGCCTCGTCGAGGGAGCCGGCGGTCATGATGCCGAGCACCGGGCCGAAGTACTCGACGCGGTGGAACTCGGATCCGCGCTTCACGCCGTCGCGGATGCCGGGGCGCCAGAGCTGCCCGGCGTCGTCGAGCTTCTCGGGCTTCAGCAGCCAGCTCTCGCCCGCGTGCAGCGTGGTGAGCGCGCCGAGCAGCTTCCCCTCGGCCGGACCGATGAGCGGGCCGATGCGGTTCGAGCCGTCCTCCGGCGAACCCACGTCGTAGGCGCGGACCGCGTCGACGAGCTGGCGGCGGAACCGCTCGGAGGTCGCGGCGGATCCGACGAGCACGACGAGCGATGCCGCGGAGCACTTCTGCCCCGCGTGACCGAACGCGGCGTACGCGACGTCCTTCGCGGCGAGGTCGAGGTCGGCCGACGGCGTCACGATGATCGCGTTCTTGCCGCTGGTCTCGGCGAGCAGCGGCAGGTCCTGACGGAAGCCGCGGAACAGCTCGGCCGTCTCGTAGCCGCCGGTGAGGATGACGCGGCCGACGGCCGGGTCGCTCACGAGCTTCGTGCCGAGGTCGCGCCCGTCGAGCTGCACGTACTGCAGCACCTCGCGCGGCACGCCGGCCTCCCACAGCGCCTCGACCATGACCGCGCCGGAGCGGCGGGCCTGACGGGCGGGCTTGATGATGACCGGGGATCCGGTCGCCAGGGCGGAGAGGGTGGATCCGGCCGGGATCGCGACCGGGAAGTTCCACGGCGGGGTGACGACCGTCAGGCCCACGGGCTGCATGGTCGCGCCGTCGACGTCGGCGAGCTTCTTGGCGCTCTCCGCGTAGTAGTGCGCGAAGTCGATCGCCTCGGAGACTTCGGGGTCGCCCTGCTCGATGACCTTGCCGGCCTCGGATCCCATGACCTCCAGCAGGTCGGCGCGGCGCGCTTCGAGCACGTCGCCGGCCTTGTGCAGGATCGCGGCGCGTCCCTCGGCGCCGAGCGCACGCCAGGCCTCGCCCGCGGCGACCGCGGTCGCGATCGCGGCGTCGACCTGCTCGGCGGTCGCGAGGGTGTTCGCCGCCACGGTCGCGTTGCCGAGCTCGGAGCCCGCCATGCGGGCGCGGATCGCGTCGCCCCAGGCGCGGTTCGCCGCGAGAGACGGGTCGGTGTCGGGGGCGTTCAGGAAGCCGTCGGTGAGACCGGGGGCGGCCGGCGCGGTGCGGTCCTGGACGCGGTTCGTGCCGGGCACCTCGGTCGGCACCGAGCGCACGGAGGCGAGGAAGCGCTCCTTCTCACGCTCGAAGAGCTTCGGGTCCGCGTCGAGGTCGAAGACCGCCGACATGAAGTTCTCCTGCGACGCCCCCTCCTCCAGGCGGCGGATGAGGTACGCGATCGCCACGTCGAACTCGTCCGGGTGCACGACCGGCGTGTAGAGCAGCAGGGATCCGACCGTGCGCTTGACGACCTGCGCCTGAGCCGAGGCCATGCCGAGCAGCATCTCGAACTCGATGCCCTCGGTCACGCCGCGCTTCGAGGCCAGCAGCCACGCCAGGGCGATGTCGAAGAGGTTGTGGCCCGCGACACCGATCCGCAGGTTGGCCACGTGCTCGGGGCGCAGCGCGTACTCCAGCACGGCCTTGTACGAGGCGTCGGACTGCTGCTTGGTCGACCAGGTGGCGAGCGGCCAGCCGTGCGACTCGGCGTCGACGGTCTCCATGGGCAGGTTGGCGCCCTTGACGACCCGCACCTTGATCGGCGCCCCGCCGTCGGCCACGCGCTTCGCCGCCCACTCCTGCAGGCGGATCATGGCGCCGAGGGCGTCGGGCAGGTAGGCCTGCAGCACGATGCCCGCCTCGAGGGTCTTGAACTCGGGGCGGTCGAGGATGTCCGTGAAGACCGCGATCGTGAGGTCGAGATCCTTGAACTCCTCCATGTCGAGGTTGATGAACTTCGCGGATCCGTCTGGCATGCCCTTCAGAGCGATCCGGTAGAGCGGCAGGAGCGCCTCGGCGGCGTCGGCCACGGCGGCGTCGAACGCCCACGGGCTGTGCGGGGCGACGGTCGAGGACACCTTGATCGAGACGTAGTCGACGTCGTCGCGCTCGAGCAGACGGCGGGTGCCCTCCAGGCGGCGAGCGGCCTCTTCGCGGCCGAGGATCGCCTCGCCGAGCAGGTTGATGTTGAGTTTCACGCCCTGGGTGTCGCGGATGTGCGCGATGGCCTTGCCGAGCTTCTCGTCGCGGGCGTCGACGATGAGGTGGCGCACCATCTGGCGCAGCACGGTGCGGGCGGCGGGCACGACGATGCCGGGGACCATGCCGGCGGCGAATCCGCCGAGACCGATCGCGCCCTTCATCGGGGCGGGCAGGAAGCCGGGGGTCAGCGGGACGAGCTCGGTGAGCTTGGCGGCGGCGACCTTGAGGTCCTCCGGGCGCACGACGCCGTCGACGAAGCCCACCGTGAAGTCGAGGCCGTTGGGGTCGCGCAGCACGCCGGCGAGACGCTGACCGGCCGCATCGACGGGCACCTCGCGGCTCTCCACGAGCCACTTCCTGACGAGGGCGACGGCGTCGTCGGCGAGGGCGGAGAGATCGTCGATGCCGGCTGCGGTGCCGACGGGGCTTTCGTTCGCGGTCATGGTTCCTCGGGGGTTCGTTGCTGTGGCGGGGGTTCGGTGCTGTGGCGGTGGTTCGGTGCCGTGGCGGGGGTTCGGTGCCCTGGCGGGGGTTCGGCGCCGTGGCGGTGATTCGGTGCTGTGGCGGGGTGTCGCGCACGCGCGCAGGTCGATCGCGCACGCGCGCGGGGCTGCTCCCAGCATGGATCCGATCTCCCTGCAGGAAAAGCGATCATTCACGCCGGGTATCATTCGGTTCTAACGAATGATTTGCCCGCACTGCCCGCGAGACCGAACTTCCGTTCCGAGACCGCCGATCTCCCCGTCGGTCTCGTGACGCAGGTTCGGTTTCGCGGACGATCATCGGGCGCAACGGCGCCGCGGAGACGCGCGCGGAAGGGGGCCGCCATGTTCGAACTGCGGAGGCTGCGGCTGCTGCACGAGTTCGCGCTGCGCGGCACGATCGCCGAGGTCGCGCACTCACTCGCGTACAGCCCGTCCACGGTCTCGCAGCAGCTCGCCCTGTTGGAGCGGGAGGCGGGCGTCCCCCTGCTCGAACCGGACGGACGGCGGATCCGGCTGACCGCCGAGGGCCGGGTCCTCGCCGCGCACGCCGCCCGCGCGCTCGAGCTCGACGAGCAGGCCCGGCAGCTGCTCGCCCAGGCGCCCGCGGAGGCCGTCCGGATCAGCGCCATGCCGACCGCCGCCGAGACGATCGTGCCCGCCGCGCTCACCGCCGTCGCCGCGACGCACCCGCATCTACGCATCGAGATGACCGAGGCGCCGCCCGAGGAGGGCCTGTTCGAGCTGACCGCGCGCCGCTTCGACCTCGTCATCGCGGAGCAGTACCCGGGCCACACCCGGGAGCGTCACGCCGGCAACGTGCACGAGCTGATCGGCGAGGATCCGATCCGGCTCGTGCTCCCTCCGGGCGAGGACCCCCTCCCCCTCGCGCTGCTGCGAGACCGGCCCTGGGTCATGGAGCCGGTCGGATCCGCCGCGCGGCAATGGGCGGTGCAGCAGTGCCGCGCGGCCGGATTCGAGCCCGACGTGCGCTTCGAGGCGGCCGACCTGACCGCGCACGTGCGGCTCATCGAAGCCGGGCACGCGGTCGGGATGCTGCCCGACCTGATCTGGGGCGATGTCCCGCCGCCGGTGGTGCTGACCGACCTCCCCGGATCCCCCGTGCGCGAGGTGTTCACCGCGGTGCGCGAGTCGACACGCGGGTCCGAGGCGATCGCGGCCGTCCACGCTGCCCTGGCCGCCGCGTTCGCCTAGCACCGCCCCCGTCGCTGACCCGCCGGGACGGGCGCCGGTTCGGGTCGGGGCGCCGGGTCGGGGCGCGGCGCGCGCGATTCAGCGCGCGGCGGGTCGTGGCGCCGGGTCGGGGCGCGACTCCTACGCCAGGTCGGGGCGCGGCGCGGCGCGGCGCGCGTGATTCAGCGCGCCGCGGGCCCGTGCCACTCCCCCGCGAGCGGGCCGCTCAGCCGCGCGCGCAGCCCGAGCCGGGGACCCGAACCCTGCACCCGTGCGACGATCCGCACAGCCTGTGACGATCGGCACAGATCCGGTCGTCATCCGTGTGCCGATCGTCGCACGGTGTGCTGATCGTGACAGCGCGCGCAGCCCCGCGAGCGGGCCGCTCAGCCCTCGCGCACCGTCGCGTGCGGGATCCGCTGGCGCATCACGTGCACCGCCTCCGCGCTCACGTCGACGAGCAGGGCGTCGCGGCCGAGCGCCGCGGCGACGGCGCCCGCGGTGCCGGATCCCGCGAACAGGTCCAGCACCCGATCGCCGGGCCGACTGGACGCCTGCACGATGCGGCGCAGGATCCCCTCCGGCTTCTGCGTGGGGTAGCCGGTCTTCTCCCGCCCCGTGGTCGGCACGATCGTGTGCCACCACACGTCGGTGGGGAGCTTGCCGCGTTCGCGTTTGGCGGCGCTGACCAGGCTCGGCGCCATGTACGGCTCGCGCTCGATGTCGTCGACGTTGAACACGTGCGCACCCGGGGTCTTCACGTAGACGAGGATCGTGTCGTGCTTGGTGGGCCAGCGCGTGCGCGGCTTGGCGCCGTAGTCGTAGGCCCAGATGATCTCGTTCAGGAAGCAGTCCCGACCGAACACGGCGTCGAGCATGACCTTGGCGTAGTGCGCCTCGCGGTAGTCGAGGTGCAGGTACAGCGTGCCGTCGTCGGCGAGCAGCCGCCAGGCCTCCTCGAGCCGCGGCATGAGGAAGTCGCCGTAGTCGTCGAAGCGGTCGTCGTAGGCGTGCAGCAGCTCGCGCACGCGCTCGTAGCGGTGCCCGTGGAAGCCGTGGTTCACCTCACGCCCCGGTACAGAACGCAGGAGCTCCGGTGTGCCGTCGGTGTTCGTCCCGCGTAATTCCGCGGATCCAGGATCGCCGGCATCCGGCATCTCCTGCGTTGTGCCAGCCGGACGGTCGGCACGACGGCTCGAGACGGCGTGCCGCTCCTGCGTGCGGCCGGTGTTGAACGGCGGATCCAGGTAGATCAGCGTGAACGCGGAGTCCGGAAGGGTGCGGGCGACGTCGAGCGCCTCCCCGTGCACGATCTCGACGACCCCAGGCACCGGCGCAGCCCCGGGCGACCCGGGCGCGGCCGCAGGCGCGGGCTCGACGGGCCTCCGCGCGGCCCCCGGCCCAGGCGACCCCGGCGCGGCCTCGGCCCCCGGCCCAGGCGCGGCGCCCGGCGACCCGGGCGCGGGCTCGACGGACCCCGGCGCGGCCCCCGGCCCCGGCGCAGCACCCGGCGAACCAGGCGCGGGCACGACGGGCCCCGGCGCGGCACCGCGCGACCCAGGCGCGGCCTCGTCAGCCTCGGGCGCCTCGACCGCCTCGACCGGATCCGACCTCGTCTTCCGGCCCGGGGAACCCCCCTCGGCGGCCGGGCTCACGGGACCCGGTGCAGCCACGCCTCGGTGGCGAACTTCGTGCGCACGAGCTCCTCCGCGGCCGCGTACTCGTCGGCGGAGATCGTGCCGTCCTCGGCGCCCGTGAGCGAACGGAACGTGCCCTTGAAGCGCTCGATGATCTCGGCGCGACTGAGACCGGTCTGACTGCGCAGCGGATCAACCCGCTTGGCCGCCGACGCCGTGCCCTTGTCGCTGAGCTTCTCGCGTCCGATGCGCAGCACCTCGGTCATCATCTGGCCGTCGATGTCGTACGAGAGCGTGGCGTGGTGCAGCACTCCGCCGTTGGCCAGCCGCTTCTGCGCGGCGCCGCCGATCTTGCCGCTGGGGCCGGCGATGTCGTTGAGCGGCTGGTAGACGGCGTCGATGCCGAGCGAGCGCAGGGCCTGCAGCACCCAGTCGTCGAGGAACGCGTAGGAGTCGGCGAAGGTCATCCCCTGCACGAGCGACGCGGGCACGTAGAGCGAGTAGGTGATGATCTGGCCGGCGGCCATCATCATCGCGCCGCCGCCGGAGATCCGGCGCACGACGTCGAAGCCGTGCTTCGCAGCCCCTTCCGGATCCACCTCGTTGCGGTAGGACTGGAAGGATCCGATCACGACCGCGGACTCGTCCCACTCCCAGATCCGCAGTGTCGGACGGCGCCGGCCTTCGCCGACGCGGGTGGTGAGCACCTCGTCGAGCGCGAGGTTCATGCGCGGGGAGACCGCCTTCTCGTGCAGGATCTCCCAGTCGAAGTCGCGCCAGCCGGGCGCGGTCACCAGGGCGCGGCGGACGGCGGTGCCCACGGCCTCGGGCGTGAGGCCCAGCAGCTGCGCCCCCTCGGGGAGCGCCGCACGCACCGCGGCGGCGATGGCCGAGGCGTCGGTCTCCACGGGCAGGCCGGTGACGGCGGCGTTGATGTCGTCGAGCGCGTCGTCCGGCTCGAGGAAGAAGTCGCCCGCCAGCCGGAAGCCGGCGATCGCGCCGTCCGTCACCTCGAAGTCGACGACGACGAGCTTGCCGCCAGGAACCTTGTACTCACCGTGCACCGGTCCAGCCTACGCGGCGGCACGGCGAGCGGCGGCGTGCCGGAGCTCCGGCCGTTCTGCAGGGAGGCCGAGGCGTTGTGCAGGGCCGGACGGCCGAGACCGAGTCTCGACCCACGGAACGGCGAGGATTTCCGGGCGACGCCCCTGCAGAACGCCGAAGGTCCCTGCAGAAGAGCCCGGGTGGGGATCTGCCTCAGTCGCGCGGCGGCACGTGCTTGTCGAGCCAGGCGAGCAGGTCGGCGCGCACCTCGGCCTGCTGCAGCTCGTTGAAGATCTCGTGGCGCGCATCGGGGTAGACGAGCGTCGTCACATCGGTGAGCCCCGACCGGTTGCGGTAGTCGTCGGCGAGACGGTGCACGCTGCGCGGCCCGCCGACCGGGTCGTCGCGGCCGACCATGAGCAGCACGGGCACGTCTTTCGGGAAGTCCTTGCCGGGCCGTCCGTACAGCCGCGCGGCCTCGATCGGCCCGAACAGCTTCAGCAGCGGCACCTCGGTCGTCAGCGGATCGGCGCGGAACGCCTCCCACACCGCCGGGTCGCGCGTGAGCCACTCGAGCCCGTGGGCGTCCGGCCCCTTCCACCGCGCGTTCAGCGGCATCGAGTTGAGGTCGGTCGGGGTGCGGTGGGCGGATCCGGTGAGGATCACCGCGTCGTAGGCGTCGGGATGCGCGTTGAGCACCATCTGGGCGAGGAAGGATCCCCAGGAGTGACCGAGCAGCACGAGCGGCAGCCCGGGGTTCTCCGCACGGATGAGCTCGGTCAGCTGCCATTCGTCGGCCACGACCGCGCGCATGCCGCCGGGGCCGAGCCGCCCCAGCTTCGCCGCGTCGCCGTGCTGCTTCATGCCCGTGCGCCCATGGCCGCGATGGTCATCGGCATAGACCGTGAAGCCGGCCGCCGTGAGCTCGGCGATCACCGCCCCGTAGCGGCCCGCGTGCTCGCCGACGCCGTGCAGCAGCTGCACGACTCCCCGTGGGGTGACGCCGGAGGCGGCGGGGTGGACGTCGTAGACGATCGCGATGCCGTGTGCGTCGATGAACTCGGCGGTGCGGGACTCAGCCATGCCCCGAGTCTACGGATCCGGCTGCCGCACGCCGCATCGGGTCCGCAGATGACGCGGCCCGAGCCCCGCGGTCAGAGCCGCTGAGGCGCTCCGAGGCCGAGCGCGGCGCAGACGGCGCGGGCCTCCTCGAGGTCGGTCACCTCGTGGCCGCCTCCGTCGTCGGCCGCGGATCCCATCCGCACGGATCCCGAGGCCGCGACCGTGCGCTTGGCGGAGAAGTGCAGCGCATCGACGCCGGTCGCCGCGATCTCCGCCGCGTTCGCCGCGGTGATGCCGCTGCCGGCCATCACCTCGATGCGGCCGCCGGCGGTCGCGACCAGGGCGCGCAGCAGGTCCGCTCCATCCTGCGCGGCCGAGGCGCCGCCCGAGGTCAGCACCCGGTTGAGGCCCAGGGAGACCGCGTGCCGGAGGCCCGCCAGCGGATCCGGGGTCACGTCGATGGCCCGATGCAGGGTGACCGCCGCCTCGGCGCGCACGTCGCGGGCCGCATCCCGCAGCCGCGCCAGGGCGTCGACGTCGAGCTCCCCATCGGCCGCCTGCGCGCCGATCACGACGCCGGTCGCGCCGTGGGCGAGCATCCACCGCACGTCGCGCACGGCGGTCGCGATCTCGTCCGCGTCGTAGTGGAACCCGCCGGCTCTCGGACGCACGAGCACGTGCACCTCGGGACCGCCGTGCGCCGCCTCCTCGACCGCGAGCTCGAGCGTCGCCGGCGAGGGCGTCAGACCGCCGAGTGCGAGCCCCTGCGTCAGCTCGACGCGGCGAGCGCCGATCTCGCGGGCGACGCGCACTCCGGCGGCATCCTGGACGGCGACTTCGAGCGCGAGGGGCATTCGTCCATTGTCACGGGCGGACCGCACGAGCGGAACGGACGCGCCGCGATTTGTTCGGCATCTTTCGGAACATCGGATCCCCGCATTCGACCCGGATCCGGCGAGCGCTCCCCCGGTCCGAGCCCACGAGGGGGAATACTTAGTTAGGCTATCTAAGCAATGGATGCCGAGAGACTTCACGAGACCGCGACCGAACTGCGTCTCGCCACGTTCCGGCTCGCCCGCCGCCTGCGCTCCGTGCGCGCCGTGGACAGCCGCAACGCCGCGATGAGTGACGCCCAGCTCGCCGTGCTCGCCGCACTCCGCGCCCACGGCAGGCACTCCCTGACCGCCCTCGCCGACCGCGAGCGCGTCACGGCGCCGACCATGAGCGCGCTCGTCACCGGCCTCGAGGAACACGGGTACGCGGTGCGGATCCCCGACGACCAGGATCGCCGGCGCGTGCACGTCGAGATCACTCCCGCAGGCGAGAGCGTCGTGGCCGAGACCTTCGAGCGGCGCACGCAGCTGATCATGGCCGAGATCACGGAGCTCGATCTCACCGAGGACGAGCTGGGCGTGCTGCACGAAGCCAGCATCCTGATGCGGAAGCTGGCCGAGCTGTGAGCCAGATGTTCCGCTCGTTCGGGGCGTTCAACTACCGGATCTGGTTCTTCGGGGCGATCGTCTCCAACATCGGCGGGTGGATGCAGTCCACCGCCCAGGACTGGGTGGTGCTGACCGAGCTCACGCACAACGACGCCACGGCCATGGGCGCCACGATGGCCCTGCAGTTCGGGCCACCCCTCGTGCTCGTCGGCCTCACCGGCCGCGTGGCCGACCGCTTCGACCGGCGGCGCATCCTGCTCGTCACGCAGACGACGCTCATGGTGCTCGCGCTGTGCGTGGCGGGCCTGCTGCTCACGCACGTGATGACGCTGCCGCTCATGCTCGTCTTCGCGGCGTGCTTCGGCGTCGCGAACGCGTTCGACGCCCCCGCTCGGCAGGCCTTCGTCTCCGACATGGTCTCGATGGAGAACGCCTCGAACGCCGTGGCGCTGAACTCCGCATCCTTCAACATGGCCCGGCTGATCGGTCCGGCCGTCGGCGGACTCGCGATCGTCGCCCTCGGATCCGGCTGGGTGTTCGTCGCGAACGCGGCGACGTTCCTGGCGATGATCGTCGCCCTGATGCTCATCCGCACCCGCGAGCTGATGCCCCGCCCGAAGAACCCCCGTGCCGGAGGGCTCATGGTGGGCCTGCGCTATGTGCGCAGCAGGCCGGATCTCATGGTCGTGTTCGTGATGGTGTTCCTCATCGGCGCCTTCGGCATGAACTTCCCGATCTTCGCGTCGACCATGGCGCTGGAGTTCCACAAGCAGGCTGACGGCTACGGCGTGCTGAGTTCGGTGCTCGCGATCGGATCCCTCACCGGCGCGCTGCTGGCTGCGCGCCGCGACCGGGCGAGGGTGCGGGTGCTCATGCTCGCGGCCGGCGGTTTCGGCGTCGCGTCGCTCGTGTCGGCGCAGATGCCGACGTACGTCTCCTACGCGATCACCCTCGTCTTCGTCGGCTTCTCCACGGTCACCATGCTCACCACCGCGAACGGGTACGTGCAGACCACCACGGATCCCGCCCTGCGCGGCCGGGTGCTCGCGCTCTACATGGCGGTCGTGATGGGCGCGACCCCGATCGGCGCCCCCATCGCCGGCTGGGTCGCCGACGCGTTCGGACCGCGCGCGGCGATCTCCGTGGGCGGCGCCGCCGGCCTCGCGGCCTTCGCGATCGGCGCGGGGTGGATGATGCATTCGGGCCGGCTGCACCGCCGGGAGGACGCGCGGTTCCTGCTGTCGCTGGACGAGACCCGTCCCGTGCGGGTCGTCGAGGCCATGCAGCGCGCGGTGACCCCGCCGATCACCAGCGCGAGCACGCCCATCCGCACGGAGCCGGAGGCGCCGCGCACCGAAGCCCCACTCACGGAGCCCCCGCGTGCGGAGCCCCCGTATGCGGAGAACCCGCGCACTGAGCCCGCGCGCGCAGAAGCCCCGCGGGCCGAGTCCGCGCGGGCCGAAGCGCCGCGCGCCGAAGACCCGCGCTTCAACCGCGCGACCGAGCCGCCGCGCACCGAAGCGCCGCGGGCCGAAGCGCCGCGCACCGAGCCCACGCGCGCAGAAGCCCCGCGCGCCGAAGCGCCACTCGCCGAAGACCCGCGGTCCGACCGCGCGCCCGAGCCGCCGCGCACCGGATCGGGCGACGGCGCGTGAGCGGCGCCGCCGAGGAGGCCCGCGCCCGCCGTTCGCTGCTGCCCGCGCTCGGCGCGCTCTCGGCGTTCGGGCCGCTCTCGATGGACCTGTACATCCCGGCGCTCCCCCAGCTCGGCCGCGACCTGCACACGACCGAGGCGCTCGCGCAGGTGA
Source organism: Microbacterium sp. MMO-35 (assembly GCF_037147555.1). Taxonomy (NCBI): domain Bacteria; kingdom Bacillati; phylum Actinomycetota; class Actinomycetes; order Micrococcales; family Microbacteriaceae; genus Microbacterium; species Microbacterium sp. MMO-35. The sequence goes on from NZ_JBBCVH010000001.1 coordinate 118,815, forward strand.
CGATGAGCGCCTGCCTGATCGGGCTCGCCCTCGGCCAGCTGCTGTGGGGCCCGATCAGCGACCGCTACGGACGCCGCCTGCCGCTGCTCTGGGCCGTCGGCGGGTTCGCGGTCGCCTCGATCGCGTGCGCGTTCTCGCCGTCGATCGAGCTGCTCATCCTGGTCCGCCTGCTGCAGGGGCTCTGCGGCGCCGCCGGGATGGCGATCGCCCGCGCGGTCGTGCACGACGTGTTCAAGGGCCCCGCGGCGACGGCCGGGTTCGCCACGCTCACGGCGATCTCTGGGGCGGCGCCGGTGCTCGCGCCGCTGCTCGGCGGCGCGCTGCTGACGTTCACCGACTGGCGCGGCCTCTTCGTCGCCCTGGGCGTGATCGGCGCCCTGCTGCTGCTCACCGCGGCGCTGTACGTGCCCGAGACGCACCCGCTCGCCGAGCGGACCACGGGCGGGCTCGGCAACGATCTGCGCGGGATCGGCGCGGCCCTCGGCAACGGGCCGTTCCTGGTGTTCGCTCTCACCCTGGGCCTGGCCTCGGCCGGATTCTTCGCCTATCTGCAGATGTCCTCGTTCGTCCTGCAGAACCAGTACGGCGTCGACGCGCAGGGCTTCGCGCTCATCTTCGCGATGAACTCCGCGGGCATCGTGCTCGGCGCGTGGATCAGCCGCCGCCTCGCGCGTCGCCCTCCGCGCCCCGCGCGCACCCTCGGGGGCGCAGCCGCGGGGACCGCCGGCGAGCACCGCATCGACGGCCGCCGCATCGTGCTGACCTCGCTCTCGATCGGCACCACGGCGGCCGCGGCCGTCCTGCTGAGCGCCCTGCTGCACAGCCCGCTGCCCTGGCTGCTCGCGCCGCTCTTCGTGCTCGTCGGCCTGCACGGCGTGAACAACCCCACGCTGACCGCGCTCGCCCTGTCCCGCATCACGCGCGGAGCCGGATCCGCCTCGGCCGTGCTCGGCACGCTCGCCGCCCTGCTGGGTGCGCTCCTGCCGCCGCTGCTGTCAGGGACCGGGGTGTCGGCCGCGCTCATGGGCGCGACGATGCTGATCGCTTTCGCGTCCGCGCTCGTGCTGCTCGCCGCGACCGGACGCATCACGCGTGCGCGAAGCTGATGCCGCGAACTTCTTACGAATCCGTGATCTTCCCGAGCCGTGCGCCGCGAGGGTTCCTACGCTGAGGACATGACCGGATCCGCGTCGCGCGACAGACTGCCGGCTGCCGCGGCCGGCGTCGCGGCGGCTCTGCTCGGCATCGGCGCCGGCGAGCTCGCCGCGACGCTGCTCGCGCCGTCGTCGAGTCCGTTCGCCGTCGTCGGCGGGTTCCTCATCGACGGCGCGCCCGCGTGGGCGAAGGACACGGCGATCGCGTGGTTCGGCACCGGGGACAAGGCGGCTCTGCTCACCGGGATCGCCCTCGTGCTGCTCGCCGCCGCCGGCGCCCTCGGGCTCCTGCAGCGACGCTTCCGCGGGGTCGGGGTCGCCGGATTCCTGGTGCTGGGTGCCGCCGTCGCGGTGCTCGCCCCGCTGCGCGCCGACGCCGCCCCGCTGTCCTGGCTGCCCGCACTGGTGGCCGGCATCGTCGCCGCACTCGTCGTGCGCGCCCTCGTGCGACGGCTCCCCGACCGCGAGACCGAGACCGCGTCCCGAGACCGCGCGACAGAACCGCTGTCTCGGGACGCAGGTTCGGTCTCGCGGTCCACCGCCCCGCCGTCAGCAGCCCCGCGGTCCTCCGCCCCGCCGTCAGCAGCCCCGCCGCCCACCGCCCCGCGGCCCACCGCCCCGGCAGCGGACGGTCCCACCCGCCGGCGCTTCCTCGCCTGGACCGCCGGGGCCGCCGCGGTCGGGGTCCTCGCGACGGTCGCGGCGACGGCGGGCCGGGCCGGATCCGTCGCCGTGACCGCCGTGCGCACGGCGCTCCGCCTGCCGACGCCGGCCGTGGCCGCCGCGCCGATCCCCGCCGGCGCCGCCCTGAAGGTCGACGGGATCAGCCCGCTGATCACGCCGAACGCCGACTTCTACCGCATCGACACCGCCCTCGTCGTGCCGCAGGTGGATCCGGCGCAGTGGCGGCTGCGCATCCACGGCCTCGTCGCGCACGAGGTCACGCTCACCTGGGACGAGCTGCTCGCGCTGCCGCTCGTCGAAGCGGCGGCGACCCTGTCGTGCGTGTCGAACGACGTCGGCGGCGACCTCATCGGCAACGCCGTGTGGCTCGGCTACCCGATCCGCGAGCTGCTCGCGAAGGCGCAGCCCGCCGCCGACGCCGACATGGTGCTGTCCACCTCGGTCGACGGCTTCACGGCGGGCACCCCGATCGAGGCCCTGACCGACGACCGGAACGCGCTGCTCGCCATCGGCATGAACGGCCGGCCGCTGCCGATCGAGCACGGGTTCCCGGTGCGCATGGTGGTGCCCGGGCTGTACGGCTACGTCTCGGCGACGAAGTGGGTCACCGATCTCGAGGTCACCCGATTCGACCGCGCCACGGCGTACTGGACCGCTCGCGGCTGGTCGGCGCGCGGCCCCGTCAAGCTCGAATCGCGCATCGACGTGCCGAAGTCCGGCCGCGCGCTCCGGGCCGGGGACACCGTGATCGCCGGCGTCGCCTGGCAGCCGCACGCCGGCGTCTCCGCCGTCGAGGTGCAGATCGACGACGGTCCGTGGCAGCGCGCCGAGCTCGCGCCCGCCATCTCGGCCGACACCTGGGTGCAGTGGCGCCTCCCGTGGGCCGCGACCGCAGGACAGCACACCCTCCGCTGCCGGGCGACGGGTGCGGACGGCACGGTGCAGACCGCGGATGTCGCTCCCCCGGCTCCCGACGGCGCGACCGGCTGGCACACGATCGACGTCTCGGTGAACGCCTGAGATCCTCACGGAATCCATGCGCTTCACTTCCTTCACGAATTTGTGAAATCGGCGTAGCATCGCCGCCATGAACACGATCATCCGCACCGACGGCCTCACCAAGCACTACGGCCGCGTGCATGCGCTCGACGGGCTGGACCTCGGCGTCGACGAGGGCCAGGTGCACGGCTTCCTCGGACCGAACGGAGCCGGGAAGTCCACCACGATCAGGATCCTGCTGGGCCTGGCCCGCAAGACGGGCGGCACCGCGACGGTCTTCGGCGAGGATCCCTGGACCGCATCCGTCGGGATCCACCGGCGCGTCGCATACGTCCCCGGCGACGTCAGCGTCTGGCCGAACCTCTCCGGCGGGGAGGCGATCGACTTCCTCGCGCGCCTCCGCGGCGCCTCGACGAAGGACCCCGGGTACCGCGCCGAACGCGAGCGCCTGATGACGGCGTTCCAGTTCGACCCCCGCAAGAAGGGCCGCGCCTATTCGAAGGGCAACCGGCAGAAGGTCGCGCTCATCGCCGCCTTCGCCGTGCCGGCCGAGCTGTACATCCTCGACGAGCCGACGAGCGGGCTGGATCCGCTCATGGAGGTCGTCTTCCGCGACGAGGTGCAGCGGCTCCGGCGGGGCGGGGCGACCGTGCTGCTGTCCAGCCACATCCTCTCCGAGGTCGAGCTGCTCTGCGACCGGGTCAGCATCATCCGCGCCGGGAGGATCGTCGAGTCCGGCACGCTCGCCGAGCTCCGCCACCTCACCCGCACCGAGGTGTCCTTCGAGGCCGCGGACGAGTCCGCGCTCGCCGGGATCCCCGGAGCGCACGACGGCACGATCGACGACGGCCGGGCTCGGTTCACCGTCGACAGCGATGCGGTCCCGGCCGTGCTCCCCGTGCTCGCCCAGCGCGCCGTCACCGGCCTGCGCATCGAGCCGCCCTCGCTGGAGGAGCTCTTCCTGCGGCACTACGGCGACGACCTCGCCGCCCTCCGCGCCGCCGAGGAGGACTCCTCGCCGCATTCCGGCACCCGTGCCTCGCGCCGGGCCGCCGTGAAGGGGTCCTGATGTCCGCCCTCCTCCGCCAGCGCCTGCGTCGCGACTGGCTGCAGGTGCTGCTGTGGATCCTGGCCACGGTGCTCATGGCGTACGCGGGTTTCGCGGGCGTCACCCAGTCTTACGGGACGCTCAAGGATCGCGTCGAGGTGCTCTCCGCCGTGATGGCGAATCCGGTCATCATGATGTTCCGCGGCCTCCCCTCCGGCGCCTCCGAGGGGCAGTTCCTCTCCTTCGAGATCCTGCCGTGGCTGACGATGCTCGCGGCCCTCATGAGCACGTTCCTCGCCGTCCGCCACACGCGGGGCGACGAGGAGGCGGGTCGCACCGAGCTCGTCGCCGCCACGCCGGTCGGACGCGCGCTGCCCACGGTCGCGACGATCGTCCACGGTGTCGCCGCGAACGTCGTCCTCGGCGTGCTGGTCGCGCTGGCGCTGATCGGATCCGGGCTCGACCCCGCCGGATCCCGGCTCATGGGCGCCACCTCGGCGACGACCGGCATCGCCTTCCTCGGCATCGGCCTCATCGCCGCCCAGCTCATGCGCACCTCGCGCGGCGCCAACGCCCTGACGGTCTGGATCCTCGTCGGCACGTTCCTGATCAACGGCATCGGCAACGTCGCGGGGACCCCGAGCGACGACCTCACCCGCATCACCAGCTCCGGCCTCGTCTGGGCCTCGCCGTTCGGGTGGGCCGAGCAGGCCCGCCCCTATGACGCGGACAACGCCTGGCCCGCCGTGCTCGGACTGGTCGTCGGGCTCGTCCTCGCCGGGGTCGCGGTCGCCCTGCAGTCGATGCGCGACATCGGCGAGGGCTTCGTCCCGGCCCGCCCGGGTCGGGTGCACGCCCGACCGGCACTGTCCACGCCGCATGCGCTCGTGTGGCGGCTCACCAACGGCGCGATCATCGGCTGGGCGATCGGCGGCGCGCTCACCGGGGTGCTCGCGACCACGCTGTCCGGGCTCGCCGGGCAGATCTCCGGGCAGAACCCGGCGGTGCAGCAGATCCTCGACAAGATCGGCAAGGCGGGCAACCTCGAGGAGACCGTGGTCTCGGTGTTCTTCACGATGATGGGGATCCTGGCTGCCTGCGCCGCGGTGCAGATCGTCGCGCGGGCACGGCAGGAGGAGGCGCACGGCACAGCGGAGGCCGTGCTGGCGCTGCCTGTCGGTCGCGTCCGGTGGCTCCTGGACTATCTGCTCGTCGCGACGTCCGCGATCGCGATCATCGTCGTGGCGGCGATGCTTGCGGCCTACGCGGGTCTCGCGGGCAACAAGGACGCGGGGTCGCTCGTCCGGGTCGTCACGGTGGTCGGACTCGGGCAGGGCCTCGCCGCCTGCGTGTTCACCGTGCTCACGGCCCTGGTGTTCGTGCTGCTCCCGCGCGGCACGATCGGCATCGCCTGGGCTCTCGTGCTGCTCGCCACCGTGTTCGGCCTCTTCGGTCCGCTGTTCGGGCTGCCGGAGTGGACCACGCGGTTCTCGCCGTTCGCGGTCACCCCGATCGTCGACGGCAGCGGGACCGACCTCCGCGGGACGTGGTGGCTCGTGCTCGTCGTGGTCGCGGGCGCGGCCGCGTCGCTCGCCCTGATGCGCCGTCGCGAACTCCAGACCGCGGGATGATGGGGTCATGAAGGCGAAGGATCCGGCACCCGCCGTGCACCACGGCGTCGATGCCGCGGAGGCCGCGGCGGCGATGATCGCCGCCGTCGGCTTCCCGCGCATGCCCGGGCGCGTGATGATGGCGCTCATCGCCGCACCCGCGGACGGGTACACGGCGGCGGAGCTGGCCGATCGGCTGGGCGTCAGCGCGGCCGCGGTGTCGGGAGCGGTGCGCTATCTGCAGACGATCCAGGTGATCCGCCGCGTCTCCCGTCCCGATCGCCGGCGCGACCACTACGTCATCATCCCGGACACCTGGTACGGGCTGATGACGAACAACGGCCCCATCTACGAACGCCTCGCCGCGCACATCGAGGCGATCGGCGCGGAGCACGACGAGGACCACGCCGCCCGGGACCGGGCGGCGGAGATGGCCGAGTTCTTCCGTTTCATGGCGGGACGCATGCCCCAGCTGATCGACGAGTGGGAAGCCCTGCGCGCGGCGCGGCGCGCGCCGGACTGACCCGGCGACCTCCCCTACCCGTGGTTCCCTCACCCGTGGTTCCCCTTACCCAAGAGGTGCCGCCCGCGGGTTCCCCCGCCATCCGCGGGTCCGCGGGTTCCCCCGCCGTCCGGGACACAACGCAGGAGAATCCCGTGGATTGCCACCGGACCCTCTCCCGCGCCGGCGGTTCTCCTGCGTTGTGTCCCGGATCCCGGCGTGCTGGGTCGACACCAGACCGGATGCGAGCCGCCCCCGCCGTGTGGTGTCGGAACCGGGTGCGGCCTGCAGGGCGCACCGCCTCCTACACCGAGACCCCCACGTGGCGTCGAAACCCCCACGCCGCAGCGACTGCGTGTGGGGGTCTCGACGCACCGTGGGGGCCTCGGCGAGACCGGCCAGGCGCCACTCGGGCGCGCGCCACCGGGGATGCGCCACTCGGGCGTGCGCCACCGGGGCGCTGCGGCGTCAGTGCTCCAGCACGAACCTCAGCTGCTCGAGCGCCCAGTCCAGCTCGGTCGCGCGCACCACGATCGGCGGCGCGATCCGGATCGTCTGGCCGTGCGTGTCCTTCACCAGCACGCCGCGGTCGAGGAGCTTCTCCGCGATCTCGCGGCCGGTGCCGCGGGACGGATCGATGTCGACGCCGGCCCACAGCCCCGCGACGCGCACCGCGGTGACACCGTGGCCGATGAGCGCTTCAAGCCCCTCGCGCAGGTGCACCCCGAGCGCCTTCGCGCGCTCCTGGAACTCGCCCGACTCGAGCATCTCGACGGCGCGCAGCCCGACGGCCGCCGCCAGCGGGTTCCCGCCGAAGGTGGATCCGTGCTCGCCCGGACGGATCACGCCCAGGACGTCCTCGTTCCCGACGACCGCCGAGACGGGCAGGATCCCGCCGCCGAGCGCCTTGCCGAGCAGATAGAGGTCGGGAACCACGCCCTCACGATCGCACGCGAAGGTCTCCCCGACCCGTCCGAGCCCGGACTGGATCTCGTCGGCGATGAACAGCACGTCGCGCTCGTCGCAGATCTCGCGGATCCGGCGCAGGTACCCGTCCGGCGGGATGATGACGCCGCCCTCGCCCTGGATGGGCTCGATGAGCACCGCGACCGTGTCCTCGGTGATCGCGGCAGCGATCGCCTCGGCGTCGCCGTAGGGCACGGCGTCGAAGCCGGGCGTGAACGGACCGAACCCGTCGCGCGCCGAGTCGTCGTCGCTGAAGCCGACGATCGTCGTGGTGCGGCCGTGGAAGTTGCCGTTCGCGACGACGATGCGCGCCGCTCCCTGGCGCACGCCCTTGACCCGGTACCCCCAGGCGCGGGCGACCTTGATGCCGGTCTCCACGGCCTCGGCGCCGGTGTTCATCGGCAGCACCAGATCCTTGCCGCACAGCCGGGCGAGCGCCTCGGCGAACGGCTCCAGGCGGTCGTTGCGGAAGGCGCGGCTGGTGAGCGCGACCCGGCCCAGCTGCTCCTCGAGCGCGGCGACGAGGGCGGGGTGGCGGTGCCCGAAGTTCACAGCCGAGTACGCGGCGAGCAGATCGAGGTAGCGCTTGCCCTCGACATCGGTCACCCAGGCGCCTTCGGCGCGGGCGATCGTCACCTCGAGCGGCGCGTAGTTGCGGGCGACGTGCGGCTCGGGTGCTCCCGGTGCCTGAGCCTCGGCGGCCGAGGCCTCTCGGACGGCGGCGGCTGTCACTTCGCACCGCGCAGTTCGAGGGTGCAGCACTTGATGCCGCCGCCGCCGAGCAGCAGTTCGCTGAGGTCGACGGTGAGCGGGTTGTAGCCGCGCTCGCGCAGCTGCTTCTCGAAGCCGGTCGCGCGCGGCGAGATGATGACGTTGTAGCCGTCGCTCGCCGAGTTGAGGCCGAACACGGCGCCGTCCTCGTCCGAGACGAGGATCGCGTCGGGGAAGCGCTCCTCGAGGATCGCGCGGCTCGCGTCGTCGAAGGCGTGCGGAAGGTAGGCGATGTTCGCCGCGGCCGGTCCGCCGTTCTCCTCGCCGATGACGGGGTCGAGCACGGTCAGGGCGGTGTCGAGGTGGTAGAAGCGCGGGTCGATGAGCGTCAGCGTGACGACCTCGCGGCCGAACACCTCGCTGACCTCGCGGTGGCTGTCCCCCGCGGAGCGGAAGCCGGTGCCGGCGAGGATCACGTCGCCCGCGAGCAGGAAGTCGCCCTCGCCCTCGTTGATCTCCTCCGGCATCACGGTGTCGAAGCCGTTCGCCCGGAACCAGTCGGCGAACGCGGGGGACTCGCCCTGGCGCTGCTCGTAGTAGAACGAGGGGACGTAGGCGCGGCCGCCGATCACGAAACCGCCGTTGGCCGTGTAGACCATGTCGGGGTAGCCGGCGAGCGGCTCGATGAGCTCGACCTCGTGACCCAGCTCGAGATAGAGGTCGTACAGCTTCTGCCACTGCGCGACGGCCTTCGCGGTGTCGGTCGGGTTCGCCGGCTCCATCCACGGGTTGATGCTGTAGTTCACCGTGAAGTGCTCCGGCTTGCACATCAGGTACCGGCGGTGGTGCGCGGTGCGGGCAGGCGTGGCGGCCGTGGCGGTCTCGGGCGTCGACATGAGGCTCCTCAGAATCTCCGGTGGCGGACGCTGTCCTGAGGCCCGGCGGTCCTTCGATCCGTTGTGCGGAGAAGATGCGACACGGGCACGCCGCCGTCTATTCTCGCACCCGACCCTGAACGTGGCCAGATCACCGGGCCCGCGGAGGCCCCACGGCCCCTTCCGGCCGTGGCGGTCCCGGGCACGGGAATCATCCCGGCAGGGTGTCGCCGATCGCGCGCAGATAGCGCTCCGCGTCGAAGTCCTCCAGGAGCGCGCTCTGCACCGCCGCGCCCTGCACCAGGCCGACGATCAGCAGCGCCATCCCCTCTGCCCATTCCTCCGGATCGGCCGGAGCGGGATCCGGCTGCGCGCGCCGCCAGCGCGTCATCGACCGCACGAAGACCTGGCGCACCTCGGGGAACAGCCGCCCCACGAGGATGCGCAGCTCCGGATCCGTCACCGCCTCGCCCCAGGTCTGCACGAGGAGCGGCAGGGTCGGGATCTGGCGCAGTCCGCGGATCGTCATCAGCGCAAGCTCGCGGGGCGACCGTGGCGCGATCCCCCCGTCGGACTCGACGCCGATCTCCGCGATCCGCTCGCCGAGCACGGTCCCGGCGACGGCCTCGAGCAACTCCTGCTTGCCGGCGAAGTACCCGTAGATCGCGCCGGCGGACAGCCCCGACTCCGCGATGATGTCCGCCATCGACGTGCGCTGGTACCCGGTCCGCCCGAAGCAGCGCATGGCCGCGGCGATGATCTCCGCGCGCCGCTCCTGCTTGCGCTCTGCACTGATCTTCGGCATCGGACCTCCCGGCTTGACTTCTCACTCTCTCAGGTGAATTATACAAAACGAACATTCATTCTGTTTGGAGTCCTCGTGAACACCGCCCCACGCAACGTTCTGCACACGCCCTGGCCCCGCGCCGTCCTCACCGCCCTCGGCGCCTGCCTGATCGTCGGCGCCGTGCTGCTCGGGTTCGCCTGGCCCTCGGTCACCGCGGCACCGAAGAACCTCCCGGTCGGCATCGTCGGCTCCGACGCCCAGGTGGCGCAGGTCGAGAAGGCGATCGACGAGAAGGCCGACGGTGCGGTGAAGCTCACCGAGTACGACGACCGCGCCGCCGCGGTCGACGCGATCGAGCGCCGCCACGCCTATGGCGCGATCGTGCTCGGATCCGCCGCGACCGATGCGCCCGAGGTCCTCATCTCCTCCGCCGCGAGCACCGCGGCCGCGCAGCTGCTGCAGGGGCTCGCCACGGGACTCCAGGCCCAGATCGACGCGCAGATCCGCAGCACCGTCGAGAAGAACGTGCAGCAGGCGGCCGCCGCAGGCCCCGCGGGCGCCGCCGCACTGCAGAAGCTCACGATCCCGACCGTGACCGTCACCGTGACCGACGTCGTGCCGCTCGCGGACACGGATCCGCGCGGCACCGGCATCACCGCCGCCATGTTCCCGCTGACGCTCGGCGGCATGCTGGGTGCGATCGTCGTCTCCTTCGCGATCAAGGGCAGCTGGCGACGACTGGCCGGGCTCGCCGTCTACGCGGTGGGTGCGGGCCTGGTGCTGACCGCGATCCTGCAGACCTGGTTCGGCGCGCTGCAGGGCGACTTCCTGACGAACGCCGCAGCCGTCGCGCTTTCCATCGCCGCGGTCTCGGCGCCCATCATCGGGCTGTACAGCCTGATCGGCGCCCCCGGACTGGGGCTCGGCGCCGGCTTCACGCTGCTGATCGCGAACCCGCTGTCGGCGGCGACCATGCCGGTGGAGTTCCTGGCGACCCCGTGGGGATCGTTCGGCCAGGCCCTCGCGCCGGGCGCCGCGGGCACCCTGATCCGCTCGCTCTCCTACTTCCCCGACGCGCCCACCGGCACGCAGTGGATGACGCTCGCGATCTGGGCCGGCGCCGGCCTCGTGCTGATCGCGCTGAGCGGCGTGCGGCGCACCGCTCCCGCAGCCGCGCCTTCCGCGGCACCGGCAGCCGCCTGACCCCGCGTCAGATGACCTCGGCGCTCCAATCGTCCGGGTTGCCGTAGCGGTGCGCGGTGATCGCGATCGCCTGCTCGTGCAGGAAGGGCAGGAGCTCGATGCGGCCCGCGGTGGTCACCTCTCCGGCGAGGATCGCGAGATCCGGATCCCCCTGCACGGCCTCGGCGAGCGCGGCGTGCAGGGAGGCGACGTCGTCGGCCTCGCCCACGATCCGCACGCGGTTCGGCCGCAGCGGCGCCAGGGCCTCGTCCAGGAGCCCGGCTCCGTTCCCGTCGCGATTCTTGCTGCTTTCCGCCCGGCTCTCCGACGATTTCTGCGACGGGAGCGGATCCGGCGACGGGCTCGACGCGGATCCGGCGGGACCCGTGAACCGCTCGATCCACTCCGCATCGCTCTCCACGAACACCGTGACACCGGCCTCGCCGAGCACGCGGCGCACCGCGGCGGGGAGGCCGATGGGCGAGGAGAGCGTGAAGGCGCCGCCGCCGCGGATCGCGGCGATCGCGACGCGCAGCAGCGCGCGCAGGGGCGCCTCCCCCGTGGCCCGCACCGCGACCGGCACGGCGCGATACCGGAACAGGTTGCGCTCCACGCCGAGACGCGAGACGTCTCGCACGCGTCCGAACTCGCGGTCCCACGCCAGGGCGTCCGACAGCGCCGCACGGCGCAGCCACTCGAACGCGGTGTAGTCCAGCGACGGTTGGGCCGCCTCGATGAGCGCGGTGATGCGCGAGTCCAGCCCGCGCAGGTGCAGGGTCGTGGATCCGCTGCCGCCCGTGTCGCGCCACGCGCCGAGGCCGATGAGGTGGTTCGGGCCGCCGGCCTTGGTACCACCGCCGACCGAGGAGCGCTTCCAGCCGCCGAACGGCTGGCGCTGCACGATGGCGCCCGTGATGCCGCGGTTCACGTACAGGTTCCCGGCCTGCACGCGGTCCAGCCAGAGCGCGAGATCCGCGGGATCCTGCGTGTGCAGTCCCGCGGTGAGGCCGTAGTCGACGCCGTTCTGCAGCTCGACCGCCCGCGCGAGCGTCGGGGCGTGCATGATGCCGAGCACCGGCCCGAAGAACTCCTCGCGGTGGAAGCGCGATCCCGGCTGCACGCCGAGACGGATGCCGGGGGTCCACAGCCGGCCTTCGGATCCGGGGATCTCGCGCGGCTTCAGCAGCCACTTCTCGTCGGGGCCGAGCTCGGTGAGGGCCCACTGCAGCTTGCCCTGCGGACGCTCGATCACGGGACCGACCTCGGCCCGCGGGTCGTCCGGCCACGCCACCCGCAGCGAGCGCGTGGCGTCGACGAGCTGCCGGGCGAACCGCTTCGAGCGCCCCACGGGCCCGACCAGGATCGCCAGCGAGGCGGCCGAGCACTTCTGCCCCGCGTGCGCGAAGGCGCTCTTCACGAGATCCGCGACGGCGAGGTCGAGGTCGGCGGAGGGGGCGATCACGAGGGCGTTCTTGCCGCTCGTCTCGGCGAGCAGGGGCAGGTCGTGCCGCCAGCTGCGGAACAGCGCCGCGGTCTCGAAGGATCCGGTGAGGATCACCCGGTCGACGTCGGGGTGCGCGATGAGGTCCCGGCCCAGCTCGCCCTCGGAGATGTCGACGAACGCGAGCAGATCGCGCGGGATCCCCGCGTCCCAGAGCGCGGCCGCGATCACGGCCGCCGAGCGCCGCGCCTGCGGGGCCGGCTTGAACACCACGCCGGATCCCGCGGCGAGCGCGGCGAGCACTCCCCCGGCGGGGATCGAGAGCGGGAAGTTCCACGGCGGCGCGACGACCGTGAGCCGCGACGGCACGAACGCGGCCCCCTGCACCGCGTCGAGCTCCCTGGCCCGCGCCGCGTAGTACTTCGCGAAGTCGACGGCCTCGCTCACCTCGACGTCGCCCTCGGCGAGCACCTTGCCGGTCTCCGCGGCGGCCACCTCGATGAGCTCCCCGCGACGGGACTCGAGCACCGCCGCGACGCGCAGCAGCACCTCCCCGCGTTCGGCGGCGGGGCGGGAGCCCCAGACGGCGGCCGCGCCGCGCACCCGGGCGAGGATGCGCTCGATCTCGGCGGGATCGGTCACGAGCGCGCTGCGGACGAGCCCCTCGCCCGCGGTGCTCTCCGGGATGCGCTCCAGGATGCCGCGCGCCCACGCGCGGTTCGCCGGCAGCGCCGGGTCGCTGTCGGGGGTGTTGCGGAACCCGGGGGCGCCCGCGGCGACGGCGGTGTCGTCCTCGCGCGCGGCGAAGACCGCGGTCTCCACGAAGGTGTCGCCGGGGTCGACCGCCTGGGCGATCCCCAGAACGGCCTGGGTGAGGGCGGCCGCCTCGGTGTCGGGGTCGGTGGTGAGCGCGGCGGACTCGTGCACGGGCGCGAGCCGATTCTGCCGGCGGCGGGGGCCGGACGGCAGACCGGGGTCGGCGGAGCGCTCCAGGGAGAGCGCGAACCGGTTGATCTCGCGGTCCAGCAGGTCGGGGTTCTCCTGCAGCCGGAACGCGGCGGACAGGAAGTTGTCCTTCGACGCGTTCTCCTCGAGCCGGCGCACCAGGTAGCTGATCGCGACGTCGAACTCGCGCGGTCGCACCACGGGCACGTACAGCAGCACGTGCCCCACCTCCCGGCCGACGGCCTCGACCTGGCCCTGCGCCATGCCGAGCAGCATCTCGAACTCGACGGGCGCGGATCCGGATGCCGCCTCCCCGGCTTCGGGGCGCACCCCTCGGTCGCCGGCGAGCAGCCAGGCGTAGGCGATGTCGAAGAGGTTGTGCCCGGCGACGCCGACGCGCACGGCGCGCACGGACTCGGGGGTGAGCGCCGCGTCGAGGCAGCGCAGATAGTTCGCGTCGGTGTCGATCTTCGTGTCGTACGGGGCCGGGGTCCAGCCGTGCAGCGAGGCCTCCACCCGCTCCATGGCGAGGTTGGCGCCCTTCACGAGCCGCACCTTGATCGGCGCCCCGCCGTGGTCGACCCGGTCCTTCGCCCAGGCGGTCAGCTCGCGCAGCGCCGGCAGCGCATCGGGCAGGTAGGCCTGCAGCACGATGCCCGCCTCGAGACGGGCGAGACGCGGATCCTCCATGATCCTCGTGAACACCGCGATCGTGAGGTCGAGGTCGCGGTACTCCTCCATGTCGAGGTTGATGAAGGTCGGGTGAGACCCGGCCGTCGAGTCCGCCGCGACGCCCGCGGCGGTGAGATACAGCGGCAGCAGCCGCTCGGCGACCTGCTCGACGACCTCGTCGAAGGCCCACATCGAGATGCGGCTCATGACGGCGGACACCTTGACCGAGACGTAGTCGACGTCGTCGCGGCGGATCAGCTCGTGGATCCCGTCGAGGCGGCGCTGCGCCTCGTCCTCGCCGAGCACGGCCTCGCCGAGCAGGTTGAGGTTCAGCCGGGCGCCCGTCGCGCGCAGCTTGGCGATCGCCGGGCCCAGCCGGGCGGGCCGGGCGTCGACGATGAGGTGCCCGACCATCTCGCGCAGCACCGTGCGGGCGATCGGCACGGTGGGCGCAGGAAGCCCCGGCGCCACCAGACCGCCGGCGCGCACCGCGGCACGCAGATACCAGGGCAGGAAGCCGGGAACGAGCGGGGCCACACGGTGCAGTCCCGAGGCGGCCGCGCCGAGGCTCTCCGGCCGCATCACGTCGTCGACGAAGCCGAGGGTGAACGGCAGCCCGTTCGGATCCCGCAGCACTCCGGCGAGCCGCTCGGCGGCGGGATCCGAATGGGAGGCGGCGGCCTCGTCGATCCAGCGCTGAGCGAGGGCGACGGCCCGGCGTGCGCGCTCGGTCTCCGAGGCGTTCAGCCACTGCGGCATCGGTGGTCCTTCCCTTCCCGCACCCTTCGGGTGGGCGCGCGCGTGCTCCTCCCAGCATGGCGCTCCCCCGGCCGGGCGAAGAGGCGGCACGCCCGCCGGGGCGCCTGAATATGCTGTACCCGTGGGGGAAGAGGACGAAGCGGATGCCGCGGCGCGTGCGGCGTCGGAGGCCCGCGCCACGGCCTGGGCGCGCAGGATGGCAGACCGCCTGCCGACCGGCTGGCTCATCAGCGGCGCCGGAGCAGTCCTGCTCGCCTCGACGGCGGCCTTCGGCGGGCTCGCCACGGCCCCGCAGCCCGCGCCCGCCGAGCTCACGGCGGGCGAGCACTTCATCGGATCCGATCTCGACATGTCCGTCGTCAGCCTCGGCGTCGCGGACGGTGAGGTGCGCGGTGCCGGCGTCACACCCGAGGAGGGGCAGATCACGGTCATCGCCGTGCTCGACGTGACGAACGTGTACACCGCACCCCGGGGCGTCCGCGAGAAGGACACGCTCGGCGGAGTCGGCCTCGACGGCATCGAGACCGTCCGCTTCGACGTCAACCGCACGAGCGACGGCACGGGCGCCGCCTTCCTCCAGCCGGACGTACCGACCCGGGTGCGCATCGCCTGGACGGTGGATGCGGACGCGGTCTCCCCCGGCGACGAGGTCCGCGTCGTGCTGCCGACCTCCACCCGGTACATGGGCAGCTTCGTGACGCGCGGCGTGTACTGGGAGGACATCCGCCCCGGCGCCTACGTGACGGTGCGCGCCGACGAGCTGCCGGCCGACGAGGAGGGCACCTGATGACCATCCCGCCTCCGCCGGTCCCGGCGCCGCCGTCCGCTCCCGCCCCGGCGCACGACGGAACGGGCCCGTCCTCGGCACCGCGCCGAGGGCGCCTGCGCACGGCGCTGCCCTGGGCTCTCGCGGTCGTCTTCGTCGGCGCCGCCTGGGGGCTCACCCAGGTGCAGCAGCCCGAGGACGCCCCCTACGACAGCTTCATCACCACGGCGAAGGTCGGCGAGCAGGCGGTGACCCGCAACCTCGCCGTGACGGTGACGGAGGTGCGTGCCGCGCGATCGGTGTCGGACGGCGCCCGCTGGCACGCCGAGGGGACCTGGCTCGTGGTCGACCTCGACGCCGCCGCCGTGCAGGATCAGTTCGCGGCCCTGCTGGCCACGTCGAATCTGCGCCTCGGCGAGCGCACCTACTCCGCCACGGAGCGCGGGGAGACCGCGAAGGGCATGCCCCTGGTCACCGGCGTCCCCCGTCACGGCAGCATCGCGTTCGAGCTGCCCGAGGGCGCGTTGAAGGGCCCAGCAACCCTGGTCTTCGCCAGCGAGTACGAGACCTCGGCCGACGGTGTGATCGAGATCACCGTCGATCTCGACGACGTCGCCGTGCAGAACGAGGTCGTCCTGGATCCGATCGGATGGGCGCGCTGATGACGGACGGACGGGGCTGGTGGCGACGCAACGCCCTCGCGCTCGGCGCGGTGGCCGTGCTGCTGCCCGCGACCGTGCTGGGCACGGCGTGGTGGGAGTGGAAGTACGCCTACCCCGATTCCGGCATGCCGCTCTGGGCGGTCGAGCCGGGGTCTTCGGGGACGGTGGAACTCAAGAATGCGACCTGGGGCCCGGTCAAGGCCACGGTGATCACCGACACCTCCGGCCTGGACATGCCCGAGAACGCCACGCTCATCGGCGTGACCGTGAAGGTCACGCCGCACGGCGAGAAGGGGCCGACCTGCATGGCTCCGGAACTCGTCCAGCAGAGCACCGGGCGGATCTGGCAGTCGGTGCGCGGCGAGCTCGGCCTCCTCTGGAGCTCGGACGAGCCCGAGGACTGCGTGCCCACCCTGGACGGCGAGACGGCCGAGCCCTACCAGCTGGTCCTTCCGTACGTCGTGCCGGACGATGTGGAGGGGCCGTTCTGGGTCGACATCGATCCCGGCCAGGCCCAGTCGAAGTTCGTGCGGTTCAGCATCGACCCCTGAGCCGGGGCGACGCGATCCCTGGGCGCGGGGAACCGGGCGCGGGGAGCCCAGCCCTGCTCAGGCCGGCGGTCCTCCGACCGGCAGCGGAGGAGCACCGGGAGGCAGGAGCGCCGATGGCTGCGACGGCCCGCCCGGCAGCGCGCCCGCCGCGGCGGTGATCGTCGCGGCGTCCGCCTCCTCCGCGGTCGTCGGCGCGTCCGCATCGGTCCTGGCGCTCTGCGCGCGGCGCAGCATGCCGAACGTGGTGTCGTAGGCCCCCGCGATGAGTGCGAAGCGGATCGGCTCGATGATGAGCGGCGGGAGCAGGAAGATCACCGGCCAGTACACGGTCCAGAACGTGTCGATGTCCTGCGGGCCGATCCAGCGGCTGACGCCGAAGCGCAACCACGACTGCGCCACGATCACGACCGTGTACAGGAGCGCGTACGCTCCGATGATCACGGGCCCCGCCCGCCACATGAGCAGGATCGCGCGCCAGATCGGGAGGAAGCGCGAGCCGAGCTCGGTGCCGAGGTCGCGGAGCCGACGCATCACCGGGTTCGGCACCCGTGCGGCGCGTTCGCGCATCTGCGCGATCAGCCGGTGCTGGAGCTGCAGCTTCTCTGCCACGATCGCCTGCCCGTAGACGACCCCGGCGACCGTGAGCCAGGACAGCGGGGCGAGCAGGATCGGTCCGGCCTGCGAGAGGATCCAGCCGATCCCGTCCCCGATCCACACCAGCGGCGCGAACCAGCCCGCGAGCGTCGTCCGCAGATCCCCGAGCCACACCATCACCGCCCGGGTGTCGACCCACGCCGATGCCGCATCGGTGAGGTCCTTGAGCAGCAGCAGGGAGAAGAACACCCACACGACTTCGCAATACACGGCCAGCAGCGCGAACGGCTTCGGCATCCGGCCCGACCACCGCCCCCACGCCCACCGGGCGGCGAAGGCGGCGACGATGATGAACACGGTCCAGACGTTGAACGACAGTTCCGTGACGTTGTCGCCCGGATCGAAGACCGTGTTCGTGAGCACCCGGGACAGGCGCTCCTCTTTGACCTTGGCGAGAGCGCGCAGCGTGTACCCCTGCACGTCGTCGCGCAACAGGCCCTGCGCGGCGTACACCGCGAAGAACGGCAGGATGCTGGCCAGCAGCGCGGTCAGGAAGCTGCGGCGCCGTTCGGCCGCCGACTCCGGAAGCGGCGCAACGCTCTGCAGTGAGAGCAGGCCGTCACGCAGCACCAGCAGCATGCCCACCAGGCTGATCAGCCGCGCGAGCACGGCGAGCGGGAGGATGAGCAGCCCGCCGACGGAGCTGTAGGCTCCCACGAACCCGGCGAGCACCGTCACCCAGTAGTGCGCGAGCGTGCCGGCGAGGAACCATGCGAGAAGCGCCGGCCAGTGCATCCGCAGCACCCGGCCGGTCGTCGTCAGAATCGCCCCCACGCGCCCAGGGTAGCGTGCGGCCGCGCCGCCCTCGCGGTCCCTGCGACGTCGCGCCTCGGGACTGCAGCCCTCAGTCCGCCCAGACGCTCGGCGCAGGTGCCTTGGTCGGGGGCAGGGCCGAGGCGGCGGCCCAGTCGTGGATCCAGTCCTCGACGCCCGGCACGTCCTCGGGGCGGCCGAGAGCCCCGAAGAACTCCTCGTGCGAGACGGTCCCTCCCGTGCGTCGCAGCATGCGCGCACGCACGATCACCCGGGCGTACACCTCGCCGTCCACGACAGCGCGATGCTCCATGAACAGCGCCTTGTCGTCGTGCCCGATGAAGCGCGACTCGATGTCGAAGCGCTGCCACAGCTCGAGGGACTTGCGGAACGTGACGGTCTCGCTCGAGACCACGGCGTACCAGCCGCGCTCCTTCATCGCGTCGAACAGCCCGGTGCGGATCAGGAGGTCCCACCGTCCGAGGTCGAACAGGGACAGATACCGGCCGTTGTTCATGTGCCGCAGGATGTCGAGATCCGTCGGCAGCGTGGTCAGGCGGATCCGCCCGACGGCGGTCGGCGCGAGGGTCCGCCCCCGGCGGGCACGCCGGCGAGCGGAGAGGACGACGAGCAGGGTGCGCCAGATCACGTTCACACGAGGAGCGTAGTGAATCCGGCACGGATCCCCGTGATCGTTTGTCGGATCCTCACAGTCCCTCAGGAGTCGGAAACCGCGTCGAAACAGACCTCGGCCCTCGATTTCGCGTCGGCGCACGGCGCGCGTAGAGTCACGATCATGAGCGCCGAAGCCCTTCCCACCGTCACCGTCCGGCCTGTTCGCGATGTCGATGCCGAAGCGCTCGGCCGTGTGCACGCGAAGTGCTGGCACGAGACCTACGACCACCTCATCAGCACCGCGACGCTCGAGGCCGTGTCGCCCAAGCGCCTCGCCGAGCTGTGGACGCACTGGGCCTCGCAGGGCGAGGAGTACCGCATGAGCGCGGCGCTCGTCGACGGCGAGATCGTGGGCTTCGTCGGATCCGGCCCGGCCCGGGACGAGAACCCGCCGGCAGAGCGCGAGCTCTACTTCATCTACCTCCTGGACGCCTGGCACGGCACCGGCATCGGACAGCGGCTGTTCGACGCGGCCGTCCACAAGGGCGAGTCGAGCTACCTCTGGGTCGCCGAGGACAACCCCCGCGCGCACCGCTTCTACGTCCGCAACGGCTTCGCGCTCGACGGCGCCAGCCAGCAGGAGCCCTTCCTCGGCGAGACCATCAAGGAAGTCCGCTTCGTACGCTGACCGCTCCGCGCGCGCCCGTGCGGCCCGTGCGGCGCGCTTCGGCCCAGTCCCCGTCGAGGCCCCCTCTGAGCACCCGCGCCCCCTCGGGCGTGCGGCGCCAGGAGGGGGCCTCGGTGCTGCGAGGGGGCGTCGGGAAGCCAGGCGCTCTGGCGCCCGCGTGCAGCGCTCGCGGGCCGGGCGGGCTCAACGCGCGGCGGCGTAGATGAGCACCTTTCCGGTGTCCTCGTCGCGCTCGCCGCGCAGCGTGTACCCGAGGCGGTCCAGGATCCGGATCGAACCGGCGTTGTCCGCATCGACGGTCGCCCAGACCTCGGGCAGCCCGAGCCCGAAACCGTAGGCGGTGACGGCACGGGCGAGCTCGGTGCCGATCCCCTGCCCCCACTGCGACCGCGCGAGGACGTAGACGAGCTCCCAGCCGGGCACGTCGTCGCTCGGCGAGGGCTTGATCTCGGCGTGCCCCACGACCGCCCCGTCGCGCTCGACCGCCCATACGGCGAAGCGCTCGGCCGGATACACGGTCTCGAAGATCCGCCCGAACAGCGCGCGGTCCTCCTGCTCGGCCTGCAGGCCGTCGCCGACGTAGCGGGCGACGTCCGCGTCCTGGAAGAGCGCGACGAACGCCTCCTCATCGGCGCGCGCGTAGGCGCGCAACCGCAGCCTCGCGGTCTCCAGCGCCGCGGTCGGCGCCGACGCCAAGCCGCCCTTGGCCGGCTCCTCCGTGGTCACCGTCCGGATACCTGTCCGAAGAGCTTCGCGATGGGGGCGAGGACGAGGGGCCGGGCGGCGGCCCATCCTGCGGCGATCACGACGAGGGAGAGCACGAACACCCAGAACCCGGTCCAGGTCACGGCGTCCTGCGCGGCGAACATGTGGTTCAGGTTGCGCAGCATGCCGGTGAGCAGCACGAGCGCCACGTGCACCACGATGAACGCGGTGAAGAACAGCATCGTCGGGAAGTGCAGCGCGCGGGCGATCTCGATCGGATAGGCCTTCGACAGGCCCGCCGCCTTCTTGGGCCAGAGCCCCGACATCCGGAACCCGGTGGCGATGGCCACGGGCGCGGCGAGGAAGACGATCGTGAAGTAGGCGAGTTGCTGCAGGCTGTTGTAGTTCACCCAGCCGTTCTCGGTCGGCCAGTCGAAGGAGACGTACTGCAGAGCCGCCGAGAGCGCGTTCGGGAACACGTCCCAGCTCGTCGGCACGATCCGCATCCACTGGCCGGTGACGAACAGCAGCACCACGAAGATCACGCCGTTGATGATCCAGAGCAGATCCAGCCCCTGGTGGAACCACAGGGTCAGGCTGATCTTGCCCTTCGGGTTGCCCCGCGGCGTCCAGAACGCGGTCGGCCGCTTCTCGCTGCGCACGCGCAGGCCGGAGCGGATGATCAGCGTCATCAGGAACACGTTGAAGAAGTGCTGCCAGCCGATCCACCCGGGGATCCCGACCGGCGCCCCCGCGGGCAGGTGGTACTCGCCCGGATAGGTCGTGAGGAAGTCCTGCATGAACGGCAGGCTGAGGAACGCCCGCACGATCGCGATCGCGGCGCCCGCGAGGACGGCGAGGCCCGCCGCGGCGAACAGCCCGCCGATCGCCTGCGGCCAGGTGGGACGCAGCTTCGATGTCGCGGGTTCCGCCGCGACGTGACGGGGGGCCGAGCCGTTCCAGACGGTGCGCGTGAACGGCAACGGCGCAGAGACATCCGGGCGCACAACGACGGCGGATCCGGTCGCCCCCACGGGATCGTTGCGCGACGACGCCACAGACCCTACGGGGTCGTTGAGCGAGGACGCCACAGGCGCCCGAGACGAAACGCCGTCCGGCACCTGCCGTGCATCGTCTCGCTCGGCGACCACGACGACCGTCCCGGCCGGTGGCCAGGGCTCTCCCCCGGCCACGCGCGGCAGTCCGCGGCGCAGGACGGATCCGGTCGCGGGGGCACTCGACGCGACCGCCGCGGACGACGCCGCAGCCCCCACGGGGTCGTTGAGCGAGGACGCCTCAGGCGCCTGAGACGAAACGCCGTCCGGCACGGACCGCGTTTCGTCTCGCTCCGCTCGCTCGACGACCCCGGGGGTGGCAGCTCGCTCGACGACCCCGGGGGTGGCAGCTCGCTCGACGACCCCGGGGGTGCTCGACACGAGCCCGGGGACAGGCGCTCCCGAGGGGGGCCACGGCTCACCGCCGGCCACGCGCGGCAGACCGCGGCGCAGGACGGATCCGGTCGCTGGGTCACTCGACGCGACCGCCGCCGCACCCCCGGGAGCCGCCGCCGAGGACACCGAAGCCCCCACAGGGTCGTTGAGCGAGGACGCCGCAGGCGCCCGAGACGAAACGCCGTCCGGAACGGACCGCGTTTCGTCTCGCTCCGCTCGCTCAACGACCCCGGGGGCGGCAGCCGGCTCCGCCGACGCCCGCTCAACGACCCCGGGGGCGACGACCTCCGGAGCGGCGTCCGCGTCGAGCGCACTCGCCGCGACCACTCCGGCGGGCGGCCAGGCCTCGCCGCCGCGGATACGGGGCAGTCCCCTGCGCACGGTCGTCATGGTCAGCTCTTCCGTGCGCGCAGTGCCTCGATCACCTGCGGCACGACCGTGAACAGATCACCCACGATGCCGAAGTCCGCCACATCGAAGATCGGCGATTCCGGATCCTTGTTGATCGCGACGATCGTCTTCGCCGTCTGCATGCCCGCACGGTGCTGGATCGCGCCCGAGATCCCGACCGCGATGTACAACTGCGGCGACACCGACACACCCGTCTGACCCACCTGATGCGCGTACGGGATATACCCCGCATCGACCGCGGCACGGGAAGCGCCGATCGCCGCACCCAGCTCATCGGCGAGCTCCTCGACGAGCGCGAAGTTCTCCTGGGATCCGAGCCCGCGCCCGCCCGAAACGACCACCTTCGCGCCGCGCAGCTCGGGCCGCGACGACGCGGCCTCGACCGCCTCGATCGGCTCACCGGCCGCCGCGGCTGCACCCGACGCGGCCACCGCAAGCTCCTCGACGCGGGCATCGGCGACGGCCTCCGCCCGCTCATCGATCGCGCCCTGACGCACCGTGATCACCGGGACGCCGAACGTCGGAGCCGAGTCGGTGAGGAACGCCCCGCCGTACACCGAATGATGCGCGACCACGCCCTCATCATCGCGGGAGACCCCGATCGCATCGACCGACAACGCCAGCCGCTCGCGCACGGCGAGACGCGCAGCAGCATCACGACCCGCGATCGAGTTCGAGACGAGCACCGCGTCCGGCCCGACCGCACGATACGCGGCCTGCAACGCGTCGACCACCGGCACCGTCACCGACCCGCCGTCGACATCCGCGGTGAGCACGACCCGCGCACCCGCCGCGACAGCCGCGTCCACCGCCGCCTGCGCGGTCCCCGCAGGAGCGGCCACGAGCGCCACCGGGGCGCCGAGCTGGGCAGCGGCGCCGAGCAGACCCGCGGTCGAGGGCGCGGCGCCACCGGCCGGAGTCATATCGACGAGGACGAGGATCGCCTTCTCGGGGTACGCCATGCTCACACCAGCCTGTTCTGCGCGAGGAACTCGACAAGCTGTGCGGCCGCGTCCCCTTCATCGGTGATCTTCACACCCGCCGCACGCGGAGGCTTCTCCGCCACAGCGGTCAGGATCGTCTGCGGCGCCTCTGCGGGATCGGCGCTGACACCGAGATCGGCCAGCGAGACCACCTCGAGCGGCTTCTTCTTCGCCGCCATGATGCCCTTGAAGTTCGGGAAACGCGCATCAGGCAGCGCCTCGGTGATCGAGATCACCGCCGGCAGCGGCGCGCTCACCTGCTGGGATCCGAAGTCCGTCGCACGGGTGCCGGTCACGGCATCCGCGCCGATCGACACGGCGCTGAGGGCGGTCGCCTGCGCGAACCCCAGATG
Source organism: Microbacterium sp. MMO-35 (assembly GCF_037147555.1). Lineage (NCBI taxonomy): Bacteria > Bacillati > Actinomycetota > Actinomycetes > Micrococcales > Microbacteriaceae > Microbacterium > Microbacterium sp. MMO-35. The sequence goes on from NZ_JBBCVH010000001.1 coordinate 141,742, forward strand.
CTCGGCCAGCATCGCCGGGATCACCCCGCCCGAGCCGTCGGTCGAGAGGTTCCCCGTGATCACCAGATCCGGCCCGCCACGACGGACCGCCGCCGCGAGCACCGCCGCGGTCAACCCCAGATCAGCCCCGCGCAGCGCCTCATCCACGACATGCACCGCAGACCCGGCACCGATCGCCAACGCCCGGCGGATCGACGCGGTCGCCGACTCCGGAGCCATCGACAACGCCACGACCTCGGTCCCAGGGTTCGCATCGGCATAGCTCAGCGCGACCTCGAGGGCACGCTCGGTGATCTCATCCAGCACCACCTCACCGGCACCGCGATCCGCGAGCCCCGTCACCAGATCGAGCTTGCGGTCCCCGTAGGTGTCCGGCACCTCTTTCACCAAGACGAAGATCTTCATCGAGCCTCCTCACGCGACCTCGGTCGGCCGTTCGGCCGCGGGCGGAATCACCCGGTTACCGGGCGATAACGTGGTGCCAGCGTACCTCAGCGAAGCCGCCGGATCCGACCGTCCCGCCCCTCCGCCGGGAGGTCCTGGCACAACCCTCCAACCCTCACGCCGCGCCGGGGCGCGCGCTTTGGCGGAGCGCCACGAACGACCCCGGACCTGGGCCGCCGGAAGCCGGGGATCCGCCGGCCGCCCCGGTAACGTAGGGACATGGCCCGCCCGCATCCGCTGCCCGTCGACCCTCTCGCCGAGGCGAAGCGGCAGTGGCTCGCGCACGGCTGGACCGACGCCGCCGACGGCATGTCCCTGGTGACCTCGGTCATGCGCGCGCAGCAGCTCCTGCTCGCCCGGGTCGACGCGGCGCTGCGGCCGTTCAGCCTGTCGTTCGCCCGGTACGAGGTGCTGCGGCTGCTCGCGTTCAGCCGCACCGGAACCCTCCCGCTGTCCAGCGTCGTCGCGCGCCTCCAGGTGCACGCGACCAGCGTGTCCGGGACGGCCGACCGGCTCGTCCGCGACGGTCTCATCGCCCGCCACCGCGACCCGCACGACGGACGCGCGGCGCTGCTCGAACTCACCGAGGCCGGGCGCGAGCTCGTCGAGCGCGCCACGACGGCGCTCAACGACGAGGTCTTCGCCGAGCCGGGGATCTCGTCAGAGGACACCGCGGACCTCGTCGCGATCGTCGCGCGCATGCGCAAGGCGGCCGGCGACTTCGCCGATCCGCGCCCCCAGCCGGATCCGCTCTGATGGGTTCGTTCGTCCTCGAACGGACGATCGCCGCACCGGTCGAGCGGGTGTTCGCGCTCTCCCTCGACGTCGGCGTGCACGTCGACTCGATGACGACGCATGCCGAGCGCATCGTCGGCGGCGTGCGCTCCGGGCAGATGGCCGAGGGCGACACGGTGACGTGGTCGGCCCGGCATTTCGGGATCCGATTCCGGATGACCTCGCTGGTGTTCGACGTCGATGCCCCGCAGAGGTTCTCGGACCGGCAGCTCCATGGCCCGTTCGCCGCGTTCCGGCACCGGCACACGTTCGTGCCGCTCCTGGCCCCGGACGAGCCCGAAGCGTCCCGCACCCTCATGCGCGACGAGATCGAGTTCCGCTCGCCGTTCGGTCCGCTGGGGCGCCTGGTCGACGCCCTCATCATGCGCCGCCATCTCATCCGCCTCATCGAGCAGCGCAACGACGCCCTCGCCGCACGGGCGAGCGCGTCGTAGGCTGGCCCGCATGACCGAACTGCGGATCCGCACCGTCCTCGAGCCCTTCGGCCCCGCCGGCGCCATCGTCCTCACCGACGAGCAGGTCGCCGAGATCAGCACAGCCAAGGCGTTCCCGGTCGTCGTCACGATCGGCGCCAACTCCGCACGGCTGCGCCTCGGCCGGATGGGCGGGAAGAACTGCATCGGTTTCAGCAAGGCCAATCGGGCGGCGATGGGCATCGATCTCGGCGACGAGTTCGACGCCGTGATCGCGCCCGACACCGCCGAGCGCACGGTCGAGGTGCCCCCGGAGCTGACGTCCGCCCTCGCCGCCGCAGACCTGACGGCGGCCTACGAGGCGCTGAGTTTCACACGCCGCAAGGAGATCGCCGTCTCGGTCGCGGATGCGAAGCAGGAGGCGACGCGCGAGCGGCGCATCGCGAAGGCCCTGGACGAGCTGCGCGGCTGACGCGCCCCGGCGCCTCCCGCGGGAGGATCCGCCGTCAGTCCCCCTCGTACACGTAGGCGTCGAACCGCGCCGGGATGTTCATGCGCTGCCAGGCGAGCTCCTCGTCGCGGCGCGAGCGGTCGCCGGGGAAAGCCCGGGCCGTGTGCCGGGGCACCTGGCGGCTGTGCCCCGCGAGGTGCGCGACGGCCACCGCCTGTCCGCACACGCGCGCAGCGGCGACGGCGCTCGGATCCTGCGCCTGGCGTGCGGCCTCGTGACAGGCGAACGCCTTCTCCCGCACGGCGTCGATGTCGAGCTCGCCGCGGAGGAACGCCTCCGCGGCGGCGAGCGCCTCCCGCGGGCGGTCGTCGTCGGGACGCTCGGCCTGGAACAGCGGCAGCAGCCGCTCGGCGCACGCGATGGTCCAGCCGACCAGCTCGCGCCGGTCGTCTTCGCTCAGGCGCAGGTCCGAGACGTCCGGCAGCGCTCCGTCGGCGAACAGGGGCACGACGTTGGATGTCTCGGCGTCGCGCCCGGCGGACGCGGGCCGGCGCGGATCCGAGGGGCTTCCGAGAGTACGGAGGTCGGGCACGTCGATCACCGGTTCACGAACTGAGGCGGGCGCTTCTCGCGGAAGGCGGCCATGCCCTCCTTCTGATCGACAGTGTCGAACAGGGACGCGAAGGCCTCGCGCTCGATGTCGAGACCGACAGCGAGGGGGGTCTCCATGGCAGCGTCGAGCGCGGCCTTGGCGGCGATGATCGAGGGCAGCGACTTGGCGGCGATCGACTCGGCCAGCGCCGCCGCCTCGGCGAGCAGGTCGGCCGCGGGGACGACGCGCGAGACGAGCCCCGCCCGTTCGGCCTCCTCGGCGCCCATGATCCGGCCCGAGAGCACCAGTTCTGCGGCCTTGTAGTACCCCACGGCGCGGATGAGACGCTGCGTGCCGCCCATGCCGGGGATCACGCCGAGGTTCACCTCGGGCTGGCCGAACTTCGCCGTGTCCGCGGCGAGGATGATGTCGCACATCATCGCGAGCTCGCATCCGCCGCCCAGGGCGAAGCCGGACACGGCGGCGATGACCGGGGTGCGCACGGCGGCGAAGTCGCGCCACACGCCGAAGTGATCGGTCGCCACCATCTCGGCGGCCGACATCGACTCCATCTCCTTGATGTCCGCGCCGGCGGCGAAGGCCTTCTCCGACCCGGTGACCACGATCGCGCCGATGCCCGCGTCCGCGTCGAAGGCGGTGGCTGCGGCGGTGACCTCCTCAGCGACCTGGGAGTTCAGGGCGTTCAGTGCGTGCGGTCGGTTCAGGGTGATCCAGCCGACCCGTCCGCGCTGCTCCGTGAGGATCGTCTCGTTTTCGGCCATGTCGTTCCCTTCGCCGCGCCCTCGTGGCACTTCCAGTATCCCCGATGCCGGTGAACGGGGGGTGTCCGCTCCCTCTCCGGCCCGCGCTCCCGTCCGTTCCCGTCCGCCCTCTCTTCTCCGCGAGACCGAACCTCGCGCACGAGACCGACGGAACAACCCACGGTCTCGGGACGCAGGTTCGGTCTCGCGGAAGATCGAGGGGATCGAAGGGATCGAGGGATCGAGGGGGATCGGGCTCCCGCCGCGGGGACGGTCAGGACGCGTCGCGGATGTCGGTGATGATGCCGGAGAAGTCGCGCCCGGCTCCCGAGCCGGCGGCGAACGCGGCGTAGATCTCCTGCGCCAGTCGTCCCATCCGCGCCTCGGTCCCGGTGCCCTCGATCGCCTGCAGCGCGAGACCCAGATCCTTCGCCATGAGCGCGCCGGCGAAGCCCGGCTGGTAGTCGCGGTTCGCGGGGCTCGTCGGCACCGGTCCCGGCACGGGGCAGTTCGTCGTGATCGCCCAGCACTGCCCCGACGCCTGCGACACCACGTCGAACAGCGCCTGGTGCTCCAGCCCCAGCCGCTCGCCGAGCACGAACGCCTCCGCCACGGCGATCTGCGAGATGCCAAGGACCATGTTGTTGCAGACCTTGGCGGCCTGACCGAGGCCGGGCCCGCCGCAGTGCACGATCCGCTTGCCCATGACCTCCAGCAACGGCAGCGCCGCGGCGTAGTCCTCGTCGGATCCGCCCACCATGAACGCGAGCGTGCCGTTCTCGGCGCCCACCACGCCGCCCGAGACGGGGGCGTCGACGTTGCGGTGCCCTGCCTCGACCGCGAGGGCGTGCGCGGTGCGCGCCTCGTCGACCGCGATCGTGGAGCTCTCGATGAACAGCGTGCCGGGATCCGCGGCGCCCAGCAGCTCGTCCTGATAGGCGGCGATCACGTGCTTGCCGGCTGGGAACATCGTGATGACGACCTCGGCGCCCGCGACCGCGTCCACGCCGAACTGCACGACCGGCACGCCGGCCGCCGAGGCGGCATCGACGGCGGCAGGCACCACGTCGAAGCCGCGCACCTCGTGCCCGGCCTTGATCAGGTTGAGGGCCATGGGAAGGCCCATGTGCCCGAGACCCAGGAAGGCGACGCGGGTCATGATGCGCTCCGCATCTGGTCTCCGCCGCGCTGCTGGGTCTGGGATCCGGAGGGGCGCAGCATCTCGCGTCCGACGATGAGTCTCATGATCTCGTTCGTCCCTTCCAGGATCTGATGCACCCGCAGATCGCGGACGACCTTCTCGATCCCGTAGTCCTGAAGGTACCCGTACCCGCCGTGCAGCTGAAGGGCCCGGTTGGCGACGTCGAAGCCGGCGTCGGTCGCGAAGCGCTTGGCCATCGCGCAGCGCATCGTGGCATCGGGCGCCTTCTCGTCGACGGCCTGCGCGCCGTCGCGCACCATGAGCCGCGCGGCCTGCAGATCCGTGCGCATGTCTGCCACCGCGAACAGGATCGACTGCTTCTCGGCCAGCGGCTCGCCGAACGCCTCCCGCTCGTGCACGTACTGCACGGCACGATCCAGCGCCCACTGCGCGCCGCCGATCGAGCAGGCGGCGATGTTGAGCCGGCCGCCGTTGAGGGCGCTCATCGCGATCGCGAAGCCCTGACCCTCGGATCCGAGCATGCTCGTCGCGGGCACCCGCACGCCGTCCAGGATCACCTGACGGGTGGGCTGGGCGTGCCAGCCCATCTTCTTCTCCGGCGCGCCGAAGCTGAGCCCGGCGGCCTCGCCGGGCACGAGGAAGGCCGAGATGCCGCGCGCGCCGGCCGCACCCGTCCGCGCCATCACGATGTAGACCGCGGCCTCGCCGGCGCCCGAGATGAACTGCTTCACCCCGGTCAGGACGTAGTCGTCGCCGTCGCGGGTCGCACTCGTCGCGAGCGCCGCGGCGTCGGATCCGGCCCCGGGCTCGGTGAGGCAGTAGCTGCCCAGGCCCTCCATCGTGGTGAGCTCGGGCATCCAGCGCGCGAGCTGCGCCTCGGTGCCGTAGGTGTCGATCATCCAGGCGACCATGTTGTGGATGGAGATGTAGGCGGCGATGGTCGGATCGCCCTTCGCGAGCTCCTCGAAGATCGCGACGGTGTCGACGCGCTCGAGCCCGGTCCCTCCGGACTCCTCACGCACGTAGATCCCGCCGAGTCCCAGCTCGCCGGCGCGCATCAGGGTGTCGCGCGGGAACAGGTGCTTCTCGTCGCGCTCGGCGGCGAACGGAGCGAGCTCGGTCTCGGCGAACTCGCGCACGGCGCCGAGGATGGCGGCGCGCTCTTCGCTGGTCATCGTGATCGGGGTGGCGACGGTGGTCATGTCGTGTCCTTCTGGCGTTTCGGCGGGGTGCGGCCGGGTCAGTGCATCGTGGGGATGACGAAGCTGGCGCCTTCGCGGACGCCTGCGGCAGGCCACCGCGAGGTGACCGTCTTGGTCTTCGTGTAGAAGCGGAAGGCGTCGGCGCCGTGCTGGTTCAGGTCGCCGAACCCGCTGCGCTTCCATCCCCCGAAGGTGAAGTACGCGATCGGCACCGGGATCGGCACGTTCACGCCGACCATGCCGACGTTCACGCGGGCGACGAAGTCGCGCGCCGCGTCGCCGTCGCGGGTGAAGATCCCCACGCCGTTGCCGAACTCGTGCTCGGAGGCCATCCGCAGCGCCTCTTCGTAGTCCGCCGCACGGGCGACGACGAGCACGGGTCCGAAGATCTCCTCGCGGTAGATCGACATGTCGGTGGTCACCCGGTCGAACAGGGTGGGGCCGAGGTAGAAGCCCTCCTCGTGGCCGGGGACGACGAACCCGCGCCCGTCCACGACGAGCTCGGCGCCGGCGTCGATCCCCTGCTGGATGTAGCCGGTCACGCGGTCGACGGCGGCGGCGTTGACGAGCGGACCGTAGTCCATCCCCGGCTCGAGCGACGGCCCCACCTTCAGGCTCGCGATCCGCTCCACGAGCTTCGCGGTGAGGGCGTCGGCGGTCGCCTCCCCCACCGGCACCGCGACGGAGATCGCCATGCAGCGCTCCCCCGCCGAGCCGTAGCCGGCGCCGATGAGCGCATCCGCCGCCTGGTCGAGGTCGGCGTCCGGCATGACGACGAGATGGTTCTTCGCCCCGCCGAAGCACTGCGCGCGCTTGCCGTGCGCGTTGGCCGTCGAGTAGATGTACTCGGCGATCGGGGTGGATCCGACGAAGCCGATCGCGCGCACGCGCTCGTCGGTGAGCAGCACGTCGACGGCCTCCTTGTCGCCGTGGACGACGTTGAGGATCCCGGCGGGCAGACCCGCCTTCAAGAACAGCTCGGCGATCCGCACGGGGACCGAGGGGTCGCGCTCGCTGGGCTTGAGGATGAACGCGTTGCCCGCGGCGATCGCCGGGCCCATCTGCCAGAGCGGGATCATCGCGGGGAAGTTGAACGGGGTGACGCCGGCGACCACGCCGAGGGGCTGGCGCAGCGAATACACGTCGATGCCCGTGCCGACGGCCGTGGAGTACTCCCCCTTGAGCAGGTGCGGGGCACCGATGCAGAACTCGATCACCTCGACGCCGCGCTGGATGTCGCCCTTCGCGTCGTCGAGCGTCTTGCCGTGCTCGCTCGACAGGAGCGCCGCCAGCTCGTCGGTCTCGTCGCGCAGCAGCTCGAGGAAGCGCATGAGCACCCGCGCGCGCTTCTGGGCGTTGGTCGCCGCCCATCCCGGCTGCGCGGCCTCCGCGTCGGCGATCGCCGCGCGCACCTCATGCGCGCTCGCGAGCGGTACGCGGGCCTGGACCGCGCCGGTCGACGGATCGAAGACCTCCCCCCAGCGTCCCCCGTTCGACTCCGGGCTGCCGGGGATCTCGGATCCTCCGATGAAGTGGCTGATGTCGCGGACCATCGTGTGCTCCTGGTTCCGCATCGTCGTCGATGCAGGATCCAGAATACATGGCCTCCCAACTACTTACGATGGATCCCATGTAATTCATCGACATCTGTCGGCGCGTTCACCTGCCGGCCACCTTCGGCACGTAGAAACGGAGCTGCGCGGGCCGCAGACGCTGACCGGATCGGGTGCTCGTCTTCCCCGCGCGAGGGGATCCGCCCGGCTTTCTCGCTCGGGCCCCCGGCGGTCGGCCCCCGAGGTCTCTCGAGGGGCGAAACCGCAGGACCCCCGCCGAATCGGGTCGGCGGGGGTCCTCTCGTTCGCGGGGTCGGTCGCTCAGCGCTCCCAGGTGACCTGCGGGTCCGCCTTGCCGAAGTCCACGGTCGGAGTGTCCAGATACCCGCCGAACGTGACCGTGTAGGTCTGGCCGTCGCTGCCCTGCAGGCTCATGTCGACCGGGATCGAGTCGTACGCCGACACGACCGTCGGCGAGGATCCGTTGCTCTCCGGCTCGAGCGTGTCGAGCGCCGCGCTGCCGTCCGCCGTGAGCGTGCGGGTGACCGTGCCCTCCACCGCGGTCGCCCCGGACAGGTCGATCCCGGTGATGTCCATGCCGCACGGCGTGGACAGCGTCTTCAGCGCCACGCAGGACTCGACGGCGCTGCGCACGAGGGAACGGAACTCGGAGACTCCGGCGTCGTTGAGCTTCGTCGACACGTCGTAGAGCTCCGAGGCGTCGTCCGAGGACGCGATCGTGAACGTCGAGTCGCCGTCGATCGAGAAGTACTTCGAGTTCAGCTCGATCTCATAGGAGCCCGGGAAGACGTACGCGTCCGTGATGCCGTCGGCGGAGACCCCGTTGAAGGTCGCGTCGAGGCCCCGCAGGGCGTCGAGCGAGATGGGCGTGACGCCGTTCGCGATCTTCCAGGTGTCCTTGACCTTGTACACCTCGTACGTGGTCGACACCGAGCGGTCGCCGACCTCGAAGGTCGCCCGGACCGAGCCCGAGTACTTGCTCTCGCTGCCCTTCGCCACCGAGATGTGGCTGACGCCGCCGAGCTTGTCGGAGGCCTTCAGCACCTCGTCGGTGAGCAGCTTCTTGTCGGGGACGCCCTCGAGATAGCCGAGCGCCGTCTTCGCATCGCCCTTCGAGACGGCCGTCAGATACGCCTTGACCGAGTCGGCCGCCGTGACCGAGGAGCGCGTGATCGCGGGGACCACGAGCAGCGCCACGATCAGGATCAGGACGATCAGCACGGCGACCCCGCCGCCGATCAGTCCCCAGATCAGGCCCTTCGAGGTCTTCTTCGGCGGCTGCCCTCCGGCCTGGGCGGCGTAAGGCTGCCCCGGGTAGGGCTGGCCGGGCTGCGCCCCGTAGGGCTGCCCCGGATACGGCTGCCCCGGCTGGCCCGGCTGCCCTGGGTAGGACGGACCTGGCTGCGCCCCGTAGGGCTGACCCGGCTGACCCGGGTACGGCTGGCCCGGCTGTGCCGGCTGCCCCGGCTGACCCGCGTACGGCTGGCCCGGCTGCGCCCCGTAGGGCTGGCCCGGCTGCCCCGGGTACGGCTGTCCCGGCTGCCCCGGGTACGGCTGGCCCGGCTGACCCGGGTAGGGCTGAGCGCCGCCGGCGGGACCGGCGCTGCCCGGAGCGGTCTGCGGATACGGCTGTCCCGGCGTCGGCTGCCCCGGTGCCTGCGCGCCCGGGACGGCCGGTGCGGGATACGCCCCCGGAGGCGGGAACGCCTCGGTGGGGTACGCCTCGGTCGTCTGCTCGGACGCGGCCTCCCCGCCCGAGGGCGTGGAGGGCGTCGCAGGCTCGGCCGCCGGCTCCGGTTGTGCAGGCTGTGCCGCGGGCTCCGGGTGCGCGGGCGGGGCGGTGGGCGAAGGCGCCCCCGGGGCGGCGTCGCCCGAAGCGGTCGGGGCGTCGCCCGAAGCGAGCGCGGCGTCGCCCGAAGCGAGCGCGTCGTCCGAAGCGGGCGCAGCGTCCGAAGCAGGCGCGTCGCCCGAAGCGGGCGGGGGGACGTCGCCCGGAGCCTGGCTCCCCGCCGTCGATGCCGGCGGAGTCGCGGGCGGCGGGGTCGTCCGACCCTGCTCCCCGGATCCGAAATCGAGTTCGTGCCCGCCCTGCGGCGATTCCCCGTCCGTTGCCATGGTTTCAGACTAGCGAGCGGTCCGATCCAGTTCGATGGGCAGAACTGCCCGCGCCACCGCCGAGGCCCGACGTCTGCGCCACGGATCCGGATCCGTTCCGGTCGCAGAAGATGTCGTTGACGCCCGCTCTGGGCGACATCTTTTGCGACCGGAACGAAGGAATTGCGACCCGAACGAAAGGATTGCGACCCGAACGAAGGAATTGCGACCCGAACGAAGGAGACGCGCGACAACCGGAACGGCGGGAGATGCGTGCGGCGGGGCAGGCGGCAGATCTACAGCCCCTGTGCGAGCCGGTAGTACGCCTGGTTCCAGCGCACCTGCTTCTGGAACTCAGCCAGGGTCGTGCTGTCGTCGATCACCAGCAGCTCGACCTCGGCCATCTCGGCGAAGTCGCGGAACACGTCGACGCCGACCGCGGTCGACATCACCGTGTGGTGCGCGGCGCCGGCCGTCAGCCATGCGGCCGCGGAGGTCGCGAAGTCGGGCTGCGGCTTCCACACCGCGCGGCCGACCGGCAGCTTCGGCAGGGCGGCGCGCGGCGCGACGTTCTCCACGACGTTCGCGGTGAGGCGGAACCGGTCGCGCAGGTCGCTGAGGGCGACGACGACGGCGGATCCGGGATCCGCGGTGAAGACCAGGCGCACCGGGTCGTCCTTGCCGCCGATGCCGAGCGGGTGGATCTCCAGCGTCGGCTTCCGCGTGGTCAGCGACGGCGACACCTCGAGCATGTGCGCACCGAGGATGAGCTCGTCGCCGGGGGTCAGGTCGTAGGTGTAGTCCTCCATGAGGCTCGCGCCTCCGGGCAGCCCCTCACCCATGACGTTGGCGATGCGCACGAGCAGGGCGGTCTTCCAATCGCCCTCGGCGCCGAAGCCGTACCCCTCGGCCATGAGGCGCTGCACGGCGAGGCCCGGCAGCTGCTTCAGTGCGCCGAGATCCTCGAACGAGGTGGTGAAGGCGCCGAAGCCGCCCTCCTCCAGGAACGAGCGCAGTCCCAGCTCGATCGCCGCGCCGTCGCGCAGGGACAGGTGCCGCTCGCCTCCCTTGCGCAGCTCGGGGACGACGTCGTACAGCCCCTCGTACTCGTCGACCAGCGCGTCGACGTCCGCCTCCGAGACCGCGGCCACGGCGTCGGCGAGCTCGTTCACGCCCCAGGTGTTCACCTGCACCCCGAAGCGCAGCTCTGCCTCCGTCTTGTCGCCCTCGGTGACCGCGACGAAGCGCATGTTGTCGCCGAAGCGGGCGAGCTTCATCGACCGGGATGCCGCCAGGCCCGCGGCGGCGCGCTGCCAGGTCCCCAGCTCCCGCTGCACCCGCGGATCGGACGCGTGGCCGACGACCGTCTTGCGCGGCACGCCGAGCCGCGTCTGGATGTAGCCGAACTCGCGGTCGCCGTGCGCGGCCTGGTTCAGGTTCATGAAGTCGAAGTCGATGTCGGCCCAGGGCAGCTCGACGTTCGCCTGCGTGTGCAGATGCGCGAGCGGCTTCTGCAGGGCGTCGAGCCCCGCGATCCACATCTTGGCCGGGCTGAAGGTGTGCATCCACGCGATCAGGCCGATGACGCGGTCGTCGGCGTTGGCCTCCAGCACCGTGCGCCGGATGGCGGCAGCGTCGGTGAGCACCGGCTTCCCGACGATCCGCACCGGCACCCCTGCCGACTCGTCGAGGATCCGCGCGATCCGCTGCGACTGGTCGGCGACCTGCGCGAGCGTCTCGGGACCGTAGAGGTGCTGACTGCCGGTGAGGAACCAGACCTCGTAGTCGTCGAGCGAGGTGGTGAGCGAAGTGCGGGTCATCGGGTTCTTCCGTTCGGAGGGGCGGTCGGGCGGACCCGTGATCGGCGTGTTGCGAATCACGGGTCCCGGTGATGCGGAGCGTTCAGAGTGCGGCGACGGCGGCGGCCTCGATGGCGAGGCCCGTCCGGTAGCGGTCGAGGTAGGCCGAGAATCCGGCGACATCGGCAGGATCCGGATCCACGACGGCGACGGCCGCCGAGGCGAACACCTGTCGGTCGAGGTAGTCGCCGAGGCTCTCCTCGCCGGCGTGCGCGAGGTAGGACGCGAGCACCGCGATCCCCCACGCCCCGCCCTCGGACGCCGCCTCCCCCACGGCGACAGGAGCGTCCAGGGCACCGGCGAGGAAGCGCTGCGCGATGCCCGCGGTGCGGAACATGCCGCCGTGGGCATACATCCGGTCGAGCTGCACGCCCTCCGCGGCCAGAACCTGCATGCCGAGGGCGAGTGCGCCGAACACCCCGTAGAGCTGCGCGCGCATGAAGTTCGCCAGGGTGAAGGCGCTGTCCGGGGTACGCACGATGAGCGGGCGCCCCTCGGCGAGACCGGCGACGGGCTCTCCCGCGAGGTGGTTGTAGGCGAGTAGTCCGCCGGCGTCGGCCTCGCCGGCGAGCGCCTCGTGGAACAGCGCCTCGAAGGCGGTGTCGTCGCCGACCGGGCTCCCTGCGGCGGCCGCGAAGCGGATGAACAGCCCCGCCCAGGCCGCGAGCTCGCTCGCGCCGTTGTTGCAGTGCACCATGGCGACGGCGTCGCCCGCCGGCGTCGCCACGAGGTCGAGCTCGCGATGCAGACCGCAGAGCGGCCGCTCGAGCACCACCATCGCGAAGATGCTCGTGCCTGCGGAGACGTTGCCCGAGCGCGGGGCGACGGCGTTGGTCGCCACCATGCCGGTGCCGGCATCGCCCTCGGGCGGGCAGAGCGGGATGCCCGCCGCGAGGGATCCGGACGGATCCAGCAGCAGCGCACCCTCGGCGGTGAGCGTCCCTGCCTCGGCGCCCGCGAGGAGCACCTCGGGGAGCAGGACGCTCAGCGGCGCGGGAAGCCGGCCCGCGGCGAGCGCCTCGTACGCGGCGAGCAGGGCCGCGTCGTAGTCGCCGGTCGCCGAGTCGATCGGGAACATCCCCGAGGCGTCTCCGACGCCGATGACCCGCCGGCCCGTGAGCCGTTCGTGCACGTAGCCGCCGAGGGTGGTCAGGCTCGCGACCCGCGGCACGTGCGCCTCGCCGACGACCACGGCCTGGTGCAGGTGCGCGATCGACCAGCGCAGCGGGATGTTCACGCCGAGCAGGTCGGTGAGCTCCGCCGCCGCGACCCCCGTGTTCGTGTTGCGCCAGGTGCGGAACGGCACGAGCAGGGCGCCGTCCTCGTCGAAGACGAGGTAGCCGTGCATCATGGCGGAGATCCCGATCGCGCCGAACGTCGCCGGCCGCACGCCGTAGCGCTCCTGTGCGTCGGCGACCAGGACGGCATAGGCCTCCCGGATCCCGGCCCAGACCTCATCCAGGCCGTAGGTCCACAGCCCGCCCTCGAGCCGGTTCTCCCAGGAGGAGGATCCGGTCGCGAGCACGGCAGACGGATCGGATCCGATCAGGCACGCCTTGATGCGCGTGGAGCCGAGCTCGATGCCCAGGCTCGTCCGCCCCGCGAGGATGTCGTCGCGCGCCGAGTTCATCGTGGATCCCTCGCTCCTTCGTGCTCCCGTCGCGATCTCTGCCGTTTCCCCGCCCTGGTTCCGGCACTTTCTGCGACGGGAGCGGACCGGGAACCGGCGACGTGAGCACTCATCGGCGGGCGTCCGTGCTCTGGCCGTACACGTGCTGGTACCGGTCGTAGAGGCGGTCGATCGCCTCCTGCGGGATCGGGATGAGCGGCCCCGCCTCGCGGGCGAGGTGCACCGTGCGGGCCGCGTCCTCGACCATGACGGCGGCCTTGACGGCGTCCGCGGCGTCCGCGCCGATCGTGAACGGGCCGTGGTTCTGCATGAGCACGGCACGGCTGCGATGCCCGCGCAGGGTCTGGACGATCCCCCGGCCGATCGAGTCGTCGCCGATCACCGCGAACGGCCCGACCGGGATCGGGCCGCCGAACTCGTCGGCCATCGCCGTGATCACGCAGGGGATCTCCTCGCCGCGCGCCGCCCAGGCCACGGCGTAGTCGGAGTGCGTGTGCACGACGCCGCCGACCTCGGGCATGTTCCGGTAGACGTAGGCGTGCGCGGCGGTGTCGCTGGACGGGGCGCGGTCGCTGCCGACGCTCCCGGGGATGACCGCGCCGTCGAGATCGCAGAGGATCATGTTCTCGGGTGCGAGGTCGTCGTAGCCGATGCCGGAGGGCTTGATCACGAACAGATCCCCGCTGCCGTCCTCGGAGAGCCGGATCCGGCCCGACACGTTCCCCCCGGTCCAGACCACGAGGCCGTAGCGCACGAGCTCGGCGTGCAGCCGCGCCACGTCCGCGCGGATGCCGTCGATCGCCTGCGCGATCTCGGAAGCGAAGGGGGTCATCCGGATCCTCTCGTGACGCTCCGGTCGGAACTGTGACCGGTCACGGAGAGTGTGTCATCACACTCCACGCCCCGTCAAGGGGGCGCCGACGCGACGCCGACGCGGCGTCACCCGGCACGCTCGGGAGGACGCACTCCCCCCGCCCCGTTCAGGTCGCACTTTCGGCTCCATCTGGATCCCACAAGCCGCAGAAACTGCGACCCGAACGAGGGAAGTGCGACCCGAAGCGGCAGGACGCCAACGCACGCGCGCTCGGCGCGCGATCCGGGGCCTTGGACCCACGCCGTGGATCCGTCGCAGAGCGCGCAGTCAGAGGCCGAGCGCGCGCCGGATGCGGCCGAGCAGCTCAGCCGGATCCGCGAGGAGCTCCGCGGTGACCTCGATCACGGTCCACCCCGCCGCGCGAAGTCGTGCCAGCCGCTCCACGTCGGCTCCCCAGCTGTTCGCGTGCACCCGGCCCAGGTACTCGATCGCCACCTTCCGCGCAGGATAGACCAGGTCGACGCAGCCCAGGAAGCCCGCACCGTCGAACAGATCGACGTTGAGCTGGGGCTCGGGCAAGCCCGCCGCGACGATCAGGCAGCGCAGCTCGGACTCCCGCGGCGACCAGGAGTCCTCCCGAATCCATTCGATCGCCTCGCGCAGCATCGGTCCGCCGAGCCGCCGCCCCGCACCGATGTTGGCACGGAGTTCGGCGACGGTCGCCAGCTGCGGCTTCCCGACGTGCGGGCGCCCCACGCCTGGTCGCCATGCCCGGCAGAAGTGGTCGCCGAGAGCCACCAGCGCGAAGAACGGCAGGTCCCCCATCTGCGTCCACGTCGAGGCGGGCGATGCGACAGGGAGGCCGAGATCGGTCCGCACGCGGACGAGCCGCGGGTCCCCACGATGGCGCACGACGCCCGCGGCCCGCACGAGCGGACCGTCACCGAGGGTGCTCACGTGCACGCCGACGGTGGCGTCCTCACGGGCGATCGGCAGCGGTCCGCCCCAGAGCGCCGCGGCCGTCTCATGGCTGAAGTACTGACCGGGGCGCAGTCTCGGCGCGTAGGCGAGCGCATGCTCGACGCGGATCCGTCGCTGCGCGGCGAAAGGATCCTCGTCCCGTTCCGGCGTGGAGCCGGAGCGGCGGGTACGCAGACCCGAGTAGGAGCGAAGCAGGTCGGATCCGCGCAGGCGCCCCGCGCTCACGCCGAGGGCCTGTGCGTCGCGGACGGCGAACGAGGAGCCGAGCGCATCGGGGAGACGTCGGGGGCGGGGCACTCCCCCACCGTGCCAGCATCGCCACCCGGCGTCGGAGGTTATCCACAGGCGGCCCTCGCGCAAGAGGACGGGTGGCGCTCGCGCATCGGGCGCCTCAGGTCGCATTCCTGTCGCCCAGGTCGCACTTTCGGCGGCATGAGCATGCCGGAGAGAGCGGAAACTGCGACCTGAACGGGCTGCGCCTGCTGCGAATCGCAGGGTCAGCCCGCGGGCGGGACCACCGAGTCGCGCACGACGAGCACGGGTGCGATCGGATCCGACGATCCCGACGACGCAACCGACGCAACCGACGCAACCGCGACCGGATCCGACGATCCCGACGATCCCGACGACGCAACCGCGACCGGATCCGACGTGGTCGCGCCGGATCCGCCCAGCGCGATGACGCGCGCGACGGCCCGCCGGGCGAGCTCCTCGAAGTCCTGCCGCACGGTCGTGAGCGGCGGCCAGGCGTACGCCGCCTCCGGCACGTCGTCGAAGCCCACGATGCTGATCTGCTCCGGGACATCCACCCCGGCCGCGCGCAGACCGCCGATCAGCCCGAGCGCCATCTGGTCGTTCGCGGCGAACACCGCGGTCGCGCCGGAGGCGATCACCTCCGCCGCGGCCTCGTGGCCCGAGCGCGGACTCCAGTCGCCCGAGAAGACCGGGCCGGCGGGCAGGCCGCGCGCGGCGAGCTCCTGGGCGAAGCCGGTCGCTCGCCCTTCGGCCTCGAGCCAGTCCGCGGGCCCGGCGAGATGTGCGATCCACTGATGGCCGGCATCGGCGAGCGTCGCCACGGCGAGGCGCGCACCCGCCCTCTGATCGACCGAGAAGTCCGCGCGCTCGGCGGCGTGCAGGATCACGGTCGGGATCCCGATGCGCAGGGCGTCGAGCACATCGAGCGTGCGCGCATGCGGCGCGAACACGATCAGCCCGTCCACGGCCTGCGCGCGCAGGTGCTCGATCGCCTGGCCGACGGAAGCCTCGTCGCCGGAGTCCGCGAACGCCGCGGTGATCCAGTATCCGGCCTCGCGCGCCGATGCCTCGATCGCCGCCATGCTGCGGGAGGGCCCGTACTGCAGCGCGTCCGACGCGAGGACGCCGATCGTGCGCGTGCGATGGGTGCCGAGGGCCCGCGCCGCGTTGTTCATCCGGTAGCCGAGCTCCTCCATCGCCGACACCACACGGGCACGGGTGTCGGGCGCGACGTCGGGATGATCGTTCAGCACGCGGGACACGGTCTGCCGGGAGACGCCTGCGAGCGCGGCGACGTCCCGCACTCCGACGGCGCGCTGCGGCTTCGACTGACTCACGCCTGCGAGTGTACGGGGACGGCGTCGTCCACCGGCGACGGCGCCGGTGCGCGGCGCCCGGATCCCTCCACCGTCCTTTCCGTCCGCCGGTCCGAGACCGGCGCCGGAACTCCTGCCACTCGCACGACCCATCCAGGTCGCAATCCAGGCGTTCAGGTCGCGATCCATGAGCTCAGGTCACGATTTCGGCTCCAACAGGGCCCGTGGAACAGCAGATAGTGCGACCTGAACGATCACGACGGGGCCAGACGGGCACGACGGGACCAGACGAGGCCAGACGGGGCCAGGCGCGGCACGGGGCCGCACGGGGCCGGGCGCGGGACCGCACCGGGAGTCGGTCAGCGCCCCAGCCCGAGCCGCTCCAGGTACGCGTTCCGGAACCGGCCCGCCGGATCCATCCGGTCCGCGAGCGCGGCGAAGTCCCCCCAGCGCGGAGTGCGGCGGCGGATCTCGGCCGGATCGAGCACGGACAGCTTGCCCCAGTGCGGCCGCGCGGTGTCGGGCAGCGCGGCCTCGATCACCGGCAGCAGCGCCTCGACCGCGGGCTGGTCCCGGCGCCAGGTGAAGTGGATCCCGACCGCGCCCTCGCCGTACGAGGAGCTCAGCCAGAGGTCGTCGGCGGCGACCGTGCGGATCTCGTTCACGAGCAGCAGCGGCGCGATCCGGTCGGCGAGCGCGCGCACCGCCTCGATCGCGCGCACCGCGTCGCGTCGCGGCACGAGGTACTCGCTCTGCAGCTCCTCCCCCGCCGAAGGGGTGAAGCCCAGCTGGAAATGCGGCAGCCGCTCGTGCCAGGGCCCTGGTTCGCCGAGCTGCGGGGTGCAGGCCTCGGCCGAGACCCCCAGGATGGGGTGCCGCTGCTCGACGGCCGGCGTGGTTCCGAGGCGGGCCAGCAGGGCCTCGTCCGCGGCGACGCCGCCGACCCGGTTCTTGATCCAGAGCTGGTCGGCGCGATCGCGACCGGTCCAGCGACTGAAGATGCTGACGCTGGTGCCGAGTGCGGTGACCCGGTCGAACTCGGCGAGCACCGCATCCCACGCGGGCCCCTCGTGCACCGTCTGCGCCACGTCGTACGCCGGCTCCACGTCGAGCTCGAGCTCGACGATCACCCCGAGCGCGCCGAGCGACACGACCGCCCCGTCGAAGTCCGCGTCCCCGCGGCGCAGGGTGCGCTCGCCGTCCGGACCCGCGAGAGTGAGCGCCCGCACCGCGGTGGCGAGGGAGCCGATCGCGTCGCCCGACCCGTGCGTCCCCGTGGACACGGCGCCGGCGACGGAGATGTGCGGCAGCGAGGCGAGGTTCGCGAGGGCCAGGCCCCGCCGCTGCAGCTCCGCGCCGAGGTCGCCGTAGCGCACGCCTGCCGGAACGCGCACCGCATCGGGCGCGACCTGCTCGATCTCGCGGGGCATCGCGGAGAGGTCGATGAGCGTGCCCGCGGTGTCGGCGATCGCGGTGAAGCTGTGGCGGGAGCCGAGCGGGCGCAGCGGCCCGGACGAGGAGAGGACGTCGTGCAGCTCCTCGCGGGTGCGCGGTCGCCCGATCGCCGCCGCACGGTAGGCGAGGTTGCCGGCCCAGTTCGTCCCGATGCTCATCGCCACATCATAGAGCGTCGTTACATCGATAGAAGCCGGTGCGGATCCCGGATCCGATGGGCGGGCTTAGGCTGAGCGCATGGCAGGGAGCACGCGGGCGACGATGCGCGACGTCGCGTCGCTGGCCGGCGTCTCCGCGAAGACCGTGTCGAACGTGGTCACCGGCACCGTCTTCGTGCGCGAGGACACGCGCGCCCGCGTCGAGGACGCGATGCGCAAGCTCGACTTCGTGCCCAACCTGAGCGCGCGCAGTCTGCGCAACGGCCGCTCCGGAGTGATCGCCCTCGCGCTCCCCTATCTCGCGACCTCGTTCTCCGCCGAGCTGCTCGACCACATCGTCCAGGCCGCCCGGCTGAAGGGCTTCGCGGTCCAGGTCGAGCAGACCGGATCCGAGCCGCGCCGCGAGCGCGAACTGCTCTCCCGCGCCCGCGCGCACCTCGTCGACGGCCTGATCCTGAACCCCATCCGCCTCGAGGACAGCGCGCTCACCGACCAGGACCGGCAGCTGCCCGTCGTCCTGATCGGCGAGGTCGAGCAGCAGCTCGCCGACCACGTCGGGATCGACAGCGTGGCGGGCGCCGCCGCGATGACGCGGCACGTGATCGAACGCGGCGCCCGGCGGATCGCGGTCGTCGGCGGCGACGACCAGCACGCGATCGCGACGGCGACCAGCCGGCTCCGGCTGCAGGGCGTGCGCCAGGCGCTGGCCGAGGCGGGCCTTCCCGCGGACCCCCGCCTCACCGTCAACCACGCCGACTGGACCATCTCCGGGGGCGCGGAGGCGACCGTCGAGCTGCTCTCCCGCGGCACGCCGTTCGACGCCGTGCTCGGCTTCACCGACTCCCTCGCCGCCGGCGCCCTGCACGTGCTGCACAGCCGCGGGATCCGCGTACCCGACGACGTCCTGGTGACGGGGTTCGACGACGTCGAGCTCTCCCGCTTCACCGAGCCGGCACTGTCGACCGTGCGGATCGACCGCGCCGCCTTCGCCTCCTCCGCCGTCGACCTGCTCGCCGAGCGGATCGCGGATCCGACCGGGACCCCGCGCACGATCACCGTGCCGCACCGGCTCATCGTCCGCGACAGCACCGCCGCCGCCCCGCGCGGCTGGACGCCCGAGCACTGACCCGTCACCGGACGGCGCGATCCCTCTCCCGGCCCGCCCGCGCCCGCCGGGCCATCCACCCGTTCCGTGACCGGTCTCAGAAACCTCTTGCGCACTCCATTTCATCGATGTAATGATGTCGGAGTTCCCTGATCGTCCACGAAGGAGTGACGATGACACCACCTCTCGATCTGAATCGGCGGCAGTTCCTCGGCGCCGCGGGCCTCACCGCCGGCGCCGCGCTGCTCGCCGGATGCGCTTCGACCTCGGCCGCCGCGTCCGACACCCGCACCCTGCAGTTCTGGCACCTGCTCTCCGGCGGCGACGGCGTGACGATGTCCGGCCTGCTGGACGGCGTGAACACGGCGCAGTCGGCCTACCGGATCCGTCCGACCGTGCTCGCCTGGGGCACGCCGTACTACACGAAGCTCGCCATGGCCGCGGCCGGCGGCCGCGCCCCCGACGTCGCGATCATGCACGCCACCCGAGTGCTCGGCTGGGCTCCGGGCGGTCTCCTGGACGACTGGGACACCGGCCGCCTCGCGGATCTCGGCGTGGACGCGTCCGCGTTCCCGGATCCGATCTGGAAGAAGGGCGACGTCGACGGGCGGCGCCTCAGCATCGCGCTCGACGCACACCCCTTCGTGCTCATGTACAACACGGAGGTCTGCGAGAAGGCGGGCGTGCTCGACGGAGACGGACGCCTGAAGGAGGCGGCGAACCCCGAGGACTTCCTCGCGATGGTCGACGCGATCGCCGGGGTCACCGGCGGACACGGCCTGTCCTACGGCTATCTCGGCGACGGCTCCCAGATGTGGCGCCTGTTCTACACGCTGTACACGCAGCACGGCATCGAGATGGAGATGCCGCAGGGCGGTCCCGCGGTGATCGACAAGGACGCGGCCGTGGCGTCTCTCGCCTTCATGCAGAAGCTGCTCGACGGCAAGCGGGCGGCCAAGCAGGCCGACTACGGCACCGCGGTGGCGGAGTTCGCGACCGGGAAGAGCGGCATGTTCCTCAGCGGGGTGTGGGAGCTGCGCACGATGCAGGCGGCCAAGATCCCCTTCGACGTCGCGATGATCCCGCCGGTGTTCGGCACGCGCACGGCCTACGCCGACTCGCACTCCTTCGTCCTGCCGCACCAGTCGCACCCGGATGCGGCAAGCCGCGACCTCGTGTACCGCTTCGTGGCCGACATGCTGAAGGGCTCCTTCGGCTGGGCGGAGGCCGGGCACATCCCCGCCTTCCTCCCGGTCACGGAGTCGGCGAAGTACGCGAAGCTGCTTCCGCAGGCCCACTATGCCGACGCGGCGAAGCACGTGCGCTACGACCCGCCCGCGTGGTTCACCGGGTCCGGATCCAACTTCCAGGGCCAGTTCGGCGCCGCCGCCCAGCCCGCGCTTCTGGGCGGAGGCAGTCCCGCCGAGGCCGTCGCCCGCTTCGAGGCCGCCGTCAAGCGCTTCCTCGCCCAACCCAATCCCGCCGATCCGGAGGGAGCCCGGAGATGACCTCGACGACCCCCACCACCACGACCATCGTCACCGGTCGTGCGGCCACCCGCGCGACCCGGCGCCACGCCGGCGGATCCCGTCACGGAGAGCAGCTGATCGGCTGGGCGTTCCTCGCCCCGTTCCTCCTCGCGTTCGCGCTCTTCCTCGCCTGGCCGATCCTGCACGGCCTCTACCTGAGCTTCACCGACCAATCCCTCACCGGGTCCGGCGGCGGCTTCGTCGGACTCGCGAACTACGTCGAGGCCCTCGCGGATCCGGTGATGTGGGGATCGCTCGGCAACACCGTGTGGTTCACGCTGCTGTCCACCGTCCCGCTCGTGGTCGTCGCCCTGCTCATGGCCGTGCTCGTCGATCGCGGGCTTCCCGGCCAGTGGCTCTGGCGGCTCTCGTTCTTCATGCCGTATCTGCTCGCCTCCACCGTGATCTCGCAGATCTGGGTCTGGATCTTCAACCCGCAGATCGGGGCGGCGAACAACGTCCTGAAGGCCTTCGGCCTCGAGCCGATCGCCTGGCTGCAGGACCCGAAGACCAACATGATCGCGATCGTGATCGCGACGGTCTGGTGGACCGTCGGGTTCAACTTCCTGCTCTACCTCGCAGCCCTCCAGAACATCCCGCAGCAGCAGTACGAGGCGGCGTCGCTGGACGGCGCGGGCGGATGGCGGCAGTTCACCGCGATCACGCTCCCGCAGCTGGGACCGGCGACCACCCTCATCGGCCTGCTGCAGATCCTCGCGTCGCTCAAGCTGTTCGACCAGGCGTACCAGATGCTCGGCGGCCTCTCCAGCGACACCACCCGCTCGATCGTGCAGTACATCTACGAGACCGGCTTCGTCGGGTACCGGTTCGGCTACTCCGCCGCGCTCTCCTACGTGTTCTTCGCGATCATCATCATCCTCGGCGTCGTCCAGGCGCTGATCACCCGTCGGCGGAAGGACGCCCGATGACCACCGCGACCCGCACCCTCGTCGTCCCCGGCGCCGCGCGCACCCGCACCCGCCGGCCGATCGGCCGTCGCCTCACCGTCCTCACCGTGCTCGCCTTCGCGGTGCTGCTGATCCTCGCGATCGGCTGGCTGCTGCCGTTCCTCTGGGCGGTCGCCACCGCGTTCAAGACCGAGACCGACGCCGCCTCCGGGGACGCCGGCTGGATCGGCGCGAGCGGGCCGACGGTGCAGGCGTTCAGCGCGATCCTCTCGCAGGGCAACGTCTACCTCTGGGCGTGGAACAGCCTCTGGACCGCGACGGCCGTGACGGTGATCACCGTCACGATCTCGGCCCTCGCCGCCTACGCGTTCTCCCGCCTCGACTTCCGTGGCCGGAGGTGGCTGTTCGTGGTGATCATCGCCGCGATCGTCGTCCCGCCGCAGGTGCTGATCATCCCGCTGTTCTACGAGATGCTCGCGATGGGCCTGGTCGACACCCACTGGGGCCTCATCCTGCCGCAGGTGGTGGCGCCGGCGATGGTCTTCATCCTGAAGCGGTTCTTCGACGCGATCCCCGTCGAGCTCGAGGACGCGGCGCGCGTCGACGGTGCGAGCAGGTTCCGGGTGTTCTGGTCGATCGTGCTGCCCCTGTCCCGGCCGATCCTCGCCTCCGTCGCGATCTTCGTGTTCATCGGAGCGTGGAACAACTTCCTCTGGCCGTTCCTCGTCATCAACGACACCGGCCTGATGACCCTGCCCGTCGGCCTGCAGACCGTCATCAGCGCCTACGGCGTCCAGTACGCGCAGGTCATGGCCCAGGCCGTCCTCGCCGCCCTGCCCCTCATCATCGTGTTCCTCATCTTCCAGAAGCAGATCGTCAAGGGAGTCGCCACCAGCGGCTTCGGCGGTCAATGACCCGAACGGATCGGATCCCCATGTCCCACGCCCGCATCACCATCGACCGCGACTTCTCGATCGCCGACGTCCCGCGCCGCCTGTTCGGCCAGTTCGTCGAGCACATGGGCCGCTGCGTCTACACCGGCATTTACGAGCCCGGCCACCCGGCGGCGGACGCCCGCGGCTTCCGCACCGACGTGCTCGAGCTCGTGCGCGAACTCGGACCGACGGTCGTCCGCTACCCCGGCGGCAACTTCGTCTCCGGCTACCGCTGGGAGGACGGCGTCGGGCCCGTCGCCGATCGTCCCGTGCGCATCGACGGCGCCTGGCACACGATCGAGACGAACGCGTTCGGCCTGCACGAGTTCATGGACTGGTCCCGCGAAGCCGAGGTCGAGGTCATGGAGGCCATCAACCTCGGCACCCGGGGCGTCGAGGAGGCCCGTGCACTGGTCGAGTACGCCAACCACCCGGGGGGCACGTACTGGTCGGACCTGCGCCGGCGCAACGGCGCCGAGGATCCGTTCGACATCAAGCTGTGGTGCCTGGGCAACGAGCTGGACGGCCCCTGGCAGATCGGCCACAAGACCGCGCACGAGTACGGCCGTCTCGCCCAGGAGACCGCCAAGGCGATGAAGCTCGTGGATCCGACGATCGAGCTCGTCGCGGTCGGATCCTCGAGCCGGCAGATGCCGACCTTCGGCACCTGGGAACACACCGTGCTCACACACGCGTACGACGAGGTGGACTACGTCTCGATGCACGCGTACTACCAGGAGCACGACGGCGACGTCGCGTCGTTCCTCGGCGACGCCGTCGACATGGATGCGTTCATCGACGGCGTGGTCGCCACGATCGACGCGGTCAAGGCCGCCGGCAAGCACACCAGGCAGGTGGACATCTCGTTCGACGAGTGGAACGTCTGGTACCAGTCAGGCCTGGACAGCGAGGACCAGCCGCACCAGGTGGAGAAGGCCTGGCGCGAGCACCCCCGGCTCATCGAGGACGCCTACAACGTCACCGACGCGGTCGTGGTCGGCACGTTCCTGCACAGCCTGCTGCGGCACGGCGACCGGGTGAAGATCGCCAACCAGGCGCAGCTCGTGAACGTGATCGCGCCGATCCGCTCAGAGGAGGGCGGACCCGCGTGGCGGCAGACCATCTTCTGGCCGTTCGCCCGGATGGCGCGGATGGCGCAGGGCCGGATCCTGCGCCTCGCCGTCTCATCGACGAAGACGCCCACCACCCGTCACGGGGACGTGGACGACGTGGACGCCGTGGCCACGTGGGACGAGGAATCGGGCCGGCTCGCGCTCTTCGTCGCGAACCGCTCGCTCGACGGGGAGGCGACCGTCGACCTCGACCTGCACGGCCTGCGCGCGACCGCGGTCCGTTCGGCCGAGGTGCTCACCGTCCCGGAGGACGGGGACCGGCTCACCGCGAACCTCGTCGGCGCGCCGGACGCGGTCGGGCTGCGGCCGCTCGACGGGGTCGCGCTCGACGACGGCGCGGTGCGCCTCACCCTCCCCGCGCTGTCCTGGTCGGCCGTGGAGTTCGACGTCGCGCGGAGCTGATCGGCATCCCGTCCCGCCGCCGGGGCGCAGTCGATTCGCTCAGGTCGCACTCTGGCGATTCAGGTCGCAGAATCGGCTGTTCTCACGGCCTGGGAACAGCCGATTCTGCGACCTGAACGGGATCCGGATCCGGGTAGGGGATCCGGATCCGATCGGCGGCCGGGGGCGGCCTTGCTCATCAGCCCAGCGGATCCGCCAGCAGTCGTTCGAACGCGGCATCGGCGGCGCCGATCAGCAGGCGGTCCGCGCCCAGGGCTGCCGCGGAGATCTCCAGCTGCTCGGCCGACGCGGCGAGCGCGCGGCGGCGCACCTCGTCGTCGAAGGCCGCAGGGTCGAGCTCCCGCAGGATCCCGAGGAAGCCGCCCAGCACGATCATCGCCGGGTTGAGCACATTGACGGCATTGCCGAGCGTGGCCGTCAGGATGCGCCGCTGGCGTGCGACCTCGGCGGCGACCGCGTCGACCGACGTCGCAGCCAGGGCGGTGCGGAGCTCGGCGTCCTCCGGGGCGGCCAGGCCGGCGACCTGCACGAGACGGGCGCGGTTCACCTCGTCCTCGAGCACTCCGCCCTCGGCGCGCCGATCGGCCGGATCCGCCACGCTCGCCGCGGTCTGGCCCCACTCGCCCGCATAGCCGCCCACGCCGCCGATCAGCATCCCGTGCAGGATGAGGCCGCCGCCGATGCCGCTGGCGCCGCCGTTGAGGTAGACGACGTCCTCGTGTTCCCTGGCGGCGCCGAAGAGCCGCTCCGCGCGCGCGCCGAGCGAGGCGTCGTTGCCCACCACGACGGGCAGGCCCAGCGACGCGGCGAGGGGTCCTGCGATGTCGGCGTCGCGCCAGTCGAGGTGCGGTGCGAGCCGCACCAGTCCGTCCGCCGCGCGCACGAGACCGGGCACCGCGAGGCCGACGCCCTCGATGCGGCCTCCGCGGAGCGCGCCGTCCTGCCAGTCCTGCACCA
The DNA here is from genome assembly GCF_037147555.1 of Microbacterium sp. MMO-35. NCBI lineage: Bacteria > Bacillati > Actinomycetota > Actinomycetes > Micrococcales > Microbacteriaceae > Microbacterium > Microbacterium sp. MMO-35. The sequence continues at coordinate 166,667 of NZ_JBBCVH010000001.1, forward strand.
CGCGGGTGACGATCCCGACGACGTCCGCGACGCCGGGACGCTCGACCGGGATCCGGATCCGCTCCCGCACCGCGCCGCCCAGCGAGACCGCGCCGATCTCGACGGCGTCGATCTCGGGGTTGACACCGATGGCCACGACGTCGAGGCTCGGCGCCACCACCGGCGACGGGCGGCCGACGCGCCGGGTGGGGTCGGGCTCGTGCTCCTCGACCAGGCCCGCCTCGACGAGCCGTCCGACCAGGTCGGAGACCGTCGAGCGGTTCAGGCCGGTCTCCGCGGTGATCACGGCACGGGAGCGCGGCCCGGAGTGATGCACGAGTCGCAGCACCTCGGCGAGGTTGGTGCGCCGCACCCCTTCGACGGTCGTGGCGCGTTCGTTCATCCGGCGTCTCGCTTCCTGCACGCGGTGGGACTCCAGGCTACCGATCGCCCTGCTCCGTGAGCGCAGGCGCGTACGCGAAGCGGGTGATGCGCACCTCGCCCCGGGGCGCCGCGCCGGCGCTGGTGGCGTACGCACCGATCCAGAGACCGAGGAATCCGCCCGTCGACGAGGCGTCCAGCTCGCGTCCGTCGGCCGCGACCCGCTCGAGACCGCCGTGCGTGAAGACGTAGTCGTAGCCCCGCGCCTCCAGCCCGAGAGCGACCTCGTCCGCCTCCGGCAGTGCCCCGAGGTCGTGCCGCTCGGGATCCCCGTCCCGGCAGCGCTCCGACGAGAGGCGCAACCCGTCGCGCGTGCGGGTGACGGCGAGCGCCACGTGATCGCGCTCCGACTGACGCAGCACGATCCCCGAGCTCTCCCCTTCGGCGAGACCTCGCACATCGAGCACGCACCGCACGTCGACGTCGGCATGCTGCTGCCGCACGCCCAGGAACGCGGGCGAGGTCGGCTCCCGCAGCGAAGCGGCGCGGACGGGCAGGCGCCAGGACCCGCCTTCGGCCTCGGCGACCTCGGCGGGCAGGGCGCGCAGCGCGGTCCATCGCGGATCGGCAGGCGTGACGTCGCCGGCGGTCCGGTCGTCGGGCTGCCAGGACCCGCTCGGCACCGCATCGACCGCCCACGGGATCGGGAGGGCCCGCGGCAGCCGCCCCTCCCCGGCAGCGAACACGGGCCAGCCGTCCTCCCACGACACCGGGCACAGGAACGTCTCGCGTCCGAGCGGATAGTGCCGGCCGTCCGCCGCGCGCATGGCGAGCATCACCGCGAGCCAGGATCCGTCCGGCGCCGGCACCAGATCGGCGTGCCCGGCCCCGATCACGGTGCTCGCACGCCCCAGGTGCCGGTGGGTGAAGACCGGGTTCGCCCGGTCGCCGAGGTACGGCCCGGTGACCTCGTCCGCGCGCGCGACGCTGACGGCGTGGTGGAACTCGGTGCCGCCCTCCGCCGCGACGAGCACCCAGGCCCCATCGATGCGGTACAGGTGCGGCCCCTCGGCCCAGACCGCACCGGTGACGGCGCCCCGCCAGATCACGTGCTCCTCGCCCACGAGCGCGCGCTCGGCCGGCGAGTACTCGCGCACCCAGACCTCGGTCTGATCGCGCCACTCGGGCTCGCGGGCCAGGCGGGTGCCGTGCAGCCAGACGCGCCCCTCCTCGTCGAAGGCGATCGAGGGGTCGATGCCGTCGGCGTCGAGCATCAGGGGGTCGCTCCAGGGTCCTGCCGGGTCCTCGGCCGTGACGAGGAAATTGCCCCCGCGGCTCGGATCCTCCCGATCGACCAGGGTGCAGACCACCCAGAAGAGCCCCAGACCGTGTCGGATGGTCGGTGCATAAAGCCCCCCGGAGGATCCGATCCCGTCGAAGTCCAGCATCCCCGGGCGGTCGATGACATGCCCGACCGTCTCCCAGCGCACCAGGTCGTGCGAGCGCAGCACGGGCAGGCCGGGGAGGTACTCGAACGTCGACGAGACCAGGTAGTACCCCTCCCCCGCACGGCAGATCGACGGATCCGGATGGCATCCGGGCAGGATCGGATTGACCGCCTCGATCATGCGATCGTCACCGTGACGATGCGCGCGTCCTCCGCCGTCACCTCGTGCACGCCCCCGGTGAGCGCGACGGTGCCCGCGGTCGTCGCCGCACCGGGGAGCACGCGGTCGTCCCGGGCGCGCTCGTTCGCGATGGCGCCCCCCGTGACGCCGGAGATCTCCGGCGCCGGCGCGACCGCTTCGGCATGCGCGGCTGCCCACACGCGCACCGCACCGGGTTCGACGACCCGCGTCAGCCGGCGATCGGTGAACGCGAACCGGGCGGCCGGCACCTCGAAGCGCACCGTGCGGCGTTCGCCGGGAGCCAGCTCGACGCGCGCATAGCCCAGCAGCTGCGCGACCGGCCGGGTGACGCTCGCGGCCACGTCCCGGCCGTACAGCTGCACGACCTCGGCCGCCTGCCGGTCGCCGGTGTTCGACACCGTCACCGTGGCCGTGAACGTGCCGTCGGTCGGCGCCGCGGCCGACACCTCGAATCCGGTGTAGGCGAAGCTCGTGTACGACAGTCCGAAGCCGAACGGCCGCAGCGGGGTCGGATCCGAGGAGGTCACGTCCGACGGCCCCCCGAGGATCGGGTGCAGGTAGCCGTAGGGCTGGGACCCGGACGACCGCGGCAGGCTGAGCGGGAGCCGACCCGACGGCGACACGGCGCCGGTGAGCACCTCGGCGATCGCCGTGGCCCCCTCCTCGCCGGGGAAGAACGCCTGCAGCACGGCCGACGGACGCGGGGCGTCGCCGTCGAGCGCCCAGCCGATCGCATAGGGCCGGCCGGAGAGCACGACCACGATGACGGGCGTCCCGGTCGCGGCCACCCGCTCGACGAGCTCCCGCTGCACACCGGGCAGGTCCAGCGACTCCACGTCGTTGCCCTCGCCGACGGTGCCGCGTCCGAACAGTCCGGCTTGGTCGCCGACCACGACGATCGCGACGTCGGCGCCGGCCGCGGCGCGCTCGGCCTCGGCGAAGCCCGATCGGTCGTCGCCCTCGACCTCCGCGCCGCGGACGTGCACGATCTCGGCGCCGGGCACGGCGACGGCCAGAGCCTCGCGCACGGTCGGGATCGCGATGCCGAGCTCATGGTCGGGGTGATGAGCGAGCACATGGTTGGCGAACGAGTAGCAGCCCTGCAGGGCCTCGGCACGGTCGGCGTTCGGACCGATGAGCGCGATGCGGCCGGCCGACCGCGTCCACGGCAGCACGCCGTCGTTGGAGAGCAGCACGAGCGACTCGGCGGCCAGCCGGCGCGCGACGTCCCGATGCCGGGGAGTGTCGAGGTCGATGAAAGCCGGCGGCCCCTCGTCGAACGCACCGGGGTCGAGCAGCCCGAGCTGCTCCTTCTGGGCGAGGACGCGGATCACCGCGCGGTCCAGATACGCCTCGTCCAGTGCGCCGCTGCGCACCCGGTCGATCAGGGGCTCCCGATAGGCGTCGCCGGAGGGCAGCTCCACATCGATCCCCGCACGCAGTGCGAGCTCCGCCGCGTCGCCGCGGTCCGCCGCGACCGCGTGCATGACCTCGAGAAAGGCGATCGCGAAGTAGTCCGCCACCACGACGCCGTCGAAGCCGAGCCGCTCCCGCAGCACGCCCGTGAGGAGTTCCGGATCCGCCGCGACAGGGACGCCGTCGATCTCCGCGTAGCTGTTCATGACGCTGCGCACCCCGCCGTCGCGGATCGCCATCTCGAACGGCGGCAGGAACACGTCGGCGATCTCTCGCGGCCCTGCGGAGACCGGCGCGTGGTTGCGGCCCGCCCTCGAGCCGGAGTAGCCGAGGAAGTGCTTGAGCGTGGCGTGCACCCCGGCGGACTGCAGGCCCTGCACGTAGGCGGTGCCCACGGTGCCTACGAGATACGGATCCTCGCCGATGCACTCGTCGACCCGGCCCCAGCGGGGGTCGCGCACGACGTCGAGCACCGGCGCGAGTCCCTGGTGGATGCCGAGCGTCCGCATCGACTCCCCGATGAGCGCCCCCATCTCGGCGACGAGCGCGGGATCGAACGAGGCGCCCCAGGCGAGCGGCGTCGGGAAGGTCGCGGCCTTCCACGCGGCGAGGCCGGTGAGGCACTCCTCGTGCACGAGCGCCGGGATGCCGAGCCGCGTCTCCCGCCGTAGCCGCCGCTGCTCGGCCCACAGCCAGGCCGCGCGCTCCCCCGGCGCAACGGGGCGGGTACCGTACACGCGGGTGTAGTGCCCGATGCCGTCGCGGGTGACCTCCGCCAGGGCGTCGTGGCGGCCGGCGGACGCCATCTCGTTCTGCAGGGGCGCGACCACCTCGCCACCCTGGTCGAGCCAGTATCCGACGAGCTGCGCGGCCTTCTCCTCGAGCGTCATCTGCGCGAGCAGCTCCTCGACGCGCTCCGAGGCGATCGGGAAAGCCGGGATCTCCTCCGTCCTGGCGACGGAGTCCAGGGACGTGTCCGAAGTCATGCTCAGCCCTTCACCGCGCCGGTCAGGCCGCCGACGATGCGGCGTTCGAAGAGGCTGAAGAAGATGAGCGCGGGCAGCATCGACAGCGAGGTGTACGCGAGCACCCGGGCGGTGTCGACCGAGTACTGGGAGGAGAAGTTCTGCACGCCGAGCGGCAGGGTGAACAGGTTCGGGTCGTTGAGGATGAACAGCGGCAGCATGTACCCGTTCCAGGATCCGACGAAGGCGAGGATGCCCACCGTGACGACGCCCGGCAGGCTCAGCGGGATCACCATCCGCCAGAAGAAGCCGAGGCGCGAGGCGCCGTCGATCGCCGCCGCCTCCTCCAGCTCCTTCGGGATCGCCTTGAGGAACGGGACGAGGATGATGATCGTCGTCGGGAGTGCGAACGCGATCTGCGGCACGATGATCCCGGCGAGGCTGTTCACCAGGCCGAGGTTGCGGATCAGCAGATACAGCGGCGTGATCGCGACGGTCACAGGGAACATCAGCCCGGCAGCGAACAGCGAGTACATCACCGGCTTGGCGGCGAACTCGTAGCGCGCGAGCACATAGGCCGCCATCACTCCGAGCAGCACGGCACCGGCCGTCGTCCCGATCGCCACGACGGTCGAGTTGAGCAGGGCGGTCCAGAACTCGGACCCGGCGAGCACGTCGGTGTAGTTGCCGACCTGCCACGGAGCCGGGAACCCGGATGGATCCTTCGTGATCTGCGAGTTCGTGCGGAACCCGCCGATGATGATGTAGAGCACCGGCGTGATGCAGATCGTCACGAGCACGATCGCGATCAGGTAGAGCCCGGGGCTCCCCCAGGGGGCCTTCTCCGCTCGGCGGATGCCCCTGCGGCCGCGCGGCTGCACGATCGCCGTGGTGCGGAGGGTGTCGGTGGTCATCTGCGGGCCTTTCCGCTGTCGCCGGTCAGGGCGCCGTCGGTGTCACGCCGCAGCACGAACCGCTGATAGACCAGGGCGACGACGAGCGTGATCAGGAAGAGCATCACGGCCACCGCGTTGCCGTAGCCGTAGCTGCCGGCGAGGTGCCCGTTCTGATACATGTACGTCGCCATCGTGGAGGTGCCCGCGGTCGCGGAGATGTACTGCCCCCAGATGATGTTGACGAGGTCGAAGAGCTGCAGGGCTCCGATGATCGACAGGAACGCCCAGATCCGGATCGTCGGCCCGAGCAGCGGGACCGTGATGTTCCACTGGGTCTTCCAGAACCCGGCGCCGTCGATCGCCGCCGCCTCGAAGAGCTCCTCGGGGATGGACTGCATCCCCGCGAGCATCAGGATGACCGCGAACCCGATGTACTTCCAGGTGATGATGATCATCAGCGTCCACAGGGCGAGCTTCGGGTCCGCGAGCCACGAGTGCTGCAGGAATCCCAGCCCGAGCTTGCCGAGCAGCGAGTTCAGCGCGCCGGTGTCCTGCATCATGAGGTTCCACCCCGTGCCGACGATGACCTCGGAGATCACGTACGGCACGAAGATCAGCACGCGGATCACGGACCGTCCGCGGAACTTCTGATTCAGCAGGAGGGCGAACAGGATCGCGATCGGCCCCTGCAGCACGAGCGAGAGCACGACGATCGCGAAGTTGTGGGTCACCGCGTCGCGGAACGTGCCGTCCTGCCACATGTGGATGTAGTTGTCGAAGCCGACGAACTGCGTCGGGAAGCCGAACCCGTTCCACTTGAAGAACCCGTAGAACGAGGCCATCGCCACGGGCAGGATGACGAATCCGACGAACATGATCAGGGCGGGGCCGGAGAGCAGCGCGATCTCGCCGCGCTTGCGCCAGTCGGCGCGGGCTCGCCGCACCGGGGCCGGGGCGGCCCCGGTCCCGGCGCGGCGGTTGCTCTCAGGCACGGCCTCGGCCATCACCTGGGTGCCAGTCATCGCTCTCGCTCAGCCTCTCGCCGCAGCGTCGGTGATCTTCTGGATGAGGGTCTTCGCATCTCCCTGGCCGGCGAGCATCTCGACCACGCCGGTGTTCAGGGCGTTGCCGACGTTCTGTCCGAGGGCCGTGTCGAGCCAGAGCGCGACATAGGGGGCCTTGCTGTAAGCCTCGATGACCGGCTTGAGCGCGGCGTTGTCGACGGCGCCCTTGGCGTCCTGGTTCGCGGGGATGGTCTGGAACGCCACGGCGTACTTCTCCTGCCATTCCTTGGACGCGACGAAGTTGAGGAACTTCTCGCAGGAGGAGGGGGACTTCTCGGAGCAGGAGTAGCCGTCGAGGCCGCCCATCATCGCCCCGGGCTCGCCCTTGCCTCCGGACACCTCGGGGAACGGGAACCAGTCGAGGTCCGCCAGCGGCTTCTGGTCCGGGGTGAGGCTCGCGATCACGCCCGGGTCCCAGGCGCCCATGAGCTCCATCGCCGCCTTGTGGTTCGCGACGAGCCCGGCGGACGAGTTCGCGCCCTGCTGGGCGGAGGTGGTGAGGAAGCCCTCGTTGAAGGGCTCGACCTGGGCGAACTTCTCGAGGTTGTCCGCAGCGGTCAGCCAGCAGCCGTCGGTGAAGTCCTTCTTGGTCGCGAGGTTCGTGATGAGGTCCTCGCCGCAGGCGCGCACGGCGAAGAAGTAGTACCAGTGCGCCGCCGGCCAGGCATCCTTCGCGCCCAGGGCGATCGGGGCGATGCCTGCCGCCTTGAGCTTGGTGATGGCGGCCTCGAGGTCGTCCATGGTCTTCGGGGTCTCGGTGATCCCCGCCTGGGCGAACAGGTCCTTGCTGTAGAAGAGGCCGCCCGGCAGCATCGCCATGGGCACGCCGTAGACCTTGCCGTCCACCGTGAAGGCGCTGAGCGCGGCGTCCCCGATCCCCTTCTTGACGTCGGGATCGATCTTGTCCGACAGATCCTTGACCTTGCCCGCGGCCACGACGTCGGCGAGCTTGCTGCCGCCGCGCGCCATGAACACGTCCGGCATGTCGCCCGAGTTGACGGCGGTCTGCAGCTTGCCGTCCATGTCCTCGTTCTGGATCGACGTGACCTTCACCGTCACGTCCGGGTTGGCCTTCTGGAACGCCGCCGCAGCGTCGGTCCAGAACTTCTTGCCGTCACCGGTGGTCGAGTTCTGCCACACGGTCAGCGTCTGCTTGCCGCCGCCGTCGCCGCTGCCGGACCCTCCGGAGCACCCGGTGAGGGCGATCGTTCCCCCGACTGCGAGCGCCACGGCGGCGGTCAGCACCTTGCGGATCTTCATGCTGTGTTTCTCCTCATCATCGAGTTCCAGCACCGCGTCGACAATTTGTTGTCGACTACAGCGAATGTGCCGTCGGCCTACTCTGGCACCGGATCACTCCGCATGTCAAACGATATCGATAACGTTTTCGCTCGCTAGATTGGGGACATGAGCCGCCGCATCACGATCCACGACGTCGCCCGGGCCGCCGGCGTCTCCGTCGCGACCGTCTCGAAGGCCATCAACGGACGCGACGGCGTCTCGCCGGCCACCCTCGAGCACGTGCAGGAGGTCGTGGCGCAGCTCGGCTACGAGAGCTCGCTGGTGGCCACCTCGCTGCGCCGGAGTCGCACGGACGTCATCGGCGTGCTCGTCGCGGAGTTCGAGCCGTTCGCCGTGCAGCTGCTGCAGGGCGTCTCCGCCGCCCTGCAGGGCACCCGGTTCGACGTCCTCGCCTACGCGGGGAGCGTGTCCGCCGGGGAGCACGCCGGCTGGGAGCGCCGATCGCTCTCTCGGCTGGGAGGAACGCTCATCGACGGCGCCATCCTGGTCACCCCCACGACCACCCCGACTCAGAGCACCGTGCCCATCGTGGCCATCGACCCGCACGCGGGCTCGGACGGACTGGCGTCGGTGAGCGTCCGCAACACCGACGGCGCCTTCGCCGCGACGGCGCACCTGATCTCCCTGGGGCATCGCCGCATCGCCCATCTGCGCGGCCGCACCGACCTCGAGTCGGCCCACCAGCGCGAGGAGGGCTACCGTCGTGCGCTCGAGGACGCCGGGATCGGATTCGACCCGACCCTCGTCGCCGACGGCGGATACCGGACCGCCGCATCGACGGCGGGGGCGAACGCCGTGCTCGACCTCGCCGATCCCCCCACGGCGGTGTTCGCCGCCAACGACCTGTCCGGGATCGAGATGATCCGGGTCGCGGTCGGGCGCGGACTGCGCGTACCGGAGGACCTCTCGGTCGTGGGCTTCGACGACATCCCCGAGGCCGCGGCGCACGTCCCCCAGCTCACGACCGTGCGGCAGCCTCTCACCGAGATGGGCGCAGAGGCGGTGCGCGTGCTGCTCGCGATGCTCGACGGCGGCCCGCAGGAGCACGTGCGGATGCCGGCGGAGCTCGTGGTGCGCACCTCCACCGCCGCTGCGCCGCGCTGAGCGCCGCTTCGGCGGGACGTTGCGCCCGCCTCGCGCCGCTGATATGTTTGCTGCTACAACATTTCACCGAAGGCGCTGAAGGCGGATCACCATGGCACTCACCCCCACCCGCGAGGACAAGTTCTCGTTCGGTCTCTGGACCGTCGGCTACAACGGCGCTGACCCGTTCGGCGGCCCGACCCGGCCGGCCCTCGACGTCGTCCACGCCGTCGAGAGGCTCGCCGAGCTCGGCGCTTACGGGCTCACGTTCCACGACGACGACCTGTTCGCCTTCGGATCCACCGAGGTCGAGCGCCAGACGCAGATCGACCGCCTGAAGGGAGCGCTGGCCGACACCGGGCTGGTCGTGCCGATGGTGACGACCAACCTCTTCAGCGCCCCGGTCTTCAAGGACGGTGGCGTCACCTCGAACGACCGCGCCGTGCGCCGCTTCGCCCTGCGCAAGGTGCTGCGCCAGCTCGATCTGGGCGCCGAGCTGGGAGCGAAGACGTTCGTCATGTGGGGCGGCCGCGAGGGTGCGGAATACGACTCTGCGAAGGACATCCGTGCCGCGCTGGAGCGCTACCGGGAAGCCGTGAACCTGCTCGGCGACTACGTGACCGACAAGGGCTACGACATCCGGTTCGCGATCGAGCCGAAGCCGAACGAGCCCCGCGGCGACATCCTGCTCCCCACGCTGGGCCACGCCCTCGCGTTCATCGACTCGCTCGATCGCCCCGAGCTCGTCGGCCTCAACCCCGAGGTCGGTCACGAGCAGATGGCGGGGCTCAACTTCGCCGCCGGCATCGCCCAGGCGCTGTACCACGGCAAGCTCTTCCACATCGACCTCAACGGACAGCGCGGGATCAAGTACGACCAGGATCTGGTGTTCGGTCACGGAGACCTGCACAACGCGTTCGCCCTCGTCGACCTGCTCGAGAACGGCGGCCCGGGCGGCGTGCCCGCCTACGACGGCCCGCGCCACTTCGACTACAAGCCCAGCCGCACCGAGGACGAGACGGGCGTGTGGGACTCGGCCGCCGCGAACATGCGCACGTACCTGCTGCTCAAGGAGCGCGCCGCCGCCTTCCGCGCCGACCCGGAGGTGCAGGAGGCACTGAGCGCCGCCCGTGTCGATGAGCTGTCCTCCCCCACGCTCGCGACCGGCGAGACCTACGACGGCCTGCTCGCCGACCGGTCCGCGTACGAGGACTTCGACGCGGATGCGTACTTCGGCGGCAAGGGCTTCGGCTTCGTGCGCCTGCAGCAGCTGGCGACCGAACACCTCCTCGGCGCCCGGTGACATGCCCCTCGTGATGGGGGTGGATTCGTCCACCCAGTCCTGCAAGGTCGTCGTCGTCGACGCCGAGTCCGGATCCGTCGTCCGCACCGGCCGGGCGGCGCATCCGGACGGCACGGCCGTCGACCCCGAGGCCTGGTGGCGCGCACTGAACGACGCGATCACCGCCGCGGGCGGGATCGACGACGTCGCCGCATGGTCCATCGGAGGCCAGCAGCACGGCATGGTCGCCCTCGACGCGACCGGATCCGTCATCCGCGACGCCCTGCTGTGGAACGACACCCGCTCCGCGCAGGCCGCGCAGGACCTCATCGGCGAGTTCGGCGCCACCGAGCTGGCCGCGCGCACGGGACTCGTCCCGGTGGCCTCGTTCACCGTCACGAAACTGCGCTGGCTGCGCGACGCGGAACCGGAGCACGCCGCACGCGTCGCCGCCGTCGCGCTGCCGCACGACTGGCTGACCTGGCGCCTGCGCGGCTACGGCCCGGAGGACTCCTCGCCGCTCGGGCCCGTGCTCGGCGAGCTGATCACCGATCGCTCCGATGCCAGCGGCACCGGGTACTGGAGCCCCGCCGACGGCTCCTACGACCGGGAGCTGCTCACCGCAGCCCTCGGCCATGACGCGGTCCTGCCGCGGTTGCTCGGCCCTGCCGACCACGTCACGGACCCGGCCGGGCGCCGGGTCGCTCCCGGTGCCGGCGACAACGCGGCGGCGGCCCTCGGGCTCGGCGCCGGGCCCGGCGACGTCGTCGTGTCGATCGGAACCTCGGGCACCGTCTGCGCCGTGAGCCGCACGCCGATCGCGGATCCGTCCGGCACGGTCGCCGGCTTCGCCGATGCGACCGGGAACTTCCTCCCGCTCGTGGCGACCCTGAACGCCGCCCGGGTTCTCGACGTGACCGCGGCCCTGCTCGGCGTCGGGCACGACGAGCTCGGCGAGCTTGCGCTCTCGGCGGCAGCCGGGGCCGGAGGCCTGACCCTGCTCCCCTACTTCGAGGGCGAACGCACCCCGAACCTGCCGGACGCCACCGCGTCGCTGACGGGCATGACGCTCGCATCCACGACCCGGCCGAACCTCGCCCGCGCCGCGGTCGAGGGCATGCTGCACGGGCTCGGCGCCGGGCTCGACGCCCTCCGCGGTCTCGGCGTGCCGCTCGATCGCGCCCTGCTCATCGGCGGGGGGGCGCAGTCCGAGGCGGTGCGACGGATCGCCCCGGAGATCCTCGGCGTTCCGGTCGAGGTGCCCGCGCCCGGCGAGTACGTCGCCCTCGGAGCGGCCAGGCAGGCCGCCTCCGTCGCACAGCGCTGACCGCCGTCTCGACCGCAGAGGAGCACACGACCATGCCCCTGACCGACCTTCCCCTGACCGAGCTCCGCGGACTCCGTCCCGAGGTCTCGGAACCCGCCGACTTCGACGGATTCTGGCGCGACACCCTGGCCGGATCCCGCGCGCTCACCACCGCCGCCACCCTCTCCCCCGCGGCGACCCCGATCGATGCGCTCATCGTCGAGGACCTCACGTTCTCGGGCTTCGGTGGCGAGCGGATCCGCGGCTGGGTCACCCGGCCCCGCCGCGCGGGACGCCTGCCCGTCGTCATCGAGTACCTCGGCTACGGCGGCGGCCGCGGCTTCCCCGGCGAGCGCCTGCACTGGGCCGCCGCCGGCTACGTGCACGTGCTCATGGACACGCGCGGCCAGGGCGCCGGCTGGGGAACGGGCGGCGCCACCCCGGATCCGCACGGATCGGACGGAGCGGCCCCCGGTTTCATGACGCGCGGCATCCTGCACCCCGACGACTACTACTACCGCCGCGTCTTCACCGATGCCGTGCTGCTCGTCGATGCGGTGCAGGACATCCCCTTCGCCGACCCCGCCCGGATCGCCGTGACCGGCGGCAGCCAGGGCGGCGGCATCAGCCTCGCGGCCGCGGCCCTGCATCCGGGCGTGGTCGCCGTCATGCCCGACGTGCCGTTCCTGTGCGACTTCCGCCGCTCCGTCGCGCTCACGCCCGGAGACCCCTTCGGTGAGATCGCCCGCTATCTCTCGGTGCACCGGGATCGCGGGGACCAGGCGTTCCGGACCCTGTCGTACTTCGACGGCGTGAACTTCGCCCGCCGCATCGCCCGGCCCGCGCTCTTCTCGGTGGCCCTCATGGACGACGTCGTGTTGCCCTCCAGCGTCTTCGCCGCGTACAACCACCTCCTGACGGAGGACGCGGCGATCGAGGTCTACGAGTTCAACGGCCACGAGGGCGGAGGCTTCGCCCATTGGCTGCGGCAGACCGCCTGGCTCGCCGAACGCCTCTGAGCGGTGCGCCTCACTCTCCCCGCGCTGTCCTGGTCGGCCGTGGAGTTCGACGTCGCGCGGAGCTGATCGGCATCCCGTCCCGCCGCCGGGGCGCAGTCGATTCGCTCAGGTCGCACTCTGGCGATTCAGGTCGCAGAATCGGCTGTTCCCAGGCCCCGGGAACAGCCGATTCTGCGACCTGAACGGAATCCGGATCCGGATCCGGGTAGAGGATCCTGATCCGTCCGAGGTCTTGACGGATCCGCATCTGGAATCTATAAAGAAACTTAGCTAATAGATTTCAGGAGCTTCGATGACGTCCTCCCCCGCCCCCGGCACCCCCGGCTGGCTCGCCCTCCGCAACGACCAGGCCGCACTCTCGCTGCTCCTCGACGAGGGCCCGCTCACGCGCAACCGCATCGGCGAGCTGACCGGGCTCTCCAAGCCGACCGCGGCGCAGATCGTGACGCGACTGGAGGAGGCCGGGTTCATCCACCCCGCCGGTGAGCTCTCCGCCGGCCGCGGCCCGAACGCGGTCACCTACGACGTGCGGCTGGACCGGAGCCTGGGCGTCGCGATCGACGTCGACGAGACCGTGCTGCGCGCGACCGTCGTCGACGCCCGCGGCACGGAGCGCCCCGTCGCGACCATCCCGATCGACGCGGCGCACCCGCGCTCGGCCGAGGGCGATGTGCGCCGGGCGATCGACGCCGCCTGCCGCGCGGCCGACGTCGACGCCGGCGCCGTCGTCGAGATCGTGATCGGCGTGCAGGCCGCCAACGACCCCGCCGCGGATCGCCTCAACTTCACCGACACCCTCGACGGCTGGCCCATGCAGAACGCGCGCGGCGAGCTGGAGGCGGGCCTCGGCATCGCCGTCGCGCTGGAGAACGACGTGAATCTCGCCGCGATCGCCGAACGCGCCGAGGGCGCGGGCGCCGACGCCCCGGGATTCGCGCTGCTCTGGCTCGGCGAGGGCCTCGGCCTCTCGATCGACCTGGACGGCACGATCCTGCACGGCGCCACCGGTGGTGCGGGCGAGATCGGCTACCTGCCCGCGCCCCGCACGGCGATGGCGATCGACCCGGACGCGGAGGACCTGCAGGAGCTGGTCGGCGGATCCGCCGTCGCACGCTCCGCGACCTCCGCCGTCGGCAGCCCGCTCGACTACGCCGGGGCTCTCGCCGCCCTCGCGAGCGCGCCGGATCGGATCGTGCCCGACCTCGCCGCGCGCATCGCGCTGGCCCTCACGCCGGTCATCGCCGTGCTGGATCCGTCGCTGGTGATCCTCGGCGGCCCCACCGGGGTCGCCGGCGGGGCGGCGCTGGCGGACGCCGTGTCCGCCGCGCTGCGCGCCTCGTCGGGCTGGGACCCCGCGGTGCGCACCACGGGAGCCCCGGCCGATGCCGTGCTCCTCGGCGCCCGGCACGTGCTCGTGTCACGCCTGCGCGGACGCCTGCTCCCCGAGTGATTCGCGGCACGGCCGACCCCGGCCGTGCCGCCAGATCCCCCTGAACAGAGAGGTTCACATGAAACGCCACACCCGGCTCCGCATCGGAGCCATCGCCGCGCTCTCCGTCACCGCCGTCGTCCTCGCCGGCTGCTCCGGCGGATCCGACACCACCGTCGCCGCCACGGCGCCCGACCATCTGTCCGGCACGGTCACCCTCTGGGAGTTCTTCAGCGACCGCGAGGCCGGAGTCGTCCAGTCCGTCATCGACGACTTCCACAAGAAGTACCCGGATGTGAAGGTCGACGTGCGCACCGGTCAGGAGGACGACAAGATCATCAAGGCCATCGCGGCCGGCAACGATCTCGACGTCGCGATCTCGGGCGCCGTCGACAACGTGGGCGCGTTCTGCTCGTCGGGAGCGCTGCGCGACCTCACGCCCTACATCGAGCGGGACGGCGTCGACCTCTCGCAGGTGTCCGATGTGGCGCGCAGTTATACCTCCTTCGACGGCAAGCAGTGCGCGCTGCCGATGCTCGCCGACGTGCAGGGCCTCTACTACAACACCGACCTGCTGCAGGCGGCGGGCTACAGCGCACCGCCGAAGACGCTCGGCGAGCTCGAGGCGATGGCGGTCAAGCTCACGACGTACAACGCCGACGGATCCATCAAGACGCTCGGCTTCAACCCGCTCATGGGCGCCTACGAGAACGCCCCGACCGTCTTCGGAGCCGCCGCAGGCGCCGAGTGGATGAAGGACGGCAAGAGCGCGATCGCCTCCTCGCCCGGCTGGAAGGAGCTGATGACCTGGCAGAAGAAGTTCATCGACGAGATCGGCTACGACAAGCTCAAGGCGTTCACCGCCGGTCTCGGAGACGAGTTCTCCGCGGGTCAGGCGTTCCAGACCGGCCAGCTCGCGATGAACCTCGACGGCGAGTGGCGCGTCGCCTTCCTCGCCGATCAGGCGCCCGATGTGAAGTACGGGGTCGCGCCCTTCCCCGTGCTGGACGGCCACGAGGACCTCTACGGCGGCGGGTTCTCCTCCGGCACGATCGCAGGCGTCTCCAAGGGCTCCAAGAACCCCGAAGCCGCCTGGGCGCTGCTGCGCTATCTCACCCTCGACACCGACGCGGTCGTGAAGCTCGCCAACGGCCTGAAGAACGTCCCGACCACGAAGGACGCGCTCGCGTCCTCGAAGCTCGACCTCCCGGAGCAGTTCGGGACGTTCCTCGACATCGCGAAGAGCCCGCACCTGACCTCGATCCCGGCGACCGTGATCGGCAGCGCGAACCAGGTCGCGCTCTCCGGCTACTGGACCAGGTTCCAATCCGGCGGCGGGGGCGACATCGACGCCGGCCTCAAGAAGGTCGACAAGGACATCGACGACCAGCTCGCCCTGAGCGAGGGCCCGTGATGACCGCGACCCTCGCGCCGGGGCGCGCGGAGACCCCTCCGCGCGCCCCGGGAGCCACCGCCCGCCGGCGCGGATCCGCCGCCCGCCGTCGTCGATGGAGCATCGCCCTGATGCTGGCTCCGACGCTCCTCGGCCTCGCCGTCTTCTTCGTCTACCCGCTCGTGGCGAACCTGTACTTCTCCTTCACCCGGTACGACCTCGTGTCCGCGCCGCAGTGGAACGGCCTGAACAACTACGTCTACCTGTTCACGAAGGATCCGCGGATCGCCACCGCGGCCCTGAACACCCTGTGGTTCGTCGTGATCCTGGTGCCGGTGCGGATCGTCTGCGCCCTCGCGGTCGCGGGGCTCCTGCTGCGCGCCCGCAGCGCCGGCGGCGTGTGGCGCACGATCTTCTACCTGCCCGCGCTCGTGCCGCCCGTGGCGTCGGTCGTCGCGTTCGTGTTCCTCTTCAACCCGGGGACGGGCCCCGTCAACCTCGTGCTGAAGAGCCTCGGCATCCCCGGTCCGCTCTGGTTCAACGACCCCGCACTCGCGAAGCCCTCGCTCGTGCTGCTGGGCGTGTGGGTCATGGGCGACGTCATGATCATCCTGCTCGCGGCACTCCTGAACGTGCCGCGCGACCAGTACGAGGCGGCATCGCTCGACGGGGCGAACGGCGTGCAGAAGGTGCGCTACGTGACGATCCCGTCGATCGCCCCCGTGCTGCTGTTCGCCCTGGTGACCGGCATGATCGCGGCGCTGCAGTACTTCACCGAGGCGGCCGTGGCGTCCGGCGTCGCGTCCGGTCGCTCGGGCGCCGCCTCGGGCGGGCTCGCCGCCGACATCGGGTATCCGGAGGACTCGCTGCTCACCTACACGCAGTGGCTGTACGTGCGCGGGTTCGCCAACTTCCAGCTCGGCTACGCCGCGGCCATGGCCGTGGTGCTGTTCCTCGTCGCCAGCGTGTTCGTCGCCCTGCTGCTGCGCAAGTCGCGGGCCTTCTCCCCGGAGGACTTCTCATGACCGCGACCGCGCTCATCACCACGGGGTCCGCGCGCCCCGCGCGCCCGGTGCGCGGCGGCCGGCGCATCCTGATCTGGATCGCGGACCACACCGTGCTCTCCGTGCTCGCGGTGCTGTTCCTCGCACCGATCCTGTTCGTGCTGCTGACCTCGTTCATGTCGGGCAAGCAGACGCTGACCGCCTCGATCTGGCCGCAGCCGTGGGACCTCTCCAACTACGTCCGCGCGTTCACGCAGGTGCCGCTGGGGCTGTGGTTCCTGAACTCCGCGTTCTACGCGGTGCTCGCCACCGCGTTCATGCTGGTCTCATCGGTGCCCGCGGCGTACGTCCTCGCGAAGATCCGCTTCCGCGGGGCGAACATCGTCTTCCTGGCGATCATCGTGGCGATGCTGCTGCCTCCGCAGGTCACGATCGTGCCGGTGTACGTGATGTTCGCCAAGCTCGGCCTCACGGGGACGCTCTGGCCGCTGATCCTGCCGAACCTGCTCGGCGATGCGTTCTCGATCTTCCTGCTGCGGCAGTTCTTCCTGACCATCCCGTCCGCCTACGCGGACGCCGCGCGGATCGACGGCAACGGCGAGTGGGGCGTGCTCTGGCGGGTCATGGTGCCGATGACCAAGCCCGGCATCGCCTCGGCCGCGAGCTTCCTGTTCTTCAACTCGTGGAACGACTACTTCGGCCCGCTCCTGTACGCCTCGGAGAACCCCTCGGCGTGGACGGTCGCCTACGGTCTGTCCACCTTCCACGGCACCCACGGCACCGACTGGGGGACGACCATGGCTGTGACGATGCTCGTGACGATCCCCGTGGTGATCGTGTTCTTCTTCGCCCAGCGCGTGTTCGTCGAGGGCATCAACCTGACCGGAGTGAAGGGCTGACATGAAACTCACCGTCATCGGAGGCGGATCCACCTACACCCCCGAGCTCACGGACGGCTTCTCACGGCTGCGCGACGTGCTCCCGATCGACGAGCTCTGGCTCGTGGATCCCGACGACCGGCGCCGGGAGCTCGTCGCCGGGGTCTCGCAGCGGATGTTCGCGCGCGCCGGGCACCCGGGCCGGATCAGGGCCACCGCCGACCTCGTCGCGGGCGTCGCGGACGCGGACGTGGTGCTGATCCAGCTGCGGATCGGAGGGCAGGCCGCCCGGCTCGGCGACGAGACCTGGCCGCACGAGGCCTGCTGCATCGGTCAGGAGACCACGGGTCCCGGCGGGCTCGCCAAGGCACTGCGCACGGTTCCCGTGGTGCTCGAGGTCGCCGAGGCCGTGCGCCGGCATGCGAAGCCCGGCGCCTGGATCGTCGACTTCACGAACCCGGTCGGAATCGTGACCCGCGCGCTGCTCGAGGAGGGCCATCGCGCGATCGGCCTGTGCAATGTGGCGATCGGATTCCAGCGCCGCTTCGCCCGGATGCTCGACGCGGATCCCGCCCTCGTCCGCCTCGAGCACGTCGGCCTGAACCACCTGACCTGGGAGCGCGGCGTGCTGCTCGACGGCGTCGATGTGCTGCCGGAGCTGCTGCGGGAGCGCCTGCCCGAGCTCGCGGACGAGGTGGAGCTGCCGGCTCCGCTGCTGCAGAACCTCGCGATGGTCCCCTCGTACTACCTCAGGTACTTCTACGCCCACGACCGGGTCCTCGATGAGCAGCGGCACGAACCGCCGCGCGCGGAGAAGGTGATGGAGGTCGAGCGGGAGCTGCTCCGCCTCTACGCGGATCCGTCCGTCGACGCCAAGCCCGCCGTGCTCGCCGAACGCGGCGGCGCGTTCTACTCCGAGGCGGCGGTGGATCTCATCGCGTCGCTGCTCAGCGACCGCGGCGATGTGCAGGTCGCGAACCTCCGCAACGGCGGCACTCTGCCGTTCCTCCCCGACGACCACGTCGTCGAGGTGTCCGCCACGATCGGCGCCTCCGGTCCCGTCGCCGTGCCCACAGCTCCCCTGCCGGGCGACGTGCAGGGGCTGATCGGCCATGTCGCGGGCTACGAGCGGCTCGCCCTCGACGCCGCACGGCACACCGGATCCGCCGAGCGCGGGCGGCAGCTCGTCGAACGCGCGCTGCTCGCCCACCCGCTCGTCGGCCAGTGGGACCGCGCGGAGAAGCTCGCCGATCTGCTCATCGACCACAACCGGGATCACCTCGCGTGGGCGCGGTGAGCGGCACGGCGGTGCGGACCGGGCAGGGACTCCCGCCGACGCATCCGGAAGGGATCGTCATCGCCATCGACGGCGGCGGCACCAAGACCGACGCCGTCGCCCTCGATGCGACCGGTGCGGTCGTCGCCCATGTGCGTCTGGGCGCGTCCGATGTGCACCCCGGACG
The DNA here is from genome assembly GCF_037147555.1 of Microbacterium sp. MMO-35. Taxonomy (NCBI): domain Bacteria; kingdom Bacillati; phylum Actinomycetota; class Actinomycetes; order Micrococcales; family Microbacteriaceae; genus Microbacterium; species Microbacterium sp. MMO-35. The sequence goes on from NZ_JBBCVH010000001.1 coordinate 185,176, forward strand.
GGAGGGGGAATCGGCCGCCGTCGTCGACGCGGCCGTCCGGCGGGTGCACGCCGAGGCCGGAGGGGGGCCGCTGCTGAGGGTCGGCGTGTTCCTCTCCGGCCTCGACCACGAGGACGAGTTCGCGGCGTTCCGCGCGCGGATCCGTTCGCTGCCGTGGTTCCTCGGAGAGGACGGCGTGGAAGCCCACGTGGAGAACGACATGTTCGCCCTGCTGCGGACGGGCACGCTCGCGCCCGACGCGGTCGCCGTGGTCTGCGGCACTGGGCTCAACGCGATCGGCGTGCGCGCCGACGGCACGACGGCCCGCTTCCTCGCCTGGGGCGCGGTGTCGGGCGACTGGGGCGGCGGATCGGACATCGGCGCGGAAGCGCTGCGCCTGGCCGCCCGGGCGCTCGACGGCCGGGGACCGGAGACCGCGCTGACCACGGCGCTCCCCGAGTCGTTCGGGCGCTCCGACCTCACCGCGCTCATCGAGGACGTGCACTTCGGCCGCCTTCCGGAGGAGCGGCTGGCCGAGCTCGTGCCGGTGGTGTTCACGGCTGCCGACCACGGCGACGCCGTGTCCCGCGCGCTCGTGGAGCGGCAGGCGGAGGAGATCGTGGCGATGGCGGCGAGCGCGGCCCGGCGACTGGGGCTCGATCGGGATCCGATCCCGGTCGTGCTCGGCGGCGGGGTGCTCGCGGCACGCCAGCCCCTGCTTCTCGACGGGGTCGTGCAGCGGCTCACCGCCGCACTGCCCTCGGCCGTTCCGACGGTGGTCGACGCCCGGCCCGTGGTCGGCGCGGGGCTCGCGCTACTGGAGCAGCAGGGCGCCGCGGACGACGTGCTGCGCCGCGCCCGAGCAGCGCTCGAGCGCACCGTCCCCGCCTGAGCGCCGCTCGCCGGTCCTGCGCCGCTCGCCGGTCCTGCGCCGCTCATCGTTCAGGTCGCACTTCTGGCGGTGCCGACCACCCTGGGGCCGCCGAAAGTGCGACCTGAACGGGCGGAGTGCGACCTGAACGGGCGGAGTGCGACCTGAACGGGCGGAGCGCGACGCACGGCATCCTGCAACATCCGGGAAACACGGGATGCGTACACTCGGGGACGCCACAAGCACGCACTCCCCCGAAGGACCCACCATGTCCGGTACGCCGTCATCCGCGCCCATCACCGTCTCCATCCGCCGCGAGGTCGACCCCGCCCGCATCGCCGAGGCCACGGCCTGGGTGCAGACCGGGGTGAACCTCGCCAGCTCGCATCCCGGCTTCCTCGGATCCGGCTGGGTGCGCGACGGCGACGACTCGCACCACTGGCACATGCTCTACCGCTTCGCGGACGAGGCAGCCCTCGACGCCTGGGAGGCCTCGCGCGAGCGCGCCTGGTGGCTGTCGATGGGCGAGGGGTTCGTGCGCAGCGAGCGCACCCGGCGGCGCACCGGGATCGAGGGCTGGTTCGACGAGCCGTCGACCGAGACGATCACCGTGCCGACCTCGACCGGGGCGACCACGGTGATGGTCGCCCCGTCGCCGCCCCGCTGGAAGCAGGCCGTGTCGATCTGGCTCGGATTCTTCCCGGTGAACCTGGTCTTCACGTACCTGATGAGCCCGGTACCCGGCTGGAACGCCCTGCCGATCTGGCTGCGCGTGCTCGCCACGACGGTCGTGCTGACGCCGATCATGACCTACTGGGTGCTGCCCTGGGTGACCCGCTCCCTGCGGCGCTGGCTGAACCGGTAGCGCCGGAAGAGAGGATGATCGTCATTCCGCAGGACGGATCCGGCCGGATCCTCCTGCGGAATGACGATCACCCTGTGGAAACGGGTCGAGCCGAGCGGGTCGAGCCGAGCGGGACCGGGTCCGTCAGCCCTCGATGTGCCGCTCGTCGACGCCGTTGTAGGCGGACAGCGGGCGGATCAGCGCATTGGACGCGGCCTGCTCCATGATGTGCGCGGTCCAGCCCGTGATGCGGGCCGCGATGAACAGCGGCGTGAAGATCTCCGTCTCGAACCCGAGCAGGTGGTACGCCGGCCCCGACGGGTAGTCGAGGTTCGGATAGATGCCCTTGCGCGCGACGAACTCGGCCTCGAGCGTGTCGTACAGCTCGGCCAGATCCGTGCGGCCGGTGTCGGCGATGAGCCGGTCCAGCGCCGCCTTCATGGTCGGCACCCGGGAGTCGCCGCTCTTGTAGACCCGGTGGCCGAAGCCCATGATCTTGCGCTTGCTCGCCAGGGCGTCGTCGAGCCACGGCACGACCCGGTCGGCGGATCCGATCTCCTCGAAGATGTGCATCACGGCCTCGTTCGCCCCGCCGTGCAGCGGGCCCTTGAGCGCCCCGATCGCACCGACGACCGCGGAGTACAGATCGGCCGTGGTCGACGCGATCACCCGTGCCGTGAAGGTCGAGGCGTTGAAGGAGTGCTCGGCGTACAGCACCATCGAGATCCGGAACACGTCCACGGCAGCCTCCGAGGGCAGCACCCCGAACGTCATCCAGAGGAAGTTCGTCGAGTAGTCGAGATCGGCGCGCGGATCGATCGGCGCGAGCCCCCAGCGGCGGCGCTGCACGGCGGCGACGATCGTCGGGATCTGCGCGAGCAGGTAGACGGAGCGGCCGAGGTCGAGCTCGCGGTCGGTCCAGCCGCCGGGGCGGTGCAGGCTCGGGTCGAACGTGCCGAGCTGGCTGACCGCCGTGCGCACCACGTCCATCGGGTGCGCGTCGAGCGGGATCAGGTCGAGCAGGGCGAGGGTGCGCGGATCCAGCGGACGGAACGCCCTCTCCTGCGCCTCGAACGCGGCCAGCTGCTCGGGCGTGGGCAGTTCCCCGTTCCAGAGCAGGTAGGCCACGGCCTCGAACGACTGGGTCGCCGCGAGCTCCTGCACGGGATAGCCGCGGTACAGCAGGCTGTTGGTCTCGGGGTTGACCTTCGAGATCGCCGTCGTGTCGACGACGACGCCCGCGAGGCCCTTCTTGATGTCGGGGTCGCTCATGTCACTCCTTCGTGCGCGGTCACCGAGACGGCTCAGAGACCGGGTTCCTTGTCGATGCGGAAGTTGAAGACGTTCGTGTCGAAGTGGTTGTAGGACTCGTAGTCGATGAGGTCGTACAGGTCCGCCCGGTGCTGCATCTCGCCGAGCTTCGAGGTCAGATGCCCCTCCTCGTTCAGCGTATCCAGCGCGCGCCCGGTCGCGCCCATCGCGATCCGCAGCATCGAGACCGGCCAGATCACGATGCTCACGCCGGCGTCCTTCAGCTGCTGCGTCGTGAACAGCTCGCTCTTGCCGAACTCCGTCATGTTCGCCAGGATCGGCGCGTCGAGCTCGGAGGCCATCCGCTCGAACTCGGCGAGCGTGCGCATCGCCTCCGGGAAGATCGCGTCGGCCCCCGCGTCGACGAGAGCCTTGGCCCGGTCGACCGCGGCGTCCATGCCCTCCACGGCGCGGATGTCGGTGCGCGCCATGATGAGGAAGTTCGGATCCCGCCGGGCGTCGACCGCGGCCCTGATCCGCTTGGTCGCGGTCGACTCGTCGACCACGGCCTTGCCGTCCAGGTGCCCGCAGCGCTTGGGGTTGATCTGATCCTCGATGTGCGTGCCCGCGAGGCCCGCGTCCTCGAGGGTCTGGATCGTGCGGGCCACGTTCATCGGCTCGCCGAAGCCGGTGTCGGCGTCGATGATCGCGGGCAGCTCGGTCATCCGGGCGATCTGCTGCCCGCGCCCGGCCACCTCGGTGAGGGTCGTGAGGCCGATGTCGGGCAGGCCCAGATCGGCGGAGAGCACGGCGCCGGAGATGTAGACCCCGTCGAAGCCCTTCCGCTCGATGAGCCGCGCGCTCAGCGGATTGAACGCCCCGGGGAACCTCAGCAGCTCCCCGGCGGCGAGCCGCTCGCGCAGGATCCGCCGCTTCTCCGCGGCCGGGGTGGTGGCGTACAGCATCAGTACACCTCCGAGTCACGCCGGGTCCCGGAACACAACGCAGGAAATACCGTCGTGACCGACCCGGATCCAGCCGCAAGCCGCAGGATCTCCTGCGTCGTTTCACGGCACCGCATCAGAACAACCCCTTCGGGGCGGGAGCGGCGGCGAGCACACCGGGTGCGGCGACGATCGAGAGCGCGCCGACCTCCTCGGCGGTGAGTTCGGGCAGGCGCTGGACGAGTTCCAGGAACCGCTCGATCTCGGCGGGCTCGAGCACCGGCTCCGCGAGGATCCGGAACTTGCGGATGTAGTCCTCGCGGGCGAACGGCCGCGCGCCCAGCGGATGCGCATCGGCGACCGCGATCTCATCGGTCACCGTCTCGCCGTTCGTCAGGCGGATCTCGACGCGACCGCCGAACGCCTTCTCGGCGATGTCGTTCGAGTGGTAGCGGCGGGTCCACTCCGGGTCCTCGAGCGTGGTGATCTTGTGCCACAGCGCGACGGTGTCCTCGCGCTGTGCGCGCTCGGGTGCGTAGGAGTCGACGTGGTGCCAGGTGCCGTCCTGCAGGGCCACCGCGAAGATGTACGGGATCGAGTGGTCCAGCGTCTCGCGCGACGCGTGCGGGTCGTACTTCTGCGGGTCGTTGGCCCCGGATCCGATCACGTAGTGCGTGTGGTGGCTGGTGTGGATCACGATCGACTCGATGTTGGCCGGATCCGCCAGCTCGGGCCGCTCGTTGTGGAGCTTGCGCGCCAGGTCGATCCAGGCCTGCGCCTGGTACTCGGCGGAGTGCTCCTTCGTGTAGGTGTCGAGGATCGCCCGCTTGGACTCGCCGGCCACGGGCAGCGGCACGTCGTACGACGCGTCGGGGCCGTCCAGCATCCAGGCGATCACGCCGTCCTCGCCCTCGTAGATCGGGCTCGGCGAGGTCTCACCGCGCATCGCCCGGTCGACGGCCTCGACCGCCATCTTGCCGGCGAAGGCGGGGGCGTGCGCCTTCCAGGTGGAGATCTCGCCCTTGCGGCTCTGCCGGGTGGCGGTCGTGGTGTGCAGCGCCTGCCCGACGGCCTGGTAGATCGTCTCGACGGGGAGGCCGAGCAGGGTGCCGATGCCCGCGGCGGCCGAGGGCCCGAGGTGGGCGATGTGGTCGATCTTGTGCGCGTGCAGGCTGATCGCCTTCACCAGGTCGACCTGGATCTCGTAGCCCGTCGCGATGCCGCGGACCAGAGCCCGGCCGTCCGCGCCGACGTGCTGCGCCACGGCGAGGATCGGCGGGATGTTGTCGCCGGGGTGCGAGTACTCGGCGGCGAGGAAGGTGTCGTGGTAGTCGAGCTCGCGCACGGCCACGCCGTTCGCCCAGGCGGCCCATTCGGGGCTGGTGCGGCGCTCGAGCGCGCAGCCGAACACCGTGGATCCGGATCCGTTCACCGAGACCGGGTGGTCGAGCGCCTGCTGGCGGGCGGCGCTGACGGGGGCGCGGGTGAGCGAGGCGGCCGCGACGGACGCGTTGTCGATGACGCGGTTGATGATCATGTCGACGACGTCGGCGTCGACCTCGACCGGATCGGCGGCGATCTCGGCGATGCGCCAGGCGAGCTGCCCCTCGCGGGCGAGCTGCTCGTCGCTGCGGTGCACGCGGAGGTGATGGGTGACGGTCATGCGCTGGCCTTCTTTCCGGTCGTGGAGGTCTCGGGATCCGCGCCAGCGAGCGAGTCGAGGATGCTCGCGAGCGCGTTGTGCAAGTGGACGTGGGTGGCGTGCGCGGCGAGGTCGCCGTCCCCGGATCCGATCGCCTCGGCGATCAGGCGGTGCTCGCCCGCGCTCGCGGCGAGGCGCGCGGGCTTGTCCCGCGCCATCCGGCGCACGCGCACGAGGTGCGTGCGCACGGTGCGCAGCGCCGCGGTGAGGTAGTCGTTGCCGACGGCGGCGTCGAGCGCGTCGTCGAAACGGCCGATGAGCGCGTAGTATCGCGCGCGCCCCTCGTCGTCGCCGAGCGCCTCCGCGGCCTGGGCGAAGCGCTCCGCCAGGGCGGTGAACTCGGTGCGGTCGGCAGCGGAGGCGGCGGCGCGCGCGGTGCTCTCCTCGAGCGCCCGGCGCAGGACGAACAGGTCGCGGATGTCGTCGGCGTCGATCGCCGCGACCACGGTGATGCGCGGCGAGAGCTGCTCGACGAGCCCGTCCGCGGTCAGCCGCCGCAGCGCCTCGCGCAGCGGCGTGCGGCTCACGCCGAGGCGTTCGGCCTGCTCCACCTCGGCGAGCACGGTGCCGGCGGCGAGGGATCCCGATTGGATCTCCTCGAGCAGCGCACGGTAGGCGAACTCCCCCGCACGCATCCCTTCGGCGACGATGGTCATGCCGTCAGTGTATACACAAAGAACGGAAGAACGGAACTTTTCCCGAATTCTGGCTTATTCCGTATACATTGTGGATCAGCGCAGGGTCTCGACCGGTTCCGGCACTGCCTCCGGATCCACCTCGTCGACGACCGGCTCGCCGAGCTTCACCAGCACCACTCCCACGAGCACGAGCGCACCGCCGAACGCCTGCAGCAGATCGGGAAGCTGCCCGAGGAACAGCCAGCCGAACAGGAGCGCGGCGATCACCTCGCTCAGCGCGACGAACGAGGCGAAGCGCGAACCCAGCCGACGCGTCGACACGATGCCGAGCACGTAGGCGAGCGCCGTCGCGATCACGCCCACCGCGAGCACCGGCACGAACCACGGCAGCGTGCCGAACCGGTAGGTGACGTCCTGGGTGTTCCACGTCATCGGCAGGATCCCGGTCGCCCCCGCGACGCTGAGCCCGATCGCTCCGATCAGCAGCCCGAGCCCCGCGAGCGCGATCGGGGGCAGGCCCGTGTCCCCGCGCCCGGAGAGCAGGAAGTAGGTCGCCGCGCCCACCATCGCGCCGAGCGCCCACAGGATCCCCACCGGATCGATCCGGGATCCGGTGAAGATCTCCAGCATGAGCACGAGTCCGATGAACGCAACGACGGCGCCGATCATGCCCTTCGCGCCGGGCCGCTCGCCGCGGCGGAGCCAGAGCCAGAGCACCACGGCGATCGGCGCGGTGTACTCGATGAGGAGGGCGAGGCCGACGTCCATCACGGCCACCGCCTGGAAGAAGCAGAGCTGCGCGGCCGTGACCGCGAGCAGACCGTAGACGACGATCATGCCGGCGTTCTTGCGCACCGTGCCCCAGCGGCCGCGCAGGGCGAGCAGGGTGGGCACCAGCAGCACGAGCGCCGCGACCCACATGCGGACGGTGACGGCGGCGCCGGGGCTCCACCCCGCGTCCATGAGGCCGCGCGCCCACGCGCCGCTCATCCCGAAGGACAGGGCCGCGCCGAGCGCGAAGACCAGCCCGGAGCGCACTCCGGCGGCCCGAGTGTCATTCGCCACTGTGCTCATGACATGTGACGCTACCCGTCGACGATGTAAGCTGTCAACATGATCTTCACCGATGACACCGAGGAGACCCTCCGGGCCGCGGTGTGGCTCGTGAACTCGGCCGAGGATCCGGACACGCTCTCCTCCCTGACCGACGAGGCGGCCTTCCTCGACCAGTTCCGGTACACCGGTCGCATCGATCGCGACGAGGACGAACTGGCGGGACTCCGCGGGATCCGCCCTCAGCTGCGCCGGATGCTGCTCGCCGACCGCGACGACATGGCCGCCGAGGTCAATGCGGCTCTCGCCGGCGTCTCCCTCGCGCCGCGCCTCGCCCGGCACGGCACGGTCGACTGGCACCTGCACGCGGTGGCCGACGATCACCCGCTGCCCGAACGCGTGATCGTGGAGACCGCGATGGCCCTCATCGACGTGATCCGCGCCGAGGAGGGATCCCGCATCTCGGTCTGCGCCGACGACACCTGCGAGGCTCTCGCGCTCGACCTCTCCCGCAACCGCTCGAAGCGCTACTGCTCCACGGCCTGCGCGAACCGCAACGCCGTCGCGGCCTACCGCGCCCGCCGCGCCGAAGCCTGATCCCCTCCCTCCTCCCTCCTCCCTCCGTCCTCCTCCCCTCCCCTCCCCCTCCCCCTCCTCCTCCGAGTCGTCCCCCTGAGGCCGGGCTATAGGTCGTGCTCAGGGGGACGACCCGGAGTGGGGGCGCGCGGGCGGGCTACTCTCGTTGACATGACCGCCGACTGGACCGGATCCGCCATCGCCCTGCTCGAGGCCGACGGGAACCGCAGCGCCGACACGCATCTGCACGTCTTCCCGCTGCCGGCGGAGTGGGGCATCGACCTCTACCTCAAGGACGAGTCGGTGCACCCGACCGGATCCCTGAAGCACCGCCTCGCCCGCTCGCTCATCCTCTACGGCCTGGTCAACGGGCGGATCCACGAGGGCACGACCCTGGTCGAGGCGTCGAGCGGATCCACCGCCGTGTCCGAGGCGTACTTCGCGCGGATGCTGGGACTGCCGTTCGTCACGGTCGTGCCGCGGTCGACGAGCCAGGAGAAGATCGATCTCATCGAGTTCTACGGCGGACGGTGCCACTTCGTCGACTCGGGGGCGGCGATGTACGCCGAGGCCGAGCGTCTCGCCTCGGAGTGCGGCGGGCACTACCTCGACCAGTTCACCTACGCCGAACGCGCGACGGACTGGCGCGGCAACAACAACATCGCCGAGAGCGTGTTCAGTCAGCTCAGCCGCGAGCGGCACCCGATCCCGAGCTGGATCGTCGTCGGCGCCGGCACCGGCGGCACGAGCGCGACCTTCGGGCGGTACGTGCGCTACCGCCGTCACGACACCCGCATCGCGGTCGTGGATCCGGAGGGCTCGGCCTTCTACGGCGGCTGGCGCGCCGGGGATCCGTCGTTCACGACCGGAACACCGAGCCGCATCGAGGGCATCGGACGACCGCGGGTCGAGCCCTCGTTCGTGCCCGGCGTGATCGACGAGATGATCCCCGTGCCCGACGCCGCCTCGATCGCCGCGGTCCGGCTGCTCAAGCAGCGCACCCTGCACTGGGCCGGCGGGTCGACCGGCACGAACCTCGTCGGTGCGTTCCAGCTCATCGCCCGGATGCTCCGCGACGGCGAGAGCGGCAGCGTGGTGACCCTCATCTGCGACAGCGGCACCCGCTACCTCGACACGTACTACTCCGACGACTGGGTCGCCGGCCAGGGCTGGGATCTGGCCCCGCATCGAGCGCGGATGGAGCACTTCCTCACCTCCGGGGAGTGGCCGGAGCGCTGACGCCCCGGCACCCCTTCCGCGCCCCTTCCGGCGCCCCCTTCCGCGCCCCTTCCGGCGCCCCTTCCGGCGCCTCTTCCGCGAGACCGAACTTGCGTCCCGAGACCGAGGTTCTCATCGTCGGTCTCGCGACGAGGGTTCGGTCTCGCGGTCAAGGGGCGGGCTCGCCTACGCTGGCGACATGACCACCCTCATCCTCACCGTCGTCGGATCCGACCGCCCGGGCCTCGTCGCGACCGTCGCGCACATCGTCGACGAGCACGGCGGCAACTGGGAGAACAGCCGACTGGCCGAGCTGGCGGGCACGTTCGCCGGCGTGATCCAGGTGTCGGTGCCGATCGAGCGGGTGGAAGAGCTGCGCGCGTCGCTGAGCGGGCTCGAGGGGCTGCTCACGATCGCCGTGCACCCCGGATCCGGATCCGAGGCCACCGAGACCCCGCAGGAGCTCTCGATCCAGGTGCTCGGCAACGACCGCGCGGGCATCGTCCGCGAGATCACCGCGGTCCTGAACGCGAGCGCGCTGAGCATCGACAGCATGACCACCGAGACCCGCGACGCGGCGATGACCGGAGGTCGCCTGTTCGAGGCGTCGATCCTGGCCCGCGTACCGGCCGATGCGGATCCGGAGGCCCTGCGCAGTGCCCTGGAGCGGATCGCGCACGATCTCCAGGTCGACATCACGGTCGCCTGAGCCCCCGTTCCAGCGCCCTCGCGCGCCTCGCGCCCGCCGTATTCAGGCTGGATCCGGTCCGCGGCGCCGTGTTGACGCGCACACCGACCCCCACCGCCGATCCAGCCTGAATTGCGCGCCGACATGCGGGCCGGCACGCGGGCCGACGGCGGGCCGACGGCGGGCCGCCGGAGCGACGCAAAACGGCCCGGCCGCACGGTCGCCTGAGCCCCCGTTCCGGCGCCGTTGCACGCCTCGCGCCCGCCGTATTCAGGCTGGATCCGGTCCGAGGCGCCGTATTGACGCGCCCACCAGCCCCCACCGCCGATCCAGCCTGAATTGCGCGCCGGCATGCGGGCCGGAACGCGGGCCGACGGCGCGACGGACGCCGCGACGCAAGACGGCCCGGCCGCCGAGGCACGGCCGGGACGACACCACGAACCGTCTGACCCGGGTCCGGGCACACGAAAGGCCCGCACCGGCGACGCGGTGCGGGCCTTTCGCCCTCAGACCAGGCGGGCCTTCGGGGAGACCTCGTAGGTGTCGGCCGGGTCGTCGTTGACGACGCCTGCGAGCGCCTCGTCGATCGCCGCGAGCGTGTCCGCGTCCAGCACGACCCCCGAAGCCTTGACGGTGTCGGCGAGTTGTTCCGGGCGGGAGGCGCCCACGAGCGCCGCGGCCACGTTCTTGTTCTGCAGCACCCACGCGATCGCGAGCTGCGGCATCGTGAGGCCGGCCTCGGCGGCGATCGGCTTCAGCCGCTGCACGGCGGTGAGGATGTCGTCCTGCAGGAGCCGCTGGATGAAGTGCGCACCCGAGTGCGGATCCGTCGCGCGGGAGCCCTCGGGCACCGGCTGCCCCGGCAGGTACTTGCCGCTCAGCACGCCCTGCGCCATCGGCGACCAGACGATCTGCGAGATGCCCAGCTCCTCCGACGCCGGAACGACCTTGCCCTCGATCACGCGGTGCAGCATCGAGTACTGCGGCTGGTTCGAGATGAGCTGCACGCCCAGCTGCTTCGCGAGTGCGTGGCCTTCGCGCAGCTGCTCGGCGGTCCACTCCGAGACGCCGATGTAGAGCGCCTTGCCCTGACGGACGACGTCGGCGAAGGCCTGGAACGTCTCCTCGAGCGGGGTCTCGTAGTCGAACCGGTGCGCCTGGTACAGGTCGACGTAGTCGGTGCCGAGTCGCTTCAGGGATCCGTTGATCGACTCGAGGATGTGCTTGCGGCTGAGGCCGGTGTCGTTCGGACCCTTGGGGCCGGTCGGGAAGTAGACCTTGGTGAAGATCTCGAGGCTCTCGCGGCGCTGACCGGCCAGCGCCGTGCCCAGCACGACCTCCGCCGCCGTGTTGGCGTAGGTGTCGGCGGTGTCGAACGTCGTGATCCCGGCGTCGAGCGCGGCGTGCACGGTCTTGACCGCGGCGTCGTCCTCGACCTGCGACGCATGCGTGACCCAGTTGCCGTAGGTGATCTCGGAGACTTTCAGACCGCTGTTGCCCAGGTATCGGTAGTTGACCATGGATCCAGCGTAGGCGTGACCGGACACATCGAGGCCCGTCCGCGTCATCCGCCGAGACGGATCCGCGCCCGTGTCCCCGTCCGCACCTCGCGACGCGTCCGCTCCCGTCGCAGAAACTGCCGCTTTCCGGTGGTCTTTCCGGCACTTTTCGCGACGGGAGCGGGAGGGGCGTCAGACCCGGGCGCTCTCCGGCTGCCCGGCAGGAGCCGTCGGGTGCGCCGACGACGGCGCGGGGTGGGCCGAAGCGACACCGGGGTGGGCGGGCACGGGCCAGGACGGGGCGCCCGCCACTGCGGGCGGCGCCGCGGCGACATGCGGGGGCTCGGCACGGTGCGCGGGAACTGCGGCGGGCGGCGTGACCGGCAGCGCCGTCGTGGGCGCGTCCGGAGCGTGATCCGCAGCGCCTGCCGCGGCCGCCGGGGCGGGTTCCGCCTCCAGCGGGGCCGCCGGCGCCGCCTCGACAGGAGTCGCCGGTTCCGCGGATGCGGCCGCGACCTCGGCCTCGTGCGCGTCGGCGAAGGCGCGGTGCTTGGCCTCCTCCGCGATGATCGCGGCACGGTCGCGGTAGCCCTTGGAGGTCACGCGGTCGAGTTCGACCTGCTTGGCGATGGCCTCCGCCTTCTCGTACAGCGACGGATCCCCCCAGCTCGTCAGCACCTTCACGATCACCGGCAGCAGCTCGATCATGAAGAACAGCGCCGCGATGAGCCAGTGCGCGAAGCCCAGCACGGGCTCCTTCGCGGAGAGACGGTCGAGGGCCGAGATCTGGCTGAGCAGGCCGACCGCGCCGGCGTTCGTCCCGGCGACGTCGGCAGCCCGGGCGTTGTAGGCGTCGAGCGCGGCCTTGTACGCCTGCTCCGCGGCGGGGATCTGGTCCTTCGCCTGCTGCCGGTTCTGCGTCTCGGTGGCCGAGGTCGCCGTCTTCGACGACGCGTCGGCGGACTCGAGGTCGGTGTTCGCCTGGCGCAGCTGCGCGGCGAGCGCGTCGTAGGTCTGCTGCGCCTGGTCGAGCTGGGACTTCGCGGCGGTCGAGCTCGCGCCGTCTCCCTGCACCCCGGTGCAGCCGGGAACCGTGCCCGCCCCCTGGCCGGTCAGCTCGCACTGGTACAGCGCACGGGCCTGGTCGATCACCTTCTGCTGATCGGTCATCTGCGCGGTGATCTTGGTGACCGTGTCCTGGGCCGCCTTCTGCGAGGCGGAGTCGCTCGAGGTGCCCTTCACGATGCCCGTGGACGCCTGGTTCTGCAGGTCGGCGAGGCGGGTGGAGGCGGCGTCGAGGGCCTTCTTCTCCGGTCCGGTCGCGACCGCCTTCTGGTCGCTCTGCGCCTGGACCAGGTTGGTGGCGGTGACCTCGCGCGCGATGTCGTTGTGGAACGCCTGCAGCACGATCGGCTCGGCCACGACGAACCCGATGATCGCGGCCATGAGCACCCGCGGGATCGCGAGCCCGAGCAGCCGCCAGAAGTTGCGCGTGGAGCGCATCGTCGAGGTGAGGAAGCGGTCGAGGTTGAAGATCAGCAGCGCCCAGACGACCGCGAGGGGCACCGCGAGCCACACCAGCACCTGCACGCCGGTCGTGAGCGCGAAGAGCATCGACAGCGCCGAGACCAGCGCCGTTCCCGCCAGCACGAAGAACATCTGCACGAAGCGCGGCTGCTCGCTCGGCACGCGGTCGAGGATCGCCCCGTCGGCGCCGCCGAGGATCGCCAGCCGACGCCAGAACCAGCCCTGCGGACGCGGCTCGCGCGGGGGCTTCGGCGCCTTCGGGGGCTTCGTCGGGGCCGGTGCCGGAGCGGCGACCGCGGGGGCGGGCGCCGGCTCGGGGACCAACGGCTCGTCCGCGGGCGCCTCGGCCGCGGAGAACAGCTCCTCGATCCGATCCGGCTCGCCCTCCGACGCGGGGGCGGGCTCCGGCACCGGAGGACGCGGCGGGACGACCGGCTCGATCGGGGTCGTCACGGCTTCGTCATCGGCGGGCGCCTCGGCGGGGTCGGATCCGGTGGGCGTGTAGTCGCGCACGAAGATGAAGGGGTCCTCCGCCGTCGGGTCGGCGGGGTTCGCGGGGTCGGGCTGTCCGTCGACGTCGAAGGCGATCCGGCCCTGGGAATCCATGCGGCCAGGGCGGTGGGCGGAATAGGACATCCCATAAATGTACGAAAACCCGCCTGGAAGACCCCCGGGCGAACCCTGGAAGAGACCCCTGTGGGTCCGAGGCGCCCGCTATGCGCGCGCGGATCCGGGGCGCCCGACACCTCCCTCCCGAGTTTCCCTCTCCGCAGCGCCTTTCTCTCCCCGCACTCGCGCCGCTGCGGGGAGGGAGGGCCGGACGGAGGAGAGAGACGCGGGCGAGGGCGCGCACACACGGAAACCGAGGCGAGGGCGCACACACGGGAACCGCAGCAGGGGCGCGCACACACGGAAACCGCGGCAGGGGCGCGACCGAGGACCGCAGGGGCGCGTCACACCCCGAGGTGCGCGGCGAGCTCCCGGTCGAACGCCGCGGCCTCGTCGAGGTGCGGGGCATGGCCGGCCTCGGGCAGGGCCACCTCGCGGTACTCCCCGCCGGCGGCGGCATAGCGGTCGAGCACGGCGCGGGTCTGGGTCACCATCGGCTGCGCCGGGGCGACGTCCTCTCCCGGCCACCCCGGGATGACGCCGAGCGCGCCGAGGTGGTTGAGGTCGAAGAACGACGCGTCCGAGACGATCGCGTCCTTGTCCCCGTGGATCCAGAGGATCCGGGGCTTCACCGCGAGATCGACGATGCCGGAGAGATCGAGGTGCTGCGGCGCCATCGTGTTGAGCACTCCGCGACCGCCCGCGGCGAAGCCCGGCCAGTTCTCGGATCCGACGGCGTCGCCCGGGTAGTTGTCGAGTCCGGTCTTCGTCGTCAGCATCGACGCGACCCAGAGGTCTTCGTGCGCGGCCTGCGTCTCCGGCTTCGCGACGTACGCGGTGCGGTAGACGGTGCGCGGTGAGGTCTGCGCCTCGTCCGTCGTGTCGCCGGCCTCGAGCCGGGCCACGAAGTCGGGGTTGGCCCCGCCACCGCCCGTGCCCGCGCCGTCGGCGTCGTTGCGGATGCCGTCCGCACCGTGCGTCCCGCCGAAGCCGTAGGGCGAGACGGGTGCCTCCAGCGTGAGCGAGAGGATCCGCTCCGGCGCGTCCAGCGCGACCTGCAGCACGACGCCGCCGCCCATGCTCCAGCCGACCAGGTGCACCGCGTCGAGCCCGAGCGCGTCGAGCACCGCGCGCACGTCGTCGGCGAAGTCGCGCAGCCCCCGGGTCGCGTCGACCGGCCTGGTCTCGCTGTCGCCGAAGCCGCGGAGGTCGATCGCGAGCGCCCGGACATCGGCCGGGAGGGCGAGCATCGTCGGCTGATAGAAGAGCGCGGACGATACGTTGCCGTGCACGAACACGACCGTGGCGGCGGGCGAAGCCGGATCGGCCGCGGGGCGCTCGAGCACATTCGCCCTGTAGCGCGGGGTGTCGACCTGCTGGGCCGTGATGCCGTCGAGCAGTGCGGGAGTGGTCATGGCGGGCTCCTTCGGGAGAGCGGGCGGCCCCTTCGACAGGCTCAGGGACCGGGTGACGGGGGATCGGGGACCGGGTGAAGGCGGAAATGAGAGGGGATGGCCGGGCGCCGGTGGAGGCACGGCGCAGGGACCCGGTGCGGGACGGCTCAGGGGCCGGCGTCCGCCGCGGCGGCGACCTGCTCGGCGCCCCGCGCTGCGAAGAGGATCGTGTAGTGGTTCACATCGTGCACCTCGACGACGCGCAGCTGCGGCACGAGTGCCGCGAACCCTTCGAGCGCCCCGGGCGCGTAGAGCGGTTCCGCGTCGAGCAGCCCGCGCGGCGCACGCAGCACGGTGACGGGCATCCGCAGTCCGCGCAGCGCCTCGACGTACCACTCCGGGCCGTACAACTCGCCGCCGTCCTGCAGCATCGCCGCCGCGACGGTGGACGAGCGCAGGTGGGGGGCCGCGCCGTCCAGGTCGTGCCGCGCGTAGTCCTCGACCGCGGGGCTCCAGTCCCGGGCGAACGCCGGATGCGCGCGCCAGAAATCCAGGTACGCGTCCTCGTCGGCGAACTCCATCGACAGCCGTCGCGCGGCAGGACCGAGCAGCGCCGCCACGTCGAGGTCGTCGCCGTCCGTCGCTCCGGGCGGAAGTGCGAGGGGGAACCCGCCGTCGACGAGCACGAGGCGCGCGACGAGATCCGGCCGCGCCCCGGCGAGCGCGACCGCGACGAAGGCACCCATCGAGTGCCCGATCACCGTGCGCCCGCCGCCGCCGTCCGCCTCCAGCAGGGCGGCGAGATCCGCCGCGTGCCGGCGCAGCCCGTACGGCCCGGGCAGCGCGTTGCTCCGCGCCCGGCCGCGCAGATCGGGGGCGAGGATGCGCCGCTCCGGCAGCAGCGCGGCGACCGTGTCCCAGCAGCGGCCGTTCGCCGTGATGCCGTGGATCGCGAGCACGGCGTCCGCGTCGGTCCCGGGGCCGAAGGAGGTGACGGCGAGCGCCGGCTCGTCGGACGCGGGGCCGAAGGAGGTGACGGCGAGCGCCGGATCCTCGTCGCGGACGGCTTCCGCGGTCATCGCGCGGTCCATCCGCCGTCCATCGTGTACGACGAGCCGGTGACGGACGCGGCCATGGGCCCGCACAGCCAGAGCGCGAGATCGGCCACCTCCTCGGGCTCGAGCAGGCGCTTGATCGCCGACTCGACGAGCATGACCTTCTCGATCACCTCCGACTCGCCTATCCCGTGCGCGCGCGCCTGATCCGCGATCTGCTTCTGCACGAGCGGCGTGTTCACGTAGCCGGGGTTCAGGCAGTTGCTCGTCACGCCGTGCGGCCCGCCCTCGAGCGCCGTCACCTTGGACAGGCCCTCCAGCGCGTGCTTGGCCGTGACGTACGCCGACTTGTACTCGCTCGCGCGCAGCCCGTGCACGGAGCTGATGTTGACGATCCTCCCCCAGCCGCGGTCGTACATGCAGGGGAGCACGGCGCGGGTGAGCAGGAACGGCGCGGTCACCATGATGTCGAGCATGCGCCGGAACGTGAGCGGATCGAACTCGACGATCGGCGCGACCGTCTGGATCCCCGCGTTGTTCACGAGGATGTCCGCCTCGAAACGGCGTTCGGCGAGGGCGTCGAGGTCGCCGAGGTCCAGCACGAGGCTCTCGCCGCCGATCTCCGCGGCGCATGCCTCCGCGGCCTCCGCATCGCGGTCGACCACCACGACGTGCGCGCCGTGGCGTGCGAACGCCCGGGCGCACGCGGCGCCGATGCCGCTCCCGCCGCCCGTGACCAGGGCGGTGCGCCCCGCCAGCTCGGTGCCGTTCCCCCGGGGTCGCTGTTCTGCCATGCCCAGCACGGTACTTCACGGACATGCACGACGGAAGGGATCCCCGCTATGCAAAACTGCACAGATGGACGCGCATTTCCCCGCACCGCCGCTGAGCGCGGACGACCTCCTCGTGCTCCTCGCGGTGGCCCGCAGCGGGCGGTTCACGAGCGCCGGCCAGCAGCTCGGACTCAACCACACCACCGTCGCCCGGCGCATCGCGGCCCTCGAGACGCAGCTCGGCGGACGCGTGCTCTCCCGCGAGGGCGCGGGCTGGGACCTCACCCCGCTCGGATCGCGCGCCCTCGCCGCCGCGGAGGGCGTGGAGCGCGCCCTCGGCCGGCTGGAGGATCGCGACGGCGGCCGCATCGCCGGGCTCATCCGGCTCTCGGCGACCGACGGATTCAGCGGCTTCGTCGCGGCTCCCGCGATGGCGGCGCTGCGGCGCGACCACCCCGACGTGTCGCTCGAGGTCATCACCTCGACCCGGCAGGCCTCGCAGCAGCGCACCGGGGCGGATCTGGAGGTCGTCGTCGGACGCCCGCAGGTGCGCCGCGCCCGGGCGATCCATCTGGCCGACTACGCGCTGGGCCTGTACGCCAGCCGCGAGTGGCTGCGCACCCACCCGATGCCGCAGGATCCGGAGGATCTGGCCGGGCAGCCCCTCGTCTACTTCATCGAGTCGATGCTGCACGTCGACTCGCTCGACGACGCGCGTCGCGCGGTCCCCGGGATGATCGACTCGGTCGCGAGCACCAACGTCTACGTGCACGTGGACGCGACGCGCGGCGGCGCCGGATACGGGCTCCTTCCCGCCTTCCTCGCCGACCCGCACGACGACCTCGTACGGGTGCTCCCGGACCTCATCGACGAGCGCCTGCCGTACTGGCTCATCGCCCGCCCGGAGGCGTTGAACCAGCCGGCGATCGCGGCGTTCCTGGACGCGCTCCAGCAGCGCCTCGCCGAGGTGCGGCCCCGTCTGCTCGGCGAGCGCTGAGCCCGGCCCCGCCCGCCCCACTTCCGAGTCGTCCCCCTGAGCACGAGCCAGAGACCGTGCTCAGGGGGACGACTCGAAAGTGGGAACGGAGGGACCGCAGTGGCACGCTGTATCCATGAAGACCCTGCTCCTGGCCCGTCATGCCAAGTCCGACTGGGACGAGGCGGGACTGCGCGACCACGACCGGCCCCTGAATGCGCGGGGTCTCAGAGACGCCCCCGCGATGGCGCGGCGTCTCATCGACGAGGGCGTCGCCGCGCAGCGGATCGTGTCGAGCACCGCCGTGCGAGCGCGGCGCACCGCCGACGAGTACGCGGCGGCGTTCGGGATCGCGCCGGAGGAGGATCCCGACCTCTACGCGGCGTCCGCCCGCACGATCCTGCGGGTCGCCGCGGCCCTTCCCGACGAGGTCGAGGTCGCGATGCTCGTCGGCCACAACCCGGGGATGGCGGACGCGGTGGCCGAGCTCACCGGATCCTTCGTCGAGTTCCCGACCTGCGCCGCCGCCGAATGCTCCGTGGACGTCGGATCCTGGTCCGAGCTGATCGAGGGCTCGGGCCGGCTGCGTCGCCTGCGCACCCCGCGCGACTGACCGCCCGACCTCCACAGGTCGGAGCGGATACCGCGACCGGGATCAGGCCATCGCCGCGGCGGCGGCCTCGTCCTCGGTCGTCGCGACGAGCTGTCCGCAGGCGCCGTCGATCTCCTTGCCGCGGGTGTCGCGGAGGGTCGTCGGGATGCCGGCGTCGTTCAGACGGCGGACGAACTCGTCCTGCACGTCCTTCTCCGACGCGGTCCAGATGGATCCGGGAGTCGGGTTCAGCGGGATCGGGTTCACGTGCACCCAGCCGCGACCGCGGGCGTTGAGCTTCTCCGCGAGCAGGTCCGCACGCCACGGGTGGTCGTTCATGTCCTTGATCAGCGCGTACTCGATCGAGACGCGACGGCCCGTCTTCTCGAAGTAGCCGCGGGCGGCGTCGAGCGCCTCGTCGACCTTCCACCGGGAGTTCACCGGGATGAGCTCATCGCGGAGCTGATCGTCGGGGGCGTGCAGCGACAGCGCGAACGTGACCGGGATGTCCTCGTCGGCGAGCTTGTTGATCGCCGGGACCAGGCCCACGGTGGAGACGGTGATGCCCCGGGCGCTCATGCCGAGCCCCTCGGGCTGGGGCGCGATCATGACGCGCACCGCATCCATCACGCGCTTGTAGTTGGCGAGCGGCTCACCCATCCCCATGAACACGATGTTCGAGACGCGCTCCATCGAGTGGTCGTCGGCCTTCTTGCCGCCGAGCCCGCCTTCGGCGATGAGGCGGTTCGCGCGCACGATCTGCTCCACGATCTCCGCCGTCGACATGTTGCGCGTGAGCCCCGCCTGGCCGGTGGCGCAGAACGGGCAGTTCATGCCGCAGCCGGCCTGGCTCGACACGCACAGCGTGATCCGACCCGGATAGCGCATGAGCACCGACTCCACGAGCGCGCCGTCGTGCAGGCGCCACAGGAACTTGATCGTGTCGCCGCGGTCGGTCTCCAGACGCCGTACCTCGGTGAGCAGCGGCGGCAGCATCCCGGCCACCAGCTCGTCGCGCTGACCCGCCGGCAGATCCGTCATGTGGGCCGGATCCGACGTGTAGTGCGTGAAGTAGTGCGTCGCGAGCTGCTTGGCGCGGAAGCCGGGCAGACCCAGCTCCTTGACCTTCTCGACGCGCTCGGTGGGCGTGAGGTCGGCGAGGTGCACCGGGGGCTTCCCCCGCTTGGGGCTGGCGAACTGCAGGAGCGGACGCCCCTCGGCGTCCTTCTTCTGCGTCCAGCCTTCGGTGGCGGGGCGCACCTGGGCGGCGCGCTTCGTGGGCGCGCCGGAGCGGGCGGACGCAGGAGTCTCGGACATGTCTTCCAGGGTAGGGCCTGCAAGGTGCGAAGGCGCTGGGCGCGGCCCGGCGGATCCGCGCCGTACGCTGGCGGCATGCCCCTGTGGATCTGGATCCTCCTCGTCGCCGTCATCGTCATCCTGTTCGTCGTGATCGCCATGACGCTGCGGGCGATCCGGCCGAAGGCGCCGGAGCCGCTCGGGACCGTCCTCGCGACGCCGACGTCCGCGCCCGCCGACCCCGCCGCCCCGTCGCGTCGCCGACCGCAGTCCGCGGATCCCGGGCCGCTCACCCCGGCCGTGATCGCCGAGATCGACGCGCTCGTCGCCGGCGAGCAGAAGATCTCCGCCATCAAGGTGCTGCGCGAGCACTCCGGCCTCTCGCTGCGCGAGGCGAAGGACCAGATCGACGCGTGGGTGCCGTCCGCATCCGGCGGGGTGGAGGCGCCGCCCGTCTCCCTCGAGCGCTCCGGTCGACGCCCGGCGGGAGCGCCGCCCTACATCGGCGGGCTCACCGCGGCCGACGCCGTCGCGCAGCTCTCCGCGGAGGTGCGCGCGGAGATCGGCCGGCTCATCGCCGCCGATCAGAAGATCGCGGCGATCAAGCTGCTGCGCGAGGAGACCGGGCTCGGCCTCAAGGACTCGAAGGACGCCGTCGAGTCCTGGCGCTGAACGGCCGGTCCGCGCCGGATCCCCCGAGCCTCGACGGGATTCCCGCCCGCTCAGCGGACTCGGATCCGGCGATGGTATACCATTCCTATGACCTTCCCCGTATCTTCACGCGCACGCGCCGTCGGCGTGGTCGCGGGACTCGGCGTGGCCGCGCTGCTGATGTCCGGCTGCACCGCGAGCACGATCGAGGCCGTCGCCCTCCCGACTGTGACCGCCACCCCGCCGCAGACCCCACCCGCCCCCTCACAGAGAACCGAGGCTGAGATGACCGCCCTGAACTCCCGCCTGTTCGACGCCGCATCCGCCGGGGACGCCGATGCGGTCCGGACCGCGATCGCCGAGGGCGCCGACCTCGAAGCCCGCGGAGCAGGCGGGATGACCGCCCTGATCGCCGCCACCAAGGGCAACCGGATCGACGCCGCCCTCGCGCTCATCGACGCCGGGGCCGACGTGAACGCCAAGGACGACATTGTCGACTCGGCCTACCTCTACGCCGGGGCGCGCGGCCACGACGAGATCCTCCGCGCGACCCTCGATCACGGCGCCGACCTCCGCAGCACGAACCGGTTCGGCGGCACGGCCCTGATCCCCGCATCCGAGCGCGGCCACCTCGGCACCGTGAAGATCCTGCTCGCCGCGGGCGTGGATCCCAATCACGTCAACAACCTGAACTGGACCGCGCTGCACGAGGCGATCGTGCTCGGCGACGGCTCGCAGACGTACGTCGACATCGTGCGCACCCTCATCGCCGGCGGGGCCGACGTCACCATCCGCGACGGTGACGGCGTGCTGCCGCGCGAGCTCGCGGTCGCGCGGGGCTACCGCGACATCGTGGCCGCGATCGACAAGGCCTGAGCCCGGCACCGGGCGCAGAACTCAGGCTGGATCCGCCGACGCACGCACGGCAGGGCCGTTCCACCCGGAACTACGAACGTCCAGCCTGAGTTGCGCGGAGCGGATCCGCGCAACAGTCGCAATGCGGGGCCCCGCCCGGAGTGCGTGCCCCGCAAGGGCTCCTCGACGAGCTCCGACGCAACTCAGGCCAGGCGGGCAGGGATGGCCCCGATCCCGTCGTAGTCGGGCTGGATCCGACAATCCAGCCTGAGTTGCGCGGCCGTGCGCGTACACACCCCGACCCGGGCCGCCGCTCGGTCCGGGAAGACCCGGGCCGCGGCTCGCTCCAGGAAGGCCCGGGCCGCGGCTCAGTCCAGGAAGATGTCCGGGAACAGCTGGTCGTCGGGGGTGCCGGGCACGGCGGCGTAGCCGGAGAAGTCGGTGACCCCGGCCGCCTCGAGCACGTCCTCGACGATGAGCGTCTGACCGGTGTACTCACGGGCCGGCTGCGTCAGCACCGCATAGGCGGCGTCGGCGTACACCTCGGGGGTGCGGCTGACCTTCATCATGCGGTCGCCGCCGAGCGCGAACTGCACCGCGGCGGTCGCGATGGTCGTGCGGGGCCAGAGCGTGTTGGCCGCGATTCCGTCCTTCGCGAACTCGGCCGCGAGACCGAGGGTCGCCATCGTCATGCCGTACTTCGCGAGCGTGTACCCCGTGTGCGCACCGAGCCACCGCGGCGTGATGTTCAGCGGCGGCGACAGCGACAGGATGTGCGGGTTCGGGGCGTCCTTCAGCACGGGGACCGCCGCGCGGGACAGCATGAACGTGCCGCGCACGTTGACGTCCTGCATGAGGTCGTACTTCTTGGCCGCCAGGTCGAGGGATCCCGACAGGTCGATCACGCTCGCGTTGTTGATGACGATGTCGATGCCCCCGAACTCGCCCTGCGTCTTCAGGACGGCGTCGATCACGCTCTCGTCGTCGCGCACGTCCCCCACGATCGGCAGCGCCTGACCGCCCGCCGCGCGGATCTGTTCCGCCGCCGAGTGCACGGTGCCCTCGAGCTTCGGATGCGGGGTGTCGGTCTTCGCGAGCAGGGCGATGTTGGCTCCGTCGGCCGCCGCACGCAGGGCGATCGCGAGGCCGATGCCGCGGCTGCCGCCGGACATCAGGATGGTCTTGCCGGCGAGGGGCTTGTTCTCGGTCATGTGGTCCTCAGGTCTCTCAGGTCTCTGGAGGGCTGTCAGGGCTGTTCCGGTCGCAGGAGATGTCGTTCTGAGCGCGGCGAAGCGACATCTTCTGCGACGGGAGCGAGGAGACGGGATCCGGTCAGCGCGGCGCCATCCGGATCGCGCCGTCGAGGCGGATCGTCTCGCCGTTCAGGTATCCGTTCTCGACGATCTGCTGCACCAGCGAGGCGTACTCGTCCGGGCGGCCGAGGCGGGCCGGGTACGGCACCTGCTCGCCGAGGGAGTCCTGGGCGGCCTGCGGCAGGCCCGCGAGCATCGGGGTCTCCATGATGCCGGGGGCGATCGTGCACACCCGGATGCCGTAGCGGGCGAGCTCGCGGGCGATCGGCAGCGTCATCGCGTGCACGCCGCCCTTCGAGGCGGAGTAGGCGGGCTGGCCGATCTGTCCGTCGAACGCGGCGACGCTCGCCGTGTTCACGATGACGCCGCGATCGCCGCCGTCCGCGGGCTCGTTCTTCGCGATGACGGCCGAGGCCTGCGAGATCACGTTGAACGTGCCGACGAGGTTGATCCGGATGATGCGCTCGAACGCGGCGAGGTCGGCGGGGTTGCCGTCGCGGTCGAGCACCTTCGCGGGCGGCGCGATGCCCGCGCAGTTCACGACGATGCGCAGCGGAGCCGCGGCCTGGGCCGCGGCGACGGCGGCGGCGACCTCCTCGGCGCTGGTCACGTCGGCCGGCGCGAAGACCCCGCCCAGCTCGGCCGCGATCGCGGCGCCCTGCGACGAGGGGAGGTCAATGATCGTGACGGTCGCGCCGGCGGCCGCGAGGCGGCGGGCGGTGGCGAGGCCGAGCCCCGAGGCGCCACCTGTGACGAGAGCTCCGGATCCTGCGATCTGCATGGGCGTTCTCCTTCGAACCTGCAACTGAGTCTCAGCTTACGTGAGTCTGCGTCTCACGCATATCGAGGGAGGTCCGAGCCGACCTCCCTCGATAGCGAGCCTACGGCTCCGCGCCCTTCCCCGCCCGCCTCCGGTCAGGCGGTCTCAGCGCTCCTGCGTATCGCGCTCCGCAGCGATCCGGTCGGCCTCCGCGCTCTCGATGAGGTCCTCGTTGAGGTCGGGGTCGAGCTTCTCGTCGCCGTCGGGATCCTCCACGAGCGGGGAGTCCGGGTTCTCCGGGTCCGCCGGGTGCTCCGGGTCCTCCGGGATCAACGGCATCGCGGGGTTGTTCGTCATGGTCTCACTCCTTCGTTGTTACGGGGCGGGAGCGACTGCTCTCCGCCTCTGCGATGGTCCGCGCGCGGCCGGCGCCCGGACGCATCAGTGGTCGCGCAGCAGATGGATGAGCTCCTGCTTCCTCTTGCCGGAGTAGCCGTGCAGGCCGAGCTCCTTCGCGCGATGGCGCAGCTCGTCCACGGTCCAGTCGTCATAGGAGCCGGATTCACCGCCCCGCCGGCCGACCGCGCTGCGCCCCTCCTTCGCCGCCGCGTTCGAGATGCGCGCGGCCTTCTGCTTCGAGTTCCCCTCGTCGCGCAGCTTCTCGTAGAGCTCGGGATCCTTCAGCTCCGGCTGACCGGGCATGTCGTCCTCCTTCGTCGCGGTGCGGACGCTCCTCGTGATGCGGCCGCTCGTGCGCGTCACGCTACGAATCGGCCTCGCCCTCGACCACGGGGTTGACAAAGACCCGATTCGCATCCCGGCGCGCCGCGCGCTCGCGTGCCCGCGCCGCGCACCCGCGTGCTAGATGCGACCGCCGTCGTCGATCTGCATCTCGTCGACCTGCGTCGGCTCCGGGATGAGCCGAAGCCCCGCGGGCGTGTTCGCCAGCTGGCTGAGCGCTTCGACCCAGAGCCGGTTGAGAGGCGGACGACGGCCGCCGTGATAGGTGAAGACCATGGTGCTGCCGGGGTGGATCCAGACCGCCGTACGCCCGTGCCCGACGCTCGGGTCATCCTTCCAGGTGAAATAGAAGGGCTCGCCTCGGCGGAGCTTGTTGGCGACCACCATCTGCACGTGGGCCAGCGCACGGTCGTCCAGATCCGCATGCGTCTGACCCTCATAGGTGAATCTGCCCATATCGTTCACAGCCTCCTCGGCTCTTGCCCGCGTATCGTCCGTCCCCGAGGACCATCATCGCCCGCGCCGGAGCACGATGGCAGCCCCTCGACGGAGAGGATGCGGCCGTGGTACTCGTACGGAGCGCGAAAGCGGATGCGACGGAGCGAGATCGAGGAGGACCGGATGGGAATCATCTACTACGGCGGGGCGGAGTCGCCGATCCACATCGAAGACGCGGTGCTCGCCCATCTCAAGATCGTGATCGCCACGAAACTGCGTCGCAACGAGAGCTTCACCCTGTCCTTCCAGCACGGAAGCGGCGAGCCGACGGGGAGGACCACGATCTGGCTGCATCCGGCGATCCCCCTGCGCTTCGTCTTCGACGAACCCGTGGCACCCGAACTGGATCCCGGGCTCATCAAGGACCTCGCCAGCTCCGCCAACACCTCAGGGGGCATCGCGATCAAGCGCGAGCACATCCTGAGGGCGAGCGGCGGGACGTACGACCCGGAAGACCCGGGAGAGTGAGGAGAACATCATGGAACCCGAGATCCCTGTGCTGCCCGAGGTGCACCGGTGGTGGCCCCACCTGTCCGCGCGCTCCAAGCAGAAGCTCCAGGAGCAGGAGGACGGCCTCGTCCCCGACGACGTCCGCGAGGAGATCGAGCGGATCGTCGGCGGGACGGTCGAGCCGACCGCACGGCTGAGCGACGGCGATCGCACCTTCATCCACACCCAGCAGGAGATGGTCGACTAGCGCGCGGAATCGCGCTCCTCCGACGCGTCGCGCTGTCCGGCCTCCGCCTCATGCGCGGCGGCGTCTCTGGCTGCCTCGGATCGCTGCGGGTAGTCCGGGCGCTCCGGCTGCTCGCGCTGATCGGAGAACTCCCCGCCTTCGCGTCCGCCGAAAGGGCGGCCGTGGTCCGCGTACTCGTCGCGCACGAAGACGAGCCGCCACGGCCCGAGCGTGAAGCGCGCGCCGGTGCGCAGCACCTCGACGTCCCGCCGCTCCTCCTCCGCCGACTTCTCGATGTTCGCGCTCGTCTCCCCCGGCCCGCGCATGTCGAGCTCGTACTCGTCCCGGGAATCGTGGCGGATGATCGCGTGCACCGGCTCCGTGCCGGGCAGGCGCAAACCCGCGTCCCGGCCCGAGCCGATCGTGACCCCGTCGTCCGGGATGTCGAACACCAGCCGGCTCTCCGCCGAGGCCACGAGCAGCCGCGGTCGTCCGGCGCCCCAGTCCGCGTGCGTCGTGGGCTCGGGATGTGCTTCCGTCTCGTTCATGACTCGGTTCCTTCCTGCGTACCGTAGTGATGCGATCGCTCAGAGATGGCGACCGCCCGTGACCGGGATGACGCCGCCGGAGACGTAGGACGCATCCTCCGAGGCGAGGAAGACATAGGCTCCCGCGAGTTCCGCCGGCTGTCCGGCGCGACCGAGCGGGGTGTCCTCGCCGAACGCCGGGAGCTTGTCCGGCCAGCCCGTCGCGGGGATCAGGGGCGTCCAGATGGGGCCCGGTGCGACACCGTTGACGCGGATGCCGTGCGGGCCCTGCTGCTCGGCGAGCATCTGGACGAAGGCGACGAGCGCCGCCTTCGTGAGCGCGTAGTCGAACAGTCCCGGCGACGGGTCGTAGCCCTGGATGGAGGTGGTCGCGATGATCGAGGATCCCGGACGCAGATGCGGAAGCGCCTCCTGCGCGAGCCAGAACGGCGCATAGAGGTTGGTGCGCATGACCCGGTCGAACTCCTCCGGCGGGATCTCGTCGATCTCGCCCCTGCTGCGCTGGTAGGCGGCGTTCAGGACGAGGATGTCGAGACCGTCGAGGCTCTCCGCGGCATCCGCGATCAGCTCCGCGCACTGATGCTCGTCCGTGAGGTCGCCCGGGAGCAGCACCGCGCTCTTGCCCGCCTGGCGGATCCACTCCGCGGTCTCCTCCGCGTCCGCCTGCTCCTCCGGCAGGTAGCTGAGGGCGACGTCCGCCCCCTCCCGGGCGAACGCGATCGCGACCGCCCGCCCGATTCCGGAATCCCCACCCGTGACGAGCGCATGCCTGTCGGGCAGCCGGCCGGAGCCGCGATAGCTCTCCTCGCCGTGATCCGGGCGCGGTTCCGTCTCCTGCAGCAACCCGGGCTGGTCGTTGTGCGGATCCGGCGGATCGTGCAGCGGGCGGTACTTCGTGCGTGGGTCGGTCATGCTGTAGCTCATGCCGGGCACGCTAGACAGAGCTCGCCGCCGTCACGAGGGGCTTGACGTTCGCGGGCGCAGTGCCTACGGAGCGACGGCGCCACCGACTCTCCGCCGTTGTGCGCGCGACGGCTAGCCCCCGCCGAGCCGCCTGTCAAGAGCCGTGACCCCGGCCGATCCACCGCGCATCCTCGATCATGACGAGGGGAGTGAGATGTCGATGACGACACCGACGCGCTTCGAGATGCGCCGGCTCACGGAGGACGAGTGGCTGATCCTGGACGACGACTTCGAGCGCAACGACGCCCGGCACACGGTCGCCTGCGTGAGCCGCGTCTGCGCGGATCAGGTCGACGTCGTGTGGCTGCGGCCCGTGGCGGAGAGGACCCGCTATGCCTCCGTCGCCGACGTGCTGGAGGCCGATCGCACCGCACAGTCTGCACGGCCCGGAGCCGATGAAGCGTGGTGAGGACCGCCCCCTGCCATCGGGAAGCCCCCGCCGTCAAGCCCCTGTCCTCCCGCCCGTGCCCGCCCTACGGTGATTCCGCGCCGCACCCGCGGCACGGAAGGAGTCCGTCATGAACATCCTCTTCGTGATCATCATCATCGTCGCGATCATCCTCGCCATCACCGGTGGCCTCGTGCAGTCCCTGAACTTCCTCCTCTGGGTCGGACTGGTGCTGCTCGTCCTCGCCGTGATCGCCTGGCTGCTGCGGTCGCTCACCGGTCGCCGGACGCCCTGAGCCGCATGCGCTGAGGCACCTGCCCGCCCCGATCGACGAGGATCCGGAGCAGGGACCCGACTCGGGGAGGGCCGGTGACACCGGCTCTCCCCGCTTCGTCGCGGGGCAGGATGGATCCATGAGCATCCCACTCGGCGACGTCCCGATCCCCGAGCGCGTACTCGTCCTGGCCCGCGGCGCCGCACTGACGCCCGTGTGGGAGAACGGCATCGGCGGCCTCACGTTCCGCACCGACGACGGCCGGTTCGTCAAGTGGGGCCCGCGGCATCTCGAGGCATCGGCGGCCTCACGTTCCGCACCGACGACGGCCGGTTCGTCAAGTGGGGCCCGCGGCATCTCGAGGCATCGATGGCCGCGGAGGCGGAGCGGATGGGCTGGGCGTCGACGTGGGCCACGGTGCCCCGGGTGCTCGCTCAGGGCGAGGACCGCACGCACGAATGGCTGGTCACCGCAGCCCTCCCCGGGCGCAGCGCCGTCGACCCGCACTGGATCGCCCGCCCCGAGATCGCCGTCCGGGCGGTGGGGTCGGCCCTGCGCGCCCTGCACGACGCCCTTCCTCCGGAGCGGTGCCCGTGGAACTGGGGCGTGCCGGCGCGCCTCGCGAACGCCGCGGACCGCGGTATCGCCGTGCCGGAGCGGCTGCACGACGCGCCGCCGATCGACCGGCTCGTGGTCTGCCACGGCGACGCGTGCGTGCCCAACACGCTCCTCGATGACGCCGGCCGGGGCATCGCGCACGTCGATCTCGCGGCGCTCGGCACCGCGGATCGATGGGCGGACATCGCCGTCGCGTCGATGAGCACCGAGTGGAACTACGGCCCCGGGTACGAAGACCTGCTCATCGAGGCCTACGGCCTGGAGCCCGACCGCGAGCGCCTCGCCTACTACCGCGACCTCTGGGACGCGACCTGAGGGGATCCCTTCGGTCGCGCGCCGGGTGGGGTCGGGTCGGCGCGGTCCGCCCGGGTGGTGGCGGATCCGGCTCGGCTCAGGCGACGCCGCGCCGGCGCCTCACGCCGGATTTTCCTCCGCCGGAGCACCGAACACCGCGCGTGCCCGGGCGATCGCGGCCATCGCCCGGGGCCAGCCGGTGTAGAACGCGAGGTGGGTGATCGCCTCCACCAGCTCGGGCTCGGTGACCCCGTTGTCGCGCGCGAACGCGAGGTGGAAGTCCAGCTGTTCGACCGCGCCGAGCGTGACGAGTGCCGAAACCGTGACGAGGCTCCGGTCTCGCTTGGCGAGGGCATCGCGCTCCCACACCTCGTCGAAGAGCACCGCATCCGTGTAGTGGGCGAGCGCGGGGGCGATGTCGCCCACCGAGCGCCGGCCGCCGGTCCATCCCGTCATGCGAGGCTCTCCCCGCGATACTCCTCGTCCGTCACGTGTTCCTTCCACACCGTCGTGGTGGCGGGGTCGTCACCTGCTTCGAGCATCGCGAGGTGCTCCATGAAGCAGTCGGCTGCGGCGCCGTGCCAATGATCCTCGCCGGGCGGGGTGTAGAGCGTCTGGCCCGGGTGCAGCTGGACGACCGTCCCGTCCCGGCCTCCGACCAGGGCGACCCCGCTCGTCACCCGCAGATACTGTCCCCGCGCATGCGAGTGCCAGGCGGTGCGGGCACCCGGCGCGAAGCGGACGAGCGCGACGGTCATGCGCTGATCCGCCTCGTGCGGCGCGGCGATGCGGTCCAGCCAGACGTCGCCGTGGAACTGCTCCGGCGGGTTCTTGGCCGTGGGCGCGGTGGGTTCGATGTTCATGGATGCTCCTTCTTCTCAGGGATACCCGGCGGTCCGATCAGTCCGTGGTGAGCAGCACCTTGGTGGCACGGCGCTCGTCCATGGCACGGTAGCCCTCCGCCGCGTCCTCGATCGAGAGCGTCAGGTCGAAGACGGCACCGGGATCGATCCGGCGATCCCAGATGAGCGCGACGAGCTCGGGCAGGAACCTGCGCACCGGTGCGGGTCCGCCGTGCAGGTGCACGCTGGAGAAGAACAGCTCGGAGCCGTCCAGCGCGACGTCGTGCGAGACCCCCACGAAACCGACGTGCCCGCCGGCGCGCGTGGCGCGGATCGCCTGCTCCATCGATTCCTGGGTTCCGACGGCCTCGATCGTCGAGTGCGCCCCGAGACCCCCGGTGAGCTCTCTGATCCGCGCGACGCCCTCGTCGCCGCGCTCCTCGACGATGTCTGTCGCGCCGAAGCGTCGGGCGAGCGCCTGCCGGTCGGCGTGGCGGGACATGACGATGACCCGCTCCGACCCGAGCTGCTTCGCCGCGAGCGCACCGAGGAGGCCCACGGCGCCGTCGCCGACCACGGCCACGGTCCTGCCGGGGCCGGCCTCGGCGGCGACCGCGGCGAACCAGCCGGTCCCCAGCACGTCGGACGCGGCCAGCAGCGAGGGCACGAGGTCGGCCGGCGGCTCCCCCGGCATCACGACGAGCGTGCCGTCGGCGAGCGGGATCCGCGCGTACTGCGCCTGGGTGCCGATCGAGCCCATCATCACCTGGTGCACGCACCGGGACGGGTAGCCCGCCGCGCAGATCTCGCAGGTGTTGTCGCTGGCGACGAAGGATCCGACGACGTGGTCGCCGGGCCGGATCCGGGTCACCTCCCCGCCGACGCTCTCCACGACCCCGATGTACTCGTGGCCCATCCGCTGACCTCCGGCGCGGATCGCCTCGGCGCCGCGGTAGGGCCACAGGTCGGATCCGCAGATGCAGGTGGCGGTGACACGGATGATCGCGTCGGTCGGCGCGACGATGACGGGCATGTCGAGCTCTTCGGTCCGGACATCGCCCGGGGCGTGCATGACGACTCCACGCATGGTGGTCTCTCCTCAGTGTGCGGTGATGACAGGTGCGGTGGCGGCGGACGGGCCGCCGGATCCGGCTTCGGCGGCCCCGCCCCGGCGGGGACGGGCGAGCACCGCGAACGAGACGGCGGCGAGGACCGTCGCAGACACGGTGAGCAGTCCGAGCGGGAGGATGCTGGCGGCCCCCGCGACTCCCACGAGGGGAGCGGCGATGCCGCCGAACCCGTAGCGGACCATCCCGAGCAGCGACGACGCCGTGCCCGCGATCTGCGGGTACTCGACGAGGGCGAGCGTCGTGGCCGGCGGAGAGGCGGTCGCGGCGCCGCTCGCGAGGGCGAAGAGCGAGACGAGCACGACCCAGAGCGGCATCGGGAGGATTCCCGCGACGAGCAGTCCGAGCGCCCCCAGGCCGGTGATCGCGATCCCCGCGGTGAGCGTGCCGCGGACGCTCCACCGCTCGGCGGCACGGCCGGCGATGTAGCCGAAGAGCATGAACCCGGCCGAGTTGGCTCCGAACGCGAGCGCGT
This sequence comes from Microbacterium sp. MMO-35, assembly GCF_037147555.1. Taxonomy (NCBI): domain Bacteria; kingdom Bacillati; phylum Actinomycetota; class Actinomycetes; order Micrococcales; family Microbacteriaceae; genus Microbacterium; species Microbacterium sp. MMO-35. The sequence goes on from NZ_JBBCVH010000001.1 coordinate 215,684, forward strand.
AGCCCTGCGGCGACAGACCGTAGATGTCCTGGAGCACGTAGGTCGCGCCGGCGAGATAGGCGAACACCGCCGCGTACAGGAAGCCCTGGCTCAGCACCGCGCCGAGGAAGACCCGGTCCGCCAGCAGCGTGCGGAAGTCCCGCAGGGTACGCGCCCAGCCGCCGGTCGTGCGCTGCGCCGCGGGCAGGGTCTCGCCGAACGCGAACAGGGTGATCACGAGGATCGCGGATCCGATCACGGCGAGGAAGAGGAACAGCCCGCGCCAGTCGACGACGCTGCTCAGCACGCCGCCGAGGAGGGGCCCGACGATCGCGGCGAATCCGCCCACCACGGTGAGCCGGCCGTAGAAGCGGATGAGCGCTCCGCCGGCGTACACGTCACGGCCCGCGGCCTGCGCGATCACGATCCCGACGCCGCCGGCCAGGCCCTGAACGAAACGGGCCGCGATCAGCAGGCCGACCGAGGGCGCGGCCGCGCAGAGCAGGGAGGTGCCGATGTAGGCCGCGACCCCGATCAGCAGGATCCCCCGTCGTCCGAAGCGATCGGACAGGGGCCCTGCACCGAGCTGGCCGAGCGCGAGCCCGACGAGGCACGCGGTCACGGTCAGCTGGGCGATCGAGGTCGCCGCACCGAGCTCACGCGTGAGGGCGGGGAGCGCCGGCAGATAGAGGTCCATCGAGATCGGGCCGAACACGGTGAGCAGGAGCAGCAGTGCCGACAGCAGCCTCGAGGAGGCGGGCCGTGCGGCGGATCGGAGGTCGGTGCGGTCCATGAGGACCACTCTCCGCCCGATCCCCCGCCCGTGGGAGTCCCTGTTGAAGGGGGTACTGGCAGGGCATCCCTCCCGCGTCGGGATCGGCCTACTCTGCTGTGCATGGACAACAGAGCCGAGGTGCGCGAGTTCCTCATGACCCGTCGCGCCCGCGTCTCCCCCGAGGCCGCCGGGCTGCCCGCGGGAGCGAACCGCCGCGTCGAGGGTCTGCGCCGCAGCGAGGTGGCGGCGATCGCCGGGGTCAGCGTGGAGTACTACGCGAAGCTCGAACGCGGCGCGATCGCCGGGGCCTCGTCGGCGGTGCTCGACGCGCTCGCCGAAGCTCTGCAGCTCGACGACGCCGAGCGCTCCCATCTGCTCGACCTCGCCCGTGCCGCCGACGGCATCCCCACCAGCGGCCGCGCCCGACGCCGCGGAAGCGGACGCCCGGCACCGCTGCGCCCGAGCCTGCAGTGGGCGCTGTCCTCGATCACCGACGGGGTGGCGTTCGTGCGCGACCCGCGGCAGAACCTGCTCGCCACCAACGCCCTGGGGCGGGCGTTCTACTCCCCCGTGATCGGCGACGGAGGGCGCACGCCGAACCTCGCCCGCTTCCAGTTCCTGGATCCGGCCGCCCGAGACTTCTATCCCGAGTGGGATCTGTTCGCGCACATGTGCGTGGGAGTGATGCGGGCGGAGGCGGGGCGGGATCCGCACGACACCGCGCTGCAGGAGCTCGTCGGCGAGCTGTCGACGCGTAGCGAGGTGTTCCGCCGGCTCTGGGCCGAGCACGACGTGCGCCGCCACGGAGCCGGCACCAAGCATTTCCGCCACCCCGTCGTGGGCGACCTGACCCTCGCCTACGAGGAGCTCGCGATCACCGCGGAACCCGGAAACGTGCTCCTCGTGTACACGGCCGAGCCCGGTTCGCCGTCGGCCGAGGGGCTCGCGCTGCTCGCGTCCTGGGCGGCCACGCAGGAGCCCGATCGCTCCGCCGCCGCAGCAGCGGACTGACCGGGCCGACCCGTCGCCGCAGCAGCGGACCGACCCGGCCGACCCGTCGCCGCGAGCGCCGCCGGAAGGGCTCAGCCGACGCGGCAGAGGATCTCGCCGTGAAGCACGGAGAGCCAGCCGTCGTCGCTCGCGGCCCACTCGCGCCAGCCGTCGCTGACGCGCTGCAGGTCTTCGGGGGTCGCCTCGCCCGCGTCCAGGAGCTGGCGAGCGATCGCGGAGTCGAGGATCCGATCCGCCCACATGCCACCCCACCACGCGCGGTCCTCCGTGTTCGCGTAGCACCAGGTGCTCGAGGTGGCAACGACGTCGGTGAGCCCTGCCGCATGCGCCCATGACAGCAGCACCCGGCCGGCGTCCGGCTCCCCTCCGTTCGCGTGGGCCGCGGTGCGGTAGAGATCGAGCCACGTGTCCAGTGCCGGGATGACCGGCCACCAGCGGAAGCCGCCGTAGTCGCTGTCGCGCACGGCGACGATCCCGCCCGGCTTGGTCACCCTGGCCAGCTCGCGCAGCGCCTGCACCGGATCCGCGACGTGCTGCAGCACCTGGTGCGCGTGCGTGACGTCGAAGCTGTCGTCCGGGAAGTCCAGGGCATGCACGTCGGCGACCCGAAACTCGATGTTCGTCACTCCGCGCTCCGCCGCGGTGGTGCGGCTGAGCCCCAGCTCCGCCTCGCCGATCTCCGTGGCCACGACCTCGGCGACGAGTCCCGCGAGATCCGCGGTGATCGTGCCGGGCCCCGCGCCCACGTCGAGCAGGCGGTCCGTCGGACGCAGGTGCGGCAGCAGGTGCGCGGCCGAGTTCTGCGCGGTGCGCCAGCGGTGCGATCGCAGCACCGAATCGTGGTGTCCATGGGTGTAGGCGGGCATCGGGTCTCCTCCGCTTCGGGTGTTCTCGATCCCCAGCGTTCCGGTTCGGTGCGCCGCGGGGAAGACCGTAGTCTTCCTAGGAGCGCCGCACCCTCCCGCGCGACGCGGATCCTCTCTTCCCGAACTCCCGGAGGCCGCGGATGTCGAACGCACTCGGAGACTTCCTCCGCGCCCGGCGCACCGATGCGCGCCTGCAGACGGAGGCGCCGCGGACCGGCGGCCGCCGTCGCACCACCGGTCTGCGCCGCGAGGAGGTCGCGACCGCGGCCGGCATCAGCGCCGACTACTACACACGGCTCGAGCAGGGCCGCGAGACCCACCCCAGCGACGCCGTGCTCGACGCGCTCGCCCGTGCGCTGCGGCTCGATCCGGACGCCGCCGACCACCTGCGCCGCCTGCGCGACGCGCACCCCGGCACCGCCCGCTCCGAACCCGTGGGCGCGCCCGTCGTGGACCCGGCGCTCGTGGCCCGCATGACGACGCTGGTCGAGACGGTGCGCCCCAATCCGGCCTACGTGCTGGATCGGCTCAGCACGGTCGTCGCCGCCAACCCCGAGGGGCTCGCGCTGCACGAGGGGCTCGCCGATCTCCCGCCGGATCAGCGCAACACCTGCCGCTCCCTGCTGCTCGACGCCCGGGCCCGCGAGACGTTCGTGGAGTGGGAGGAGCTGGCCCGCGGAGCCGTCGCGCACCTGCGCGCGGCGAACGTCGACGACCTGCAGGATCCGGAGCTCGTGGCCCTCGTCGAGGAGCTGAGCGCGCAGAGCCCGCTGTTCCGCACCTGGTGGAACGGCCACCTCGTGCAGCGCCGGCGCGGCGACATCACGCACGTCCGCTCCGCGGACGGCACCGTCACCGCGCGCCGCTACGAGGTGCTGCACCTGCCCGAGGACGGCGTGCGGATGACGCTCTGGCTCCCCGCCGCCTGACGCCGCCTCTCCCTCGCCCGGCGTCGCCCCGCACCCGCGCACCCCGCGCACCCCGCGCACCCGCGCACCCGCGCACCCGCGCACCCGCGCATCCGCGAGACCGAACCTGCGTCCCGAGACCGACGAGGAGAACCGCGGTCTCGTGACGAGAGTTCGGTCTCGCGGTTAACGACGAGGGCGTCGCGCGGGGCGTCGCAGCCGGCCGGGCCACCAGATCCGGTCACCGACGAGGGCGAAGATCGCGGGCACGATCACGGTGCGCACCACGAGCGTGTCCACGATCACGCCGACGCCGACGATGAGGCCGAGCTGGCCGAGGGTCACGAGCGGCAGCACCCCGAGGGCGGCGAACACCGCCGCCAGCACGATGCCCGCGCTCGTGATCACTCCGCCGGTGTGCGCGATCGCCTCGACCATGCCCTGCCGCGTGCCGCGGTCGACCGCCTCGGCCCGGGCGCGGTGCACGAGGAAGATCGTGTAGTCGATGCCCAGGGCGACGAGGAAGAGGAAGGCGAGCAGGGGCACCTGCAGGTCGAGCGCATGCTGGCCGAACAGCACCCGGCTCAGCCAGGCTCCGGCGCCGATCGCGGCGAGCGCGCTGGCGAGGTTCACGACGAGCAGCAGGACCGGGGCGACGATCGAGCGCAGCAGCACGAGCAGCACGAGGAAGCTGACCAGCAGCACGAGGGGCGCGATGAGCAGCAGATCCTGCTGGTTCCCGGTACGGGCGTCGAGGTCGGTCGCGACCGCTCCGCCGACGAGCGCCTGAGCGTCGGGGACGGCGTGCACCGCGTCGCGCAGGGCGGTGATCTGGCTCAGGCTCCTCCCGGTGCTCGGCGCGTACTCGCTCGTCACCATGATCTTCGTGAGGTCGCCGTCGGCGGTGGTGCCGATCGGCTGCACGCGCACGACCCCCTCGACGTCCTTCACCGCGGTGACGACGTCCTGCGCCTGCGCGGTGTTGGCGACGATGAGGATCGGCTGCGCCTCGCCCGCGGGGAAATGCGCCGAGAACACCTCGAGCCCCGCCGCCGACCCCGACGGCACCCGGAACTTCTCCCCCTGATCGAGCCCGACGGAGGTGCCGAACAGGCCCGCCGCCATCACGGCGAGCAGCGCGCCGCCCGCGAGCAGCGCCACGACCGGGCGCCGCCCGACGCCCCCGGCGATCCCGCGCCAGATCCGTCCCTGCCGGCGCTCGTCGCCGGGACGCGGCACCAGGGGCCAGAACACGGCCCGCCCGCACACGGCGAGCAGCGGCGGGAGCAGGAAGAGCACGGATCCGAGCGCGATCAGCAGCCCGATCGCCGAGGAGACGCCGAGGCCGTGCGTGCCGGGGATGACGGCCAGCACGAGCGTGAGGAGGGCCAGCACCACCGTCACGTTGGATGCGATGATCGCGGGCGCGGTCTGCCGCCAGGCCGTGCTCAGCGCCGCGCGATGATCCTCGGTCGTCTGCAGCTCTTCGCGGTAGCGCGAGATCAGGAGCAGCGCGTAGTTCGTCCCGGCTCCGAACACCAGCACGCTGATGATGCCGGCATCGAACTGCAGACCCCAGGCGGATCCGGCCGCCGCGGTGATCCGGCCCGCGAGTCCGTCCGCCAGGGCGACGACCGCGAGCGGGATCAGCCAGAGGATCGGCGAGCGGTAGGTCACGATGAGCAGGATCGCGACGATGAGGATCGTGACGATCAGCAGGGTGAAGTCGGCGCCCTCGAAGGACGAGGCGATGTCGGCGCCGAACGCCGGACCGCCGGTGACCTGCAGTACGAGACCGCGGGGGGCGTGCGCGGCGACGTCGGAGCGCAGCGCGGTGATCGCCTTCGCGTTCTCGGCGTTGACGTCCGTTGCCGTGATCGGGGTGATGATCACCGCAGCCTTCCGGTCCTCGCTGACCACGGGACCCGACGGATCCGCCGCCGCGCGGTCGCCCAGCACCGGCACCAGCTCCTTCAGCCCCGCCAGGTCCGCCTCGGACAGCGCCCCGCCGTCCTCCCGCGAGGCCACGACGAGCACCGACTGCCGGTCGGCGTCCGGGAAGGTCTTGAGCAGCTCGGAGACGCGGGTCGACTCCGCACCGGCCGGAGCCTGCGCGTTGCCGCCCGGCGCCTTGGCCGAGCCGAAGGCGCCGAACAGCAGCACCATGAGGACGAGGACGAGCCCGAGCGAGATCCACGCGCCGCGGCGCGAGGTCAGGGCATCGGAGAGGCGCGAGCGCGCGACGGAATCTGCCATGCCTCCAGTCCACCGGCGTGCGCGCCGTCCGCCATCGTGCACAAGGTGGAACGAAAGATCGATCGAAGGGACGAGACCGAACCCGCCTCCCGAGACCGATGAAAGGAACGGCGGTCTCGGGACGAGGGTTCGGTCTCGCGGTCACCGCACAGCGCGGGCGTCGCTCCCGCCGAACACCGGACGCGGCGCCCGTGCAGACATCGTCCGCACGAGCGCCGCGCTCGTGGTGCCGGGCGCCCCGAGATCTCGGGGCGCCCGGGGAATGAGGGCGTCAGTACCGCAGGCCGTGCCCGAACCGGAAGGTCGGGTTCTCGGTGTCGAACGCGACGTCCGACCGGCTCGCGACGACGGCCGCGTCGGAGCGGGGCAGGTCGAACGGCAGCGAGCCCTGCGGTCCGCGCTCGCCGAACAGCACCCGCAGCACGGCCGCATCCGAGGCGCCGTAGTCGGCCAGCACCGCACGGGCCGCGTCCTCGAGTCCGCCGAGCACGGCGGGCCGGTCGAGGTAGATGTCGATCACCGTGGGAACGGTCTCGGCGATCGCCGTCAGGCGCGCGTGCTCCTCGGCCGGGAACTCCAGGGATCCGGAGTGGAACAGGTCGCTGAAGCCGCCGCGGTCGCGGTCCTCGAACGGCGCCTTGATGCGCAGGATCGCGACATCGGCGTCCTCCGGGCTCTCGACGACGGTCGCGTAGGCGGCGAGCGCGTCGGCGGCCACCCCCTCGGCATAGACCTTCACGCCGCGCGCGAGCGGCAGGATCGGGGATCCGCCGTCGACCGCGCCGTTGGTCAGCAGCGTGAGCGAGTCGCTCTGCGCGTCCAGGCCCTCGGCGACGAAGTCGGCACGGCCGACGAGCGACTCCGCCGCCTCCTCGTCGACGAACGGGTTCTCGAAGAGGCCCAGCCGGAACTTCTCCCGCAGCAGCCGCCGCACCGACACGTCCAGGCGCGCCTCGGAGACCTCGCCGCGCTCGACGAGTCCGCGCAGCTCATCGGTGCAGAGCTCGCCGCCGAACTGGTCGACGCCCGCGTCGAGCGCCTTGACGATACGCTGCGGACGGGTGAGGTCCTCGACGCCCCAGGCCCGGGCCGGCATGTCGGCGCCGAACACGACGACGTCGGTGAGCAGGCCCCAGTCGGTGCAGACGATCCCGTCGAACCCGAGGCGGTCGCGCAGCAGATCCGTGAGCACCCCCTTGTTGAAGCCGAAGCCGACCTCCTCCCAGTCGGTGCCGACCGGCTGGCCGTAGTACGGCATCATCTGGGTCGCCCCGGCGCCGATCGCCGCGATGAACGGGCGCAGGTGGTACTCCTGCTGGCCGCCCGGGTAGACCTGCTCCTTGCCCCACTCGAAGTGCGGGTCCTCGCCGTCGAGCTGCGGGCCGCCGCCCGGGAAGTGCTTGACCATGGTCGCGACCGAGTCGGGCCCGAGCTCGGGGCCCTGGAAGCCGCGGATGTAGCCCACCACGAGGCGCGAGGGGAGATCCGCGTCCTCGCCGAACGTGCCAGCGATCCGAGACCAGCGCGGCTCGGTCGCGAGGTCGATCTGCGGGTGCAGTGCGACGCGCAGACCCACCGCGAGGTACTCCTGCCGCGCGATGTCGGCGAAGCGCTCGAGGCGCTCCGGGGAGGCCAGGGCCGCGAAGCCGAGCGTCTCCGGCCACTGCGAGAACGGGCCCGCCATGAGCGAGGTGAGCGGGTTGTCGCTGAACGAGTGCCGCGGATCCGTGGAGAGCGTGATCGGGATCCCCAGCGGCGTGTCCAGCGCCATCCGCTGCAGCGCGTTGTGCCAGGCGGCGAACTCGCGGCCTCCCGGCGCCGCGCCGAGCAGGTTGAAGTGGCTCATCCGGCGCTTGCGCACCATGGAGGAGATCGAGGGGAGGCCGAAGGTCGGGTTGCCCTCGTCGAGGTCGGCGTAGGCCGCCATGGTGTGGAACAGCATCCCGACCTTGTCGGCGAGCTCCATCCGGCCGAGCAGGTCCTCGACGCGCTCGTCGATCGGCAGGGAGGCGTCGCGGTACGGCAGCGGGGCCTCGTTCACGGTGTCCGTCATATCGATGTTCTCCTCAGTGCTCGACTCTGTCACTTGACCGACTTGATGAACCAGACGCTGACCGCGCCGAGCACGCTCAGCACGATCGCGATCGGGAAGAGCGCGCCGTAGCCGAAGGCCAGCACGATCGCGCCGGCGACGCCGGGGGCGAACGTCTGCGGCAGCGTCGCGGCGATGTTCACGACGCCCAGGTCCTTGGCGAAGTTCTTGGCGGACGGCAGCACCTGGCTCATCAGCGCGGTGTCGACCGCCTGGAACATGCCGAACCCGAAGCCGCTGATCACCGTCATGATCATCCACGACGTGTACGACGGGGCGATCATCGGGAACACCAGCGCGACCGCCATGAGCAGGGAGGATCCGAAGACGAACGGCTTGCGCCGGCCCACCTTGTCGGAGAGCGGTCCCGAGACCACGGTCGCGATGAGGATCCCGACGAGGCTGAGGATGCCGAGCAGGGGGATCACGGAGAAGGGATCCTTCACCCCGAGGTAGTTCTTCAGGATCAGCAGCTGGAACCCGGTGACGGCGAAGTAGCCGGTGTAGAGCAGCAGGCGGCCCGTGAAGGCCCAGAAGAAGTCGGGGTGCTTGATCGGGCTGACCCAGAAGGTGCGCAGGAACTCGCCGAAGCTGAACGGCTCGTTCTGGAAGTTGAGGCTGGGGTGGTCGGGGTTCGCGACGACGAATCCGAGCAGCACGACGACCGCGAAGACGGCGAAGATGATGTAGCCGAGCGTGATCGAGTGCGCGAGCTGGGATCCGATGATCTGGCCGCCGAGCGCGCCGAGCATGAGGCCGATGCCGGAGAGCGCCGCGAACGTGCCGCGACGGGCGACGGGGACCCGGTCGGGCAGGATCGCCGAGAGCGGGCCCTGGGCGAAATTGTAGGCGACCTGGATGAGCGTCCACGCGAGGATGATGCCGACCAGGTTGTTCATGAACCCGAGCGCGATCAGGGCGATGCCGCCCACGATCGCGCCCGCGATGATCCAGGGCGCACGGCGGCCGAACCGCGAGCGCGTGCGGTCGGAGAGCTGCCCGGCGGCGGGCTGGGCGATCATCGCGCCGAGGGCGCCGATCGTCGACACGATCGCGATGTTGGCCACCTGCGTGTTCTCGTCGGGGAACATCGCGATCAGCTGCGCCTGCAGCAGGATGCCGGGGACAGCGCCCCAGATCACGAAGATGGCGAAGTTCGCGGGGATGATCCAGGCGAGCAGCCGCCGCACGCCCTTGATCGGCGCGGGCGGGTCGTCCTCGCCGGAGGCGGTGGCGACGAACGTGGTCTCGGTGAGGGGCGGACGCAGTGCGGGTGCGTCAGAAGAAGTCGACGACATTGTCAGTCCTTGGGGAAGGCGGTGGGATCGGGTCGGCCGGGACGAGAGCGCTCGGCGCGGCCTCGGATCCGGTTGATGGCACGCTAGCATGAAAAACCGGCACAAGTGTAGGTTTTTGTCCAAGCGGTCTGCGCACCGCTGATCCGGCGTCGAGACGACCCCCTCCGACGACCGCGGACGCATACGATGGGACACCGATGACGACGGAACGCGGATACACCACGGGCAGGGCCCGGCGGGAGCGGATCATCGCGGCCGCGACCGTGCTGTTCGGGCGCGTCGGCTTCAACAGCGCCACCATGCTCGAGATCGCGCAGGTCTGCGAGATCTCCCGCGCCGGCCTCGCGCACCACTTCCCCACCAAGGAATCGCTCATGGAGGCGGTGCTGGAGACGAGGGATCGCGAGGACCGCGAGCGCTTCCGTCGCAACGGCTCGCAGGGGCAGGACGGCATCGGCGTCCTGCGCGGCATGGTCGACCTCGCCCGGCACAACACCGAGGTCGGCGGCATCATCGCGCTGTACGCGGTGCTGTCCGCGGAGGCGGCCGACCCCGCACACCCCGCGCACGACTACTTCGTCCAGCGCTATCAGCGGATCCGCTCCGGCACCGCGAAGGCCCTCCGCGATGCCCGCGACGCCGGCTATCTCTCCCCGCACGTGGACGAGGACCGCGCCGCGGCCGAGCTCACCGCGCTCATGGACGGCCTGCAGCTGCAGTGGCTGCTGGATCCGGCGTCGGTCGACATGGCCGAGACCGTGCGCCGCCGCATCGAGGAGCTGCTCGTGGTGCCCCTCGACGGTGACCCTCTCCCGCATCGGGGTCGTTGAGCGGGAACGCGCAGCGACCGAGACGAAACGTCCCCGACCGGGCCTCAGGACCAGACGAACCGGAACGTGCCGAGGAGCACGGCCGCGGCGATCGACAGGGCCATGATGGCCGCGCCTCCCGCGAGCGCGATCGCGTCGCGACCGCTCAGCCGGGACGGACGGGCCCAGGTGCGCGGGATGTCGGATCCGAATCCGCGCGCCTCCATCGCGAGGGCGAGCTTGGTCCCGCGGCGCACCGCGAACACGAGCAGCACGAACGACATCGTGACGAACCGCCGCAGCACCCCCCGGTCGCCGACGCCCCGCGCCCGGCGGGCCAGCGACATGGTGCGCCAGTCGTCCAGGAAGAGCCCCAGCATCCGGGTGCCGGCGAGCACCCCGAGCACGAACCGGCTCGGCAGGTGCGCGACCTGGGCGAGGGCGTCGGCGAGCGCGGTCGGATCCATCCGCGCGAACAGCAGGATGGTCGGCAGCCCCAGCGCGACGACGCGGATCGACACCGCGATAGCGAGCTGGATCGACGCCTCGCTGATGTGCGCGAAGCCGAAGCTGAAGAAGACCTGCCCGCCCGGCGCCGCGTAGAGCAGCATGCTCACGCCCGCGACCGGGGCGACGACGAGCAGCAGGGCGAGCCGGCGCAGCACGGTGCCGGGGCGCAGACCCGTGAGCGGCAGGCACAGCAGCTGCAGCCCGATCGCGACGAGCCCGCTCGTGATGTCGATCGAGGCGAACAGCGGGATGGACAGCAGCAGGGCGAGCAGGATCCTGGTCACGGGATTGACGCCGTCGATCCAGGCCCCGGCGTCGGCCCGGTCCTCTGCCGAACACAACGCAGGAGATCCCGCATGTTCCGCCCCGGATCCGGGCCCGCCGACGGCGTTTCTCCTGCGTTGTGTCCGGCCGAGGTCGAGGCGCGTCATGCCGCCTCCTCGGTCCGGGCCGCGTCGGCGGGGGCGAGGGGGATCCGGTGTCCGCCCAGATGGCGGATCACCTCCTCGTCGTGCGTCACGGCGATCACCGTGGTGCCACGGGCGATCTCCTCCTGCAGCAGGCCGACGATCCCGATCCAGCCTCGGCGGTCCTGCCCGAAGGTGGGCTCATCCAGCACCACGACGGCCGGCGCCGCGGCGAGCACGGTCGCGACCGACAGCCGGCGCTTCTGCCCGCCCGAGAGCGTGAACGGGTTCGCCGCGGCGAGCGCCGTGAGCCCGAGCCGCTCCAGCAGCGCGTCGACCACGGCGTCGACCCGGGCCGCGGGCCATCCGAGGGCACGGGGCCCGACGGCGAGCTCGTCGCGCACGGTCTGCGTGAGGAACTGATGCTCGGGATCCTGGAACACCATCCCGATGCGGGTGAGCAGCTCGCGGGACGACCAGGCGGACGGACGGAGGCCGCGCCGGCCCCGCAGCCCCTCGGCAGCCTCCACGGTTCCGCTCAGCGGGTCCAGGAGCCCGGCGAGCGTGAGCGCGAGGGTCGACTTGCCGGCACCGTTCGGTCCGACGATCACCGTGGCCGCCGAGCCCGGCACCGCGAGGTCGAGCCCGCTCTGCACGGCCGTGCGGCGATCCCGGGAGACCGCGAGGGCGCGGGCCGCGAGAACCGCGCCCTCACCGGCGGGAGCGGCGTCGGCGGCCGGCAGCACCGGCAGGGCCACCGGGTGTCCCGGCACCCACACGCCGGCCTCGGCGAGGGCGTCGCCGTAGGCGTCGAAGACCTCGGCGGGCGCACCGTCGGCGAGCAGTCCGCCGTCGGCGCCCACCACGATCACGCGCGTCATCAGATCGGCCCAGATCGCGGTGCGGTGCTCGATGACCACGAGGGTCGCACCCGTCGCCTCGACGACCCGCTCGACGCTCGCGCGGATCTCGCGCACTCCGTCCGGATCCAGGTTCGCGGTCGGTTCGTCGAGCAGCAGCAGCCCCGGGCGCATCGCCAGGGCGCCGGCCAGGGCGAGCCGCTGCTTCTGTCCACCGGAGAGGGCCGCGGTCCGGCGATCCGGCGGGACGTCGAGCCCGACCGCGTCGAGCGCCTCCTGCACCCGCTCCGGGATCTCGTCGGCGGGGACGGCGAGGTTCTCGCAGCCGAAAGCCACGTCGTCGCCGACCCTGCTCAGCACGACACCGGCATCGGGATCCTGCAGCACCAGGCCGATGCGGCCGCGCTGTCGTTCGGGATCCAGGCCGTCGACGAGCAGGGATCCGCTGCGCTCCCCCTCCTCGGCGTCGCCGAGCAGTCCGGCGATGCCGGTCATCAGCGTGGACTTGCCCGCACCGGAGGCGCCGAGCAGCAGCACCCGCTCCCCCGGTTCGATCACGAACGACACGTCGCTGACCGCGGGCAGGCGGCGGCCGGCGTATCGCCAGCCCCACCCGTCCGCGACGACGCGGGCGGCACCCGCGGTCATCTCAGACCTCGCGACGCAGCTCGCGTCCGGCGGCGAAGCGGCTGAGGGCGCCGGTCGCTGCGAGGGCGCGCACCAGCAGCCACCCGAGCACACCGGCGAGCACCGCCCCCGAGACGACCAGGGTGCCGAGGTAGATCGCGTTGAACTCGACCGACTTCAGGATGTTCGGCGAGCTCCCGTACAGCAGCTCGAAGAGCCAGGCACCGGCAGCGGCGCCCACGCCGGCGAGGGCCGCGACCGGCAGGGAGAAGCGGCGGTAGAGGAAGATCGCGAAGATCAGCTCGGCGCCGAGGCCCTGCGCGATGCCCTCGAGCACCGTGGAGACGCCCCAGATGTTGCCGATCAGCATCGAGACGATCGCCGCGACGAGTTCGACGACGAGCGCCGCGCCGGGCTTGCGGATGACGAGACCGCCGACGACGCCGCCGAGCAGCCAGATGCCGACGGCGATGCCGCCGAGGCCCGGCGTGAGCCCGTCGGCGGCGGTGAACCAGGCGTACCCGATCGTGTTCCAGACCCAGAAGACCAGGCCGATCGCGACACCCAGCACGGCGGCGACGACGATGTCGACGACCCGCCAGTTCAGGCGGCGTGCGACCGCCCCGGTGCTCCCGTTGTGTGCGGTTGCTGTTGCGTGCATGACAGTTGCTCCTCCCTGCGCCGGCATGATCCGGATCAGGTTCGACGGTCGAAGCGCGATTCGCTCCCTCTCAGCCCGGCTCGCCGGACTCCCGTGGTGATCCGCCCATCCTAGCCCCGTGCGGACCCTTCGGCGACCGTCTCGTCACACGGCGAGACGCGGGAACGCCCTGCGATACCGGCCTCCGACGGGGCCGCCAGATACGGTAGGGGGGTGAGCAATGACGACGGTCCGGGGGCCGCCCAGGTCGATCCGCAGATCGCCGACGCCGACGCACCCGCTGTCGACGGCTCCCGCGCGACCGAGGCAGAGGACTCTCCGGCACCCGCGGGAGGAAACGCACCGGAGACCGCAGTCCTGTTCCCCGACGCACCGGAGCGGACCGGGGCCGCGTCGCTGTTCCCTCCGCGCGAGGAGGAACCGCTGTTCCCCGCGCTCGGCTCCGCCGCTGCCGCACCGCTGTTCGGAGGCACGCCGGACCCCGCCCCGTCCACCCCGGCGGCCGCCACGAAGGATCCGGCGATCGCGAGCGCACCGGCCGGGGCCGCCCCCGTTCTCGCCGCCCCTGCGCGCACCATCGCGCCGGAGCCCGTCGCGACGGCAACCGCTGCCGCCGCGCCCCGGACGGCCCAGCCGCTGCCCTCCGCATCGCTCGTCCGCGGCCCCGACCGCGCCCCGACGGCGGCGCTCTCCTGGGTCGACGTCGCCCGCGTCGGCGCAGCCACCGGAGCCGACGCCCCGACGCCGGCCCGCGCACTGCTCGACGACGCCCCCCGGCGCAGTCTCGCCCGGCCGGCGGTGCTGCTGCCCCTCGCCGGGGTGCTCGCGGTCGCCGTGGCCTACGGCGCCACGACCGCGCTCTGGCCTCTCAATGCGGTGAAGCCGGTCACCACCGCGGTCGCGTTCCAGCCGGTCCCGGCCGCAGCGGCCGCGACGGCCTGGCCTGCCTCCGGGAGCGCTGCGGTGAGCGTGCAGGGCTTCGGCACTCTGACGTCCGCCGAGCAGCAGGTGCCGATGGCGAGCATCACCAAGCTCGTCACCGTGCTCGTCGCTCTCGAGAAGCTGCCGCTGAAGCCCGGCGAACAGGGGCCGTCCTTCGCGTTCACCCAGGCGGACAGCGACGACTACTGGGACTACCTGCGGCAGGATCAGTCGGCGCTCGATGTTCCCGTGGACGGATCCCTCACGCAGTACCAGCTGTTCGAGGGGATCCTGCTGGGATCCGCGAACAACTACGCCGATCGTCTCGCCCGAGAGGTGTGGGGGTCCGACGAGGGATACGCGGCCGCCGCGAACCAGTGGCTGAGCCAGCACGATCTCGGCGAGATCCATGTGGTGACTCCCTCCGGGTTCGACTTCGGCAACGTCGCGACCCCGCGCGCGCTCATCACGCTCGGCGAGATCGCGGAGAAGAACCCGGTGATCGCCGAGATCGTCAAGCAGAAGAGCGTCGAGCTGCCCGGGGCCGGGGTCGTGAAGAACACCAACGGGCTGATCGACGATGCGGGCATCGTCGGCATCAAGACGGGCACGATCGGCGACGGCGCCGACACCCGCTACAACCTGCTCTCCGCGAAGGACGTCACCGACGACGGCACCACGGTGCGGATCTTCGTGGCCGCGCTCGGGCAGGACACCGACCAGGGCCGCGTCGATGCGTCCCGTGCGCTCTACGCCGACGCCGAGGCGGCTCTGAAGAACCAGCCGCAGACGGTGTCCCAGGGCGCGGTCCTCGGCACCGTCGACACCGCCTGGGGCGAGAGCTCGCAGGTGGTGGCCGCCGAGGACGGCCGGGTCGCGCTCTGGAACGGCGCGGCCGCGTCCGCGACGACGAAGTTCTCGCTGGGCGACACGTGGAAGGCCGGCGAGAAGGCCGGAACGCTCGCGCTCAAGGGCCCCCTGGACTCGACCACGGTGCCGCTCGAGCTGCGCACCGAGCTGAAGGGCCCGAGCCTGTGGTGGCGGCTCACCCACCCGCTCGAGCTGTTCGGCCTGACGAAGTAGGGATCCGCATCCGCCCGGGCGCCGACGATCGGCGACCGCGGCGGGAACGACGGGAACGGCGGAGCGCTGAGGCGGGAACGACGGAGCGCCGCGGCCTGAACGACGGAGCGCCGCCGCCCTGTGGACAGGACGACGGCGCTCGTGACGGGATCGGGATCAGGGCTTGTCGCCGCCGTCGCCGAACTCGATGCGCGGTCCGTCGGGAGCCTCGACCGTCTCGGCGACGCGCTCGGCGACCGCGACCGGAGCGGATCCGGCACCGGCGACCGAGGCCGCACCGGCCTCGACCTCCGACGCGACGGAGCCCTCGACCGGAACCGCGACGGTCCCGGTGACGAGCGCCTCGTCGGCGTCGGTGTCGCTCGCCGCCTGCTCGAACTGCGACTGGTACAGCCTCCAGTAGGCGCCCTCGGCGGCGATGAGCTGCTCGTGCGTTCCCTTCTCCACGATGTCTCCGTGCTCCATCACGAGGATGAGGTCGGCGTCGCGGATGGTGGACAGCCGGTGCGCGATCACGAACGACGTGCGCCCGTGCCGCAGTGCCGCCATCGCGTGCTGCAGCAGCAGCTCGGTGCGGGTGTCGACGGCGGACGTGGCCTCGTCCAGGATGAGGATCGACGGCTGCGCCACGAAGGCGCGGGCGATCGTGATGAGCTGGCGCTCACCGGCCGAGACGTTCGAGGCGTCCTCGTCGAGCTTCGTCTCGTAACCCTCGGGGAGCGCGTGCACGAAGCGGTCGACGTAGGTCGCCTTGGCGGCCTCGATGACCTCGTCATCCGTCGCGGTCGAACGGCCGTAGCGGATGTTCTCCCGGATCGTGCCCGCGAACAGCCACGGATCCTGCAGCACCATGCCGGTGCGGGAGCGCAGGTCCGACCGCTCCATCTGGGCGATGTCCTGTCCGTCGAGCAGGATGCGCCCGCCGCTGAGCTCGTAGAACCGCATGATGAGGTTCACCAGCGTGGTCTTGCCGGCGCCGGTCGGGCCGACGATCGCCACTGTCTGCCCCGGCTCGACCCGGAAGGACAGGTCCGTGATGAGCGGGCGGTCCTCGGTGTAGGAGAAGGCGACGTGCTCGAACTCGATGACGCCCTTGCCGTCGGTGACGGTGGGTGCGTCCTCGGCGTCGGGATCCTGCTCCTCCGCGTCCAGCAGCTCGAACACGCGCTCGGCCGAGGCGGTGCCGGACTGCACGACCGCCGCCATGCCGCCCAGCTCGCTGAGCGGCTGGGTGAACTGCTGCGAGTACTGGATGAAGGCCTGCACGTCGCCGAGGCGGAGCTGACCGCTCGCGACCATGAGGCCGCCGAGCACGGCGAGGCCGACGTAGGTCAGGCTGCCGATGAAGGTCATGGCCGGCATCATCAGCCCGGACAGGAACTGGGCCTTGAACGCGGCCTGGTAGAGCTCCTCGTTCTCGACCTGGAACTTGTCCAGCGCGTCCTTCTCGCGACCGAAGACCTTGACCAGGGCGTGGCCCGAGAAGGCCTCCTCGACACGGGCGTTCAGGCGGCCGACCTTCTTCCACTGGATCCCGAACGCCTTCTGCGAACGCGGTCCGATGACGCCGAAGATCACGCCCATGAGCGGCAGCGCCACGAGGGCGACGAGAGCCAGCTGCCACGAGATCGAGAACATCATGATCAGCACGCCGACCACGGTGAGCACCGAGGTGATCGCGCCCGACAGCGACTGCTGCATGGTCTGCGTGATGTTGTCGATGTCGTTCGTGACCCGGGAGATCAGCTCTCCGCGCTGCACCTTGTCGAAGTACGACAGCGGCAGGCGGTTGATCTTCGCCTCGACGTCCTCACGCAGGCGCCACATCGTGCGCACCATGATGACGTTGATGACATAGCCCTGGATCCAGCTCAGCAGCGCGGATCCGACGTAGATCGCGAGCACCGCGGTGATGACCCAGCGCAACTGATCGAACTGGATCCCGTCGCCGACCTTGAACGGGCCGAACGCGGCCACCATGTCGGCGAACTGGTTCTGCTTGGCGGCACGCAGCTGCTCGACGACCTGCGCCTGCGTGGTGCCGTCCGGGAACCCGGGGAAGCCGTTCTGCGGCTTGGCGAGCTGCAGCGAGGTGAACCCCTCGTAAATGATGTTCGTCGCGTTGCCGAGAACCTTCGGCGCGGCCACGGAGAGGACGACGCCGAGCGCCCCGAAGATCGAGACCAGCACGAACCACACGGCGCTGGGCTTGAGCAGCCCGATCATCCGCTTGAAGCTCGGACCGAACTGATTCGCCTTGCCCGGAGCGGGGCCGTCGAACATGCCCCCGCCCTGCTGGCGCGCCTTCTCGGCCTGCTCGGCCTCTTCCCTCTCGGCGTCGGTCATCTCGGCCGTCGCCGACGATCCGCCGGCGTACTTCGCCCGGCGTGCCTCCGCGCGCTCGGCGCGTGCGGCCTTCTTGTCCACGTTGTCGCTCATGCGTCCACCCCCAGCTGCGACTCGACGATCTCTCTATAGGTGTCGCTCGTCTCGAGCAGCTGCTCGTGCGTGCCGACGGCCACCATCGTGCCGCCTTCGAGGACGACGATGCGGTCGGCGTCGGTGATGGTCGAGACGCGCTGCGCGACCACGATCTTGGTCACGTGCGGCAGCTCCCGCCACAGCGCCTGGCGCAGCCGGGCGTCGGTGGTGAGGTCGAGCGCCGAGAACGAGTCGTCGAAGACGAGGATCTCCGGCTGGTGGACGATCGCGCGGGCGATCGCGAGCCGCTGGCGCTGCCCTCCGGAGACGTTCGTTCCGCCCTGGGCGATGGTCGAGTCCAGGCCGTTCGGCATCTCCGAGACGAAGTCCCTCCCCTGGGCGATGTCGAGCGCGGCCCACAGCTCTTCATCGGTCGCGTCCTCGCGCCCGTAGCGCAGGTTGGACGCGACCGTGCCGCTGAACAGGAACGGACGCTGCGGCACGAGCCCGATGCTCTTCCACAGGGCGTCCACGTCGGCTTCGCGCACGTCCGTGCCGCCGACGAAGGCGGCGCCCCCGGTGACGTCGAACAGACGCGGGATGAGCGAGATCAGCGTGGTCTTGCCCGCGCCGGTGGATCCGACGATCGCGACGGTCTCGCCGGGCTCCGCCGCGAAGCTGATCCCGTGCATCACCGGCGACTCGGCGCCGGGGTAGGTGAAGGAGACGTCGTCGAAGGCCACGGCCCCCGGAACCGGGAAGGTCGTGACGCCGTTCTCGGGCCGCGTCATGCTCTGCTCGGCGTCCAACACCTCGCCGACGCGCTCGGCGGAGACCGCGGCGCGCGGGATCATCATGGCCATGAAGCTGGACATGATGATGCCCATCATGATCTGCCCGATGTACTGCATGAAGGCGAACAGCGTGCCGACCTCGACCGTGCCGTTGTTCACCTCGATGCCGCCGAACCAGATCACGCCCACGATGGTGACGTTGAGGATCAGCATGAACAGCGGGAAGAGCAGGACGAAGAGCGATCCGACGTTGCGGCCGACGACCATGATGTCGGTGTTGGCGCCGCGGAAGCGCTCCTCCTCGATGCGCTCGCGCACGAACGCGCGCACGACGCGGACGCCGGTGAGCTGCTCGCGCATGATGCGGTTGACGTTGTCGAGCTTGCCCTGGTAGCTGCGGAACAGAGGGACCATGCGGCCGATGATGATGCCGGCGACGATGAGCAGCGCCGGCACCGAGACGGCGATCAGCCAGCTCAGGCCGAGGTTCGTCTGCAGCGCCATGATGATGCCGCCGATCGCGAGCAGCGGGGCGGTGATGAACATCGTCGAGCCCATCATCGCCAGCATCTGCACCTGCTGCACGTCGTTCGTGTTGCGGGTGATCAGGGATCCGGCGCCGAACTGCGAGACCTCGCGCTCGGAGAAGCCGCTCACGCGGCTGAACACGTCGGCGCGGATGTCGCGGCCGAGGCTCATCGCCGCGCGCGCGGCGAAGTAGGTCGCGATGACCGAGGCGATGATCTGGCCCAGCGAGACCGCGAGCATGAGCCCGCCGTGCGACCAGATGTAGGCGGTGTCGGCGTTGGCGACGCCCTTGTCGATGATGTCGGCGTTGAGGCGCGGCAGGTACAGCGACGCGAACGCGCTGCCGAACTGGAACACCAGGACGCCGAGCAGCAACCACTTGTATCGCTTCAGATAGCGGAAGAGGATCTTTCCGAGCACAGGCGGACTTCCTTGTGGGAGCGGACTTCCCGGGGCGGACTCCCGGGAAGATCGGCCGACGAACGGCCACGAAACACCATGCCACGCGGCACGGACATTCACATCCCCCTTGCGACGGATCGACTCAGATCTTCGCTATGGGCGAAACGAACCCCTGCTCGGACGCGCATTTCCGGATCCGGTTGAGGAACCCGGCGCGGGATTCAGCGCCCCACGATGAGGTGCGGTCGCGGCCCCTCGAGACGCGCGATCCCGATCTTGACCTCGGTCAGCTCAGTCTCGACTCCGTCGATCCGCGCGGACAGGCCGTCGATCCGCGCGGACAGCTTGTCGTCGACCCGGTCGATCCGGCGAGCCATCCAGCCGAATCCGGACAGCATGCCGAGACCGAGGGTGATCACGACGCCGAACCCCGTGAGCACCACTCCGATGAGCTCCACCGACACGTGCACGCCCCCATTCTGCGCCCTCCACGGTCGCGTCGCCAGCAACGCTAGCGACGCGCGCCCACCACGACTGCGGAAACGCACGATCGGTGCAGAACTCTCTCGCCGGAGCGAGTGGGGAGGACGGTCCTCAGCTCCAGAGCGGAACCGGCGGCACGTAGTCGCGGGCGGGGACGGCGGCATCCTCGGCGAGATCCGCGAGGGTCTGCGGATCCCAGTGCGGGTTGCGGTCCTTGTCGACGAGCTGGGCCCGGATGCCCTCCACGAGGTCCGGGTGATGGTGCACGAACCACAGCACCCGGCGGTACTCCCCCGCCAGCGCGTCGCGCACGGAGTCCATCGCCCGGGCCTCGCGCACGGCGTCGAGCGTCACCACGAGCGCGGTCGGCGCGAGCGATTCGAGGAGGTCGGCGGTCGCCGCGGGTCCGGGCACCGTGCCGGTGGCGCTGGTTCCCGGCGCCTCCTCGGCCGGCTCGGGGAGCGCCTGGAGGCGCGCCACGATCTCCGGAACGGTGTCGGCGGCGAAGGCCTCGTCGATCCACGCCCGCTGCGCGGACAGCGGGGACGGATCCGGAGTCTCGTCGAACAGCATCACGATCTCGCTCGGCCCCGTCGGATCCGCGCGGTGGGCGAGCGCATCGCGGAGGGCGTCGATCCGCTCGGACGGCACCCAGAAGTCGGCGAAACCGGCGTACAGCGCATCGGATCCGCTCATCGTCCCGGCGGTCAGGGCCAGGAACTCGCCGAGGCGCCCCGGGGCGCGGCCGAGCAGCCAGGTGCCGCCCACATCGGGCGTGAAGCCGATACGCACCTCGGGCATCGCGAGCTGCGAGCGCTCGGTGACGACGCGGATCGCGGCGTGCCCGGCGACGCCGATGCCGCCGCCCATCGTGATGCCGTCGGCGATCGCGACGATGGTCTTGGGGTATTCCGCGATGGCCGCGTTCATCGCGTACTCCTCGCGGAAGAACTCGACCGTCTCGGCGCTGCGACCCGCGACGATCTGCGCGTGCAGCTCCCGCACGTCGCCGCCGGCGCACAGGCCGCGCTCCCCGGCTCCGTCGATGAAGACGATCTCGACGTCGCTGTCGTCGCGCCACGCGTCCAGCGCGGCGTGCACGGCGCGGATCATGCCGACGTTCAGCGCGTTCAGCGCGCGCGGGCGGTTCAGCGTGATGCGGCCCAGTGCGCCCTCGGTGCGCACGAGCACCTCGGGTTCGACGGAGGCGGCGGAGGGGGCGTGCTCGACAGTGCTCACGGAGGCCACGTTACCGCGCGCAATCAGGCGGAATGGCCCGGATCAACCTGCGTTTTCACTCCCCATCCGGCAGGATAGAGGGGAACTGCCGTATCGATGAGAGGCCGCGGATGACCGACGGACAAGTGCTCGAGTTCTCGCACGCGACGAAGCGCTTCGGCGTTCTGACCGCTGTCGACGACCTCTCCGCCCGCATCGAGCCCGGTGCGGTGACCGCGTTCCTCGGCCCCAACGGCGCCGGCAAGACGACCTCCCTGCGGCTGCTGCTCGGCCAGATCCGCCCGACCTCCGGCACGGCCACGATCGGCGGCGTCACGCACGCAGAACTGCGCCATCCGCTGCGCACGATCGGATCCGTGCTCGAGGAGGCCGTCTACCGGCCCCGCCGCACCGCACCCCGCCAGCTGTCGATCGCGGCCAAGGCGAACGGGATCCCGCTCTCCCGCGTCGACGAGGTGCTCTCGCTCGTGGGCCTGCAGAACGAGACCGAGACGCGCATCGGCGCCTACTCGCTCGGCATGCGCCAGCGTCTCAGCGTCGCCGGCGCTCTGCTCGGCGACCCCGGCGCGCTCGTGCTCGACGAGCCGGCGAACGGCCTCGACCCCGAGGGCATCCGCTGGATGCGCCTGCTGATGCGCCGCCTGGCCGACGAGGGACGCACGGTGCTCGTCTCGTCGCACGTGCTGAGCGAGATCGAGCAGATCGCCGACAACGTGCTGGTGCTCTCGAAGGGCCGGCTGGTCTACGCCGACAGCATCGGCAAGCTGTCGGATCCCACCACGGGCTCCGTCGTCGTCGACGCCGACGACAGGGCGGCCCTCACCCGCGCGCTGCGCGAGGCCGGGCTGAGCTTCGACGTGCTGCGCTCCGGCCTCACGGTGCACAACACCGACGCCGCCGCGGTCGGCGCGGTCGCCGCGTCGGCGGGGCTGGCGCTCACCACGCTGCAGCAGCGCGGGCCGAGCCTGGAGGAGGTCTTCCTCGACCTGGTGCACGGCCGTCGCAGCCCGATCACCGGCGCAATCCCGGTGGTGACTCCGCCCGGCGACGCCGCGGCTCCCCTTGACGTCCCCGGGACTCCCGTCGCGGAGGACGCCGAGCCGGCCGAGAGCGCGGAGGCCGAGGACGCCGCGGCCGAGGATGCCGCGCCGGCCGAGGACGCATCCGTCGTGACCCCGCCCGTCGCCGGCCTGTTCGGCGCGGCCGCCGCCGTGCCCGTCGTCGCCGCCGGAGCCGGGGCCGCAGACCTGTTCGGCGCATCCGCTGCGACGGCCGACGAGGACGCCGCGAACACGGTGGCGATCCCCACGACCCGCCGCGAGGCCGCGGAGTACGCCGCCGCGCAGAACGCTCAGGACGAGGGCGAGGGCACCGCCGACGCAGGCGACTCCGCACCCGAGGCCGACCAGGGCGCCGAGCCCGACGGCGCCACGGAGGAAGGCGCCGCTGCCGAGGCCGAGTCGTCGAGCAATGCGGCCGAGCAGGATGCGGAGGACGCGGAGGAGCACTCCGACGGTCCCTCCGACGGCGAGGCCGAGGCCCTGGCCGAGGAGGGCTCCGAGGTCGAGGCGCACGAGGGCGACGCGGCCGGATCCGAGGACGCCGGAGAGCAGGACTCCGAGGCGCCGGGCGAGTCCGACGACGCGACGCAGCCGGAGGCTCCCGCCGAGGACGAGCCCGCCGAAGATGCCGACAAGGACGAGCCCGCCGAGGGCGCCGACGCGGACGAGCCCGCCGCGATCGCCGCGGGCATCGCGCTGACGGCCCCGATCGTCACCGACGACGCGCATGACGAGCCGCGGCACGAGGACGGGCACGAGCAGGAGGGATCCGAGGAGCAGGCCGGATCCGCGGAGCAGGCCGGATCCGAGGACGGCGCGCCGCTCGGCGACGGCCATTCCGACGCCCCGCTCACGCACGCCGCCGACGGCGCCGAGGACGAGCAGGGGTCCGCGCTCGGCTCGTTCGAGACCGCCGCGCTCACGATCCCCGCCGAGGCCGCCGCGGTGTCGTTCGACGACCTGATCACCGGCGTCCCGCTGGCCGTGCAGGATCCGGAGCACACCGCCCACGATGGGACCGAGGACCAGGACGGCGCATCCGAGCAGCACGAAGCCGACTCCGAGCAGCGCGAGCCGGGCGGGGAGGGCGAGGACGTCAAGCAGGACGCGCACTCCGACGACGACGCGCAGGACGGGACCGCCGAGCACCACGACATCGACGACGCCCCGACCGCCGCGACCACGGTCATCACCACGCCGTCCCCCGAGGACGAGTTCATCACCCCCGAGCCGAGCACCGAGACCGCGCAGATCGCGGGCATCGAGATCTTCGACGCCCTCGCCGAGGGACGCACCCAGGAGATCCAGGTCATCCTCGACGAGGCGCCGGACGATGACGACGATCTCGAGGATGTGACCCAGGGCGAGATCCACCACGACGACGACCCGCGGGCCGCCGCCGTCAGTGCATCGCTCGCCGCCGCGGCGCGGGCCTTCTACAACGACGACGCGCCCTCGTACACCCCCGGCCCGACGGGCGAGGAGCAGCCTGCGCCGGAGCACGCCGAGCACGATCAGGGCGAGGCCGAGGAATCGCGCGACCAGGGCGAGGGACAGGACTCGCACGACCACAGCGAGGGACAGAACTCGCACGACCACGGCGAGGGACAGAACTCGCACGACCACGACGGCGAGCACGCCGGGAACTGATCCCGCACCCTCCGTCAACGGAGTCGTCCCCCTGAGCACGGTCCATGGACCGTTCCCAGGGGGACGACTCCGTTTCCGGGAGGATCCGGGTCAGCGATCCCGGGATCCGGCGGTGCTGGTCGGCGCCGTGCGCACAATTCAGGCTGGACACCCGTCGGTGCCGATCAGAGCCGCGCGTTCCGCGCCGACCCGCTGCCGTGGCCGGAAGATGGCCTGAGTCGTGCACGGCCCCGCCGGGGCTCTCGGCTCAGGCCGGGCGGACCGCCGGCTTGCGCTTGCGCGAGGATCCAGCCGATTCCACGACGGGGATGGCGCCGGTCGCCGCGATGTCGGTGACCTCGGCGAGTTCGCTCGTGGCGTCGAGGCGGAGCGCCTGGGCAAGCGCCAGCCCGTGCCGGGTGGTGAGCACGAGACGCTGGAACTCGGCACCCTCGAGGTCGATCACGACACTCGGCTTGTGCCGCCGGATGAGGACGAAGTCGTCGCCGTTCGCCGATTTCCAGGTGCCGGCGGCGAGCACGAGCGGCACGTGGGTGCCGGGACTGCCCACGCCGCGGAGCCACGTCCAGGCGTCGTCGGTCAGCTGCACCTTCACGATCGTCTCGCGGGCGATGTGCAGGTTGTCGCGGCGGAACGAGACGGCGCGCTCGAGCGGAGACAGCTCCACCTCGAGGCGGGTCCGATCCAGCAGCAGCGTCACCATCGTCCCAGTCTGCCAGCGCTCCGCGGCATTGACCTGCGAGGCACCTCACAGGACGGCAACGATCCGGCTGGCGGAGATCCACAATCCGGATCCCGACCGTGCCCGGGCCCGGGCCCGGCGCGGGGGTACCCCGCCGGATCGGTCGCCCGCCCCGCTCGCACAACTCAGGCCAGGATCTGTCCCGACCGGCCTCTGGCCTCCGCATCCCCCGATCCGGCCGGCTCCAGCCTGAATTGCGCAGGCACGCCTCGCCGACGTCCCCCCGCCGAGTCGCGCCGGCTCAGGCCGTCGCGCGGGTCCCCGCCGAGCCGCCTCGCCGACGTCCCCCGCCGAGCCGCGCGGGCTCAGGCCGTCGCGCGGGCCGCGGCCTCGGCCGCGACGGGAAGCGCGGCCTCGATCGCGGCGAGCTCGGCGTCGCCGTGGGCGGCCGTGAGGAACCAGGCCTCGAACACGCTCGGCGGCAGGGCCACGCCCTGCTCCCGCATCGCGTGGAAGAACGGCGCGTACCGGAACACCTGCTGGGCCTGAGCCTCGGCATAGTCGCGCGGAGCCGTCCCGGCGAAGGCCACGCCGAACAGGTTGCCCGCACGCGGCACCGCGTGCACCACCCCCGCGTCGGTCAGGGCGCGGTCGAGAGCGTCCGACAGGCGCGCCGCGGCGGCGTCGATCCGCGCGTACACCTCCGGCGTCGCGAGGCGCAGCGTCGCCAGTCCCGCGGCCACCGAGAGGGGGTTCCCGCTCAGGGTGCCCGCCTGGTAGACCGGGCCGGTCGGCGCCAGCTGGTCCATGACCTCGGCACGGCCGCCGAGCGCGGCGAGCGGCATCCCGCCGCCGACGACCTTGCCGAACGTGATGATGTCGGGCAGGTACGCCTCGCCGGCGGCCTGCTGCAGACCCCAGAAGCCGGCGGGATGCACACGGAACCCGGTGAGCACCTCGTCCAGGATCATCAGGGCGCCGTGCGCGTGCGCGGTCTCGGCGATGAGCCGATTGAACCCGGGCTGCGGGGCGACGACGCCCATGTTCGCCGCGGAGGCCTCCACGATGACGGCCGCGATGCGGTCGCCGTGCTCGGCGAACACCGCGGCGAGCGCCTCCGGGGAGTTGTAGTCGATGACGAGCGTCTGCGCCGCGATCGGGGCGGGGACGCCCGCGGATCCGGGCAGGGCGAGAGTCGCCACACCGGATCCGGCGGCGGCCAGCAGCCCGTCCGAGTGCCCGTGGTAGTGACCGGCGAACTTGACGAGCAGGTCGCGGTCGGTCGCGCCGCGCGCGAGCCGGATCGCGGTCATCGTCGCCTCGGTACCCGTGGAAACCAGGCGCACGCGCTCGACGGGCCGGGCATCGCCGTGCCGCACCCGATCGGCGATGAGGGCGGCGAGCTCGACCTCGCCCTCGGTCGGGGTGCCGAACGACAGGCCGCGGGTCGCGGACTCCTGCACAGCGGCGACCACCTCGGGGTGCGCGTGCCCGAGCAGTGCCGGCCCCCAGGATGCGACGAGGTCGAGGTACGTCGTGCCGGCCGCATCCGTGACCGTCGCGCCGGAGGCGCTCGCGAGGAACCGCGGCGTGCCGCCGACCGAGCCGTAGGCGCGCACGGGCGAGTTCACCCCGCCGGGGATCACGGCACGGGCGGCGTCGAACAGGTCGTCATTGCGGTCGGTCATGGATCCATTCTCCCGGAGGCGGCTGTGCCGTTCCTGCTCGGCGGGCACGGCCGGGCGCCCCTGCGCCGCGGGCACGGCCGGGCGCCCCTGCGCCGCGGGCACGGCCGGCCGTCAGCCCCCGGCGGCCCCGGCAGCGCGCCGCGGGCACGGCCGGCCGTCAGCCCCGGGCGACCCAGCGGGCGGCCTCGGTCGCCCAGTAGGTGAGCACTGCGTCGGCGCCTGCGCGGCGGATCGACAGCAGCGACTCCAGGATCGTGCGCTCGCGGTCGAGCCAGCCGTTCTGCGCGGCGGCCTCGATCATCGCGTACTCCCCCGACACCTGGTACGCCCAGACGGGCACGCGCACGCTGTCGCGCACCTCGCGCAGCACGTCGAGGAACGCCATCGCGGGCTTGACCATCACGACGTCGGCGCCCTCGGCCTCGTCCAGCAGCGCCTCGCGCACGCCCTCGCGCCGGTTGCCCGGGTCGAGCTGATACGTACGGCGGTCGCCCTGCAGCTGCGAGTCGACGGCCTCGCGGAACGGTCCGTAGAACGCGCTCGCGTACTTGGCCGCGTAGCCGAGCAGCAGCACGTCGGGGAAGCCCTCGGCGTCCAGCGCGTGGCGCACCGCGGCGACCTGGCCGTCCATCATGCCGCTCAGCCCGAGCAGCTGCGAACCGGCGCGGGCCTGGGCCAGCGCCATCGCCACGTACCGCTCCAGGGTCGCGTCGTTGTCGACGGAGCCGTCCGCGGCCAGCACGCCGCAGTGGCCGTGGTCGGTGAACTCGTCCAGGCACAGGTCGGTCTGCACGACGAGCGCGTCGCCGACCTCGGCCGCCACGGCGGCGGTCGCGACGTTGAGGATCCCGTCCGGGTCGTCCGCCCCGGATCCGATCGCGTCGCGCACGGCGGGCACGCCGAACAGCATCACACCGGTGACGCCGGCCTCGGCGGCCTCGACCGCCGCGCGGCGCAGCGAGTCGAGCGAGTGCTGCACGACACCGGGCATGGATCCGATCGGCGTCGGCTCGGTGATGCCCTCGCGCACGAAGGCCGGGAGGACGAGGTGCCGCGGAAGGAGGTCCGTCTCGCGCGCGAGCGAGCGTACCGCGGCGGACTGACGCAGCCGGCGCGGGCGGACGTCGGGGAAGCCGGCCGACGCGCCCAGCCCTGCGGCGCCGGAGCGGAATCCGCCGGTCACGGTGCGAACTCGTCGGCCGCGTGCGGGAGGGTGAAGTGCGAGACCGCGTCGATGAGCGCATCGACGGTCTGCTTGTCGGCGACCACCGTGATCGGCAGCCCCGCCCTCTTCGCATCCTTCGCGGTGCGGGGGCCGATCGCGGCGAGGAGCGTGGTGTCGGGGATCTCGGGGAACTGCTCGCGCACCTGCTCGGCGACGGAGCCGCTCGTCACGAGGATCGCGTTGATCCGTCCGTTCTGCACGTCGCGCATGATCCGCTCGGTGACCGGGACGCCGACCGTGCGGTAGGCCACGACGCTCGAGACGCGGTGTCCCGCCTTCTTGAGCGACTTCGTCAGCAGCGGCTTCGCGATCTCGCTGCGCAGGGTGAGGATCCGTTTCGGCTCGGGCTCCAGATCGATGATCTGCCGGGCCATGCCCTCGGCCGAGTTGTCGTCCTCCGGCACGAGGTCGACGTGGTAGCCGACGGCCATGAGGGCGGCGGCGGTGGTCTCGCCGACGGCGGCGATCTTGGTGGAGGAGGGGATCTCCGCGCGGTGCGCGAAGAGCACGTCCACCGTGGTGGCGCTGGTGATCGTGAGCCAGTCGAACTCCCCGGCCGCGAGCTTCACGAGCGCGTCGTCGAGGGCCGCCTGGTCGTTCGTGGGTGCGAAGTTGATCAGCGGGGCGACCACCGGCACCGCGCCCTGGGCGCGCAGGCTCGCGGCGACGCCGTCGCCCCAGGGACCGCCGCGCGGCACGAGCACGCGCCAACCGGTCAGCGGCTTGGCCTCTTGCTTCGATTCAGTCATCATCATCGGGTTCAGGGGCGCGGAAGAAGGTCAGCCGCCCCACGTTCGAGCAGCCGATGGGCAACAGACAACCCGATCTCGCGGGCTGCGGCGATCGGGTCTGCTCCATCGGCAGAGTCCGCACCGTTGCCACTGCCGTTGGCATGAATATACTCCTCGGCCGCCGCCTCCGCCTCCACGTGCGCTGGACGCAGCGCCTCGGTCACGTCGATCCCGATCCGCCAGCCGTCCTGCGGCGCGTAGACCACGGCGCGCACCCGGAGGTCCCCGCCTTCGAGCACCGCGTGCGCGGCCATCGGGGCCTGGCAGCCGGAATCCAGCCCCGCCAGCACGGCCCGCTCGGCGGTCACGGCGATCCGGGTCGCCTCGTCGTCCAGTGCCGCCAGCACGGCCATCAGGTCGTCCGGGGCATCGGTCGTGGTCTCCACGGCGAGTGCTCCCTGCCCGGGCGCGGTGGGCCACTCCGCGAGGCCGAGGCTCTCCGCCTTCAGCTCGCCGAGGGGGTCGCCGTCGAGCCTGCTGAGCCCCGCGGCTGCGAGGATCACGGCATCGAGCTCGCCGGTCGCGACCCGCTGCAGCCGCGAGTCGACGTTCCCGCGCAGATCCACCGTGCGCAGCCGGGGGTTGCGGACGTGCACCTGCGCGATGCGCCGGGGCGAGCCCGTGCCGATCGCGGATCCGCTCTTCAGCTCGTGCAGCGCGGTCCCGTCGCGGGTGACGGCCACGTCGCGCGAGTCGGCGCGGGCCGGGGTCGCCGCGATGACCAGGCCCTCGGGCACCGTGGTGGGCAGATCCTTCAGAGAATGCACCAGCAGGTCGCACTCCCCGCGGCGCAGCGCATCGCGGAGGGCGGTGGCGAACACCCCCTGACCGCCGATCTCGCTGAGCGAGGCGCGGTTGGTGTCGCCCTCGCTCGTGATGGGGACGAGCTCCACGCGGCGGCCGGAGACCTTCTCCAGCACCTTCGCGACCTGCCCGGACTGCGCCTGCGCGAGGGCGCTGCGGCGGGTGCCGAGCCGGAGGGGGGCCGCGTGGGTCACTGCAGCACCTCGGCGATCTCGTCGAAGCGCAGGCGGCGCCCCGTGTAGAAGGGCACCTCCTCCTTCACGTAGCGGCGCGCATCGGTGTACCGGAGATCGCGCATCAGGTCGACGAGCTCGGTCGGCTCGTCGGCCTCGAGCGGGAGCAGCCACTCGTAGTCGCCGAGCGCGAAGGCGGCGACCGTGTTGGCGAGGACTCCGCGGAACGCGGCGCCGCGGCGGCCGTGCTCGGCGAGCATGCGGCGGCGCTCGTCCTCCTCGATGAGGTACCACTCGGGCGTGCGGACGAACGGGTACAGGCAGAGCCAGCCCTTCGCCTCGACGCCGCGCAGGAAGCCGGGCACGTGCGCGCGGTTGAACTCCGCGTCGCGGTGCACGCCCATCACGTTCCAGACCGGCAGCAGGGTGCGCAGCAGCTCGGTGCGGCGCAGCCGGCGCAGCGCCTTCTGCAGCCCCTCGGGAGTGGGCCCGTGCAGCCACACCATGAGGTCGGCATCGGCCTTGAGTCCGGAGACGTCGTAGAAGCCGCGGACGCTGATGCCGCCGTCCTCGATGTGGCGGACGATGTCCTCCAGCTCGGTGGAGTCGGTCTCGAGCACCGGGGCGGCGGGGTCGCGGCGCCACACGGCCCAGAGGGTGAAACCCTGGGGCGAGGGGTCGGAGTCGGCGGCGAGCATGGGCGTTTCTGCAGCTTCAGCCATGGGACCAGTCTGCCCCCTCCGCCTATGCGCCGGGGACTCGTGACGACACGCACCCGGATCCGGCCGGGATCCGGGCAGGGTCCGGGCTCGGCACGGTCGGGCCGGCACGGTCCGGCGCGGCCCGGGGATCCGGCTTCGGTCGCGGCCCGGGGATCCAGCCTCCGGTGCGGCCCGTGTCGCGATCAGCACACGGTGCGACGATCAGCACACGGATCCGCCGGATCGGTGTGCTGATCGTGCCTCGGTGTGCTGATCGTGACGGCGGAAGACCGTGCCCAGGACGCGCCCAGGACGCGCCGAGGACCGGCGTCAGCGGGCGATGCTGCGGGCGACGGCCCAGACCACGCCGCCGACGACCGCCGCGACGCCGACGACCGCGGCGAAGGCGCCGACCGGGTTGCGCTGCGCGAAGACGCGGGCCTTGCCGCCGGCCTTCTGCAGCTGACGCGGCACGTTCGTCTTGTCCTCGATCGCGAGCAGTGCGGCCTTCAGCTCGGCGCGGGCCGAGGCGACCGGGTCGACCAGGCCTGCCGGCACGGCCGTGCGCGGGATGTTCACCGGGTCAACGGCCATCGCCGGCCTCCTTCACGATGCGGACGTCGGTCGCCACGGCCTGCGCGGGGTTCTCCCGGCGCAGCACGGTGCGGAACTTCAGGAGACCGAGCAGCGCGAACACGAGCACGGCCAGGAGCAGGATCCCGAACGTGATGATCGCGGAGAGCCAGACCGGGAACCAGGACGAGAGCCCGGCGATCGCGAACACGAGCACCACGGGCACGGCCCAGAACAGGAAGAACAGCGCGACCAGGAACCAGACGCTGCCGATGCCGGCGTCCTTCGCGGTGCGGGAGATCCAGGTCTTGGCCGCGTCGATCTCGGCCTTGACCAGGTTGCTGATCAGGTCGGGGATGTCGCCGAGGAGCGTGAGCAGGCTGTCGTCGGCGCGATCCCGGTAGTTGCCGGCCATGTCAGGCGCCCGCGGTCGGCTTCTTCGGCGCGCTCTTCGCGGCCGCGGATGTGCGGGACTTCGTGCGGCTCTCCTCGGCGGCGACGCTCTGCTCCGCGGCCGCGACGGTCTCCTCCGCTGCCTGCTTGACCTCGGCCGCGACCGCCTTGCCGCTCGCGATCGTGGAGTCCACGCGCTGGCCCGGGGTTCCGTCGGAGGTGGCGGCCTTGACGATCTTGACGGCGCCGGTCCACAGCGCCTGCGGCACCGCGGCCGCCTGGGCCTTCGCGAAGTCCTGCACCTTGTGCACCTGTGCCTGCACCGGGTCGAGGTGCCAGACCTTCAGCCACTGCTTCTTGATCTGTTCGTACCGTTCGCGCCCGGCACGCGTGCCCAGCACATAGCCGACGCCGAGTCCGACGACGAGTCCGATCTTCCCCTTCATGGGGTCTCCTCACGATTGCGGTCTCTGCGGGCTACCAGCGTAACCCTGTATTCCGTTTTCGGCATCTATCGGTCGCCACGGCGGCCCCAGCGGCCTCCGCCCGCCCGGTCATCCCCAGAGCAGGACGTGGCGGATCCGCTCCGCCTCGGCCCGCGCGTGCGGCACGACCTGCGCGAGTCCGGTGCCGCTCAGCCACGCCCCGGTCGCGGCCAGCCCAGGGACGGCGCCGATCGCGGCCGCCGCGGCCGTGCGGCGCTCTGCGGCTCCCGCGACCGCGGAGGGCTGCGCCTGAACGAAGCGGGCGCGGTGGCTGCCGCGCAGCCGATCGGGCGGCAGGGCGACTCCGAGGAGCGCCGACGCCTCGGCCAGGGCGAGCGCGGCGGCGGCCTCGTCGTCGAGCGCAGCGGTCGCGGGGCCCTCGTCCTGGGCGCCGAACGACACCCGCACGACATGCCGGGATCCCGCCCGCTCCCGCAGCCACGCCCACTTCGCGGTGCTGTGGGTGAGGGCCTTCGCGACGTGCGAGCCGGGAACCGTGAGCACGCCGGATCCGCGCGGCGCCGCGTCGAGCACCGGGGCGTCGAGCACCAGGGTGACGATCTCGATGCGGGGCGACGACGCGGCGGCGACCTCCGCGAGCTCGGGCACGTGCGGGGCGAGCAGCCGGCGGGCCGTGCCCTCGTCGACGGCGAGGATGACGGCGTCGAAGGACTCGGGGATCCCGTCGGCGACCTCCTCGCCCTGCTCCCCCGGTTCGCCGGACTCGACCACGCGCACGATCCAGCGCTCGCCGTCGCGGTCGAGACGCTCGATCGGCGTCGCGGTGCGCACCTCGGATCCGAGCAGCTCGATGCGCGCGACGAGCGCGTCGACGAGGCCGGCCATGCCGCCGTCGAGTCCCTGCACGGCTGCGCCGGGGGCCCGGCCCGCTCCGCCGGTGATCTCGGCCACGGCCCCGGAGAGGGAGCCGACGCGGGTCAGCGCCGCGTTCAACGCGGGGGCCGCGACGTCGACGTCGATGTCATCCGGATGCGCGGAGTACACACCGGTGCTCACGGGCGCGACGAGCCGGTCCAGCACACGGGCGCCCATGCGCCTGCGCACGAGGCGGCCTAGGCTGCGGTCGTGGCCGATCGTGAGCGGCGGCAGCAGCCGGTCGAGCCA
The DNA here is from genome assembly GCF_037147555.1 of Microbacterium sp. MMO-35. Lineage (NCBI taxonomy): Bacteria > Bacillati > Actinomycetota > Actinomycetes > Micrococcales > Microbacteriaceae > Microbacterium > Microbacterium sp. MMO-35. The sequence goes on from NZ_JBBCVH010000001.1 coordinate 247,965, forward strand.
GGCCCGCCACGTGCCGTTCCAGCCGATCACGCGCCGCACGTCCTCCGCGAACGGATTGGCCGGGATGCCGAGCAGGCCGCCGTGCGGCAGCGGCGCCGCACCTCCGGGGATGCCGGCCACCCACGCGCCGCCGGGTTCCGGGGTGCACACGCGGTCGCCGAGGCCGAGGTCGTCGATGAGGGCGCGCACGTGGCCGCCGCGCACCGCGAAGCTCTCCGCCCCGGCGTCGAACACCAGCCCGTCCGCCTCGCCCGCCTGCACCGCGCCGCCCGCGCGCTCCTGCGCCTCGAACACCGTGGCGTGCGCGCCGATCGCGGCGACCGACTCCGCCGCCACGAGGCCCGCCACGCCGCCGCCGATCACGGCGACCCTCCGTCGTGCCGCGCGTTCGGCGAGCTCCGGCGTGTGCGCCGGTTCCGGCGCGCCGCCGTCGCCGGACCGCGGATCCGTCATCGCGCGGCCTCGGCGGCCGGCTCGGTGCGCACGGAATGGGCGAGCTCGACGATGCGGGTGAGCACCGCCGGGTCTGTCTCGGGGGGCACCCCGTGGCCGAGGTTCAGGATGTGCGCCCGGGCCGCGGCCCCGCGCCGGAGCACCTCGCGGACGTGCGCCTCGATCACCGGCCAGGGAGCGGTGAGCAGCGCGGGGTCGATGTTGCCCTGCACCGTGACGTCGGGGCCGAGCACGGCGACCGCCTCGTCCAGCGGCAGGCGCCAGTCGACGCCGACCGCGGCGGCGCGCCCGCCGAGCCGCATGTCGCCGAGGAAGGGCCCGGTGCCGACCCCGAAGTGGATGACCGGGGCGTCGATCCCGTCGACCGCGGCGGCCGAGTGCGGCGCGACGAAGGCGCGGTAGTCGGCGGGGCTCAGGGAACCGGCCCAGGAGTCGAACAGCTGCACGGCGCTCGCGCCCGCCGCCCGCTGAGCGGCGAGGAAGGTGCGCGAGACCTCGGCGAGCCAGCCCGCGAGACGGTTCCAGGAATCCGGATCCGTGTGCATCATCGCCCGGGCGCGCAGGTGCTCCTTCGAGGGACCCCCCTCGACGAGGTAGGCGGCGAGGGTGAACGGGGCGCCGGCGAAGCCGATCAGCGGGGTGCGGTCGCCGAGCTCGGCGACCACGAGACGCACCGCCTCCTCGATCTGCGTCGTGTCGAGCGATGCCGGATCGATCGCGGTGATCCGGTCGACGTCGGAGGCCGTGCGCACGGGCTCGGCGAACACCGGACCGCGACCGGGCTCGATCTCGACCTCGACGCCGGCGAGACGCAGCGGCACCACGATGTCGCTGAAGAAGATGCCCGCGTCGACGCTGTGGCGGCGCACGGGCTGCAGCGTGATCTCCGCGGCGAGGTCGGGCGTGAGGCAGGCGTCCAGCATGCGGGTCCCGACACGGAGGTCGCGGTACTCGGGCAGCGAGCGTCCCGCCTGGCGCATGAACCACACCGGGGTCGTCTCGGGGCGGATACCGGCAAGGGCGCGCAGCAGCGGGGCGTCGTTCAGGGGCATGGGTCCATTGTCCCCGACGCACCTCTGCGCGGGATGCGGACGTCGTCCGCGCGGATCCGGACCGCGATGCCCGCCGGGATGGCCGATCAGCAGCCGCGACCGGGCGGATCCGGGATCCGGATGACGTCGCGCGTCGGATGTCCAGGATCCGCAAAGGCCGCGGAGCGTAAACTCCCAGGGTGCTGCTCTGCGTCACGGCCAATCACAAGACGGCCCCCTTCGACCTCCTCGAACGACTCAGTCGCACCCCGGACGACCTGGCCGGATCCCTCTCCGAAGGATCCAAGGGCGCCGTCGTGCTCGCGACCTGCAACCGCTTCGAGGCCTATGTCGACGTCGACGGCACGGCCGACGAGAACGACGTCGCGCGCATCCTGAGCACGGTCTCGGAGCGCAGCGGCATCGAGGCCGACATCCTCTCCGCGTCGTCCTCGGTGCACTCCGGCCCCCGGGTCGTCGAGCATCTCTTCTCGGTCGCGTCGGGTCTCGAATCCGTCGTCTCCGGCGAGGGCGAGATCGCCGGCCAGGTGCGCCGTGCGCTCACCTCGGCTCGCAAGCACGGCACCACCTCCCCCGAGCTGGAGCGCCTCTTCCAGCGCGCCAGCGAAGCCCAGCGCAAGGTCAAGAACGACACCGCCCTCGGCCGCGCCGGCCGGTCGCTGGTGCGCCTCGCCCTCGACCTCGCCGACAGCCGCATCGCCGACTGGAGCACCGCCCGCGTGCTGCTCGTCGGCACCGGCGCCTACGCCGCGGTGACCCTCGCGACGCTGCGCGAGCGCGGCGCGCACGACATCAGCGTGCACTCCCCCTCGGGCCGCGGGGCCGCGTTCGCCGCGAAGCACGGGATCCGGGCGCTGCCCAAGGCGGAGTACGCCCGCGCCGCCGCGCACGCCTCGATCGTCATCACCTGCACGAGCGCCGAGCACCACCCCGTGCTCGACGCCGCGATCCTGCGCGCAGGCCGCGGCCCGGCTCTCGCCGCCCTCCCGACGCCGCACGGCTCGGCGGTGGACTGCCCGATTCCGGGGCACGGCTTCTCGGCCGGCGCGACCCCGTCGCAGCTGATCGTCGACCTCGGCATGCCCCGCAACGTCGCACCCGATGTCGCGGAGGTCGAGGGCGTCGCTCTGCTCGACCTCGAGACGATCCGCCTGCACGCGCCGCTCGAGGAGCTGCAGGCGACGGACGCCGCGCGCTCGATCGTGCGTGCCGCCGCGGCGACGTTCCACGAAGTGGGAGCTCGCGAGAGCGTGACCCCGGCGGTCGTCGCCCTGCGCGGGCACATCTTCGGCCTGCTCGAGGCCGAGATCGAGCGCGCCCGCAAGCGCGGAGACGACGGCGGCCAGGTCGAACAGGCCATGCGCCACCTCGCCGGTGTGCTGCTGCACACCCCGACGAGCCGCGCGCACGAGCTCGCCGCCCAGGGCCGCGGATCCGAGTTCATCGCCGCCCTCGAGACGCTGTACGGGCTCTCCGCCGAGCCCGCCGTCCAGGACGACGCCGCCACGGCCTGACCGGTTCACTCTCTCCGGGCGAGCCCGCGGGGCGTGCCGGCCCGCGGCCGCGTCCGCGTCCGCGGTCGCGGTCACGTCCGCGGCTAGCCTGGTCGGGTGAGCGACGTGACAGACGAGGGCCCGTTCTTCCACGGCACCAAGGCGGATCTGCAGCCCGGGGACCTGCTCACGGCGGGATTCCGGTCGAACTACCGGCCCGAGGTCGTCATGAATCACATCTACTTCACCGCGCTGCGCGACGGAGCCGGCCTCGCCGCAGAGCTCGCCGCCGGCGACGGCGAACCGCGGGTGTACCTCGTCGAGCCGACCGGCGCCTTCGAGGACGACCCGAACGTCACCGACAAGAAGTTCCCCGGCAATCCGACGCGGTCCTATCGCAGCGCGGATCCGCTTCGCGTGGTCGCCGTGGTCGACGACTGGACGCGGCTCGCGCCGGAGGCGCTGCAGGGCTGGCGCGACCGCCTCGCCGCCATCCTCGACGACGAGCGCGGCGAGATCATCAACTAGGCCGAGCCGCACTGCCGGCGTGCGGGCGCCGGGGGAACACCGGGTGTGCGGGCGCAAGGCGATCGAGCGGCACCGGCCTGGGCGCGGACACTCGCGGTCTTCCGCGAGATGGCGACGCCGTGATCCTCGCGCTCCGCGTCGGGGATCGTCGCGAGATCCCTCACTGACCGGCTCCCGCGGCGTGCTCCCCGCGCGGAGATGTGCGCTTCGCTCGGAGAGATTCTCGAATCGGCTCCGCGGTCGGTGCACATCTCCGATGTTGGCGCACCGGCAGCTGCGAAGTGGATGACGAGGCCGGAGTGCGAGACTGGATCCATGGCCCTTCACATCACCGGAGACACCGCCGCCGACACCCTGCTCAGCGACAACCCGCTCGCCCTGCTCGTGGGCATGCTGCTCGACCAGCAGGTCGCGATGGAGACCGCCTTCGCCGGACCGCTCAAGATCGAGCAGCGCACGGGCGCGGCCGACGCCGCCGCGATCGCCGCGTACGACCCGGACGAGTTCCTCGCCGCGTTCAAGCAGTCCCCGTCGGTGCATCGCTTCCCCGGATCCATGGCGACGCGCGTGCAGACGCTGTGCCAGAAGCTCGTCGACGACTGGGGCGGGGACGCCGCGAACCTGTGGACCCAAGGGGATCCGGACGGCGCCGAGGTGCTGCGGCGACTGAAGGGCCTTCCCGGGTTCGGCGAGCAGAAGGCCAAGATCTTCCTCGCCCTCCTCGGCAAGCAGTACGGCTTCACCGGCGCCGGCTGGCGCGAGGCCTCTGCGCCCTACGGCGAGGACGGATCCTTCCGCTCGGTCGCCGACATCGTCTCGCCGGACTCGCTCGCGAAAGTCCGGGAGCACAAGCGCGCGATGAAGGCCGCGGCCAAGGCGACCGCCTGAGGCCTCCGCCGAGCTCCGCCAGGTGCGCCTGGCACGGATCGCCGGTGACGGAGCCGCCCGCACAATTCAGGCCCGACATCCAGGTTCGCCCCTCGAACCGCCCGGTCGACCGGCTTCCCGAGGACTCAGCCTGAATACGGCGGGCCGGGTCCTGAACACGGCGGGCCGGATCGGCCCGCCCCCTCTATCGCGGCGGAAACCCGTCCCGCGCGATCCCGGGCAGAGCGCGGGATCCGGCCTCCCTCCCCTCGGACCGGATCCCGCGCCGTTCTGCGGTGGCCGGCGGCTCAGCGGACGGCGACGCGCACCGTGGCCGGGGCAGACGGGCCCGTGTGCGGCAGCTTCTGCGTGATCGTCGCCCTCTGCGGCACGGTCAGCTTGCGGTCGAGCACGAGCGTCCAGCTGCCGTCGACGGCAGCGGTCGTCGAGGCCGCGGCGGGGATCCTCCCGGGACCGGTGACCTTCACGCTCACGGTGGCGCCCGGGGCTCCGACGCCGCGGATCGTGATCCGGTCCGCGGCGAGCGCAGCGGTGGGGGCCTTCGGTGCGACACCCGCGGCGTCGTCCTGCACGGCCGAGAGGTTCTTCATCCAGGTGAAGGACGTCGGCGTGATGCTGTCATCCCCCCAGACCTTGCCGTCGCGGTCCACCGCGTAGGCGAAGAACCCGCCCTTCGTGCCGCCCTCCGGCTGCCACGTCGCGTACTCGTACGCCGTGGATCCCGGTGCCGTCGCGGGGTCGTAGATCCCCTCCGCGTCGCCCCAGTGCGTGCGGTCCTGCTCCTCGGTGAAGGAGAACCCGGGGAGGAACTGGCACGGGGCGATCTTGTCGGCGAAGGTGTTCCAGGTCGATTGCATGCCCGCCGCGCCCCGGCCGTAGGCCTGCAGGAGAACGTAGGACACCTTCGACGAGACCGCCGTGAACAGCGGGGTGCTGCCGTCCTGGTTGGTGTCGAAGATGAGGATCTTGTCGGAGCCCGAGGTCGGTCCGAGGAGATCCCCGAGGGCGTGGAAGACGCCGATCGCCCTGGTCAGGTCGTCCCCGGTCGGGTACGACTCCACATCGATGTCGATGCCGTCCAGCCCGTACGGGGTGACATACGTGTCGACGAGCTTCTGCGCGTAGTCGCGATAGGCCTGGTCCGTCAGCGGGATGTCCGCCTTCGCGAGCTTGTCGATCCACAGCGTGTACGCGACCCGGGTGCCTCGCGCATGCAGCTCAGGGACGTACTCGTCGCGCAGGGCGCGCCAGTAGTCGGTGTCCGCCGTCGCACCGGCGTCGAAGACCATCGCCACATCGACCTCGGGAGGCAGGTCCGTCATGCGCGTGACGTTGGGGTCGGGCAGGTTCGAGTTCGCGCTCTGCGGCACCGTGACGTCGCGCCAGGTGCGGTAGTACGCCATGGTGAGGGGCTCGGCCGAGCACTGCGACGTGTTCCCGACCGATGCGGATCCCGTCCCGGCGAGAGCGGGTGGCGCGCCGAGGACCGCGACTCCGGCGAGGAGCGCGCCGAGACCGATGGCAGCTGTCGTGCGATTCATACGTGCCTTCTCTCTTCTTCGAGTGGGGTGACTTCCCCGATCGCGGCGTCGAGCGCCGCGAAGTCCGCAAGCTCCAGGGCGGATCCGGCGTTCCACGACCGTTCCGCCATCGCGCGCAGAGGTCCGCGGATCCCCTCCGCGACCTCGGCCGGGGTCTGCGCCCCCGGCCGGTCCGACCACACCGCGAACGAGACCCCGAGCAGCGCTGCGGGGTACGGGCGCTCCAGCTCCTGCACCACGGTCGCCTGCCCTTGGGGTCCCCACAGCGCCGGGAAGAGGCCGGGATGCCAGCCGGCCGCCCAGATCCGCTCCGCCGTCGGGTAGCGGTAGCCGGCGTTCTCACCGAGCACGTAGTAGAACACCGCGTCGTCGACGTTGACGAGCCGATGCCCTGCGGCGAGCGCGTCGGCGACCGGCCGCATGCCGGCGTTCCAGTTCGTCCACCAGGTGAGCACGACGTCCTGGTCCAGACGCTCAGCGGTGCTGCGCAGCAGGCCGTCGTTCCAGGCGCGCGCTTCGAGACCGCGCTCGCGCAGGTGCGCGGCGACGCGGTTGACGAACGCGGTCAGCAGGTCGAATCCGGTGCCCGCGGCGCCGTAGCGCTCCGCCGCCGCCGTCGCGAGCGCCGGGAACTCGGCGATGCGGTCGAAGTCGACGAACTCGTCGCCGCCGAGATTCCAGCGCGTGCTGTGCGGGAACACGGGGAGCATGTCGTCGATCAGCGCGAGGGCGAAGCGGACCGGATCCTCGCGGGTGATGTCGAGCGCGTGGTCGGTGGCGAGGCCCGGCGCGTCCGGCAGCCGCAGGTCCGGGTGGGCCCGGAGCGCGTGCCGCAGATGCCCCGGCATGTCGAGCGACGGGACGAGGTCGATGTGCAGGTCGCGGGCGGTCGCGACGATCTCGGCCGCCTCGGCGCGGGTGATGTGCCCGGACGACACGATCTCGGGGAAGGCCGTCGACTCCAGCCGGAAGCCCTCGTTCTCGGAGAAGTGCCACTGGAACACGTTCACGCCCACGTCGGCGGCGGCGTGCAGCTGCGCGAGGATCCACGCCGCGGGGTAGTGCTTGCGCCCCGCGTCGAGATGCAGTCCGCGCTCGGCGACCGCCGGCGCGGAGCGCACGATCCCTCGCGGGACCGCCGCCTGGGCGCGCAGGTTGTGCAGGAGCTGCCGGGTGGCGCGGAACACTCCGGCGGCGGAGGCGGCCGTCACCACGACGTCGTCCGCCACGTCGATCGTGAACGACTCGTCGGCCGGATCCCGGTGCGCGAGCGGACTCAGCCGCAGCCGGATCACCGGATCCGACACGTCGGCGGCCGCCGTGATCCCCCGCGCCCGCAGCTCGGACTCGAGCCGCTCCGCCTCCCGGCGCAGTCCCCTGCTCGCCGCGATGACCCGCACCCGCTCCGGCTCCCACGTCCCGCCCGCCGGCTCGAACGCCGTGGGCTGCGGGAGCGACGCCCACGGCGTTCGCGCGGCGGGTGCCGCCGGGGAGATCATCCCTTGACGCTCCCCTCCTCGACGCCCTTGAAGAACTGCTTCTGGAGGACGGCGAAGAGGATGATGATCGGCACGAGCGCGATCATCGTTCCCGCCGCGATCACCCGGGGGTTGGATCCGAAGTTCGAGTTCAGGTAGTTCATGCCGACCGTGAGCGTGTAGTTCGCCGGATCCGAGAGCACCACGAGCGGCCAGAGGAACTCGTCCCAGGCGCCGATGAACGCGAACAGGGCGACCACCGAGACCATGCCGCGGATGTTCGGCCACACGATGTGGCGCAGGCGCTGCAGGGTGTTGGCGCCGTCGATCGTCGCGGCGTCCAGGGTGTCCGCGGGGATCATCCGGCAGGCGGCGGCCATGAGCAGCACGTTGATCGCGGCGATCGCGCCGGGCAGGAACACTCCCCACAGGGTGTTCGCCAGACCCAGCGACTTCACCGTCAGGTACTGGCTGGTCAGGGTGACCTCGCCGGGGAGGAGCAGCGTGGAGAAGAAGATCGCCATGACGATCCCCTTGCCGCGGAACTTCAGGCATCCCAGTGCGTAGCCGCCGAGGGTGGCGAAGATCACGTTGGTGATGACGGTCCCGACGCCGACGAGCAGCGAGTTGCGCGCGTAGTCGAGCACCGGGATCGTGCGGAAGACCTCCGCGTAGTGGTCGAGCGTGGGAGCGCTCGGGAGGAGGTTCGGCGGGAAGCCGTAGATGTCCTCACCGGATCCCTTGAACGACGTGGAGAGCTGCCACAGGAACGGGAACACCATGATGCCGAGCACGACGACGAGCAGCACGTACTTGCCGATCAGTCCGCCGAGGGAGGGCTTCATGATGTCGGCGGATCCGCGGGTGCGGAACGGCTTCTCGCGGTGGCGCGGCGGGCGGGCGCCGCGGCCGGCTGCGGCCTGCCGGAGCGTCGCCTGCTCCTCGATCACGCCGGCGCTGCCGGGGGTCTGGAAGGAAGTCATGCCGCCACCTCCGCGCGGTTCTTCGCATCACGGCGCTCGGCCCGCTGCTGCGCGCGCAGGTCGCGGCGGGTCCGCCGGCCCGCCAGGGCGTCGCGGATCATCTCGCCGTTGTTGGCGATGCCGACCACGGTCAGCGGGATGAGGGTCAGCAGGAACAGCACGATCGAGATGGCCGAGGCGTAGCCGATCTGGCCGTTCAGCCCCTTGCCCATCGACTGGATCAGCATCACCATGCTCATCGACCGGCCTCCGGGTCCGCCGGATCCCGAGGAGAGGATGTACAGCTCGGTGAACACGCGCATGGCCGCGACGCAGATGAGCACCGAGACGAGCATCATCGGGCCGCGCACGCCCGGCACGGTCACCGACCAGAACCGCCGCCAGGCCCCGGCGCCGTCCATCGCGGCCGCCTCGTGCAGCTCGCGCCCGACGTTCCCGAGGGCGGCGAGGTAGACGACCATGTAGTAGCCGAGGCCCTTCCACACGGTCAGGCCGATCGCGCAGAAGATGAGCAGCCAGCGATCGGAGAGGAACTCGATCGGCCGGTCGGCGAGGCCGAAGAACTTCAGCGCCGAGTTGATCGTGCCGGTGCTGGAGAACAGGAACTCCCACACGATCGCGACGACCACCGCCGAAGCGATCACCGGGAAGTAGAACGTGGTGCGGAAGAACCCGATCGCCGGGATCTTGCGATGCACCAGCAGCGCGAGGAGCAGCGGGAGGAAGGTGAGCAGCGGCACGCACACCACCACGTACACGAGCGACGTGGTGAGGGCGTACCCGAACCGCTCGTCGCTCGCGAGACGGGTGAAGTTGTCCAGGCCCACGAACGCGACGGGCCGGAGGGGGCGCGCGTCCGTGAAGGCGAGCACCACCGTGTTCAGGAACGGCCACAGCGCGAACACGAGCACCCAGATCACGCCCGGAAGCACGAGCAGGTACGGCGTGTACCAGCGTTGTCTTCTCATCTGCTCACCCCCTCCTCTCACTCATCGGGTCACTTCGAGACGTTCTGGTTGGCGTAGTCCTGCGCCTTCTTCAGCGCGTCCTTCGCCGAGATGTCGCCCTTGATCGCGAGCGCGATCTGCTGCTTGGCGTAGTTCTCCATCGAGTCGACGTAGCCGGATCCGGGCGCGCCGGGGACGCGGGCCTTGTCCATCTGCGCGGCGGCGAACTTCGTGGCCTCGGCCTGCTCGGGGTTCTGCGCGGTGCCGGCGAACGCGGACGGGTCCTCGTTGGCCTTCTTCGTGCCGGGGAAGAAGCCGGCGGCGAGCTTCATGAACTCGATCTGGTTCGCGTCGTTCGTGACGTACTCGGCGAACGCGATGGCCGCGGCCTTGTTCTTCGCGTTCTTGGAGACGCTGATGCCCTGCACGAACAGCGGCGGCTCGCCGAAGCCGCCGGTCACCTTCACCGAGGGCAGCAGAGTGGGCGCGTTGACCGCGAGGTTCTTGTCGATGTAGTTCGGGCCGGCGGTCGTCCACGCGACGCTGCCCTTGTTGAAGTTGTCGACGTTGGCGTTCGCCGTGCCCGCGTTCTGCAGCGCCTCGGGGCTGACCGCGCCCTCCTTGTAGAGCTCGGCGTAGCGCTCGACGATGGCCTCGGCCTCGGGGGTGTCGAAGACGAACTTCCCGTCCTTGACGAAGTCGAAGGTCTTGCCCTGGTCGCTGATGTCGATCTGCATCGACTTGGGGCTCGGCACGTCGGACAGGGTCGCGATGCCGAGCTTGCCGAGCTTGGCTGCGGCGTCGAGCGTCTCGTCGAAGGTCTTCGGCGGCGCCGTGAGACCGGCCTTGCCCAGCAGATCCATGTTCCAGTAGTTCAGCTCGGTGCCGAGGTACCACGGGAAGGCGTAGGTGCCTTCGAGCCCGTCGTACGTGTAGGCCGCGACACCGCCGTCGACGTAGTCGCCGATGATCTTGGAGTCCTTCTTCAGATCGGCCAGCTGGCCGGCCTTGGCGAGCTCCTGCGCGAACTCCGGCGGCAGGTTCACGACGTCGGGCAGCTCGTTGGACTCGGCCTGCTGCAGGATCTTGTCCTCGTAGCCGTCGGCGGGCTGATCGATCCACTTGACGGTCGTGCCCGGGTGCTCCTTCTCGAAGCTCTTCGCGATGTTCTCGAAGTAGGGCGAGAACTTGTCGTTCTTCAGCGACCAGGTCTGGAACGTGACCGTGCCCGTGATCTCGCCGTCGGCGGATCCGCCTCCGGAGGCCGCCCCCGAACCGGTGCAGGAGGTGAGGGCGAGCGCTGCGACCGCGGCGATGCCGACGGCGATAGTCGATCGGATCTTCATGGACGTGTTCTCCTTCGAAGTGTCCCGGGTGCATCGCCGGCCGGCGCTGGCATCCCATCACTAAAACGATATAGTGTGCCTAGCATGCCATAAGGGCAGGGTGTCGTCCAATATCACCGTGTTCTCTGCGCACGGTGAACCAAATCCCTTCAGCGACTCAAGGAGGAACGCGATGAGCAATCCCCGTCGCCCGAACATCGTGTTCGTGCTGACCGACGACCACGCCGCGAATGCGATCGGCTGCTACGGATCGGTGGTGAACACCACCCCCGGCATCGATGCGATCGCGGCCGCCGGGATCCGCTTCGACCGCGCCCTCGTGGAGAACGCGCTGTGCACGCCGAGCCGCGCCGCGTTCCTCACCGGCACCTACAGCCACACCAGTTCCGTCACCACGCTCGCCACGCACCTGACGAACGACCACGAGACCTTCATCACGGCCCTCCGCGCCGCGGGATACCGCACCGCGATGTTCGGCAAGTGGCACCTCGGCCACGGCCCCGACCACGACCCGGTGGGCTTCGACCACTGGGAGGTGCTGCCGGATCAGGGCGAGTACTTCGACCCGGAGTTCTTCACGCCCGACGGCCCCGTGCGCTACGAGGGCTACGTCACCGACATCATCACCGAGCACGCCCTCGCGTGGATGGAGGCGCAGGGCGACGAGCCCTTCTGCGTGCTCGTGTGGCACAAGGCGCCCCACCGTCCCTGGCTGCCGCATCCCCGGCACGCGGACCTGTTCACGGATCCGATCCCGCTGCCGCCCACGTTCGACGACGACTACGACGGCCGCGGCACGCCCGCCCACCACGCCACGATGCGCATCGCCGACTACCTCACCGACGTCGATCTCAAGGAGGATCCGCCGGTCGAGCTCGGCTACGCCGAGCGCGCGGTGTGGAAGTACCAGCGCTACATGCAGGACTACCTGCGCTGCGTGGCCGCGGTCGACGAGAGCGTGCAGGCCCTCACCGCCTTCCTGCACGAGAAGGGCCGGTTCGACGACACCGTCACGATCTACGCCTCGGACCAGGGCTTCTACCTCGGCGAGCACGGGTGGTTCGACAAGCGGTTCATGTACGAGGAGTCGCTGCGGATGCCGCTCGTGCTCAGCTATCCGGCGCGGGTTCCCGCGGGCGCGAGCACCGAGGCGCTCGTCTCGAACGTCGACATCGCGCAGACCCTGCTCGGCTTCGCCGGGGTCGCCGTCCCCGAGGGCATGCAGGGACACAGCCTCGTCGACCTCGTGACCGCGACGGATCCGGCCCCCGTCCGCGACGCCCACTACTACCGGTTCTACGAGCACGACGACCACATGCACCACGTCTGGGCCCACTACGGCGTGCGCACCGACCGCTACAAGCTGATCTACTACTACGCCGACGGAATGGGACTGCCCAATACGGGTGACACGTCCTATCCTCCGGAGTGGGAGCTCTTCGACCTCGAGAAGGATCCGTACGAGCTCACCAGCGTGCATCTCGATCCCGCGTACGCCGGCATCCGGCGTGAGCTGACCCTGAAGCTGTGGGATCTCCAACAGGAGCTCGGCGACACCCCGCACCCGCGCCAGCCCGTCCCGGAAGGACGTACTCGATGACCCCCGACACCGACGCCGCACACTCCGCCGGTGCGCGTGGATCCGCCCCGCTGCGGTTCGGCGCGAACTACACGCCGTCGAAGGACTGGATGCACTCCTGGCTCGACCTCGATCTCGACGCGGTGCGCCGCGACTTCGCCGGCCTCGCCGCACTCGGCCTCGACCACGTGCGGATCTTCCCGCTCTGGCCGGTGCTGCAGCCCAACCGCACCCTCATCCGCGACAAGGCCGTCGCCGATGTGCGCGCCGTGGTCGACATCGCCGCGGAGTTCGGCATGGACGCGAGCGTCGACGTGATCCAGGGGCACCTGTCGAGCTTCGACTTCATCCCGTCCTGGCTGTTCACCTGGCACGACAAGAACATGTTCACGCACCCGCAGGCGCTGAGCGGCCAGGTCGCGCTCGTCGAGCGCCTCGGCGCCGCGCTCGCCGACGCACCGAACTTCCTCGGCTTCACCCTCGGCAACGAGGTGAACCAGTTCTCGGCCGCGGTGCACCCGCACCCGTGGCCGGTCACGCCCGACGAGGCCGCCGGCTGGCTCACCGCCCTGCTCGACGCGGCGGAGCGCTCCGCCCCCGGCCTGCCGCACGTGCACAGCGAGTACGACGCAGCCTGGTACATGGACGGCCACGGGTTCGTGCCGACCCACGCGAGCCGCATCGGCGCCATGACCACCGTGCACTCGTGGATCTTCAACGGCACCGCCCAGCGCTACGGCGGGCGCAGCGCCGCGAGCGACCGGCACGCCGAGTACATGATCGAGCTGTCCCGTGCCTTCGCGACGGATCCGCACCGTCCGGTCTGGCTGCAGGAGGTCGGCGCCCCGTCGAACTGCCTGACCCCCGAGCAGACGCCGGACTTCCTCGAGGCGACGGTGCGCGCCGCGGTGCGCACCGAGAACCTCTGGGGCGTGACCTGGTGGTGCTCCCACGACGTGGGCCGCGAGCTCGCGGACTACCCGGAGCTGGAGTACTCGCTCGGCCTGATCGACCAGACGGGCGAGGCCAAGCCGATCGGGCGCCGGTTCGCCGAGATCATCCCGTCCCTCCGTGAGCAGCGGCCGGCGCCCGCCCGCACGACCGCGATCGTGGTCGAGGTCGACGAGGACGAGATCCCCGTCAGCCGTGCGGCGATGAGTCCCGGAGGCGCGATCTTCCAGGCCTGGGTGGAGGCATGCGAGGCCGGGCTCGACGTGACCTTCGTCACGTCGCGCACGGCGGCGGATCCGGCCGATCTCGCCGCCCGCGGAATCACCGACCTGATCCGCCCCGACCTGAGCACGGGATCCGGCACCTACTCCTCGAACAACACCGTCGTGGACCACGCCGCACCCGCCGCGGGGGTTCCCGCATGACCCGCCCGAACGTGGTCGTGATCTACGCCGACGACCTCGGGTACGGCGACGTGGGCTGCTTCGGGGGCGACGACGTGCGCACCCCGCACCTGGACCGGCTGGCAGCCCGCGGCGTGCGCCTGACGAACTGGTACTCGAACTCGCCGGTGTGCTCGCCGTCGCGCGCCGCGCTGCTCACCGGGCGCCACCCGGTGCACGCCGGAGTGCAGGAGATCCTCGGCGGCAAGCGCGGCACCGCCGGCCTCCCCGCCCAGCCGACGCTCGCCTCCCGGCTTCAGGACGAGGGCTACCGCACCGGCATCTTCGGCAAGTGGCACCTCGGCACCGGATCCGGTTACCGCCCTCTCGATCGGGGCTTCGCGCAGCACTTCGGATTCCTCGCCGGCTGCGTGGACTACTACTCGCACATCTTCTACTGGGGTCAGGGCCAGAACCCCGTCCACGACCTGTGGGACGACGAGCGCGAGGTCTACGACAACGGCCGCTACCTCACCGAGGTCATCGCGGAGAAGGCGGCCTCGTTCATCGCGGACGGCGGCGCGGAGCCCTTCCTCTGCTACGTGCCGTTCAACGCCCCGCACTATCCGATGCACGCGCCGAAGGAGTACGTCGACCGCTTCCCGGAGCTGCCCGACGATCGCCGCATCATGGCCGCCATGATCGCCGCGATGGACGACGGCGTGGGCCGGATCCTGGACGCGCTCGAGGCCGCAGGGATCGCCGACGACACGATCGTGTTCTTCTCCTCGGACAACGGCCCCTCCACCGAGAGCCGCAACTGGCTCGACGGCGAGGAGATCGACTACCAGGGCGGATCCACCGGCGGCCTGCGCGGCAACAAGGGATCCCTCTTCGACGGCGGGATCAGGGTGCCGGCGATCATCTCCTGGCCGGCCGCGCTGCCGCAGGGCGCCGAATGGGCCGAGCCCGCGGCGATGATGGACATCCTGCCGACCGTGCTGGAGGCGGCGGGCGCTCCGGCCTCCGCGGAGGCGGACGGAACGAGCGTGCTGGGCGCCCTGCGCGCGCTGGCCCCGTTGCCCGACGAGCGCACGCTCTTCTGGGAGTACGGCCCGCAGCTCGCGGCCCGGCGCGGCCCGTGGAAGCTCACGACATCGGCGCGCGAGCATCTGGGCGGCCCGTTCACGCTGGGCAGCACGGTGCTGGCGAACCTCGACGACGACCCGGCGGAGACGGCGGACCTCTCTGCCGCGCATCCCGAGATCGCAGCCGCGCTGCGCGCCGAGCTCGAGGCGTGGGCGCGCACGTTCGACTGGGATCCGGCTCCTTGGCTCTAGCCGGGCGCCCGAACGCCCGCCCCGTGCGCGCGGTGCGCGCGGTGCGCGCGCGACGTCGCCCGTTGTGCAGGGAGCCCCGTCAATATGCAGGACGAGCGGGCACCGCGGCACTCGGATCCCGCGGAATCACGGGCCTGAGGCGTGCTCGCCCGCCGATCGCACCTGCAGAACGGCGCGTGCTCCCTGCAGAACGGCGCGCGGCCTCGGGTCAGGCGCGCCGTCGGGTCAGCCGCGGCGTCGGGTCAGGCGCGCGCCTCGCGCTCGGCCTCCTTGGCCGCCACGATCTTGCGCAGTCCGGAGCTGGAGAAGCGGTGGTCGCGGCTGTTGAAGTACAGCTCGATCCCCGCCTCCTCGCAGTAGGTGCGCCCGGTGAAGTCGCGGTCCTCGTACTCGTCGCCGACGATGCGCACGTCGAGCTTGAACGAGCGGAGGATGTCCTCCAGATCCTGCTCGGTCGAGTAGGGCACGATCTCGTCGACGTACTCGCAGCCGCGCAGCTGGATGTAGCGCTCGACCACGGTCTGCGTGGGAGCGTTCTTCTCCGGCCGGTCCAGGGTGGGATCCATCTGCAGACCGCAGATGAGGTAGTCGCACTGCCTCTTCGCCTCGGCGAGCATCATGATGTGCCCCGCGTGCAGCAGGTCGAAGGTGGAGAAGGTGATCCCCACGCGCGGCCCCGGGTTGTAGTCCTGGTGCTTCTTCACGGTCTCCGGCGTCATCTGCGAGTCCTCTCGTCGGCCCAGAGCACTCTATCGAACGCGCCGGGACGCGCCCCGTGAGAGTCGCTCAGCGCGACGGCGCGGCGGTGCTCTCGCGGATGGTGAGCGCCGGCGTCGGCCCCCGCCGCGACGGCAGCGGCTCCGTGGATCCGATCCGCTCCAGCAGGAACGCCGCGGCCTGCTCGCCGAGGGCGAAGGTGTCGCGGGTGAGACAGGTGATCGACGGGTGCACGAGCCCGGTCACGACGGAGTCGTCGAAGGACGCCACCGACAGGCCCTGCGGCACGGCGACCCCCATCTCCTGGGCGACGCGGAGTCCCGCGATCGCCATCACGTCGTTGTCGTACACGATCGCGCTCGGCCGGGCGGCGCGGCTCAGCAGCGTCCGCGTCGCGCTCGTCGCCGCGGCGGGCGAGAAGTCGGTGACGAGGGTCTCCCCCACCACCTCGCGCTGCGCGAGGGCTGTCAGCACATCCGAGCGGATGCGGGTGTGCTGGAACTCGGCGGGCCCGGACACATACGCGATCTCGCGGTGCCCGAGCGCGGCGAGGTAGTCGAACAGGGCGTGCGCCGCGGCCTCGTCGTCGAGCCAGATCGCCGGGGGATCCCCCGAGGTGTCGCCGCTGCCGATCACCACGGCCGGCAGCGGGAGGGAGGGCAGCAGCTCCAAGCGGGGGTCGTCGTCGCGCGGGTCGATCACGATCACGCCGTCGACCTGATTGGCGCTGCGCCAGCGCCGGTAGGTCGCCATCTCCTCGTCGATCGAGGACACCACCACGAGCTGGAGCGCGATGCCGTGCAGCGCGAGCGCCGACTGCACGCCGGCGATGAGGTCGGTGAAGAACGCCTCGGTGCCCAGCGTGCGCGCGGGGCGGTTCACGGCGAAGCCGACGACGCCGGCACGGGATCCGACCAGGGCGCGGGCCGCGGAGCTCGGCTGCCACTGGTGCTGCTCGGCGATCTCGAGGATGCGCTGCCGGGTCTGCTCGCTGACGCCCGGTCGGCCGTTCAGCGCGAAGGAGACGGCCCCGGGGGACACGCCGGCGAGCCGGGCGATATCGGCGATGGTGATGCGCTTCGCCTGTGACATAGACTCACCGTACTAGATCGTTTTAGTGGATCCCGGGGAACACGATTTCCCCCGGCGTTCCCACATTCTCGCACCGCGAAGGAGCACCCCCGTGCACGAAGAGACCTCGCTCACCGTCGGCCGCGTCACCCGCGTGCTCGCCGAGCGGGTGCGCCCCGCCGTCCACTCCGCCCGCGTGCCGCTGGAGATCGCCGCGCACGCCCTTCCGGGGGAGCCGATCACCGCCGCCGAAGGACTGGCGCTGGAGTACGCGCCGTTCGCCGCCGGACAGCAGTGGGGACCGGCCTGGGGCACCACGTGGTTCCGCCTCCGCGGCTCCGTGCCCGCCGAGTGGGCGGGCCGTCGTGTGGAGGCGCTCGTCGACCTCGGCTTCGACATCAACATGACCGGCTTCCAGTGCGAGGCGCTCGCCTACCGCACCGGCCCCGAGGGCGAGCCGGTCCCGGTGAAGAGCCTCAACCCGCGCAACCAGTGGCTGCCGATCACGGAGCGCGCCGAGGGCGAGGAGGCGGTCGAGCTGTTCCTCGAGGGCGCCTCGAACCCGGTGCTCCTCGACTACCACCCCTTCCTGCCCACGCAGGAGGGCGACATCCTCACCTCCTCTCCGGATCCGCTCTACCGCGTGCGGCACATGGACCTCGCGGTCTTCGAGCCAGAGGTGTTCGAGCTCTCGCTCGACCTCGAGGTGCTGCTCGAGCTCCAGGCCGAGCTGCCCGAGACCAGCCCGCGCCGCATGCGGATCCTGCAGGCGCTCGACGACGCCCTCGACGTGCTGGACCTGCAACGCATCGTCGCGACCGCGGGCGACGCCAGGGCGCAGCTGGCCGACGTGCTCGCCGCCCCCGCCGATGCGAGCGCGCACCGCATCGCCGCGATCGGGCACGCGCACATCGACTCGGCCTGGCTGTGGCCGCTGCGCGAGACGGTGCGCAAGGTCGCCCGCACCACCTCGTCGATGACGACCCTGCTCGAGGAGCAGCCGCAGTTCCGCTACGGCATGTCCAGCGCCCAGCAGTACGCCTGGATGAAGGAGCACCGCCCCGAGGTCTACACGCGGATCAAGGCCGCCGTCGCCGAGGGCCGCTTCCTGCCGCTCGGCGGCATGTGGGTCGAGTCCGACACCGTGATGCCGACCGGCGAGTCGCTGGTGCGCCAGTTCTCGCACGGGCAGCGCTTCTTCGAGCGCGAGTTCGGGATCCGCTCGAAGGGCGTCTGGCTGCCGGACAGCTTCGGCTACTCCCCCGCCCTGCCGCAGCTCCTGCGCCGAGCCGGCTTCGAGTGGTTCTTCACGCAGAAGATCTCCTGGAACCAGCGCAACGTGTTCCCGCACCACAGCTTCGACTGGGAGGGCATCGACGGCTCGCGGATCTTCACGCACTTCCCGCCGATGGACACCTACAACTCGCAGCTGAGCGGCATGGAGGTCGCCAAGGCCTCGCGGCAGTTCAAGGAGAACCGCGTCGCGACCCGGTCGATCGCCCCGGTCGGCTGGGGCGACGGCGGCGGCGGGACGACCCGCGAGATGACCGGCAAGGCCGCCCGCCTCGCCTCGCTGGAGGGATCCGCCCAGGTCGAGTGGATCCATCCCGACGACTTCTTCGACGCCGCCAAGGCGGAGCTCCCGGACCCGGCCGTGTGGGTCGGCGAGCTCTATCTGGAGCTGCACCGCGGCACGCTCACCAGCCAGCACGCCACGAAGGCGCTGCACCGCTGGGCCGAGCAGGCGCTCATCGAGGCCGAGCTGTGGGCGTCGACCGCGGCGGTGCGCCTCGGCTCCGCGTACCCGCACGACGAGCTGGACCGGCTCTGGCAGACCGTGCTGCTGCACGAGTTCCACGACATCCTGCCGGGGACGTCGATCGCGTGGGTGCACCGCGAGGCGGTGTCGGTGCTGTCCGGCGTGCTCGACGAGGCCCGCGCCCTGTCCGCGGCCGCGCGCACGGCGCTCGCGGGCGAGGGGGACGTGGAGCTCGTCTTCACGCCGACGTCGGTCCCCACGGGGTCGTCGAGCGAGCGCAGCGAGACGGAACGCGGTGCCTCGACGGAGCGCGGCCTCTCGTCTCGCGCCGCCTTCGGCGGTGCTCGCTCGACGACCCCGGAGGAGAGCGCCCCCGTCTCGCTCGCCGAGTCCGCGGACGGCTTCCGCCTGGAGAACGACCTCGTCGTCGTCACGGTCTCCCCCGAGGGCCTCATCGTCTCCGCCCTGGACAAGGCCTCGGGCCGTGAGACGATCCCCGCGGGGAAGCCGGCCAACCTGTTCCAGCTGCACCAGGACTTCCCGAACATGTGGGACGCCTGGGACATCGACAAGTACTACCGCAACCGCGTGGACGATCTCACCGCGGTGTCGTCGATCTCGGCGTCGGTCGAGGACGGCACGGCGACGATCGTGGTCGAGCGGCCGTTCTCGGAGTCGTCCCTGCGGCAGACGATCACGCTGCGCCCCGGATCCCGCACGGTGCTGCTGCGCAACGAGATCGACTGGCACGAGACGGAGAAGCTGCTCAAGCTCGCGTTCCCGCTGGACGTGTTCGCCCGGGAGACGGCCGCCGAGACGCAGTTCGGCTTCCAGCGCCGGGTCACGCACGTGAACACGAGCTGGGAGGCCGCGAAGTTCGAGACCTCGATGCACCGCTTCGTGCTCGTGCAGGAGGACGGCGGCTTCGGCGCCGCGCTCGTGAACGACTCGATCTACGGCTTCGACACCGCGCGCGACGTGGACGGCGACGACGTCACCACGACGGTGCGGCTGTCGCTGCTGCGCGCCCCGCGCTTCCCCGACCCCGACACCGACCACGGCCGGCACGAGATCCAGGTGGGCCTGGTGATCGGCGCCGACGCCGCGATCGCGACGGCCGAGGGCATCGCGCTGAACGCGCCGGCGACCGTCGTGCGCGGCGCGAACGAGGTCGAGCCGCTGGTCTCCGTGTCCGGCGAGGGCATCGTCGTGTCGAGCGTGAAGCTCGCCGACGACCGCTCCGGCGACGTCGTCGTGCGCGTCTACGAGGCGCTCGGCCGGCGCGCGACCGGATCCCTGTCGGTCGGCTTCCCGCACGCCGGGATCCGCGAGGTGTCGCTCATCGAGGACGAGCTGGAGTCGCCGCGCACCGGCGAGGCGCTGTCGCTGCGCCCCTTCGAGGTGCGGACGCTCCGCATCGCCCGGGCCTGACGGGCCCCGTCCGCACAATTCAGGCTGGACGTCGCGTACTCCTCCGGGAAGGCCGGATTCACGGGAGAGACGGAGGGTCCAGCCTGAATTGTGCGGTGACGCTGACCCCGACCGGCGGTGGCGCTACCCCCAACCGGCGGCGGAGCGGCTCAAGCCGCGGAGCGGCTCAAGCCAAGGAGCGGCTCAGACCAGCACGCGGGTGAACGCGTCGCGGCTGATCCCCTGCTCGAGGATCCGCGCCGACCATTCGCGCGCTCCGTGCAGGCTGTGGTCGCGGTAGTTGCCGCACTCGATCGCGCTCACGCCGGGAACATCGCTCCACTCGGCCTTCTCTGCGATGAAGCGCAGGCTGTCCGAGATCGCCTCGACGAGCGCCGGGATCTCGGGGCGCCCCCAGGTGATCAGGTGGAACCCGGTGCGGCAGCCGAACGGCGAGATGTCGATGACGCCGTCGACGCGATCCCGCAGCAGCGAGGCGAGGGTGTGCTCGATCGTGTGCAGTGCCGCCGTCGGGATCTCGCCCTCGTTCGGCTGCACGAAGCGCACGTCGAAGTTGGAGATCTCGTCGCCCCGCGGGCCCTGCTCGACGCCGATCAGACGCACGTACGGGGCCTTGACGGCGGTGTGGTCCAGGGTGAAGCTCTCGACCTCGGCCATGACGGATCTCCTTCGGGTGGCGGACGGACGGACCGGATCCGGCCCGAATCAGAGGCTACCCCGCCGGGTTCGGGCGGGGGTCGCCGGCCGCAACACGATGACGGATCCGCACCGCGAACCCCCGGCACAGCGCGATGCGCGTCGGGGCGCTACGGCGTCGGGGCGCCACCGGGGCAGCGCGTCACGGAGTCACGACGCAGGGAGGTCATGGCGTCGACGACGAGTACACCGCGACGGATCCCTGCTCGGCGCGCGTGCCCAGCACGATCGCGACGACGCCGAGGAACGCGACCGCGAGTGGATTGAACAGCATGAGCACGTCGAACGCCTGGAAGAGCGGGGCCACGTTCTCGCCCGAGCTGAGCAGCGGCGACCAGAACGGCGCGGTCGGCAGCGCCCGTGCGAGGACGACGGCGATCAGCGCCCAGAGCGGCGCCCAGTTCCAGGGCCGGGGTACGACGGCGGTCCGGCCGATCTGTACGACGGCGGTGATGGCGAGCAGCAGCATCGCGGACTGGACAACCGGGAACACGAGCTCGAGAGGGGATGCGGAGTTCTGCAACGGAACCTCCTGGACCGAGGGCGAAGCGAACGCCGAGTAGATCAGACGCTGACCGACCATGACCACGACCAGCCCGATGACGGCCCCGGTGCCGAGCGGTCGGCGCGCGGTCACGCTGCCCGCCCGGCCGATCCCGACCGCCAGCACGAGCGCGCCCAGCGCGAAGAGCGGGTCGACGACGGGGATCAGCACGCTGAGCCGCCCTAGCGCGGCGAGCATGGCGGTCGCCGATGCGGTCAGCAGCGCTCCGCCGAGGACCCACGTGCGACGACGCTGCCGGCCGGCGGATCCGAGATCGACGGTGACCATGCCCCGACCCTACCCTCCGACCGCGGCTGGGCCGGTGGTCCGGCATCGCGGACCACCGGCCCAGCCGCTCAGCCCGCCGGCTCAGTCCTCGATGGCTGCGGCGAAGAATGCGCGGATGTCGCCGGCGAGCAGGTCGGGGCGCTCGAGCGCCGCGAAGTGCCCGCCCTCGTCGAAGCGGCTCCAGTGCACGATGTTGTCGTTGTCGCGCTCGGCGAAGACGCGGATGGTCTGGAAGTCGTCCTTGAAGACCGCGACGCCCGTGCGCGCGTGGTTGACCTGCGGATCGTCCTGCGTCTGCGCGTTGTCGAAGTAGCTGCGGCTCATCCCGGCCGCCGCGTTCGCGAACCAGTTCACGCTGACCTCCAGCAGGATCTTCTCCAGCGGCACGAGCGAGGTGCCGTTGCCGAAGCTGTTGAACAGTTCGCTGTAGGCCAGCAGGCCGATCGGCGAGTCGCTGAGCCCGACCGCGACCGTCTGCGGACGGGAGGCGTTCATCGTGTTGTAGCCCCCGACCGACTGGAACCACTGCATGTGCTCGAGTCCCGCGTAGTCCGCCGGCTCGAGCCGCTCGAACTCGCTCGGATCCCCCGAGGAGAACGAGAACAGCTGCAGCACGTGCAGGCCGAGGAAGCCCTCCGGGTCGAGCAGGCCGAGCTCGCGTGCGACCATCGCGCCGTTGTCGGATCCGTGCACGCCGTAGCTCTCGTAGCCGAGACCCCGCATGAGCGCGTCGTAGGCCCGGGCGACCCGCGCGGTCGTCCACCCGCTCTCGGCCACGGGCTGCGAGAAGCCGTAACCGGGCGCGTCCGGGATGACGACGTCGAAGGCGTCCTCGGCACGTCCTCCGTGCGCGACCGGGTCGACGAGGCGGTCGATCACGTCGAGGTAGTCGACCGAGGATCCGGGGTAGGTGTGCAGCAGCAGCAGGGGCGTGGCGCCCTCGTGCGCGGAGCGGACGTGGATGAAGTGGATGTCCTGGCCGTCGATCCCGGCGACGAAGTGCGGGAACGCGTTGATGCGCGCCTCGGCGGCGCGCCAGTCGAAGGAGCGCCAGGCGGCGAGCGCCTCACGGAGGTAGTCGTTCGGGGTGCCGGTGGTCCAGTCGTCGGCGGGCGCCGGCTGCGGCAGGCGGGTCCGGGCCAGGCGGTCCTGCAGGTCGGCGACCTCGGCATCGGAGACGGAGACGGTGAAGGGGCGGGGGGCGAAGGCTGCGGTGCTGTTCATGTCTTCGACACTAGGAGCCGATTAGGATGGATTCGTTCCTAATGAAAGCGCTTCTTCGAGGATCCGATGACAAGCCCCTCTGCACGCCTCCTCGCCCTGCTCTCGCTGCTGCAGACGGGCTCCGGCCGCACCGGCGCCGAGCTCGCGACCCGACTCGGCGTGAGTCCGCGCACCGTGCGCGCCGACATCGAACGGCTCCGGGAACTCGGCTACCCGGTCGACGCCGTCCGCGGATCCGTGGGCGGATACCGCCTCGGCGCCGGAGGGCGGCTGCCCCCGCTGCTGCTGGACGACGAGGAGGCGGTCGCGGTGACCGTCGGCCTGCAGATGGCGGCGGGGGTTACCGGGGTCGAGGAGGCGGGTGCCAGAGCGCTCGCCAAGATCGAGCAGGTGCTGCCCTCGCGTCTGCGCCCACTCGTCGACGCACTGGGTTCGACGATCGACCGCGGCCAGGAGAACGTGGACACCGACGCGCCCGATCCCGAAGTGGATCCGGCCGTGCTCGCCGCCGCTGCCGCGGCGATCCGCGACACGGAATGGCTGCGCTTCGACTACCGGGACGCACCCGTGCTCGTCGAGCCTTACCGTCTGCTCAGCTGGCAACGGCGCTGGCACCTCGTCGCCCGCGATCCCGGTTCCGGCTCGTGGCACACCTACCGGGTGGACTGGATGTCGCTCCGCATGCCGACCCGGCGCAGGTTCGATCCGCAGCCGCTCCCGGGCGGCGACTACACGGCTTTCGCGATGCGCACGATCGCCGCGAGCGGCTGGGCCGTGCACGCCCGGCTGCGCATCGACGCCCCGGCGCAGGCCGTGCTCGACCGGATCAATCCCACCGTGGGCGTGGTGGAGCCGATCGACGCCGACCACTGCGTCCTGGTGACCGGCGCCGACAGTCTCGACACGGTCGCCGCGTACATCGGGATGCTGATGATGGACTTCACGGTCGAGTCCCCGCCCGAGCTGATCCCCCGGCTGCGGCTGCTGTCGGAGCGCTACGCCAGGGCCGTCGCAGGATCCTGACGCGGGATCCTGATCAGCGTCCGTAACGCGCGACGATCTCATCGGTGAGCGCGGGCCAGATCCGCTTGTGCTCCTCCCCGAAGGGCACGCCGGAGAGGAAGGCCGCCGCGACATCGCGGGACCGGTCGATGAGCAGGAAGCTGCCCAGCGCCCCGAAGTGGCCGGCGGTCTCCGGCGGCAGCGTGTCGCTCATCCAGTGCGGCGACTTGGAATCCTTGAGCTCGAACCCGAGGCCCCACTGGTTGTCCGGGTAGGAGCCGTAGCCGGGCACGATCCCCCGCAACCCGGGGTGCGAGACGGTGAGCGCGAGATCGCGCAGCGCCGCGGGGATCAGCGTGGGGCGCAGCACCTCGCGACCGAAGATCAGCAGATCCTCGATCGAGGCGAGGGCTCCGGCCGAGGGGCGACCGGTCACGTCGGTCCGGTCCATCCCGAGCGGCAGGGTGACCTCGCGCAGCATCCAGTCCGCGAACTCCATGCCCACGGCGTCGGCGATGTGCGCGGCGAGCGCATCGAATCCGGCGTTCGAGTAGATGCGGCGCTCCCCCGGAGCCTTCAGCGGCCCCTCGCCCTCCATCGGCAGGCCGCTGGTGTGGTCGAGCAGGTTCCGCACGGTCGCCCCCGCGGGCCCGGCCGGCTCGTCGAGATCCACCAGGCCGCGATCGACGGCGACCAGGGCACCCCAGGCCGTGAGCGGCTTGGTCACCGAGGCGAGCGGAAGGACGGCTTGCGGATCCCCCTGCACCGCGAGCGTCCGCTCGGGGCCGGTGACGCCGACCAGGGCCGTGTGCGGGAAGCCGTCGGTCGCTCTGAAGGTCGTCGTGTCCACGGATCCATCGTGGCACGAAGGATCCGGCGGACCGGATGTCACACTTCGGGCCCGGCCGGTGTCTCCATGTCCGAAGACGCGAGACGCGCGTCGCAGAAGGAGCAGATCATGAGCAGCACGACCAGGATCCCCGCCGTCGAGGTGACCGGCCCGTTCGGCGCCGTGGTGAAGGCCGTGGCGCGCCGCAAGCTCGGCCTCGTGCCCGACTCGCTCGGGGTGATGTGGCAGCACCGGCCCGTGATGATGGACATGATGAGCTTCGGGGGCAAGACCGAGAAGTGGCACGAGCTCGACCTCGGCCTTTCGACGCTGGCGACCATGGCCGCCGCCGCGACCGTCGGCTGCAGCTTCTGCCTCGACCTGCACTACTTCATGGCGCACGACCGGGGACTCGACGAGGACAAGGCCCGCGAGGTGCCGATCTGGCGCGACTCGACCCGGTTCACCCGCCTGGAGCGCCTGGTGATGGAGTACGCCGAGGCGATGAGCCAGACCCCGCCGGCGGTGACCGACGAACTCTCCGACGCCCTGCTGGCCGAGATCGGCGCCCCCGCGCTGCTCGAGCTCGCCGCCAAGGTCGGGTACCTCAACGCCACCGCCCGGACGAACATCGCTCTCGGTATCCACTCCGACGGGTTCGCGGACGCCTGCGGCCTGGCGCCTCTGGCGTCTGCCGCGACCGGCGTAGCGTCGCAGGCATGAGCAGCGCGCCGGCGGCCGAGCCCGAGGACCCGTTCGTCACCCACCGCGGCCTGCTCTTCACCGTCGCGTACGAGATCCTCGGATCCGCGGCCGATGCCGAGGACGTGCTGCAGGAGTCGTGGCTGCGCTGGGACGGGGTGGACCGCGACCGGATCCAGGATCCGCGGGCGTACCTCGTGCGGATCGTCACCCGGCAGGCGCTGAACCTGCTCCGGTCGGTCTCCCGGCGGCGCGAGGAGTACGTCGGCCCGTGGTTGCCGGAGCCGCTGCTGACGGCCGCGGACGTGGCCGACGACGTGGTCCTCGCCGAGAGCGTGTCGGTCGCGATGCTGACGGTGCTCGAGACTCTCGGCCCGACCGAGCGGGCGGTGTTCGTGCTGCGCGAGGTGTTCGACGTGCCGTTCGACGAGATCGCGGACGCCGTCGGCAAGACCCCGGCGGCGGTGCGTCAGATCGCGCACCGCGCGCGCGACCACGTCGCCGCCCGGCGCCCTCGTGTGCCCGTCGACGCCACCGAGCACGACCTGGTGGTGGAGCGCTTCATCGCGGTGATGAACTCGGGCGACGTGCAGGACCTCATGGACGTGCTGGCGCCCGACGTGGTGTCGGTCACCGACAGCGGCGGACTCGTCCGGCACGCCGCGCGCCGGCCGCTGCACGGCGCCGACCGGGTGATCGCGTTCCTGCGGGGCAGCATCGCGAAGCTCGACGTCGCGTACAGCGTAGTGCCGCTGCGCGTGAACGGCATGCTCGCCGCGGGGATCCGGGTCGGCGACGACCTCGCGGCCGCGGTGAGCTTCGCCGTCGAGGACGGCCGGATCACCCGGGTGTTCTCGGTCGCGAACCCGGGCAAGCTCGCCGGCCTGGACGCGGAGGCGCCGCTGAGCCGCTGAGCCGCTGAGCCGCTGAGCCGCTGAGCCGCTGAGCCGCTGAGCCGCTGAGCCGCTGACGATGTTCTCGGGGGGAGGATCACGCTGCACACCCGGAACCCGCGGATCCTTGCACAGTGCGAAGGAACAGAGGTTCTTTCACCTCGCATCGCGCAGTGGCGCCGGCCGGCGTCGGCGAGGCTGGATCCAAGCCCCCACTCGTACGCAAAGGAGCAAGCGCATGGAACGCGACCCCGATCTCTTCGACACCGACGCGCTGCTGCACATCGGCCGCCCCGTCTGGTTTGAGAAGCACCCCTCGCAGGCCGAGGGCGAGGACTTCTGACTCCCCGCCGTCCCGGCACGGAAGGGCCGCGACTCACCTGCGTGGGTCGCGGCCCTTCCGCGTGACGGCACGGCGCATGCGGGTCCGCCCGCGGGCCTCGCGCTCCTCGCGACGCTCGACGCGGAAGAACGCGACGACGCACGCCGCCATGAGCGCGACGAGCGCGCGTGTGACCCAGAGCATCGGCTCCGACCTCACGGTGACCGCGTCGCTCGGCAGGCCGAACACCACGGCGAACATCGCCGCGCCGGAACCCCGGCTCGGCGCCCAGCCGTGGGTGTCGAGTGCGAGGGTCGCCGTCACGCCGGAGACGGCGACGAGAAGCAGCAGGACCATGGTGAGGATCGTGCGCGGCGCACGATCGCCGCGTCGCGTCAGCGCCAGCAGCAGCACCGCCACCGGCCACAGCACGATCATCCCCACGAGGATCCCGAGAAGCAGGGCCAGCGGCACGAAGAGCAGCCCGATCAGCAGCCCGGAGCCCAGCCCCTCGCCGCGCCCGTCGGGAAGGGCGACAGCCGCCCCGCACGGGATCCCCGCGGCCGCGATGACCGCCCCGGCGCCCCCGCACGCCGTGCGGAGCGACAGGGGCATCCCGGTCAGGGCGAGGGCCGTCACGACCGCGGCGACGAGCGCGGCGGGGACGCCGCCGAGGACCATCAGCCGCGCGGATTGCTGGTCTTCCACGCCGCGCAGGGCGAATGCGGCGATCGCGCACCCCAGCACGAGCGCGACCCCGGCCGCGATGACGATGACGGCGGCACGCCCCGGGTGCGCCGATGCCCCCGCCGGGAGCTCCGGCGAGGGCATCGGCGACGACATGCTCAGGCGCCCTTGAGGCGCTCCGACAGGTAGGCGTCGAGCTCGGCGAGCGGCACGCGCTCCTGCGCCATGGTGTCGCGGTCGCGCACCGTCACGGCGTCGTCCTCGAGGGAGTCGAAGTCGATCGTGACGCAGAACGGGGTGCCGATCTCGTCCTGGCGACGGTAGCGGCGCCCGATCGCGCCGGCGTCGTCGAAGTCGATCGCCCAGTGGCCGCGCAGCGTGTCGGCGACCTCCCGGGCGAGCGGCGAGAGGCGCTCGTTGCGGCTCAGCGGCAGCACGGCGACCTTGACCGGGGCCAGGCGCGGGTCGAGCTTCAGCACCGTGCGCACGTCGGATCCGCCCTTGGCGTTGGGCACCTCCTCCTCGACGTAGGCGTCGACGAGGAAGGCCATCATCGATCGGGTGAGGCCGAACGAGGGCTCGATCACGTACGGGGTGTACTTCTCGCCCGAGGCCTGGTCGAAGTAGGTCAGCGACGAGCCGGAGGCCTCGCTGTGGTTGGACAGGTCGAAGTCGGTGCGGTTGGCGACGCCCATGAGCTCGCCCCACTCCTTGCCCGCGAAGCCGAAGCGGTACTCGACGTCGATCGTGCCGGCGGAGTAGTGCGCCCGGTCCTCCTCTGGCACGTCGAACTGGCGCATGTTCTCGGGGTTGATCCCGAGGTCGATGAACCAGTCCCAGCACTCCTTCACCCAGTGCTCGAACCACTCCTGCGCCTCGGCGGGCGGCACGAAATACTCGATCTCCATCTGCTCGAACTCGCGGGTGCGGAAGATGAAGTTGCCGGGCGTGATCTCGTTGCGGAACGCCTTGCCCACCTGGCCGATGCCGAACGGCGGCTTCTTGCGGCTCGCGGTGAGCACGTTCGAGAAGTTCACGAAGATGCCCTGCGCGGTCTCCGGGCGCAGGAAGTACACGCCCGATTCGTCGTCGACCACGCCGAGGTAGGTCTTCACCAGTCCGGAGAACGCCTTGGGCTCGGTGTACTGGCCCTTGGTGCCGCAGTTCGGGCACGGCACGTCGGCCAGGCCGTTCTCGGCCGTGCGCCCCTTGCGGGCCTCGAAGTCCTCGATGAGGGTGTCGGCGCGGAAGCGCTTGTGGCACTGCAGGCACTCGACGAGCGGATCCGTGAAGGTGGCGACGTGACCCGAGGCCTCCCACACGCGCTTCGGCAGGATGATCGAGGAATCCAGGCCGACCATGTCGCCGCGTCCGCGCACGAACGTCTGCCACCACTGGCGGCGGATGTTCTCCTTGAGCTCAGTGCCGAGGGGTCCGTAGTCCCAGGCCGAGCGCGAACCGCCGTAGATCTCACCCGCTTGGAAGACGAACCCGCGGTGGCGGGCGAGGGCGATGACCTTGTCAAGACGGGACTGTTCGGCCACGGTGGCTCCAATGGTCGCGATGATGCGGGGAATTGCGCACGATGAGGCGCGCTCCAATCCTATCGGCGCACAGGATCCCCGTGAGGGCCTGCAAGCACGCGCGAGCCGCTGACCCCCGCCTGCGCGCCCGACCGCACCGTCAGGACGGCACGCGGCCGGGGGCGGAAACGCGGATGCCGACCTGCTCTGCCCCCCGCGTGAGCCGTTCATCGTAGGTCCACAGTTCATGCGCCCCGAGCGCGACCGCGGTCGCGAGATGGAGGGCGTCGAGCGAGCGCAGGCGTCGCGGTCCGATCGTCCGCGCGAAGGCGAGCACCGCGTCGTGCAGCGGCGCGATCGCGACTCCGGACAAGGCATCCGCCGACAGGAGCCCTGCCGGGAGGTCTCCCTCGTAGACCTGCAGAGCACGCGCGACCTCGACTTCGGCCAGCCTCGATGTGACGAGCGTCGAGCCCGCGTCCCCCTCCCGCAGCATGGCGTCGGCCAGGTGCTCGGACTCCGCCTCGGCGAGAACGCGCTTCAGAAGCGCACTGCTGTCGAAGTAGAGCACCCTCACAATCGGTCTTCCCGAAGCTCATCCAGGAGGCCGATGATCGTCGCACCCGCCGGCAACGTGATCCGGGGTCGAACATCGCGAAACGGCTCGCGGGGTGGATCCACCCAGTCGGGCAGGCGCGTCGCCCTGGGTTTCACGATTCCCAGCCGTTCATCCACCGCTTCGCGCAGGATCTCCTGCTGACTGAGGCCGGTGCGCGCCGACTCGGCCTTGAGAGCCGCCGCCGCCTCGGGGCGCAATCTCAGATTCATCGCCATGGGAGGACGGTACCACTCACCATCTCGATCGGTACCGGTTCGTGGCGGACTCCTCGGTCGCCCCGCACCACCGCGAACGTCGGAGGCCGGTGCCACTCTGACGGGCATGGAACAGCGAGTGAGCTTCATCACCCTGGCCGTCGCCGACGTGGCCCGCAGCAGGGCCTTCTACGTGGACGGCCTGGGCTGGCAGCCGATCTTCGAAGCCGACGAGGTGCTCATGCTCCCGGTCGCGGAGCGGATGATCCTCTCCCTCTGGAGCGTCGAAGGGTTCACGGCCGAGATCGGCGCACCGCCCGCGCCCGGCATCGCACCGCTCACGCTCGCGCACAACCTCGCCACCGAGGCCGAGGTCGACGCGGTGCTCGCGGAGGCTGCGGCGCTCGGCGCTTCGGTCATGCCCGCGCAGCGTCGGGACTGGGGCGGCTATTCGGGCTACTTCGCCGATCCGGACGGCTTCCGCTGGGAGATCGCGATGAACCCCGGCGAGACCGGGGCGTTCGTGCTCGGCACGGAGAGCTGACCCCGGGCGTTTCCGCGGTCAGCGCCCGCGCGGCCTACCCTGGAATGATGAGCACCGCACCGGAGACCGACGAGCACCGCGAGCGCGACACCCGATTCTTCGGGCAGCCCTGGGCTCTCGCGCACCTGTTCGGCGTGGAGATGTGGGAGCGCTTCAGCTTCTACGGCATGCAGGGGATCCTGCTGATCTACCTGTACTACTCGGTCACCGACGGCGGACTCGGGCTCGACAAGGCCGTCGCCGGCGGCATCGTCGGCGCCTACGGCGGGTCGGTGTACCTGTCGACGATCCTCGGCGCCTGGGTCGCGGATCGGATCCTGGGGTCCGAGCGCACCCTCTTCTACAGCGCGATCGTGATCATGGCCGGCCACATCGCCCTCGCGCTGCTGCCGGGTGCCGCCGGCGTGGCCGTGGGCCTCATCCTCGTCGCGGTCGGATCCGGCGGGCTCAAGGCGAACGCCACCTCGGTGGTCGGCACGCTCTACTCGGCGGAGGATCCGCGCCGCGACGCCGGCTTCTCCCTGTTCTACCTCGGCATCAACCTCGGCGGGTTCTTCGGCCCGATCGTCACCGGTCTGCTGCAGTCGACGCTCGGCTTCCACGTCGGCTTCGGCATCGCGGCGGTCGGCATGGCCGCCGGGCTCGTGCAGTACTCGTTCGGCCGGCGGGCGCTGCCCGCCCCGGCGCGCCGGGTCGCGAACCCGCTGCCGCGGAACAAGTACGTCACGGCGGTGCTCCTCGCGATCGCCGCGATCGTCGTGCTCGTCGTGCTGGTGCTCACGGGCGTGATCCGCGCCGACAACCTCGCCACCGTGGTGATCATCGCGGCGACCGTCGCGGCGATCGCGTACTTCGCCGTGATCCTGACGAGTCGCCGCATCGATGCCACCGAGCGCTCGCGGGTGTGGGGATTCCTGCCGCTGTTCATCACGAGCGTGGCGTTCTGGTCCCTGTACCAGCAGCAGTTCACCGTGCTGACCGTGTACTCCGACGCCCGCCTGAACCGCGACCTGTTCGGCTTCACGATGCCGGTCTCGTGGGTGCAGTCGATCAACCCGATCTTCATCATCGTGCTCTCGGGGGTGTTCGCCGCGATCTGGACCAAGCTCGGCTCCCGCCAGCCGTCGACGCCGGTGAAGTTCGCCCTGGGCGCGGCGGTCATGGGCGCCGCGTTCCTGCTGTTCCTGCCGTTCGCGAACGGCCCGGCGAACTCGACCCCGCTGCTCGCGATCATCGGGATCCTGTTCGTGTTCACCGTGGCGGAGCTGCTGCTCTCCCCGATCGGGCTGTCGGCGGCGACGAAGCTCGCACCCGCGGCCTTCCACACGCAGATGGTCGCCCTGTTCTTCCTGTCCGTCTCGCTCGGCACCGCGATCTCGGGCTGGCTGGTCACCTACTACGACCCGAAGAACGAGGTGCCGTACTTCTCGATCCTCGGCGGCATCGCGATCCTCGTCGGCGTCGGCCTGCTGGTCTGCGCGAAGCCGGTGCTCGCGCTCATGAAGGGCGTGCGCTGACGCGAGCGGGATCCGTTCCCGTCGCAGAAGACATCGTTCCGGGCCGGTGACGGCGACATCTTCTGCGACGGGAACTCACGGGGTTCAGCGTGCGGCGACGCTGTCGCCGAGATACTCGCCGGCGGCGAGCTGCTCGACGAGAGGCCGTGCGACCGGCTCCCAGCCGAGCTCGGCGCGCGCCGTGGCGCCGGACGCCTGCTCGTCGAGCAGCAGCGCGTCGGCGAACGCCTCGCCGAGCCGGGCACGGGTGTCTGCGGCGCTCTCGGGCCGGACGCCCTCGGCCACGTCGTATCCGGCGGCGATGGCCTCTCCGAGCTCGCGGACCGTGGGGTTCTGGCCCGAGGCGCCGATGTAGGTCGCTCCGGCGCGCCCCTTCTCCAGCGCGAGCACGTACACGGCCGCCAGGTCATCCACGTCGACGGTCGTCCAGTGCTGGCTGCCGTCTCCGATCAGACGCACTCCCCCGTCGGTCTCATCGGTGAGGAGCCGGACCAGCCCGCCGCCGCGGCCGTACACCAGCGCCGGTGCGACGACGACGCCGCGCACCCCGGTCGCACCGAGGACGCGGTCCTCGCCTGCCCCGCGCCAGGCCGTCAGGGCCGGACGGTCCAGGGGGCTCTCCTCGGTGATGTCGCTCCCCGCGCCGTAGCTCCAGATCCCGCCGGTGTGCACGAACGGCTTGCCGCTGCCCTCGAGCGCGCCGAGCACGGCGTCGATGAACGCCGCGTCGCCCTCGGGGGTGGAGGCCGTGTGCACGACGCCGTCGGCGGCGGACGCGGCCTCCGCCACGAGCGCGGCATCGGTCACGTCGCCGACGAGGCCGATGGCGCCGGCCTCTTCGACGGTGCGGGCCTTGGCGGCGTCGCGCACGAGCGCGGTCACCTCATGTCCTTCGGCGAGGAGACGGGAGAGGACGGAGGAGCCGATGTATCCGGTCGCGCCGGTGAGAAGAACCTTCATACGATTCGCGAACGCCCGACGTGACGGATCCTATTCCCGCCGCGGACGGGTCGGATCCGGCCCCAGCGGGAGATCGTGCGGCCGTCCGGGTCTCGAGTGCACGGAGCGACGCACCCTCGGCGCCGTCCGGGCGATGCTCCGGACGGCGCCGAGACGGACGGTCCTGTGGGCGATCAGGCCGGGACGACCAGGATCTGCGACTGCGCGTGGTCGCCACCCGTGGGCGTGCTGCACACGGACTTCGCCTCCGAGGTGATCAGTCCGGTCGTCCCGCTCTGCGTACCGCGCTGCCCCGCGTTGATCTGGGCGAGGAGGTACCAGTAAGCGGCCTCCGAGTTCGGCGTCTCGAAGTTCCACGCCGCGTCGAAGGTGAGGTCGGTGTACCGCCAGATCGCGTACTGGGTGGCCTCGATCGCGTCGTCGGCGCTCAGCGGGGCGGTGAACGGGTGTCCCGCGCCGGGCGCCCATGCCGCCACGGCCGCGGAGAACGCGCTGAGGGTGATCCCCGGGTAGCTGTTCTGGATGATCCAGAGCACCTTGCTGTAGATGTCGGCACTGCCCGTGAGGTAGTTACTGCCCAGGTAGGTGCCGAGGCCGCCGGCCGTCGCCGCCATGTCCGACTTCGCCGGAACGTCGTGCTCGACGCAGTAGGAGAAGTAGTCGGGAGTGCCCGGGTTGCCGGGATCCGCCGGAGTGCTGGTGAAGACCGCGTGGATCCCGGTACCGCCGTAGCCCTGGGTCAGGGCGCCCATCCACAGCCCCGAGACCATGACGGGGATGCTCGCCGTCGGGCCGTTCGGAGCGATCTGACCGACGACGTCGTAGGTGCCGGGGGTGGAGCTGGTGACGATGAGGCTCGTGAGGTCGACGATGCCGTTGGCATCCGACAGGAGGGTCTTCGGCGCGGTGGTGCCGTCGCTCCAGTGGAACGAGGACTGCCCCGCGGGCGCCGCGGGCGGCAGGGTGACGATGATCGCCTGGTTCGCCACCGGGGCCCCGTTCTTCGTCAGCGCGAAGCGGATGTTCCCGACGGGTGTGCACACGCCCGTCGGGACGGGCGTGCTGCCCGGGTTGATCTCGGTGCCGTTCGACGCGGCGAAGGCGGGTGCGGCGACCGCGACCGCGATGACGGGCAGCGACCATGCTGCGCCCTTGACGATCGTGCGGCGCGACAGGCCTGCGCCCGCGACGTGCGCGCTGTCCTTCTGTTCCATGCTGCTACTCCCCAGTTCTCGTTCGCGGTGGCGGGATTCGCCACCGTCCCCGAAAGGAAAGGAGTACGCAGGGCCGTCGAGGTGACGCGGGCGCCGGCACGCGATCCTCGCACCCCGATCCGACGAGTGCCCGTCGGCCCGGGGCGCGGTACGGGCCGGGACCTGCGCGGGCGACCGTGGCGGTGGGCGCGAGCGGTCGGCGTGCGGTCGGCGCGTCAGCGCACCGTCGGAGCGTCGGTCAGCGTGCGATCGTGCGGCCGTCCGGATCCCCGGGGCCGAGCGGACGCAGCCGCGACGGCAGCGGCCAGCCCAGGGCATAGCGCCGGGTCGGCGGGCGCTGCATGTCGCCGAAGTCGTCGACCTTGACGGTGATCCGCCCGTCGCCCTCCGGGACGACCTCCACGATCTGCACGCGGAGCGGGCCCTCGCCCTCCCCCTCGAGGATCCACGGATCAGCCAGCCAGCGGATCCCGTGCTCTTCCAGCGCCGCCTCGGCGTCGAGCCAGTCGATCTCTCCGGTGAGCTCGCGCCCGAGCACGTCGACGGCGAGCCAATCGGCGCCCTCGGGACGGATCCACCCGAGCAGTTCGCCGTCCTCACGGCGGTGCGGGGTCCAGTCTGCGGGGATCATGGGGCGAGCCTAACGCGGCGGGCCCGCGTGACGATCGCCGGTGCCGATCCCCCCGGGGCCGCACCCACGGGCGGCGGTCGACCGAGACGAAACGCGGTTCCGTCGAGGACGCCGCGTTTCGTCTCGGTCGCCTCCGGCGTGCTCGCTCAACGACCCCACGAGGGCATCGCGAACGACGAGCGTCACCAGATCGTGACGCGCTCCTCGGGGGCGAGCCACAGCCGGTCGCCTTCCGCCACCCCGAACGCGTCGTAGAACGCGTCGATGTTGCGAAGGATCTGGTTGCAGCGGAACTCGTTCGGCGAGTGCGGGTCGATCGTGAGCAGGCGGATCGTCTCGGCCTCCCGGCTCTTCTGCTGCCAGACCTGGCCCCAGCTCAGCAGCAGGCGCTGCACGCCCGTGTAGCCGTCGATGACCGGGGCCTCGGCACCGCCGAGCGCGATCTCGTAGGCCTTGAGCGCGATGCCGAGGCCGCCGAGGTCGCCGATGTTCTCACCGATCGTGAGCGCGCCGTTCACGTGGTGCTCGGCGCCCAGCCCCTCGGGCACGAGGGCGTCGTACTGCGCGATGAGCGATGCGGTGCGCTCCTCGAAGGCGGCGCGATCCTCGTCCGTCCACCAGTCCTGCAGCTTGCCGTCTCCGTCGTAGCGGCTGCCCTGGTCGTCGAAGCCGTGGCCGATCTCGTGGCCGATCACGGATCCGATCCCGCCGTAGTTCGCGGCGGCGTCGCGGCCGGCGTCGAAGAACGGGTACTGCAGGATCGCCGCCGGGAACACGATCTCGTTCATGAGCGGGTTGTAGTACGCGTTCACCATCTGCGGGGGCATGAACCACTCGTCGCGGTCGATGGGCTTGCCCACCTTGCCGAGCTGGCGGTCGTGCTCGAACCGCCCCGCGCGACCGGCGTTGCCCACGAGGTCGCCCGCGTCGATGACCACCGCGGAGTAGTCGCGCCAGGTCTTCGGGTGGCCGATCTTCGGGGTGAAGGTGTCGAGCTTCGCCAGCGCCTTCTCGCGCGTGGCCGGGCTCATCCACTCGAGCGTCGTGATCGACTGGCGGTACGCCTCGAGCAGGTTGCCGATGAGCTCGTCCATCGCCGCCTGGGCGGACGGCGGGTAGTGCCGCTCGACGTAGACCTTGCCGACCGCGTCGCCGAGCGAGCCCTCGACGAGCGAGACGCCGCGCTTCCAGCGCTCGCGGATCGTCGGCACGCCGGTGAGCTCGGTGCCGTAGAACGAGAAGTTCTCCTGCACGATGTCGTCCGTGAGGTACGCGGCGAGGCCGTGCACGACCTTGGCCCGCAGCCAGGCCTTCCAGTCGTCGAGGCGGTCCGCGACGAGCAGGGATCCGAGGCCCGAGAAGAAGCTCGGCTGGTAGGCGACGACCTCGTCGAAGGCCGCGGGTCCGGCCGGGCCCGCGACCGCGTCCCGCCAGGGCGCCAGGTCGACCCCGGCGAGCTCCTGCAGCTCGTCCCACGTCTTCAGGTTGTAGGTCTTGACGGCGTCGCGGCTCTCGACGTTGTCCCAGTGGTGGCCGGCGATCTCGTGCTCGAGCCCGAATGCGCGCTCGGCCTGGTCCGTGGCATCGGTGACGCCGGCGAGAGCGAGGATCCGCTCCAGGTGCGCCCGGTAGGCGGCACGGGTGCCCTCGAAGCTGTCGAGGCGGTAGTAGCTCTCGTCGGGCAAGGAGAGGCCCGCCTGCACGGCGAACGGCACGTAGCGCTCGGGGTTGCCCGGATCCGGCTCCACGAAGACCCCGATGAGCGCGGCGATGCCCTGGCGGTCGAGGGACCCGACGGTCGCGAGGAACTCGCCGATCGTCGTGATGGCATCGACGGCCGCCAGCGGCTCCTTCAGCGGCGCGGTGCCGAGCGCGGCGATGCGCTCGGTGTCCATGAAGCTCGCGAACAGGTCGCCGATCTTGCGGGCCTCGGTGCCCTCGTCGGCGGTCTGCGCCTCCTCGATGATGGCGCGGACGTCTTTCTCCGCCTGATCCGCGAGCAGGTGGAACGAGCCCCAGCGCGCCTTGTCGGCGGGGATCTCGGTGTTCTCGAGGAAGGTGTGGTTGACGTGCCGGTAGAGGTCGTCCTGGGGGCGGATCGCGGGGTCGAAATCGCCGATGGCGAGGCCGGAGGGGAGAACGTCGGTCATGGGGATCAGCCTATGCGGGCACTCCGACAAGCTCGACGGATCGCCCGACGCCGTGGGCGAACGCGCGCCGGCTCAGGAGGATCCCGAGAGCGGCGTTCCGGGCGCAGGGCCCGGCCGAGCATCCGTGGTGCACGGCTCCTGGACTCGGGGAGCCGACGCTCTTCGTCCTGCACAGAAGGGGGTCCAAGAGAGTTCTCCACAGCAACAGTTCTTGCTCCTGATCTGGGGTGGGAATGTCGGTGGTCCGCGGTTTCATGGGGGTATGACATCCACGACGCGTGAGGTTCTGGAGCAGGTCGAGCACCTGTTGCGGGGCATGTGCGCGTCCGACGAGGTCGTGGGGCAGTTCGAGGGGATCGATGATGCGGAGGCGATCCGGATCCTGCAGGCCTGCGGCCGCGTGCAGCGACTGATGGACGCGGGGATCACGACGGTCGCTGCTCGCGCAGCCGAGCGGGATCTGGGTTCCGCTTCCTCGGGGATCAGCACGCGGCCGGCTGCGCGAACGTGACCGAGCTGCTCCGGCGGGCTCTGCGGGTGGATGTCGGCACGGCCCGCCGGTACCTGCACGCTGCGGACGCGGTGAGGCGTGACCTGCTGCTCTCGTCCGGGCAGCACGCGGCCGCCCGGTTCGAGGCGCTGGGGCGGGCCCTTAGGGACGGGGACCTCTCGGTGACGGGGCTGCTCGCCGCGGTCGGGCCGGTCGAGCGGTCCGGGAACAGGATCGACGGGCAGATGCGGGACGCGGTCGACGAGATCCTCGCCGCCATGGCCCGCGGAGCAGACCTGCCCGATGAGCATGGTCGCCCGGGACCGGCGCCGTCGACGGACGAGCTCGCGCATCACGCGCGGGCTCTGATGCTCGCGCTCGATCCGGACGGGGCGGAACCCGAGGATCGCAGGGCGGAGCGCAACCGGGGGATCACGATCGGCCGGCTCCGCGACGGAGTGCGGCCGGTCCGCGGCGGGCTGCTGCCCGAGGTCGCGGCCGTGCTCGAGCGGCTGTTCGACGCGTTCAACAACCCGGCCGCCCCGAGCGCCGCCGACCTCACCGGCCGCCTCGACCCCACCGGCGACGGGGCGCGCGCCGGGGTCCGGTTCGTCGACGACACCGAGGCGCCCGACGCATCGCCGTTCCCCGGGGGCCCGGCCGCTCCTGCCGACACCCGCACTCGTGCTCAACGCGATCACGACAATCTCGCGGCGATCCTGAACATCGCGGCCGGCCGGCCCGGCGTGCCCGCCCTCGGCGGCGCCGCACCCACCCTGGTCGTCTCCGTGACCGCGAAGGACTACGCGACCGGCTCGCGGCGGGCGTTCCTCGAGGGCTCTGCCATCGACGTCCCCCTCAGCGTGGCCCGACACACCGCGTGCGCCGGGGGCATCCAACGGGTGCTGTTCGACGAGCACGGCCAGATCGTGTCGATCGGCACCACCGCTCGTGTCTTCACCGCCCTCCAGCGCCGTGCGATCGTGCTCCGCGACCGGGAATGCCTCATCCCCGGCTGCCATACCCCCGCCACCTGGTGCGAGATCCACCACGTCCAGGAGCACGCCGCCGGCGGCCCCACCCATGCCAGCAACGGCGTCGCCCTCTGCTGACAGCACCACCGTACGCTCGCGACCTCCGGCTAGCAGATCCGAATGCGCCGTGGCGTCCCCGAGCTACGCGGACCGCACTGGTGGGACCCCGCCGGCACCTGGTTCCGGCCACGCACCAGGGGCGGCCCCACCGACGCCCTGCATCGGACGCCCGCCGATGCCCTCGCACCACCCGGGTAGGAGACAGGCCGGACAGGGAAAGGGCGGGACACGCCTCGAAGGCCGGACCCTCAGACCTCGCCCGCGTCCCCCATCGGCAGCGTCACCTTCAGGCAGAAGCCGGCGTCCGTGTGCTCGGCGACCACGTCCCCGCCGTGCGCCCGCGCGAGCCCTCGGGCGATCGCGAGGCCCAGGCCCGCACCCGAGGCGACCGCGTCGGGCGCGGCGCCGGCGCTGCGGGACGGATCCGAGCGCCAGCCGACCTCGAACATGCGGTCCAGATCCTCCACGGCCACGCCGCTGCCGTGATCGAGCACGGCGAGCACGAGCCGGTGCGGCGACGGCGACTCCGCGAAGACGAGGATCTCGGATGCGTCCGGTGCATGACGCACCGCGTTCGTGAGCAGGTTGACGATCACGCGCGTGAGCTGATGCGGATCGGCCCACAGCACATGCCCCTCGATCCCCTGCTGCACGATCCGCACACCGTGCTGCCCGGCGGCGGCGCTGACGTCGGCGACCGCGTCGGAGACCACGTCGAGCAGTTCGACCTGCTCCGTGCGCAGTCGGAGGCTGCCGGACGTGATGCGCGAGAGCTCGAACAGGTCGTCCACCATCCGCCCCAGGGTGTCGGCCTGTGCTCGCACCTGGCCGGGCAGAGCGGCCGGGTCCGCGAGACCCGCCTCGGCGGACTCCGCGAGCGCGCGGATCGCGGTGAGCGGCGTGCGCAGGTCGTGCGAGATCCACGCGAGGAACCGGCGGCGGTCGGAGTCGAGTCGCTCCAGTTCGGCGCGCGCATCGCTGAGCTTCGCGGAGACCTCGGCGAGCTCGGCAGAGAGGTCGTCGAACTCGCGCCAGCCGCTCGCCCCGCCGTCGACGACGTCGCCGTCGCCGACCCGGCGCACCGCGGCCGTGAGCTCCTGCACCGAGCTGCGCGCCGCTCTCGCGGTGATCCACGCCGTCGCGAGCGCGCACAGCAGGGCGGCGCCGAGCACCCACACCAGCACCGTGAAGTCGTGCACCGAGAGGTACATCTCTGCGGAGATCGCGAGCACGCCGGTCGCGAGGGCGAGCACCGAGGCGGCTCCGACCACGACCAGCCGGAATGTGAGCCCCGCACCCCGCGCGCGACGCAGCACCAGCACGGCGACGAGCGTCACGACCGCGGCGCATCCCAGCGCGGTCAGCACGATGAGCAGCACATCCAGCGCGCCGAGCGGCATCATCGTCATGCTCCGGATCCGTCGGCCGAGAACCGGTACCCCGCACCCCACTCGGTGAGCAGATGCGCAGGCCGACGCGGATCGCGCTCGATCTTCTCGCGCAGCCGCCGCACGTGCACCGTGACCGTCGACCCTTCGCCGAAGGACCAGCCCCAGACCTCGCGCAGGATGTCGTCCCTCGAGAGCACCTCGCCGTCGTGCTGCACGAGGTACGCGAGCAGTTCGTACTCGCGCGCGGCGAGCAGCACCTCGTCTCCGCGCACGTGCACGCGTCTGCGGGCGGGATCCAGCCGGAAGGCGCCACGCACGATCTCCCGGGTCGGGGCTGCCGCGGCACGGGAGCGGCGCAGCAGCGCGTCCACCCGCAGCAGCAGCTCGCGCAGCGCGAAGGGCTTCACGAGGTAGTCGTCGGCGCCGTTCTCCAGCCCGGCGATGCGCTGCTCGACCTCGCCGAGCGCGGTCAGCATGATGATCGGCACCGCCGAGCGGGCCCTCACGTCGCGCGCCAGCTCGTCCCCGCTGATCCCCGGCAGCATGCGGTCGACGATGAGCACGTCGGGCGGATCCGCGCGCACCGCGCGCTGCGCCGACACCCCGTCGCCGAACGCGTCGACGAGGTAGCCGTTCGCGCCGAGGTAGCGCTCGACCGCCACCCGCACGGTGGGATCGTCCTCGACGAGCGCCACCCGGGGCACAGAGGTTCCCGGCGTCTCCATGCACCGAGGCTATCCCCGCCCCGGGATGCGGATCCGAGATCCTTACGTCCTCGAAAGAACTCCCCTGCGCTCGGTTCTCGGTGCCTAGCGTCGGATCCGTTCACGACCGGCGGCGACCTCGTCGTCGGCGCTTCCCCAGGAATGGAGCAATCATGCGCAGGTCCGCACTCGTCCCCTCCTCGATCGGCGTGGCCGTCCTCGCCCTCGGACTGACCCTCGCCGGCTGCAGCTCGACCCCGGCCGGATCCTCCCCCTCGGCCGACACCATGTCGAGCTCGTCTCCGATGGCGTCGTCGTCGCCGATGGATCACCCGTCGATGACCGGGACCTTCATGGGGCTCAACGGCAAGGCGGTGAAGGGCACGGTCACCGTGTCGGGATCCGAGCTGGTCCTCAGCGGGTTCTCCTCCGACGAGGGCCCCGATCTGCACGTCTACCTCACGAACGGCACCGATGAGGCGGCGGTCTCCGCCGGGAAGCAGATCGACGCCGTGGCCTTCGACAAGGACTCGCAGACGTTCCCGCTGAACGGCGTCGACCCGTCGATGTACAAGGACGTCGTCATCCACTGCGACAAGGCCAAGGCGGTGTTCGGGGCCGCCGCGCTGTCATGACCGCCGCCGGGGCCCGTGCCGCGCGGGCCTCCGTGCGACCCGCCGCCCCCGCCCGCGGGATGCTCGTCGTCGCTCTCGCCGGAGCCCTGGCCCGGGTGGCGACGGGGGTGCTGTGGCTCGGCGAGGGGGTGCTGAAGTAC
This sequence comes from Microbacterium sp. MMO-35, assembly GCF_037147555.1. Classification (NCBI taxonomy): domain Bacteria; kingdom Bacillati; phylum Actinomycetota; class Actinomycetes; order Micrococcales; family Microbacteriaceae; genus Microbacterium; species Microbacterium sp. MMO-35. Next base: position 288,898 of record NZ_JBBCVH010000001.1, read on the forward strand.
CGGGCCGGATTCGGATCCGCCGACATCCTCCTCGTCGCCCAGGGCGCCGCCGGCAACTCCCGGATCCCGTTCTTCTTCCGCCCGCTCGGGGCACTCATGCAGGCCGCGCCGGGACTGTTCGGGGTCGCGATCCCGGCCCTCGAGATCGCGCTCGGGATCCTGCTCGTGCTCGGGCTCGGCCGGGTGACGACCACGATCGCCGCGCTCGGATCCATCGCCACGCTGATGCTCTACTGGTCGTCGGATCAGCTCATCGCGCAGTACCCCGCGATGGTGCTGCTCTCGGCCATCGTGCTGGCCCTGCCCTGGTCGGGGCGGCTCGGGGTGGTGTGGCTGTGGGAACGCCGGCGCAAGGCGCGGGGGCTCGGTAGGACACCGCCCGTCGTCTAGCGGCGGAACCAGCGCTTCTTCGGCTCCGCGACGGCGGCGGGCGCGGCGGCCACCGCGACCTCTCGGCGCTGCCGCCACGCGGCGATCTCGGCGTCGACGTCGCGCGGCCTCGTCACCACGGGCGGGCCGCCCAGCAGCTGGCGCCGGGCCTCGATGACCCTGCGGTTGAAGTCCTCCAGCACGGCGCGGACATCGACCTCCCGGCGCAGCCCGTCGAGCTGGGCATCGAGCTCGCGGTCCTCCACGCGGAGCATGAGCGCAGGCGGGCCGAGGCCGGTGAGGTTCTCGCGCTCGATCTTCCGCCGGATCCACCAGTCCGGATCGTGGTGGGCGCCGAGTCCGGGGATGGGCTTGCCCGCGCCGGGCAGATCGTCGAACTGCCCCTGCCGGATCGCGACCTGGATCGCGGTCTCGACGATCGCGGGCATCGTCTCCGCGTTCAACGTGGACGGCGGGGCCGTCGACTCGGCAGGCGTGGCGCTCAGCAGGCGCTCGGCGTGCGAGCGGCGTCTCTGTTCGTCGTCGGCCATGGGTTCCTCCGGTTCTCGTCGGACCTCGGGTGCTCTCAGCCTAACGTCGGCCGGCGGGCGGCGGCCGGGGGCCGGGAGGAGAGATCGCCGGACGGCCGGGATGTCCGCACGCACCCCTAGGCTCGTACGGTGCCCTCCCCGATCCCGAGCGAGACCCCGAGCGCGGCGCCGAGCCTGAACCGCGAGATCGTCCGGCTCGCGGTTCCTGCGCTGGGCGCGCTCGTCGCGGAGCCCGCGTTCCTCATGGTCGACGCGGCGCTGGTCGGACACCTGGGCACGACCCCGCTCGCCGGACTCGGCATCGCCTCGGCGATCCTGCAGACCATCGTCGGCCTGATGATCTTCCTCGCCTACTCGACGACCCCCGCGGTGGCACGACGGTTCGGGGCGGGCGAGCACGGCGATGCGGTGTCGGTCGGCATCGACGGGATGTGGCTCGCCCTGGGTCTCGGCGCGGTGCTCGCGGTGATCGGCTCGCTGCTGACCCCCGCCGTGATCCCGCTCTTCGGCGCGAGTCCCGCTGTCGCCGCGCAGGCGAGCGCGTACCTCGTGCCCTCGATGTGGGGGCTGCCCGCCATGCTCGTCGTCTATGCCGCGACCGGGCTGCTGCGCGGGATGCAGGACACGATGACCCCGCTGTGGATCGCCGGCATCGGCTTCGCGGCGAACGCGCTGCTGAACGCCCTGTTCATCTACGGCTTCGGCTGGGGCATCGCCGGATCCGCGTTCGGCACGGTCGTCGCCCAGTGGGGCATGGTCGGCGTCTACGTGCTCGTGATCGGCCGCCTCGCCCGCCGTCACGACGCGTCGATCTCCCCCGAGCTGAGCGGGATCCGCGGATCCGCGCGCTCCGGCGGGTGGCTGTTCCTGCGCACCGTGAGCCTGCGCGTCGCGCTGCTCGCGACCGTGGCCGTCGCGACGGGCATCGGCACGCGCGAGCTCGCCGGCTGGCAGGTCGTGTTCACGGTGTTCTCCGCCGCGGCGTTCGCCCTCGACGCTCTCGCGATCGCCGCGCAGGCCCTCATCGGCAAGAGCCTGGGAGCCTTGGATCCGAACGGCGCACGGCACGTGCTGGCCCGCACCGTCGCGTGGGGCGCCTGGTTCGGGGTGATCGTCGGCGCGCTCATCGCCGCCCTGTCGGCCGTCATCGGCCTCGCCTTCACCGGCGACCCGCACCTCGCCGCACTCATCCAGCCGGCGCTGATCGTGCTCGCCATCGCCCAGCCGATCGCGGGCGTCGTCTTCGTGCTCGACGGAGTGCTCATGGGAGCGGGCGACGCGCGGTACCTCGCCCTCGCAGGCGGACTGAACCTCGTCCCCTTCCTACCCGCGCTCGCGATCATCGCCGCGACCGGGGTCTCCGGTGTCGCCGGGCTGGTCTGGCTCGCCGTCGCCTTCTTCGGCGTCTACCTGTGCGCGCGCCTGGTCACGCTCGGCCTCCGCGTGCGCACCGGACGCTGGCTCTCCCTCGCCGTCTGAGCGCGCTCCCGATCCGCACAGGTGCGGTGAACGGCGGAGTGTGCACAGGATCCGGATCCGTCCACGGAGGGGCCTCGGATCCTGGCACGCTGATCGGATCCGGGAGACACTGGAGGGGTGCTGACCATGAACGAACCGCAGGTGTGGACATTGATCGGTGTGTTCGCGACCGGCATGTTCGGGATGATCGCCGTCGTGACCTCGATGTTCACGCGCGTCCTGCGCACGGAGATCGGCGGACTGCGCGCCGAGATGACCGGCGAGATCGGGGGGCTCAGAGCAGAGTTCCGCGGCGAGCTCGCCGAGCTGCGCACGGATCTCAAGGGAGAGCTCGCGAGCCTGCGCACCGAGGTCCGCACCGTCGACCGCGACGTGAGCGCCCTGATGAAGCACACCTTCGGCGTCGACCGCGACTGAGCGCACCTCTTCATCGAGCTCTCCGCCGGTGCCGGTCAGCCCGCGTGCCTCCGGCACCACTCGTGCATGATGATCGCCGCCGCAGCTCCGGCGTTGATCGAGCGGGTGGACCCGTACTGGGTGATCTCGACGTGCCCGGAGGCGGCGGAGAGCGCCTCGTCCGAGAGCCCGGGGCCCTCCGCGCCGAACAGCAGCACGCAGCGTTCCGGCAGCTCCGCCTGATCGACGGGGAGCGCGCCGTCGAGGTTGTCGACGGCGATGATCGGGATCCGCTCCGCCCGCGCCCATTCGGCGAACTCGGCCACGGTCTCGTGATGGACCACGTGCTGGTAGCGATCGGTCACCATCGCGCCACGGCGGTTCCAGCGGCGGCGGCCGATGATGTGCACGGTGTCGGCGAGGAACGCGTTGGCGCTGCGCACGATCGACCCGATGTTCATGTCGTGCTGCCAGTTCTCGATCGCGACGTGGAAGCCGTGCCGGCGCTTATCGAGGTCGGCGACGATCGCCTCCATGCGCCAGTACCGGTATCCGTCGACGACATTGCGCCGGTCGCCGTGCGCCAGCAGCTCGGGGTCGAAGCGGTCGTCCGAGGGCCACTCCCCCTCCCACGGCCCGACGCCGTGCGGAGGATCGAGCTCGGGTTCGGCGACGGGCTCGGGATCCTGCATCCCGCCAGCGTATCCGGCGACGGCACCCGCCCGTCCGCGGCGGCGGGTGCCGTCGCCGCGGGGTTGCCGCGGAGAATCAGATATTTCGGTTCGCCTAAATATGGGATAGGTTTTCGGTGTGCCTAAAACGACCGTGATCGACGCGCCGCCGAGCGGGCGCGCCGGTGCGCCCGCTTCCGCACGCGGCGTGGCCCTGCTCGGACCGGCACTCGTCGCCGGAGTCGCCTACGTGGATCCGGGCAACGTCGCGAGCAACATGACGGCGGGCGCGGGCTACGGCTACCTGCTGGTGTGGGTGGTCGTCGTCGCGAACGTGATCGCCTGGCTCGTGCAGTACCTCTCGGCGAAGCTCGGCGTCGTCACCGGCCGCAGCCTTCCCGAGCTGCTCGGCGACGGTCTGCGCAACCGCTTCGCCCGCCGTGCGTACTGGCTGCAGGCCGAGCTCGTCGCCATGGCGACCGACATCGCCGAGGTCATCGGCGGCGCCGTCGCGCTGCAGCTGCTGTTCGGCCTCCCGCTGCTGCTCGGCGGACTGATCACCGGCGCCGTGTCGATGGCGCTGCTCGCGGTGCAGGGCAGACGCGGCGCACGCCCCTTCGAGTTCGTCGTGATCGGCCTCCTCGCCGTGGTCACCGTGGGGTTCCTCGCCGGCCTCCTGGTCGCCCCGCCGGATCCCGCCGCAGCCCTCGGCGGCCTGACGCCGCGGTTCACCGATTCCGGATCCGTGCTGCTGGCCGCCTCGATCCTCGGCGCGACGATCATGCCGCACGCGATCTACGCGCACTCCGCCCTCGCCCGCGATCGCTTCGGCGCGCCGGCCGCCCCCTCCGCCGGAACCACGTCCGTCGCGACGTCGCCGTCCGCCCCGCGCACCCCGGTCGCACGGCTTCTCGCCGTGACCCGGTGGGACGTCACCCTCGCGATGGTCGTCGCCGGCGCCGTGAACCTGGGGATGCTGCTGCTCGCGGCAGCCACGCTGCCGGGAGTCGAGGGCACCGACTCGCTCGAGGGCGCCCATGCCGCGATCAGCGCGCAGCTCGGCCCGCTCATCGGCACCCTCTTCGCCGTCGGGCTGCTCGCCTCGGGCCTCGCCTCGACGGCGGTGGGGGCCTATGCGGGCGCGGAGATCATGCACGGCCTGCTGCGGGTGCGCATCGCAATGCCCGTGCGCCGCCTGATCACCCTCATCCCGGCGCTCGTCATCCTCGGGCTCGGCGTCGACCCCACGTTCGCTCTCGTGCTCAGCCAGGTGGCGCTGTCGTTCGGGATCCCCTTCGCCCTCATCCCGCTCGTCGCGCTCACCGCCCGGCGACGGATCCTGGGGACCTACGCCAACCGGCCGTGGACCACCGTCGCCGGCATCGTGGCGGTGACCCTGCTCATCGCGCTCAACGCGGTGCTGCTCTGGCTGCTGCTGACCGGATCCTGACCCGTTTCGCGCTCCCGCCGCCCGCGCCCGGCTCGTCGGGGACCGCTCGCCCGGCCGCCGCGCCCGGCCGCCGCGCTCGGCCGCCGCGCCCGGCCGCCGCGCCGCGCCCGGTTCGCCATTCCCGCGAGACCGAACCTGCGTCCCGAGACCGACGATGAATCGCGCGGTCTCGGGGCGCAGGTTCGGTCTCGCGGTCAGCACCCCGGATCCCGCACGCCCACCGGATCCCGCACGCCCACCGGATCCCGCACGGCCACCGGATCCACCGGAAGGAGGATCCGGCCCGCATGGGGAGCACAGCCGCCGCGGGTAGGCTCGGAGCATGGCCCGATCCCGCCGCCCGTCCGCCGCGCAGCGCGCCGCAGAGAAGGCCGAAGCGCAGGCCGCCGCGCGTCGCGCCGTGCGGATCTGCACCTGGGCGTCGCTCGTCACCGCCGCTCTCGGGGTGCTCCTGATCGCCGTGCCGAAGCTGATGCCGGTCGGCAGCCCCTGGGTTCAGCTCGCGCTCGGCGCGCTCACCCTGATCCTGGCGTTCCGCGCCAGGGCGATCGGCATGCGCGGCGTCGAGGGATTCGACGGCCGCCTCTCGCTGCTGGGCGCGGCCGCGGGCTTCATCGTGATGTTCTTCGCAGGCCAGGCGGCGTTCTCCGTGCTGTCCTCCCTCGGCCACTGACCCCCGCTCTCCGAGTCGTCCCCCTGAGGACGACCTATGGACCGTGCCCAGGGAGACGACTCGAAGGAGGACGACGAGGCGGAGAGGTTAGGCTGGATCCGTGGCATCCCCCGCGGCCGACGACTACCTCAAGACGGTGTTCGCGCACACCGAATGGCAGCCGGCGCCGATCACGCCGTCGCAGCTCGCCGCCAAGCTCGGCATCGCCCCGTCCAGCGTCACCGAGATGGTGAAGAAGCTCGCCGCGTCGGGCCTCGTCTCGCACGTGCCCTATGGAGCCGTGCGCCTCACCGACGACGGGGAGCAGCGGGCTCTCGCGATCATCCGACGGCACCGCCTCATCGAGACCTGGCTCGTGCGGGAGTTCGGCTACGCGTGGGACGAGGTGCACGACGAGGCCGAGGTGCTCGAGCACACCATCAGCGACCGGCTGCTGGAGGGCATCGACGCCCGACTCGGCAGGCCGCGTTTCGACCCGCACGGCGACGCGATCCCCGGTGCGGACGGCCGCATCGAGCGCGAGCCGTTCGTCCTGCTCGCCGATGCCGCCGCCGGCCACACCGGCCGGGTGCTGCGGGTGGACGACCGGGATCCCGAGCTGCTGCGCTCCCTGGAGTCGGCCGGTCTGGTGATCGGCGGCGAGGTCACGGTGACCGCCGAGGGACTGAGGATCGACGGCGCCGAGGTCGAGCTCCCGACGGACGGCGCCGACGCCGTCTGGCTGTCGGCCTGACGCCGGCTTCGGGGTCGACGGCGCCAGAGCTCCGCCCGCCGAACTCAGGCCGGATCCCGTCCGAGGGGGCGAACGGAGCCGGCTCCGGCCCTCCCCCGCAGATCCGACCTGAGTTCGGCGGTGGGCGGCGCCGTCATCCGCCCGTAACCCGCGGGTTCTAGGCTGGGCGCATGGCACAACGCGACGACATCGAATGCTGGCTCACCGACATGGACGGTGTGCTTGTGCACGAGAACGACGCCATCCCCGGTGCGTCCGAGCTGCTCGCCAACTGGGAGAGCAGCGGAATCCCCTACCTCGTGCTGACCAACAACTCGATCTTCACCGCGCGAGACCTGTCCGCGCGGCTGCGCACGAGCGGGCTGAACGTGCCGGAGGAGCGGATCTGGACCTCCGCGCTCGCGACGGCCGACTTCCTGAAGCAGCAGCTCCCCGGCGGATCCGCGTTCGTGATCGGAGAGGCCGGGATCCTCACGGCCCTCCACGACGCGGGCTTCATCATGACCGAGACGAACCCCGACTTCGTCGTGGTCGGCGAGACGCGCAACTACTCGTTCGAGGCGATCACCAAGGCGATCCGCCTGATCGACGGCGGTGCGCGCTTCATCGTCACCAACCCCGATGCCACGGGGCCGAGCGCCGACGGGCCGCTGCCCGCCACCGGGGCGATCGCCGCCCTCATCACCAAGGCGACCGGGCGGGATCCGTATGTGGTCGGCAAGCCGAACCCGATGATGTTCCGCTCGGCGCTGAACAAGATCGGCGCCCATTCCAAGCGCACCGGCATGATCGGCGACCGCATGGACACCGACGTGGTGGCGGGCATCGAGGCGGGCCTGCACACGGTGCTCGTGCTGACCGGGATCAGCGACACGGCGGAGATCGAGAAGTACCCGTTCCGTCCGGACGAGGTCGTGCAGTCGGTGGCGGATCTGCTCCCCCGGATCACCGAGACGATCCGCACGATCCCGCAGAAGGCCTCGAAGGCCTCCCGGGACTGAGCATGGGCGCACTCGACGAGGGCGAGCGGGTCGTCGCCGCGGACGCCGCCGCCTGGCGCTCCTGGCTCGCCGCGAACCACGGGACGGCGACCGGCGCCTGGCTGGTGCGCCCCCGCCCCGGCAACGACGACGTGCACGTCGGCTATGAGGAGGCGATCCTGCAGGCGCTGTGCTTCGGGTGGATCGACGGCCCCGTGCGCAGCTTCGACGAGCGCATCGGCGGGCTGTGGTTCGCGCCGCGCCGTGCGTCCAGCGGGTGGGCCGCGACGAACAAGGCCCGGATCGCGCTGCTCGAGGAGGCGGGCCTGCTCGAGGCGGCCGGGATCCGCGCGATCGAGATCGCCAAGGCCAACGGCGCCTGGTCGGTGCTCGACGGCCCGGAAGCCGGCATCGAGCCGGACGACCTCGCCGCCGCCCTCGACGCGGCACCCCTCGCGCGCGCCGGGTGGGACGCGTTCCCGCCGTCGGTGAAGAAGCTCGGCCTCACGCAGATCGCGATGGCGAAGCGGCCCGAGACGAGGGCCGCCCGCATCGCGAAGATCGTGGCGGACGCGGCAGAGGGGAAGCGGCCGTGAGCACGAACCCGATCCTCTGGGTCGCGCTGGTGATCGCGCTCGGCACCCTCGCCGCGTGGATCGTGCAGTTCGTTCGCAGCCGTCGGGGCGGCTCGGCCCGCGACCGCGGCGCCTGGTGGGAAGGCCCCTGGGATGAGGACGACCCGCCGCGGAAGAGCTGAGCCCGGCCGACCACACCCCGCGCCCGGGGTCGTTGAGCGAGCACGGCCGCACCCCGCGCCCGGGGTCGTTGAGCGAGCACGGCCGCAGGCCGCGCGAGACGAAACGCGGCGCCCTTGCAGAGAACCGCGTTTCGTCTCGGTCGCTGCGCGTCCTCGCTCAACGTCCCCGGGAACGGAGCTCGATCCCGCGCTCAACGTCCCCGGGAACGGAGCTCGATCCCGCGCCGCCCGCTACCGCAGCACGAGCGCCTGACGCAGCACGAGCGCCTGACGCAGCACGAGCGCCTAGCGCAGCACGAGCGCCGCGGCGCCGATGAGCGGCCCCTCGTCGCCGAGTCCGGAACGCACCACGCGGGTGCGCCGGGAGTAGTCGTGCGCGGCGGTGGCCACGAGCGCGGCCTGGACGAGGTCGATGTAGTCGGCGGAGACGCGGGAGAACCCGCCGCCGATCGCGACCACCTCCAGATCCACCAGGGTCGAGGCATCGGCGAGCGCCGCGCCGACGGTGCGGGCGGACCTCTCGATCGCCGCCCGTGCGAGCGGGTCCCCGACTGCCGCGTCACGCGCGAGGTCCTCGCCCTGTTCGCCCGACCAGCCCTGCGTGCGGGCCCAGGCCACGCTCGCGGGCCCGGAGGCGACCTGCTCGACCGTGAGCCCCTCGGCGGCGTGCACCTGTCCCAGGTGGCCGGCGTTGCCCGACGCGCCGGGGAGGTATTGCCCGCCGACCACGAAGCCGCCGCCGACGCCCGTCGACACGACGATCGACAGCGACGCCGCAGCGCCCTGCGTGGCGCCGAGCCACGACTCGGCGAGCGCGAGGCAGCCGCCATCGTGCGCGAGCACGGTCGGCACCGGTGCGCCGACCGCGGCCGCGGCGGCGTCCCGCACGGCACCGCGCAGGTCGAACCCGTGCGCGCCGGGCATGTTCACGGGGACGATGGTGCCCTGTTCGCGGTCGACGGGACCGGCGCTGCCGATGCCCGCGCCGATCAGCTCGTGGTCGGCGTCACGGCCGGCGAGCGCGTGGCGGACGACCTCGCCGATCGCGGCGCGCAGCGAGTCGGGTGTCGCCTCCGGCCCGGTCGGGCGGCGACTGCGGGTGCCGTCGACGACGGTCCCGTCGGCGCGCACGAGCGCGGCCTCGAGCTTGGTGCCGCCGACGTCGACGGCCAGGGCGATGCGGGGGTCCTCGGATCCGGTCATTCGGCGCTCCTCATCGCGGCGGGGACGGAGGCAGGATGCGGCGATGCCTGCAGGATCGGATCCGCGGATCCGTCGTGCACGCGAGTCCGGATCCTGCGGATGTCGCGACGATCGCGGGTCACTGCGGCGCGAGCCCGAGGTCGTCGAGGTCGATCGCGGCGAGCCACTGCAGCCCGGCCGCTTCGACGGCGGCCTGAGCGCCGGTCTTGCGGTCGACGATCGAGATCACGGCGACCGGCTCGGCGCCCGCGGCGCGCAGCACCTCCACGGCCTTGAGCGGCGAGCCGCCGGTGGTCGAGGTGTCCTCGACGACGACCACGCGCTTGCCGGCGACGTCGGCGCCCTCGATCTGACGGCCGCGGCCGTGGTCCTTGGGCTCCTTGCGCACCACGAAGGCGTCGACCGGGGATCCGGCGCGCACCGACTCGTGCATCACGGCGTTGGCGATGGGGTCGGCGCCGAGCGTCAGGCCGCCCACGGCCGCGATGCCCTCGAGCCCCTGCATCAGGTCGAGCACGATGCGGCCGATCGCGGGCGCAGCACGGTGGTCCAGGGTGAGCCGGCGCATGTCGACGTAGTACGTGGCCTTCTTGCCGCTGGCCAGCGTGAAGTCTCCGTGGAACACGGCCTCGTCGGTGATGAGGCCGATGAGGGCCTGCCGGTCTGCTTCGAGTTCGGGGGTGCTGAGCGTCACGGCTCAAGTCTAGGACGGCGGCCCCCGGCCACAGGAGTACGACCACAGCGGATCCGCCCTGGTCGCGTCCGCCCCGACGGTGCGAGGATGGGCCGTGGCCGTCTCGACACCGCGAGCGACGCGATGCGAGCCGCCGCGACTGGAGGACCGCATGCTCGACGTCGACACGTACGCCGCCCTCGCCCGGCTCAAGCCGGTGCCCCCGCTGGAGCTCTCCAGCCCCGACTTCGACGCGGACGGGCCGCTGCCCGTCTGGGCGTGGTCGGAGTCGCGCGGCGGGGACGACCGGTCTCCCGGCCTGGTCTGGGGCGAGCCACCGGCGGGCACGAAGAGCTTCGCGCTCTCGGTCTACGACCCGGACGCGCCGACCGGATCCGGCTTCTGGCACTGGGCCGTCGCGAACATCCCGGCCGACGTGCGCTCACTGCCCGCGGGCGCGGGCGACGGCGAACCCGGATCCCTCCCCGCCCAGGCGATCACGCTGCCGAACGAGGCGCGCCTGCCGCGCTACATCGGCGCCGCCCCGCCGGCCGGGACGGGCGTGCACCGCTACGTCATCACGGTCGACGCGCTCGACATCGAGGAGATCGACCTCGACGGCGACGAGACGCCCGCCTATCTCGGCTTCAACCGGCACTTCCACGTGCTGGCGCGGGGCATCCTCGTCGGCACGGCGGATCCCTCCGAGCGGTGAGCGGCGGGGAGGATCCGGGACCGACGCGGCACCTTCTTTCAAGATGTGGAACTTAAGCTTCACATTGTGATAATCTCCTTCCGAGAGGTAATCTCGACATCGAGATAAATCACGCCGAGGGAGACGCCGATGTCCACGCACCGACAGACCGTCACGATCACGTACGAGACGGCCGCCCGCGCCGTGGCGCTCGCCCTCGAGATCGGCGCCGAACGCGGCCTGCCCACGGTCGCCGCCGTCGCGGATCCGTCGATGACACTCATCGCCTACGGCATGGCCGACGGCTCCACCCCGCACAGCGCCGAGACCTCGCAGCGCAAGGCGAAGAGCAGCGCGTCGATCCGCCGCCGCACCGGGCAGATCGCCGACGCGCTCGCGGCGACCCTTCCGCTCGGCACGGGCGGCACCATGACCACCATCGACGGGGGCGTGCCGATCTTCTTCGGCGACGACCACGTCGGCGGCCTCGGCATCGCCGGCGGTCCGCCCGCGCTCGACGCGGAGATCGCACTCGAAACCCTGAAGCGCCTCGGCGCCCGCACAGAAGGAATGGAACTATGACCTCGTACCTCTCCCGCGCTGACCTGTCGGTCGCCGCGCCGATCGTCGAGTTCGCTGAAGCGTCCCTTGCCGATTCCGGCCGCGACGCCACGGCGTTCTGGGCGGGCGCGAGTGCGATCGTGCACGACCTGGTGCCGCGCAACGCCGCGCTGCTCGCCCGGCGCGATGAGCTGCAGCAGCAGATCGACGAGTTCCACCGGCAGAACCCCGGCCAGCCGGACCCGGCCGCCTACCGCGCCTTCCTCACCGAGATCGGCTACCTCGTGCCGGTGCCGGAGCAGGTCGCCGTCACCACGTCGGACGTCGACCCCGAGATCGCCACGATGGCCGGCCCGCAGCTGGTCGTGCCGCTGCTGAACGCGCGCTTCGCACTGAACGCCGCGAACGCCCGATGGGGATCCCTGTACGACGCGCTCTACGGCACCGACGCCATCTCCCGCGAGGGCGAGCTGGCGCCCGGCCGCGAGTTCAACCCGAAGCGCGCGGCCGAGGTCGTCGCGTTCGGCCGCGAGTTCCTGGACGAGATCGCGCCGCTGACCGAGGGATCGCACCGCGACGCCACCGGCTACCGCGTCGACGCGGACGGCCTCGTCGTGTCGACCGCGACGGGCGACCGCCGCCTCGCGGATCCGACCCGCTTCGTCGGCTACACCGGCGACGCCGACGCGCCGGCCACCGTGCTGCTGGTGCAGAACGGACTGCACGCGGAGATCCTCGTGGACCGCGCAGGCGCCATCGGCCGCACCGACGCCGCGGGCGTGCAGGACATCATCCTGGAGTCGGCGCTCACCGCGATCCTCGACCTCGAGGACTCGGTCGCCGCCGTCGACGGCGACGACAAGGCCCTCGGCTACCGCAACTGGCGCGGGTTCATGGACGGCAGCCTCACCGAGACCGTGACCAAGGGCGACAAGACGTTCACCCGCTCGCTCGCGGCCGACCGGGTCTACCGCACGGCAGACGGCGGAGAGGTCACGCTGCCGGGCCGTGCGACGCTGTTCGTCCGCAACGTGGGCCACCTCATGCGCACCCCGGCCGTGCTCGACCGCAACGGCGACGAGGTGTTCGAGGGCATCGTCGATGCGATCATGACCGCGCTCGGCTCCCTCCCCGAACTCGAGGGCGCCAACAAGGGCAGCAACTCGCGCACCGGATCCATGTACATCGTGAAGCCCAAGATGCACGGCCCCGAGGAGGTCGCGTTCGCGGCCGAGCTGTTCGGCCGCGTCGAGGAGCTGCTGGGCCTTCCGGCCGGGACCATGAAGGTCGGCATCATGGACGAGGAGCGTCGCACCTCGGCGAACCTCGCCGCCGCGATCGCCGCCGCGAGCGATCGCGTCGTCTTCATCAACACCGGCTTCCTCGACCGCACCGGCGACGAGATCCACACCTCGCTGCACGCCGGCCCGTTCCTCCCGAAGGCCGGCATCAAGGCGCAGCCGTTCATGCAGGCGTACGAGGACCGCAACGTGGCGATCGGCGTCGCATCCGGACTGACCGGGCACGCCCAGATCGGCAAGGGCATGTGGGCCGAGCCCGATCTCATGCACGACATGCTGCAGAAGAAGATCGCGCACCCGCTCTCCGGCGCATCGACCGCCTGGGTGCCGTCGCCGACCGCAGCGACGCTGCATGCCCTGCACTATCACCAGGTCGACGCGTTCGCCGCGCGCGCGGCACTGCCGCCCGTCGACGACGAGGCGCTGAACCGGCTGCTGGTTCCGCCGCTCGCCGCCGAGGGCGACCTCACCCCGGAGATCGTCGCCACCGAGGTCGACAACAACGTGCAGTCGATCCTCGGCTACGTGGTGCGCTGGATCGACCAGGGCATCGGCGTCTCGAAGGTGCCGGACATCCACGACGTGGGCCTCATGGAGGACCGCGCCACCCTGCGCATCTCGAGCCAGCTGCTCGCGAACTGGCTGCAGCACGGCGTGATCACCGAGGCGCAGGTCGACGACAGCCTCCGCCGCCTCGCCGGGGTCGTGGATGCGCAGAACGCGGGCGACCCGAACTACGAGCCGCTCGCCTTCGCCGACGGCGCCGAGCCGGGGATCGCGTTCACCGCGGCCCGTCGCCTCATCACCGAGGGCGCCGCCCAGCCGAGCGGCTACACCGAGCCGCTGCTGCACGGTCTGCGCCGCGAGAAGAAGGCCGAGCAGGCCGCGCGCGGCTGACCTTCCGCATCCCCGCGTCGCTCCCCTGCCTCATGAGGTCGTTGAGCGGGCAAGGCCGCGAGGCCGCGCGAGACGAAACGCGGCCCCTTCCCGGGGGCCGCGTTTCGTCATTCGCATCCGGGGTCCCGCCTTCGCGTGCCGGTCAGGCGGCGTGCGTGTAGACCGCTCGCCACACGCGCTCGAAGCCCTCACGGTCGAGCGCCCCCGCGCGATAGGCGGCGCTGGCGCCCTGGATCGAGTCGGCCAGGGCGTCGAGCCGGCGCTGCGCATCCCGGTCCTCGCCGTCGACGCGGAGCCCCGAGCAGCACGCGGTGACGGTCGCCGCCGTACAGCGCACCGCGCGGGTGCCGCGCGCCAGGACGATGCCGACCGGCACGGTGACGGCCGCGATCGCCACGAGCGCGGCCAGCGGCGCGATGCCCGCGGCCGCGCAGCCGATCCAGACGAGCAGGCCGCCGCCGAACGCGAAGACGCCGTATCCGCGGGAGAGCTCGGCCCGGCACCGCTCCGGTGCGGGGGCGTCCGGGGAATAGATCACGAGGGTGCTCGAGACCACGCCGTAGCGGCTGACCGAGCGCGACAGGTAGCCCCAGTGCGGGCGGGAGCGGTGCAGCGCGTGCGGGGAGGCGCCATGCTGCGAGGGCGTGGTTCGCTGTTCGATGACCATGGATCCACGGTGCGCGCCAGGTGCGCGGAACGGACCCGATCCCTACGGAATGCAAACGGATCCGGTCCGGATCCCTGCGATCGCCGTGCGTTCCCGGGGATCCGTCCCGCCCCGGTGCACGACCGGCCGAGCCCGCCGTACGCAGGACCGGCGCCGCGAGATGCAGAAGCACCCCGCACGGTCCCCGCACGGTCGGCGGTGTCCGCGCCCGCCCGTAGGCTGGATCCATGCGCCTGGCCACCTGGAACGTCAACTCCATCCGCACCCGCGTCGCCCGCACCGTCGAGTTCGCCGTGCGCGAGGACATCGACGTGCTCGCGATGCAGGAGATCAAGTGCAAGCCGGAGCAGTTCCCCTACGCCCCCTTCGAGGAAGCCGGCTACCACGTCGAGGTGCACGGCCTGAACCAGTGGAACGGCGTCGCGATCGCGAGCCGTGAGCCGATGACCGACGTCCGCACGGCGTTCGACGGCATGCCCGGCTTCGCGAAGGGCCATGAGGGCCCCGACGCGCCGCTCGAGGCCCGGGCGCTCGGCGCGATCGTGAACGGCGTGCGGGTGTGGAGCCTGTACGTCCCCAACGGACGCTCGCTCGACGATCCGCACCTCGCCTACAAGCTGCACTGGCTCGACGCGCTGCGCACCTCGACCGCGGCAGAGCTCGAGGCGAAGCCCGGTCTGCCGCTCGCCCTCGTCGGCGACTTCAACATCATCCCGTTCGACCACGACAACGGGGATCCGGACATCGTGGTCGGCAAGTCCACGCACGTCTCCCCCGAGGAGCGCGCCGCCTTCTTCGCACTGGAGTCGGCGGGCGTGCACGACGTCGTGCGGCCGCTCCTGCCCGAGGGATACACCTACTGGGACTACCAGCGGCTCAAGTTCCCGCGCAACGAGGGGATCCGGATCGACTTCGTGCTCGGATCCACGGCCTTCGCCGACGCGGTGAAGGGCGCCTCGATCCACCGCGAGGAGCGCAAGGGCGAGCAGCCCAGCGACCACGTGCCGGTGGTCGTCGACCTCGATCTGGCGGGCGCCGACGAGGACGACGACATGCCGATGATCTTCGCGTGAACTCCGCGGATCCCCGCCCCCCGGAGTCGTCGAGCGAGGACGCCGAAGGCGACCGAGACGAAACGGCGCGCGCCCGCAAGGGAGCCGTCCCTCCGAGGCCGATCCGGCTCGTCGCCACCGACCTCGACGGCACCCTGCTGGATCCTTCTGGACACGTCACCGCCCGCACCCGGGCGGCGCTCGACGCGGCGCGGACCGCCGGCATCGTCGTCGTGCCCGTGACGGCGCGGCAGCCGATCGGACTGCGCGCGATCGCCGAGGAGGCCGGGTTCGACGGCTGGGCCCTGTGCGGCAACGGCGCCTATGGCATCCATCTCGGATCGCACGAGCAGCTGTTCGCCACGGAGATCGCGGTGCCGGTGCAGCAGCGGATCGCCCGCGAGCTGGGCGCGCGGATCGATGGGCTGCTCTTCGCGAGCGTGCGCGAGGCGGGCGAGGTGTTCGTCGCGCAGGAGGGCTACGCCGAGGTCGCGACGCTCAGCGACCACAAGCGGGATCCGCGCACCATGGGCGCCGTGCCGCTCGCGGAGGTGCTGGCGGCACCGAGCCTGAAACTCGTGATCCGCCACGCGACGATCTCCCCGCCGGAGATCTTCGCCGTGCTGGGATCCCTGGACCGGGCCGGCTTCGCGGCGACCCTGTCGGGAGCGCCGTTCGTGGAGGTCATGGCCGAGGGAGTCACCAAGGCCACCGGCCTCGCGCAACTGTGCACGCGGCTCGGCATCGATCGCACCGAGGTGCTTTCCTTCGGGGACGCCCTCAACGACGTCGAGATGCTGCGATGGTCCGGTCGCGGCGTCGCCCTGGCGAACGCGGAACCCGAAGCCCTGGCCGCCGCCGATGACGTCACCCTCTCGAACGCCGAGGACGGAGTGGCCGCCGTGCTGGAGCGGGTGCTCGCGGACTGACCCGAGTGGGCGCCATCGCGCGACGGCGGGGCCGGAGCGGGCGAATCCCGCTCGGCCCCGGCACGCCCGACCGCAGCCCGATCAGGCCTGCTGCCGGCGGCGGACGCGCATCAGCACCGCGCCGGCCACGAGCAGGAGCATTCCCAGACCCACGATGCCGAGCGGGACGTCGGCGCCGGTCGCAGCCAGCTGCGTACCGGCGGAGCCCGACGAGGTCGAGCCCGTGCCGGCTGAGCCGTTCCCCGATCCGGATCCGTCCGATCCGCCGGGGGCAGCGACAGCGGTCACCGTGAGGGGTGCGCCGCCCGTCAGCGTCGACATCGCCCCCACCAGCACGATCCGGTGCTCGCCCGCCGCGATGTCCGCCGGGATCGTGACCGTGGTGTCGACGGTGCCGTCGACCCCGGCAGTCACCGATGCGAGCACGACCGGAGCGGAGTGCAGCTCGATCTGGACCGGCTCGCCGGTGGCGAAGCCGGATGCCGTCACGCGCACCGCATCACCGGGATGCGCCGTCGCGGACGACAGCGCGACGTCGGCGGTGAGCGAGGACAGGTCGAAGTCGATGCCCGTGGTGTCGCCGGTCCCCGAGACGACGACCGGAGTCGCGTCCGTCGCAGAGTCGGCGTGCGAGTAGTACTGCGGAGCGATGGCCCAGGCGAAGCCTTCTGTGCCCTCGACCCGCACCGTGTAGCTGCCCGGGCCGACCGTGAGGCCGTAGGTCCCGTCGGCGTGGACGTACGTCATCCCGATGAACTGGCCGTCCTGCTCGGCGATCACCGCGATGCTCGCCGAGTGCCCGCGCAGATCCGTCGAGCCGTCGAGGAGCACGGATCCGCGGATCGACACGGCCGGGTCGAGCTGCGCGTCGATGCCGGTGAGCTCGGATCCATCGGTGACCGTGATCGGCGTCGCAGCCTGCGGGCTCGAAGCGCCGTCCCACCACTGGGGGGCGAGAGCCAGGCGGGGGTCGCTGAAGTTGACCGTGTACTGCCCCGGCGCCGCATTCGGGATCCGATACTCACCGGCGTCATCGGTCGAGGCGGCGAAGTGGCCGTGGTCGCCCGTCACGGTGATGTACACGCCCGCAGCAGGGAGTCCGTCCGCGGTCCTCGTGACGGTCCCGCTGATCGCGCCGCTCCCCGCCGGCGGAGCGGCACTGGCCGCCCCCACTCCGGTGAACATCAGCGCCGCGGCGAGCAGCGCGGTCAGCGCGGCCTTCCCGCGTCGGCGTCCGGGCACACGTGCAGTCATCCTGGTCCCCCTCGGGTCAGCGACCGCTCCCCTTCGTCGGGCGCGGTCGGAGCCTGAAGAACCAGGCGTCGATGCAATCTATCGTCATAGGGTTCTCCCAGGAAAGAGGCAGGCCTGCGATCGCCCCCGGACATGGGAACACCCGCACTCCCCAGAGTGCGGGTGTTCGGGTCAACGTCCCCACGCGTTATGAGGACTGTAGTTTCTGCGCGGTTCCCTGGACAGAGGTGATCGCGATATTCCGGTCACGAATGGGAAACGGAGCGCGGGGACTCACATCGTGCCGGTCGTGGGCTCCCCGGGAAGCGGCGCATAACGCAGCAGCAGAGTGCCGCCGTCGCCCGACTCGGCGTGGACGAGACGCAGGTTGTGCGCGGATGCCCCGTCGGGGAACACCTTCTTCCCCTGGCCGAGCACGATGGGATACACCCACAGCTGCAGTTCGTCGTAGAGCTGCTCGTCCAGGAGCGTCTGCACGAAGTCGACGCTTCCGATCACGTGCACGTCCTCGTGCTTCTCCCGCAGAGCGGCGAGCTCGGCCGGAAGATCGGCGCCGATCCGGCTGCTGCCCTCCCAGTCGAGCCGGATGCCGGCGTCGCGCGACGCCACGTACTTGGGCACCCGGTTGAACAGCTCCCCGATGAAACCCTCGGGCCCGGCGGTGTGCTCCGGCCAGTAGCCGGCGAAGATGTCGTAGGTGCGGCGCCCGAGCAGCAGCGCGTCGAGCGTCTCCATGCCCTGGATCACGCTGCGCATGACGGCCTCGCTCGGCAGCGTCGCCTGCCAGCCCCCGAAGCGGAAGCCTCCGCTGGTGTCCTCCTCGGGGCCGCCCGGCGCCTGGGCGACGCCGTCGACGGTGGTGAACAGGTCGATGATGATGCGTCCGGTCATGATGTGCTCTCTCCTTGATCGCGGTCCTGTCCCGGGCGACGCTACGCCGCGAGGGGGTCGATGTGAAAGGTCTTCGTGAAGGCGTCCAGGATCCGCTGATCGCCGCGCACGACGGCGACGAGATCCTGCGCGACCGCCTGCTCCGGGGAGACATCCCCGGCGATGAGGCGCCGGATGCCGGGTCCTGCGACGACCACCGCCTCCGGCTCGCCGGGCGGCAGGGCTCCCCCCACCGGCGGTGCGGCCGGAGCGAGCTGCGCCACCTGCAGCACGCCCGCGTCGACGATCACCCGCAGGGCCACGTCGCCCAGGTGCAGCGCGATGTCGAGGTCGCTCGACCGCTCGGGTCGGAACGCGGTGCGCAGCGCCATCGTGAGCGAGTCGGCGGTCACGACGTCTCCCTCGCCGGGATCGCCCATCGTCTGGAACCCCCAGCGCCCCAGCGCGAGCACGATCGGCTCGAGCGCGCGCCCGTACGGCGTGAGCTCGTACACGAGACCGCTCCCGTGCAGCGGCGCGCGGCGCACCACGCCGCCCTCCTGCAGCTCCTTGAGCCGGGTGGACAGGATGTTCGTCGGGATGCGGGGCAGCCCCTGCTTCAGATCCGTGTACCGACGCGGGCCGACGAGCAAGTCGCGCACGATGAGCAGCGCCCAGCGCTCCCCGATCAGCTCGACCGCCGTCGTCACGCCGCAGTACTGGCCGTAGCTGCGTGCGGCCACGTCAGCGCCCCCGCATCACGCCGTGGCGGCCGACGCATCGGCCTCCTGCTCGGCGCCACCCGGGACCATGTACAGGAAGCCGAGCGAGTTTCCGTCCGGGTCGTCGAGATCGCGCGAGTACATGAAGCCGTAGTCCTGGGCGGGCTGGGGCTCGGTGCCTCCCGCGGCGAGCCCCCTGGCGAGCGCGGCGTCGACCTCCTCGCGGGAGTCGAGGGCGAACGAGGCGGACGTCTGCAGTGAGATCCGCGGATCCACGATGGGCTTCTCGGTGAAGGTCGCGAAGAACTCGCGCGTGATCATCATGAAGAAGATGTTGTCGTCCCAGACGACGCAGACGCCGTTCTCGTCGGACATCTCGGGATTGATGGTGCAGCCGAGCGCCGTGTAGAACGCCTTGGTGCGCTCCAGATCGGTGACGGGCAGGCTGATGAAGACGCTGGCCATGGTGACTCCTCTGTCCGCGGATCCGGAGAGGATCCGACACATTTAGCTTGCTTTTTGCAAGCTTACTTGTCAAGAGCAAGTTCGATCCGATCCAGCGGCTCAGGGAACCGTGCCCGCGGCATGCCTCGCCCGGTCCGCCGTACGGGGGATGTTCGCGGCGCGGCGCCCGCTCTACGGTGGAGGGATGCCCTTCACCCGCACGCCGACACCCCGTGAGCTCCGGCAGGATCTGCTCCTCGCCGCGGTCCTGCTCGTGGGCGGGATCCTCAGTGCGGGCCTGTCGTCGATCGCGAAGGTGTACGGCGCCGAGCAGGGCGAGCTGTGGACCGCCATCCCGTACGTCGTCGTGATCGCGGCGGCGCTCTCGGTCCGCCGCCGCTGGCCCGCTCCCGTCGCCGTCGTCGTCTCGATCGCGTTCATCGTGGCGACCTCGCTGCACGTGCCCGAGATCTATGCGGGCAACATCGCCATGTTCATCGCCCTGTACACGGTCGGGGCATGGATGAACGCGCGCCGCGGCGCGTTCCTCGTGCGGGCCGGGATCATGGCCGTGATGGCCGTGTGGCTCGTGATCGAGATGTACCGGCAGACGATCGATCAGGCCGCGAAGGCGGATGTCGTCGCCGGGATGTTCTCGCCCCTCGTCGCGTTCCTCATGCTGCAGGTGCTTCTGAACGTGCTCTACTTCGGCGGCGCCTATTACTTCGGCGAACGCAGCTGGATCGCCGCCCGGCAGCGTGCGGCGCTCGAGCAGCGCACCGCGGAGCTCGAGCGCGAGCGCGCGCTCAGCGCCGCCCAGGCCGTGGCCCTGGACCGCGTGCGCATCGCCCGCGAGCTGCACGACGTCGTCGCCCACCACGTCTCGGTGATGGGCGTGCAGGCGGGGGCCGCGCGGATGATGATCCCGCAGGATCCCCAGGCCGCGACCGCGATCGTCGCCGGAATCGAGACCGCGGCACGGGACGCGATCCGCGATTTCCACCAGCTGCTGGACACGCTCCGCGACCCCGGCGACAGCGAGGACGTCGCCTCGACGGTCGAGGTGGACGACATCGCCGGCCTCGCCGTCGCGTCGACCGCGGCCGGGCTCCCCACCCGTCTGCAGGTGATCGGCGACCCCGTGCCGGTGCCGCGGGTGACGGCGGTGAACCTGTACCGGATCGCGCAGGAGTCGCTCACGAACGCACGGCGTCACGCCGGCCCCGACGCCGAGGCGGACGTGCGGATCCGCTACGAGCGGGGTTCCGTCGAGCTCGAGGTGGTCAATACGGGCCGGATCGTCACCGGCCTGCGACCGGGCCTGGGCCAGCTCGGCATGCGCGAGCGGGCGACGGCGTCGGGGGGCTCGATCGAGCTCGTCCCCCGCTCGACCGGCGGATTCCGCGTGCGCGCCACCCTGCCGTTGGCCGGGGCTGCCGATCGTGCCGGGGTCGCCGAGTCGCCCGACCGTGAGGACCGCGCTGGCCGGTCCGACCGTGAGGACCGCGCTGGCCGGTCCGACCGTGAGACCGAACCTGCGCCTCGAGACCGACGATCGTTTCCTTGGTCTCGCGACGCAGGTTCGGTCTCGCGGTCATCCGGCGTACCAGCCCCCCGCGCCGACGACGCACCGGCGACAGCCGTCACGCACCCGAGCGAGCCGCACGGAACGCACGAGCCCCACGGAACGCAGGGACCCCACGGAACGAGCGAGCCGCACAGAGCGCACGAGCCGCACAGAACGGACGAGCCGCACGGACCACAGGAACCGCGCATCCGGGAGGGAGCCGCGTGACAGCGCCGATCCGCGTGCTCCTCGCCGACGATCACGCCATGCTCCGGGCGGGGTTCCGCACCATCCTCGATCTGCAGCCCGACATCGCCGTCGTGGGGGAGGCGGCGAGCGGATCCGAGGCGGTGACGCTGGCCGGATCTCTGCAGCCCGACGTCATCACCATGGACGTGCAGATGCCCGACATGGACGGCATCGAGGCGACGCGGCGGATCCGCGCCGATGAGCGGATCCGCGCCTCCATCGCGATCGTGACGACCTTCGATCGCGACGACTACCTGTTCGACGCGCTGGACGCCGGCGCGAGCGGATTCCTGCTCAAGAACGCAGGCCCTGAGGAGCTCGTCGCGGCGGTGCGGGCGCTGGCCGCCGGCGACGGCATGCTCGCGCCGGAGGTCACCCGGCGGGTGCTGCAGCGCTTCGCCGGCCACCCGGTCCCCACGACGTCCGCCGCGCCCTCGATCCGGGGCGCCTCGGATCCGGCGACCGGATCGGCCGCCCTCCCCAGCGCCGACCTTCCGGAGCCGCTCACCGAGCGCGAGGGCGACGTGCTGCGCCTCGTCGCCGAGGCGTGGAGCAACGCCGAGATCGCCGCGGAGCTGTTCATCGGCGAGGCGACGGTGAAGACGCACGTGTCGCGGATCCTGCAGAAGCTCGGCGCCCGCGACCGCGTGCAGGCGGTGGTGCTCGCGCACCGACTGGGCCTGGCGCAGCCGCCCGCCCGCTAGCCTCGCCCCATGGCCGACACCGCGAGCGCCCCGCACGCCCACCCGCGCAGCCCGCTCTCCCGTCCGATCATGGCCGGCGTCGTGACCGCGCTCGTCGGGTTCACCAGCTCCTTCGCCGTCGTGCTCACCGGCCTCGCCGCGGTCGGCGCGAACCACGCGCAGGCGGCGAGCGGCCTGCTCGCGCTCAGCCTCACGATGGGCGCCGCCTGCATCGTGCTGGCGTGGCGGTACCGCATGCCGATCACCGCGGCCTGGTCGGCCCCGGGTGCCGCGCTGCTCGCCGCTTCCGGGGCGGCGGGCGGGGCGGGCGCCGGGATCGACGGGGGCTGGCCGGCGGCCGTCGGAGCGTTCCTCATCGTCGCGGGGCTGGTCCTGCTCACCGCCCTCGTGCCGCAGCTCGGGGCGCTCATCGCCGCGATCCCGCCGTCGATCGCGCAGGCGATGCTCGCGGGCGTGCTGCTGCCGCTCTGCCTCGCCCCGATCACCGGACTCGCCGCGAACCCGTGGGGCGTGATCCCCGTCGTGCTGACCTGGCTCGTGTTCGCCCGGCTCGCGCCGCGGTGGGCCGTGCCGCTGGCGTTCCTCACGGCGACCGTCGTCATCGTCATCGGGATCGCGACCGGTGCTCCGACGGGCGCTCGGGCGGCCGTGAATCCCGCCGCGCTGCTCCCCCGCGTCGAGCTGACGGCGCCGACGTTCACGGTCGGCGCGCTCGTCGGCATCGCGCTGCCCCTCTTCATCGTGACGATGGCGTCGCAGAACGTCCCGGGCGTGGCCGTGATGCGCAGCTTCGGCTACGAGGTGCCCTGGCGCCCGGCGATGCTGGTGACCGGCATCGGCACCGCCCTCGGCGCTCCCGCCGGCGGGCATGCGATCAACCTCGCCGCGATCAGCGCCGCCCTCGCGGCGGCGCCCGACGCGGAACCGGATCCGAAGCGCCGCTGGATCGCCGGTGTCTCCACGGGCGTCTCCTACCTGGTGCTGGGCGGCTGCTCGGCGGCCTTCGCCGCGCTCGTGGCGCTCGCACCGACCGCCGTGATCCCGGCCGTGGCCGGCCTCGCCCTGTTCGGCGCCTTCGGATCCGCCGTGCAGCAGGCGATCGACGACCCCGGCGAGCGCACCCCCGCGGTGGTCACCTTCCTCGTGGCCGCGAGCGGGATGGCGTTCTGGGGCGTCAGCGCCGCGTTCTGGGCGCTCCTCGCCGGCCTGCTCGTGCGCGGCGCCCTGCACCTCGGTCGCCGCTGAGGCGGCACCCACGGGTCCGCAGGGCGCGGGGGCGCAGGGCCGGGCGCGCGGGCTCAGGGCGCGGGCGCGTGGGACGCGGATCCGCAGGGGCCTGGTGACGCCGGACGACGAGGGGCGGACGCCCCCGGGTCCGCCTCCCGGATGACGCCGCGGAATCCGCCGCAGGGGGGATGCCCCGCCCGGCGCCGCTGAATACCGTTGCTGTCATGACCACAGTGCTCACCCGCACCACGACCACGGGGCTGCTCGAACTCGAGGGCCTCACCAAGAGCTACGGCACCCGCCGGGTGCTCGACGACGTCTCGTTCCGCGTCGAGCCGGGCCGGCTCACGGGCTTCGTCGGCGGCAACGGCGCCGGCAAGACCACCACGATGCGGATCGTGCTCGGCGTGCTCGGGGCCGATGGCGGCAGCGTCCGCCTGGGCGGGCACGACGTCGCCGCCGCCGACCGCCGCCACTTCGGCTACATGCCGGAGGAGCGCGGCCTCTATCCGAAGATGAAGGTGCTCGAGCAGGTCGCATACCTGGCCCGCCTGCACGGCTTCGGCAAGGCCGACGCCACCGCCCGCGGCGAGGCGCTGCTGGTCGAACTCGGCCTCGGCGAGCGCCTGCACGACACGATCGAGTCGCTCTCCCTGGGCAACCAGCAGCGGGCGCAGATCGCGGCGGCGCTCGTGCACGACCCCGAGGTGCTCATCCTCGACGAGCCGTTCTCGGGCCTGGATCCGCTCGCCGTCGACGTCGTGGCCGGCGTGCTGCAGACGCGGGCGGCACAGGGGTCGTCGATCCTGTTCTCCTCGCACCAGCTCGACGTGGTGGAGCGCCTGTGCGACGACCTCGTCATCATCGCGGGCGGCACCATCCGCGCCTCGGGGTCCCGCGAGGAGCTGCGCGCTCAGCATTCCTCCCCCCGCTACGAGCTCGTCTCGGATGCGGACGCGGGATGGATCCGGTCCGAGCCGGGCATCACGGTCGTCGATTTCGAACGCGGCACCGCCGTCTTCGACGCCGAATCCCCCGACGACGCCCAGCGCGTGCTCCGCACCGCGCTCCAGCACGGGGTCGTGCACGCCTTCACCCCGCAGCGCCCGTCCCTCGCCCAGATCTTCAAGGAGGTCATCCAGTGAGCACCTCGACCACCCCGAGCACCGGCGGGCTGTCCGTCGGCAACGGCGTCTTCCTCGTCGCCGAGCGCGAGATCGGATCCAAGCTCCGCAGCAAGGCGTTCCTGATCTCGACCGGGATCCTGCTGCTCATCGCCCTCGCCGGCGTGCTCATCGGCGGTTTCATGAGCAAGAACACCACGGAGACGGCCGTCGCGGTGACCTCCGAGACCGCCCCGGCGGTGCACGGCCTGCCCGGCCTGAAGCTCACCGAGGTGGCGGACACCACGGCCGCCGAGAAGCTGGTCCGGGAGGGGAAGGTCGAAGCCGCGCTCATCCCCGCGCCGGGCGACACGTCGTTCGGCTTCGAGATCGTCGCGCTGAAGAGCGCCCCCAGCAGCCTCCAGAGCATGTTCGCCAAGACGCCCAAGGTCACCCTGCTCGCGCCCGACACGACGAACCCGCTGCTGCGGTACCTGGTGGCGATCGGGTTCGGGGTGGTGTTCCTGATGGCGGCGTCGACCTTCGGCGCGACCATGGCGCAGAGCGTCGTGGAGGAGAAGTCGACGCGGGTGGTGGAGCTGCTGCTCGCGGCGATCCCCGCGCGGGTGCTGCTGGCCGGCAAGGTCATCGGCAACACGGTGCTCGCGATGGCGCAGATCCTCGCCCTCGCGGCGATCGCGGTGGTCGGTCTCATCGTCACCGGGCAGAACGCGGTGCTGGAGGGTCTCGGCTCGCCGCTCGTCTGGTTCGCCGTCTTCTTCCTCTTCGGCTTCGTGCTGCTGGCCTCGCTGTTCGCCGCCGCCGGCGCGATGGTCTCCCGCCAGGAGGACATCGGATCCACCACGATGCCGATCACGATGCTGGTCATGGCGCCGTACTTCCTCGTGATCTTCCTCAACGACAACCCGGTGGCGATGACGATCCTGTCGTACATCCCGTTCTCGGCGCCGGTCGCGATGCCGGTGCGCCTGTTCGTCGGCGAGGCGCAGTGGTGGGAGCCGCTGGTGTCGCTGGTGATCCTGCTCGTCTCGTGCGTGGTCGCGATCCTCGTCGCCGCGAAGATCTACGAGAACTCCCTGCTGCGCATGGGCGGCCGCGTGAAGCTGTCCGAGGCCCTGAAGGGCTGAGGGGCTCGCTCGCGGGGGTCGGCCGGACGGCTGGGCCCCGCTGCGCTCCCCGAACGGCCGCGAGACCGAACCTCCGTCCCGAGACCGACGATCAGAACGTCGGTCTCGGGACGCGGGTTCGGTCTCGCGGTCTTGTCGGGGCGGCACCGGGGATCCGGGAACGCGGCGGATCCGGTTCCGGGAATATTCACACGCATGGATCGTTAGCCTCAGGGTACGGACGATGAGGTCCGGCGCCCCGAGAACAGATCCGAAAGGCCTCATCACCATGAGCACTCCCGCCCTCGACCGCACCGCGGTCACCGACGCCCCGATCCTCGACGTGCTCGCCGAGCGCTGGAGCACCCGCATCTTCGACCCCGCCTCCACGATCGACGAGGAGGCCCTGGCCAGCGCGCTGGAGGCCGCCCGCTGGGCCCCGACGGCCGCGAACAGCCAGCCCTGGCGCGCGATCGTCGCCCGCCGCGGCTCCGCGGCGCACGGCAAGGTGCTCGGCAGCCTGATGGGCTTCAACAGCGCCTGGGCCGGCGACGCCGCCCTGCTCGTCGTGTTCGTCGCCGAGACCACCCGTGACGACCAGCCCATGCCGTGGGCGCTGTACGACACCGGCCAGGCCGCCGCGCACTTCACCGTGCAGGCGCACGCCAACGGCCTGTCCACGCACCAGATGGGCGGCTTCGACCGCGACGCCATCTCGGCCGCGTTCGAGCTGGGCGCCGAGTTCACCCCGATCTCCGTCATGGCCGTCGGCGAGCTCGGCGACATCCGCACGGCGAGCGAGGAGATGCAGCAGCGCGAGAACGCGCCGCGCGTGCGCCGCCCCATCGCCGAGACGGTCATCGTCAACGACTGATCCCCGGGATCCGAAACGCCCCCTCCGCCCGCCGGAGGGGGCGTTCGTCGTCCGGCGCGCCCCCTTCCTCCCCGCGCCCTGCCGTCCGAGAACAGGCAGATCGTCCCGGAGCAGGCGGATCCCGGCGGATCCACCTCATCTCGGTCGATCGACCGGTGCTCGGTCACTGCTGATCGGGGGCCCCGGGCCAGATGCGGGCCTGACCCGGCGTCGGTCGCGTCAGCGCTTGCGGTGGCGGCGCGCGGCGAGCGCGTCCGCGGCGCGGATCAGCGACAGGTGCGAGAACGCCTGCGGGGTGTTGCCCACCTGGCGGCGCCCGATCGGGTCGTACTCCTCGCTCAGCAGGCCGACGTCGTTGCGCAGCCCGCACAGCCGGTCCATGAGCGCCTCGGCCTCGGCGGTGCGCCCGGTCACCGCGTACTGCTCGACGAGCCAGAACGAGCACGCGAGGAACGGATGCTCGGATCCCGCGAGACCGTCCACGCCCGTCGCGGTGCGGTACCGCATCACGAGTCCGTCGCGCATCAGGGTCTGCTCGATCCGCTCCACGGCGGCGAGCATGCGCGGGTCGTCCGGCGCGCAGTACCCGGTGCGCGGGATGAGCAGCAGCGCCGCATCCACCTCGTCGGTGCCGCTGTGCTGCACGAAGCACCCGTCGCGCACGCCGTGCTCGTCGATCTCGGCACGCAGCCGATCGCGCACCTCGCGCCAGCGGTCGGCCGGTCCGTGCAGGCCGTCCTTCTCGACCGCGCTCACGCCGCGGTCGAACGCCGCCCACAGCGACACCCGCGAGTGCGTGAAGAACTGCGGATCCCCGCGGATCTCCCACATGCCGTTGTCGGGCCGATCCAGCTGCTTCTCGGCCTGCCGCAGCATCACCCGCTGCAGCGACCACGACCGCTCCGACTCCGCGAGACCGGCGCGCCGCGCGGCGCCGAGGGTCATCAGCACCTCGCCGAACACATCGGCCTGGAACTGCTCCGCCGCGCCGTTGCCGACACGCACCGGGACGGATCCCGCGTATCCGGGAAACGACGGCATGTCGCGTTCGCGCAGGTCGCGCTCCCCGGCGAGCCCGTACATGATCTGCAGGTCGGCCGGATCCCCGGCCACGGCCCGCAGCAGCCAGTCGCGCCACGCCCGCGCCTCGTCGGCGAGGCCGTGACCGAGCAGGGCCTCGAGGGTGAGGGCGGCGTCGCGGAGCCAGACGTAGCGGTAGTCCCAGTTGCGCTCCCCGCCGAAGTCCTCGGGCAGCGACGTGGTCGCCGCCGCGGCGATGCCTCCGGTCTCGCGGTTCGTGAGCGCCCGGAGGATGAGCAGCGATCGCCGCACGTCCTCCTGGTGACCGCCCTCGTGGGCGATCCCGTCGGCCCAGTCGCGCCACCACGCCGCGGTCTCCCGTCCGGACGCACCCACGTCGAGCGGAGGCGGCGCGGGTCGATAGGACGGGAACCAGGTCAACGTGAGCGCCGCGTGCTCCCCCGCCCCGACCTCGACCGTGCCGACGTGGCTGTGCCCGTGCGGGTACAGCGCACCGCCGCGCACCACGACGGCGTCGGGCCCCGCCGTCGCCGTGAGCTCGGGGGCGAGATCGGTGCCGGTCTGCCGCACCCACGGCAGCGCCCGCGCGTAGTCGAACCGGAACCTCAGCTCCTGCCGGAACGCCATCCGCCCGCTGACACCCGCGATCCGCCGGATCACGTCGGTGCGGTCGCCGCCCTGGGGCGCGGGGGCGCCCGTGGTGCCGTCCCGGGGCGGAATCGGCATCCACTCGGTGACCTCGGCGACGCCCTCGGCGCTCTCCCACCGGGTCACCAGGCAGAACGTGTCGCCGTCGTACCGCCGGGTCGCGGTGGCGTCGGGATCCGCCGGCCGCAGCGTCCAGTGCCCCTGCTCGACGTCGCCGAGCAGGGATCCGAACAGCGACGCCGAGTCGAGCCGCGGCGCACAGAGCCAGTCGATGCTCCCGGCTCGGGAGACCAGCGCCGCCGTACGTCCGTCACCGAGCAGCGCGTAGTCCTCGATCGGTGCACTCATGAGCGCAGTCTGCCACCCGGCGCTCTGCGGATTCCGCGAGCCCGCCCCGCGAGTCCGAGCCCGATCTTCCGAGAAGCAGGATCCGGCCGCGCCGGGCGACAAGCACGCGAGACGGAACGTATCGTGGGCGCATGACCGCCCCGACGACGCTGCTCATCCTCGGCGCATCCGGAGACCTCACGTCCCGGCTCCTCCTGCCCGCGATCGCCCAGCTGCTGCAGCGCCAGCCCGACCGCCGGCTCGTGCTGCGCGGAGCGGGGTCCGACGACTGGTCCGACGAGCGCTGGCAGGAGGCCGTGCGCACCGCCTTCGCCACGGTCGGCGCCGACGACCAGGTCGCCCGGGTCGCCGGCACGACCTACGCGCAGGCGGACGTCACGGACCACGACGCGCTCGCGGCGCTCATCGGGGACGCCGATGGCCCTCTCGTGATCTACTTCGCGCTGCCGCCCGCCGTGGCGGTCGCCGCCTGCGAGAAGCTCCTCGACATCCCGCTCCCCGCCGGGACGGTGCTCGCGCTGGAGAAGCCGTTCGGGAACGACGAGCGGAGCGCCGCGGCGCTGAACGCCCTCGTCACCCGGATCGTCCCGGAGAACCAGGTCTTCCGCGTCGACCACTTCCTCGGCCGGTCCACGATCCTCAACATCATGGGCGTGCGGTTCGCGAACCGGCTCGTGGAGCCGGTGTGGTCGGCCGATCATGTCGAGAAGGTCCTGATCCGCTACGACGAGGCCCTCGCCCTGGAGAACCGCGCGCGCTACTACGACAAGGCGGGCGCCCTCGTCGACATGATCCAGAGCCACCTCCTCCAGGTGCTCGCGATCCTCGCCATGGAGCAGCCGGCGGATCTGGACGAGATCGATCTGCGCGACGCGATGGCCGCCGCCCTGCGCGCCACCCGCATCGTCGGCGACGACCCCGCCCGCTCGACCCGCCGCGCCCGCTACACGGCCGGCACGAGCGGCGACCGCCCCGTGCCCGCCTACACGGACGAGCAGGGCGTCGACGCCTCCCGCGACACCGAGACGCTCGCCGAGATCACGTGCGAGGTCGACACGGCGCGCTGGGCCGGCGTTCCCTTCACCCTGCGCAGCGGCAAGGCGCTCGGGGAGCGCTGCGCCGAGATCGTCGTCACGTTCCGCCCGGTGCGGCACATCCCCGGCGGCCTCACCGGGACGCCCGCGGACGGCGGCGTGCTGCGCTTCTCCCTCGGCCCCGACCGGATCGAGCTGGAGCTCAACGTGAACGGCGGCGACGATCCGTTCGCGCTGCGCCGCGACGTGCTCTCCACCGAGCTCGGCAAGGGCACGCTGCTGGCCTACACCGAAGTGCTCAGCGAGATCCTCGACGGCGATGTGGCCCTCTCCGTCCGCGGCGACGCGGCCGAGCAGTGCTGGCGGATCATCCAGCCCGCCCTCGACGCCTGGCGCTCGGGCGCGGTGCCGATGCAGGAGTATCCGGCCGGGTCCACGGGCCCGGAGGACTGGGCGACGACGCGCTGATTCCGGGATCCCCGCCGTCCCGGGTCCGTCCCTGCGGCATCGGGCGGAGCGCGGCGGATCCGACGCATCCCGACGGCCCGCATGACGGATCCCCCGCATCGGGCCGTCGGATCCGCACGAGCACCCCTACGATCGGCCCATGACCGCGCTCCCTCGTCGCGTCAGGGTCGGCTACGCCCTGGGCGGCATCGCCTCCGGCACCTACGGCACCGTCCCGGGCCTCATCCTGATGCCGTTCCTCACCGATCTGCTCGGCGTGCAGGCGGCGCTCGCCGGCATGATCGTGTTCGCCCCGAAGGCCTGGGACTTCTTCCTCAACCCGATCGCCGGGCGCATCAGCGACCGCTCGCGCAACGCAAGCGACCGACGGCGACCGTTCATCCTGCGCGCGGGCATCCTGCTCGCGCTCGCGTTCGCGGCCATGTTCTTCGGCCCCACGGCCCCGCCGGTCGCGGCCGCCCTGTGGGTGCTCGTGGCATTCCTCGCTTCGGCGACCGTGTACGCCTTCTTCCAGGTGCCGTATCTGGCGATGTCGGCCGAGATCACCGACGACTACACCGAGCGCACCCGGATGATCAGCTGGCGCGTGATCGTGTTCACCCTGGCGATCCTCGCATCGGGGGCCGCGGCCCCGGCGCTCGTGGAGGGGTTCGGCGGCGTGACCGGCTACCGGATCATGGCGGTGGCCATGGCCGTGCTCATCCTCGTCGGCACCGCGGGCGTGTGGCTCGGCACCCGATCGGTCCCGCTCACGCGGGGAGAGGAAGCGGAAGGGAGGCTGTTCTCGCAGCTCGCGATCGTCCTGCGGGACGCGGACGCGCGGATGCTGATCATCGCGTTCGTGCTGCAGGCCGTCGCGATCGGCATGGTGCTCGGCGGGGTCGTGTACGTCGCCCGGCACGTCGTGCACGACCCCGCGATCGCGACCTACAGCTTCGTGTGCTTCGTCGCTCCCGCGATCGTGCTCACCCCGATGTGGAGCCGCCTCGGATCCCGCCTCGGCAAGAGACGCGGATTCGCGGTGGCGACCGCCACCATGGCGGTCGGCCTGGTCGCGCTGCTCGCGGCGCGCACCGGGGAGGCCGTCCCGCTGCTCGCCGCATCGGGCATCGTCGGCATCGGCTACGCCGGGGCGCAGTTGTTCCCCCTGGCGATGCTGCCCGACCTCGCCGCCGAGGACGCCCGCCGCAGCGGCGCCAACCGCATCGGGATGATCTCCGGCGTGTGGTCGGGGTTCGAGCTCCTCGGCTATGCGCTGGGTCCGGCGCTGCTCGGACTCGTGCTCACGCTCGGCGACTACCGGGCATCGACCGGGGACGCGGGGCCGCAGCCCGACAGCGCGCAGTGGGCGATCGTGCTCGGCGTATCGCTCGTCCCGGCCGCGCTGTGCCTGCTCAGCCTGATCCCGCTCTCCCGGTACCGCCTCGACGACCGGCTGCGTGCGGCCGCGGATCCGGTCGCCGCGCGCAGCCGCTGAGCCTGCCGCGTCAGGGGCACCGGCGCGGCCGGGGTGTGCCTCTCCCGGCGAGGCAGGGCTGTCTCTGCGCGCCTTCCTCGGTGTTGTCCAGGATCTTCGGACGGATCCGGCGCATCTCTCCGAAGATCCTGCACATCTCCGAGCGAGGTGCGCCGCCGGGGCGAGCGGATCCGACCGCCCCGAGCAGCCGCTGAGACTGCCGCGTCAGGGGCACCGGCGCGGCCGGGTCCTGGGCGCACGCAGATCCGTCACCAGCGGGGCGGGATGCGCGCGATCGACCGCCCCGATGCGTCGAGCTCGTGCCCGTTGCGCTTGACCGGGCGCAGCACCGTCCACCGGTCGACGATCTCGACGTCTCCGCCCCACGCCCTCTCGATCGCGGGCAGCGCCGTGAGCGACCGCGCCCGTACGCACGCGAAGAGCGGCGCCGGCCCCACGGCGACCCCGGCGCGATGCACCTCGGGCAGCCGGGCCGCGCGGATCGACGCCGCCTCGGGATCCGCGGAACGCGCCCACAGCACGGCGCCCCGGCGGTAGCCCGCCGCAGGCATTGCGAGGTCGCAGCCGAAGCGCAGGAGCCCGGCCGAGGTCGCGCGATCGACCGCACGCCGCGCCGTCGCCTCCGAGACGCCCAGGCGCGCGCCGAGCACGGCCGACGGCATGCGCGGATCCTCGTCCAGCACGTCGGCGATCTCGGCGACCGTCTGCGGCTTCGGCAGGCGGACCGCCTCGGCGGAGGGCCTGCCCCCGGCCTCGCGCGACGGACGCACGACGCGCTGCTGCGCGGCCGAGAGCACGGGCAGCCGCCAGGTGGAGTCCTCCGCCGAGACGCTCGCGGCGACGTCCATCCGCAGCACGGTCGCGTCCGTCTCGAGCGCGCGCACGCGCTCGCCCAGCTGGGGGAGCCCCTCGGACGCGGCGACGAGCAGCAGCAGACCGGCCGAGGTCTCGTCGACGCCCAGCACCCACGGCCGCCGCACGGCCGCCGTGCGCGCTTCGTCCGTGATGCCCGGGTGCAGCAGCACGAGCGCGAGATCGGTGGTCGAGGCCCAGCGCTCCGCCGTGGGCCAGGCGGTCAGCCAGGCCAGCCCCTCCTCGCGCAGTGCGCTCCAGTGCCGCACCACGGTGGCGGCGTCCACCCCGATCGCCGCGGCGATGCGCGTCCAGGGCGCCCGCGCGTCGACCTGGAGGGCGTGGACGAGGGCGAGGTCGATCTCGTCCAGCCCGCGCGGATCCGTCGTCTCCATGTGACGAAGACTACGCATGAAGAGCGTAGGAATGAAGGTTTCGAGTCAACAGGATCCAGAATCGAGTCGGAATCCTACGCTCACCTCATGAGCTTGACGACGGATCGGATCCTGGCCACCATCGAGGATCTCGTCGCGCTCGCCCCTCGCGCCACGGGAACCCCCGGGGGCGCCGCCGCGGCGGAGTATGTCGAGGGCCGATTCGCCCGCGCGGGCCTTGCGACCGAGGTCCTCGAGGTGCCGTCGTTCGCGTGGCGGGCGACGGAGTGCCGTGTGACGACCGGGGCCGACGGCACGGAGGAGCTCGAGGTGCCGAGCTCGCCGATCCTGCACTCCGCCCTGCCGGCTCATGACTGGACCGGCGAGGCGCGGCACCTCATCGACGCCCCCGTCGTCGACATCGGCGCCGACCGCGTGCGCCGCCACGACGTGCGCGGCGCGATCGTGCTCTTCGACCTCACCTTCGACATGACGCTCGCGCACACGCTGCCGCTCACGCTCTTCCTGCACGACCCCGGCCGACGCGTGCTGCGACGCGACGTGCTGCGCAGCCGCAACCCCTACGTCACCTCGCTCGCCCGCACGATGCGCGACGCGGCGGCGGCAGGCGCCGTCGGCGTCATCGGCGTGCTGCGCGACTACCCCGACTCCCTCGGCTACCACAACGAGTACTACCGGCGGACCCTGTTCCGCCTGCCCGGCGCCTGGGTGACCCGCGCCGGCGGAGCGCGGCTGCGGGCCGCGCTCCGCCGCACGCCACGTGCAACCCTCACCCTCGGCGTCGAGCGCTCCGAGGTCGTCTCCCGCACCGTGATCGGGGTGCTGCCGGGTGCCGACAGCCCGGACGGCGTCGCGCACGACCGCTCCGGCAGCTCCCGCGCGTCGAGGACCGGCACTCCGCGCGGCGACGCCATCATGATCCAGTCGCACCACGACTCGGCGGGCGACGGCGCCGTCGAGGACGCCTCGGGGGCGGCCGAGGTGATCGCCCTCGCCGAGCACTTCGCCGCGCTGTCCCGCGCGGGGCGACCGCCTCGCAAGACGCTGCTGTTCACGACCTTCGACACGCACTTCACCGGCTACCAGGCCCATCGCGAGTTCGCCCGCCGGCACGTGCTCGCACCGGATGCCCGCTGGCGGATCGTGCTGAACGCCACGATCGAGCACATCGGCCTGAGGGCCGTGGAGGGATCCGACGGCGGGTTCGAGAACACCGGCGAGACCGAGCCGCGCGGCATCTTCCTCAACGTCAATCCGGCGTTCACGGCGCGCATCGCGGGGCTGATCCGCCGTCATCGGATGCACGCCACCAGCATCCTCGGTGCCGGTCTGCTCGAGTTCTTCGCGAGCGGGATCCCGACCGACGCGTCGTTCACCTTCGTCTCCGGCGTGCCCACCGTCAGCCTCATCTCGGGTCCGCTCTACCTGTACGACGACGCCGACACGATCGATCGCATCGACGTCGCCCAGCTCGAGCCGGTGGCGCGGTTCTTCGCCGACGTCGTGGAGGACGCCGATCGGCACCGCGGCGCACTTCTCGGCACGATGCCCGCGGGCCTGCGCCGGCTGCTGCCCCGGGGGCGCTGGTGAACGGCGAACGGGCCGAGGACGGATCCGGACCGGGTGCCGGCGGTCCCGATCCCGGCTCCGGCATCCGGCACGGGTCGACCCGCATCGTGCGCTTCGACGGGGAGGAGGCACCGGAGACCGGGATCCTGCACCTGCCGCACACCGCTGCTCCGGCCGGGGGCTACCCGGTCGTCGTGTTCGGGCACATGACGACCGGAGGGTCGCCGCGCTCCGCCCCGAGCCTCGGTCACCCCGGCCACCCGGAGTGGCGGCGCATGTCGCAGGGCGACGCGCTGTGCGACCTGCTGCTGCGGCGCGGGATCGCCGTGCTGCGACCGGACTACCCCGGAATCGGCGGCCCCGGCGTGCATCCGTACCTGCTCGGCCGTCCCCTCGGCGGTTCGCTGCGCGCGATGGTGCGCGCTCGGCGCACCCTGGACGACCGGCTCGGCGACGACTGGGTCGCCGCGGGGCACTCCGAGGGCGCGGTCGCGGCACTGTTCGCCGGCACCGCACCGGAGCCGGACGACCGCAGCCGGCTGCGCGGTGTCGCGGCCGTGACCCCGGTGACCCGGATGGACCTCAGCATCCGCTGGTCGCTGGGCATGCCGGGCGCGATGCCCGGATCCGGCGTCGTCTCAGCGCTCATCGGGCTCATGCTGCGCGGGGCGGCCACCGCGGATCCCGCCCTGGCGGCGCTCCTGGAGGGACAGGGCCTCAGCCCCGCCGCACGCGCGGCCCGGCGCGACCTCGACCGCCTCTGCCTCACCGAGCTCGCCGCGCGCGACTCGTGGGGTGGCATCCCACCGGGCCGCATCGGCGGGGCCGACGGATCCGCGCTTTTCGCGCGCCTGTACGCCTCGTTCCGCGAGAACGAGGTCGCCGCGCTCTCGGGGTTCCGCTCCCCCGTGCGGATCGACGCCGCACGGTTCGACGAGGTCGCCCCGGCGCCCTTGAGCGCCCGGCTGCTGCGCGCGTACCGGCGGGCCGGCGTCGACCTCACGGCACGCTGGTGGCCGTCGCACCACTCCGGCACGATGCGTCCGCAGCACGCCCCGCCGCACGTCGCCGCATGGATCGCGGAGCGCTTCCAGGACTGACGTGTCCGGCGAGCAAGCCCCCGGGGTCGTTGAGCGAGCACCGAACGCAGCGAGGAGCAAGACGAAACGCGGTCACCCGGCGAGGGCACCGCGTTTCGTCTCGGGCGGCTCCGCCGTCCTCACTCAACGACCCCTGAGGGAACGGGCGGCTCCGCCGTCCTCACTCAACGACCCCTGAGGGAGCGGGCGGCTCCGCCGTCCTCGCTCAACGACCCCTGGGCCGGTTCGACGCCGCTCAGCCGTGGCGGGCGAGCAGGCGGCGCGCCGCCGCGCTGTGGTCGGCGATGAGCTGGGGCACGTCGAGGCCGACGATCTGCCCGTCGAGCACGCGCCAGGAACCTCCGACCATCACCCGGTCGGCGCGCTCCGCGCCGCACAGCAGCAGGGCCGCGAGCGGGTCGTGGCTGCCCGAGAAGCGCAGCTCGTCGAGGGTGAACATCGCGAGGTCGGCCTGCTTGCCCGGGGCCAGCACGCCGATGTCGCTGCGGCCGAGGGCGCGCGCCGACCCCTGGGTCGCCCAGTTCAGGGCGTGCTCGGGGGTCACCGCGGCGGCGCCGTAGCGCAGGCGCTGCAGGTAGAGGGCCTGGCGCACCTCCATCATCATGTTCGAGCCGTCGTTCGATGCGGATCCGTCGACGCCGAGCCCGACGGGGACGCCCGCGGCCTCGAGCTCGACCGCCCGCGCGATGCCCGAGGCGAGGCGCATGTTCGAGGTCGCGCAGTGCGAGACCGCCGTGCCCGCCGCGCCGAGGCGCGCGATCTCGGCGTCGTCGAAGTGGATCCCGTGCGCGAGCCAGGTGCGATCGCCGAGCCAGCCGACACTGTCGAGATAGTCGACCGTGCGCCGGCCGAACATCTCCCGGCAGAAGTCCTCCTCGTCGATCGTCTCCGCGAGGTGGGTGTGCATGCGCACGTCGAGCCGCTCGGCGAGCGCGGCCGTGTCGCGCATCACGCCGGTGGTCACCGAGAACGGCGAGCACGGGGCGAGTCCGATCTGCACGAAGGCGCCCTCGCCGCGCTCGTGGTACGCGCCGATGAGGCGCTCGCTGTCGGCGAGGATCACGTCGGGATCCTGCACCGTCGACTGCGGCGGCAGTCCGCCGTCCTTCTCCCCGAGCGACATGGATCCGCGGGTCAGGGTCGCGCGCATGCCGAGGCGCTTGACGACGTCGACCTGCACGTCGATGCCGTCCTCGAGCCCGGCCGGGAAGAGGTAGTGGTGGTCGGCCGCGGTGGTGCAGCCGCTGAGCAGCAGCTCGGCGAGCGCGGCGGTGGTCGCGAGCTCGAGATCGCGCGGCGTGAGTCCGGCCCAGACGCCGTAGAGGCCCTTCAGCCAGGGGAACAGCTCGGCGCTGACGACCGGCGTCCAGGCCCGCGTGAGCGTCTGGTAGAAGTGGTGGTGTGTGTTGATGAGGCCGGGGATGATCACGTGGCGCGACGCGTCTACGGTCTCGTCGACGGGCACGGTCGGCGATCCCCCGGCGGGCACGGCTTCGAGGATGCGCGACCCCGAGACGACGAGGCCGCCGCGCGCATCGGCGGCGTCTCCGGTGTGGATGCCGAGCGGGTTCTTCAGCCAGACGGTGCGAGCGGATTCGGACATTGAGCAGACTCCCTGTGAGTGGTGCGGAGCCGGGGCCCGGCCCCGAAGGGGCCAGCTCAGTGTGTGACCTGTCTGCTGATCCAGGTGCGCCTCCGTCGGCGGAGGCACTCAAGATCTATCACGACCCCGACGAAGAGGTCAACAGTTTTTCCAGATGACGGATGAGACTTTCCGTGATGCGAATGCAAGCGCCCCTCGCCCCGAGGCGGGACGAGGGGCGCTCACGCACGCAGGGAGCGTCAGTGATCCGAGCGCGTGATGGCGACCTCGTTGCCCTCGCGGTCGACGATCTTGCCGTCGATGATCGAATCGCCGTCTTCGAAGGCGTCCAGGTACGCGACCGGGATGCTGCGCGTCGGCGCCGAGACGAAGGCGTTCTTGCGCTTGGCGCTGCCGAGGTGGTTGAACAGCAGATTGAGCAGGATCGCGGTGACCGCGGCCGAGCTGATGCCGGAGTGGAAGATCGTCACGAACCAGGCGGGCATCGCGTGGTAGATGTCCGGCTTCGCGATCGGCAGCATGCCCACGGCGAGCGACGTCGCGACGATCACCAGGTTCATGTTGTCCTTGTACTCGACCTTCGCGAGCGTCCGGATGCCCGAGGCCGCGACCGACCCGAACAGCACCAGGCCGGCGCCGCCGAGGACGGGCTGAGGGATGGCGCCGACGACGCGGCCGAGCACGGGCAGCAGACCCAGGATGACGAGCACGCCACCGCCGGCGGTGACCACGAAGCGGCTCTTGACTCCGGTGATCGCGACCAGGCCGACGTTCTGCGCGAAGGCCGACTGCGTGAACGTGCCGAAGATCGGCGAGACCGCGCTGGAGAGCATGTCGGCGCGCAGGCCCGCGGCGATGCGCTTGGAGTCGACCTTGGTGCCGACGATGTCGGCCACGGCGAGGATGTCGGCGGTGGTCTCGGTCAGCGTCACCAGGATCACGATGAACATCGAGATGATGGCCGCGATCTCGAAGGTCGGCATGCCGAACCCGAAGATCTGCGGGAGGGCGAAGATCTCACCCTGCCCCACCTTGCTGAAGTCGGCCTTGCCGAGGAAGACCGCGATGATCGTGCCGAGCACGATCGCGAGCAGGATCGCGAGCCGCGAGATCGCCCCCACCGGGATCTTGCTGAGCACGAGCACGATCACGAGGGTGATCGCCGCCAGCAGCAGGTTCTCCGGCAGCGCGCCGTCCGCCGGGTTCGCGCCGGGGCCGTAGATCCAGCCGGCCGCGACGGGCAGCAGGCTGAGACCGATCGTGGTGATCACCGTTCCCGTCACGACCGGGGGGAAGAACCGGATGATCGTCGCGAAGATCGGGGCGATGAGCAGGCCGATCACTGAGGCGGCGATGACGGATCCGAAGACCGACGGCAGCCCGCCGCCGCTCGTGACGATCGCGCCCATCGTGGCGACACCGGCGAACGAGACGCCCTGCACGAGCGGCAGCTGCGATCCGAAGAACGGGATGCCGACGGTCTGCAGGATCGTGGCGAGTCCGCCCATGAACAGGCACGCGGCGATGAGGACGCCGATCTCGGCGGGCTTGAGGCCCGCGATCTGCCCGATGATGAGCGGCGGGGCGATGATGCCGCCGTACATCGTGAGCACGTGCTGGATGCCGTAGCCGATGGTCGCGCCGATCGGCAGTCGTTCGTCCTCGGGGCGGACGAACTCCTTCTTCTGCTTGGTAGTCAATTCGACCTCTTCGTCGTGGGGCAGGCACCGGGTGAGCCGAGCGCCGGCCGGCATGCAGCGCCTGTGCGGCGATACGGTGCGGGCGCTCCGTCCGCCTCGCGATACGGGGCGGACTGCTGTGGGTCCTGGTGCGTCTCCGGCTCTGGAGACTCCCTCAGGCTAGCGGCGGCCCCCTTCGAGAGTCAAGTATTTTTTCCGAATCTCGGATTGTCCTTTCCGCTATACGGATATTTGAGATTCCTCGTCGCGTCGCACCCTGCGCAAGAAAAGGGCCCGGATCAGGGAGATCCGGGCCCCTTCGGGCGAAGCGCGAGCGGCGTCAGTCGTCGAGAAGCTCGGCCTCGATGGTGTCGTCCTCGGGCTCGTCGTCCACCGGCTGCGGGGCCGTCGGCCCGTCACTGGTGAGCACGAGGGAGGATCCGTCCGCGGCGACGTCGACCCGCACGAGGTCGCCGTCGTGCACCCGGCCGGAGAGCAGCGCCGACGCCAGCCGGTTCTGCACCTCGTTCTGGATGAGACGGCGCAGCGGCCTCGCACCGAACACCGGATCGTAGCCGCGCTCGGCGAGCCACGCACGCGCGTCCGGCGTGACCGCGAGCGTGAGCCGGCGATCGGCGAGACGGCGCTGCAGCTGGTCGATCGTGAGCTCCACGATCTGCGCCAGGTCGTCCTCGGTGAGCGCGGAGAACATCACGATGTCGTCGAGACGGTTGATGAACTCGGGCTTGAACGCCTGCCGCACGAGCGCCATCACGGCCTCGCGCTTCTCGTCGGACGAGAGCGTGGGGTCGATGAGGATCGGGGATCCGATGTTGCTCGTGAGGATCAGGATGACGTTCGAGAAGTCGACCGTGCGCCCCTGGCCATCGGTGAGCCGGCCGTCGTCCATGACCTGCAGCAGCACGTCGAACACCTCGGGGTGCGCCTTCTCGACCTCGTCCAGCAGCACGACGCTGTAGGGGCGCCGCCGCACGGCCTCGGTGAGCTGGCCGCCCTGCTCGTAGCCGACGTATCCCGGAGGGGCACCGACGAGTCGCGAGACCGAGTGCTTCTCGCCGTACTCCGACATGTCGATGCGCACCATGGCGTGCTCGTCGTCGAAGAGGAACTCCGCGAGAGCCTTGGCGAGCTCGGTCTTGCCGACGCCCGTGGGACCGACGAAGAGGAACGAGCCCGTGGGGCGCCCCGGATCGCTGATCCCGGCGCGCGAACGCCGCACCGCGTCGGAGACCGCGGTGACGGCCTCCTTCTGCCCGATCAGGCGCCGGCCCAGCTCGCGCTCCAGGTGCAGGAGCTTCTCGCTCTCGCCCTGCAGCAGCCGGCCTACGGGGATCCCGGTCCAGGCCGCGATCACGGCCGCGATGTCCTCGTCGGTGACCTGCTCGTTGACCATGCGGGGCTCGTCGCTCTGCGCGTCCGCCTGCCGCTCGGCATCGGCGAGCTGCGCCTGCAGCTGCTTGATGGTCTCGTACTCGAGCTTCGACGCCTTCACGTAGTCGGCGTCGCGCAGCGCCCGGTCGCGCTCGGTGAACGCCTCGTCGAGACGCTTCTTCAGGTCGCCGACCCGGTTCAGGCCGCCCCGCTCGCGCTCCCAGCGGGCCTCGAGGCCCGCCAGCTCCGCCTCGGACTCGCGCATCTGATCACGCAGCTTCGCGAGACGCTCCTTGGAGGCCGCGTCCTTCTCCTTCTTCAGCGCGAGCTCCTCGAGCCGCATCCGGTCGACCGACCTCTTCAGCTGGTCGATCTCGACCGGACTGGAGTCGATCTCCATCTTGAGCCGGCTCATGGCCTCGTCGATGAGGTCGATGGCCTTGTCCGGCAGCTGGCGGCTGGGCAGGTAGCGGTTCGACAGCGCGGCCGCCGCGACGAGCGCGGAGTCGCTGATCGTGACGCCGTGGTGCGCCTCGTAGCGCCCCTTGAGCCCGCGCAGGATCGCGATCGTGTCCTCGACGGAGGGCTCGCCCACGTACACCTGCTGGAACCGGCGCTCGAGGGCCGCGTCCTTCTCGATGAACTCGCGGTACTCGTTGAGCGTGGTCGCGCCGATGAGGCGCAGCTCGCCGCGGGCGAGCATGGGCTTGAGCATGTTGGAGGCGGCGACGGATCCCTCTCCCCCGCCCGCGCCCATGAGCACGTGCAGCTCGTCGATGAAGGTGATGACCCGGCCGTCGGACTCGGTGATCTCCTTGAGTACGCTCTTCAGGCGCTCCTCGAACTGGCCGCGGTACATGGCCCCGGCCACGAGGGCGGAGATGTCCAGGGAGACGAGCTCCTTGTCCTTGAGCGATTCGGCCACGTCGCCGGCGACGATGCGCTGGGCGAGCCCCTCGACGACCGCGGTCTTGCCGACGCCCGGCTCTCCGATGAGCACCGGGTTGTTCTTCGTGCGCCGGGTGAGCACCTGGCTCACGCGACGGATCTCGGAGTCGCGCCCGATCACCGGATCGAGCTTTCCCTGACGTGCGCGGTCGGTCAGGTTGATCCCGAACTGCTCGAGTGCCGACTGCTGTTCTTCCTGCGGTGCCTGCTGCGGGGTGGCCATTCGTCCTCCTGGAGTCTCCTTGCGATGTTGCGGAAGAGCCGGATCCGCCGACTCCTCAAAGTTGAGTTGATAAGACTCAAGTTTAACGGACGGCCCGCTTCAGGGCAAGGCCCGGAAACACAGAGTCGTGCCCCTCAGCACGACCGTGGAGTGGTGCTGAGGGGGACGACTCGGGGTGGTGGAGGGTCAGTCCTCCTCGACCATGCCGCGACGGAGCAGACGCCCGCGCGGGTTCTCGAAGTCGATCGGGGTGCCGTGCAGGTAGGTCTTGCGCACGCGTCCGGCGAGCGCCTTGCCGTTGTACGGGGTGAGCGGGTTCTTGTGGTGCAGCTTGGTCACGTCCACCACATAGGCGTCGTCCGCGGCGAAGATCGAGAAGTCCGCGTCATAGCCGGGGGCGATGCGCCCCTTGCCCGTCAGGCCCGCGAACTGCGCCGGCTTCTCGCTCATCCATCCCACGACGGTCTCGAGCGACAGGCCCCGCTGACGCGCCTCGGTCCAGATCAGCGACAGGCCGAGCTGCAGCGACGCGACGCCGCCCCAGGCCACGGCGAAGTCGCCGTTCTCCAGATCCTTGAGGTCGAGGGTCGAGGGCGAGTGGTCCGACACGATGAAGTCGATCGTGCCGTCCTCGAGCCCCTGCCAGAGCAGCTCGCGGTTGCCGGCCTCGCGGATCGGCGGGCAGCACTTGAACGCGGTCGCCCCCAGCGGGACCTCCTCGGCGGTGAGCGTGAGGTAGTGCGGGCAGGTCTCGACCGTGAGCCGGATGCCGTCGTGCTTGGCGGAGCGCAGCATCGGCAGTGCGTCCGAGGAGGACAGGTGCAGGATGTGCGCGCGGGCTCCCGTCCAGCGGGCGCGCTCGATGACCTCCGCGATCGCGAGGTTCTCCGCGCCGCGCGGACGCGAGGCGAGGAACTTGGAGTAGTCGTCGCCGTCGGGCTTGGGTGCGCGGTCGATGGCCCGGGAGTCCTCGGCGTGCACGATCATGACCGAGTCGAAGGTCACGAGCTCGCGCATGTCCTCCTCGAGCTCGTCGGGATCCAGCGGCGGGAACTCGTCCACCCCGCTGTGCAGCAGGAAGCACTTGAAGCCGAAGGCCCCGGCATCGTGCAGTCCCCGCAGCTTGTCGATGTTGCCCGGCACGGCACCGCCCCAGAAGCCCACGTCGACGTGCACCTGGTCGCGCGCGACGTCGCGCTTGATGTCCAGCGCTTCGACGTCGATCGTCGGCGGGATGCTGTTCAGGGGCATGTCCAGGATCGTGGTCACACCGCCCGCGGCTGCCGCCTTGGTCGCCGAGGAGAAGCCCTCCCACTCGGTGCGACCCGGCTCGTTGACGTGCACGTGCGTGTCCACCAGACCCGGGATCAGGGTCTCGTCGTCTTGGAGCTCGATGATCTCGTCGCCCGCGAGGTTGTTGCCGAGGGGCTGCATCGCGACGATCACGCCGTGCCGCACCCCCACCTCGCGGGGTCGGATCCCCGAGCTGGTGAGGACCCGCTCGCCGCGGATCACCAGATCATAGTGCTCGCCCGTCGGGTCGAGCGAGGCGTGTTCTTCGGTCTCCTGGGACATGTCCGCGGATTCCCTTCTGCCGGCGACGTCGCCGGCGTTGTGGCGTGGTGGGTGAGGCTGGTTCGATTGTGCTCCGCGTCAGCGGGCCGTCGCCGGGAATCCGGTGATCCGCTTCGGCCGGGGCTGCGCGTAGGTGCGCACCTTGGAGGTGGAAAGGCCCAGGTTCACCAGGCCCTCCGCGACAGCGACCGCGGCCTGGACGCCGTCCACGACCGGGACGCCGCAGAGCTCGACGACGCGGTCCTTGAGCTCGGCCATCCCGCCGCAGCCGAGCACGATGACCTCGGCGCGGTCGATCTCGACCGCCTTCTGCGCCTCGGCGGCGATCGCCTCGACCGCGCGCTCCGGATCCGACTCGAGCTCGAGCACGCTCATCCCCGACGAGCGCACCGACGCGCAGCGGTCGTGGAGGCCGCCGAGGATCAGCCGGTCTTCGATGAGCGGCACCGTGCGGTCGAGCGTGGTGACCACCGAGTACGAGCGGCCGAGGAACATGGCGGTCGAGGCCGCCGCCTCGGTGATGTCGACCACCGGCACGGTGAGCAGCTCCTGGAGCCCCTCCCGTCCGTGCTCGCCGTATCCGGCCTGGATGACCGCGTCGTACTCGCCCTCGTAGCGGACGACCTTGTCCATGACCGCGATCGCGGCGAGGTAGCTCTCGAAGTTGCCCTCGCAGCTCTCGGCGCCGAAGTCGGGCGTCAGGCCGATGATCTCCGTGCCCGGCGACGCGGCGGCCCGCGCCGCCTCGGCGATGGCGTCGGTCATCGCCTCGGTGGTGTTGACGTTCGCGATCAGAATGCGCATGTTCGGTGTCCTCGTCGGATCTCAGTGGCCGGCCTTGACGGCGATCGCCGCGCCGTCGACGTCGTGGAAGGGTCCCCTGCGGTCGGCGATGATCGCGTAGATGATCGCGGCGGATCCGGCCGCGACGAACCAGGAGAAGTCGCTGACCGGGTGGAAGACCGGCAGGAAGGTGAACAGCAGCGCGATCGCGCCCGAGATCACCAGGGCGATGACCGCACGAGGATTGAAGCCCTTCGCGTATGCGTACTCGCCGATCGGGGAGTCTGAGTAGAGCTGCGGCACGTTGATGCGCTGCTTCTTGACCAGCCAGTAGTCGACCATGATGATCCCGAACAGCGGGCCGAGCAGCGCGCCGAGGCCGCCGAGGAAGACGCCGATCACGACCGGCGAGTTGTACATGTTCCACGGCGTGATCACGAGGCCGATGACGGCGGAGATGAGCGCCGCGCGGCGGAAGTTCAGGTGCCGCGGGAACAGGTTGTTCAGCGCGTACGTGGGGGCCACGAAGTTGGCCATGAGGTTGACCGCGATGGTCAGCGCGATGAGCGCGAGCGAGGCGAGCACGAGCAGGAACGTGTTCGGGATCGCGGCGACGACCTCGGACGGCGACGTGATGAGCCGGCCGTTGATGCTGAAGCTGCCGCCGGTGAGCACGACCACGATCACGCCGAAGAACAGCATGTTGATCGGGATGCCCCAGAAGTTGCCCTTGACGATGGCCCTGCGGGACTTCGCCCCGCGGGTGAAGTCGCAGAAGTTCAGCACGAACGTGCCGTAGATCGAGACCCACAGGGAGGCGGCGCCGAGCATCTTGATCCACACGTCGGAGCCGGTGGCCGTCTCGGTCGGCGCCCAGTTGACCTGGAATCCGGACTGCACGAGCACCCAGACCGCCAGGATCACGAACGTGGCGAGGATGATCGGGCCGGCGAAAGCCTCGTACTTGCGGATCATCTCCATGCCGTAGCTCACGATGACGACCTGGATGATCCACAGCACGATGAACGTGATCCAGCCGAGGGCCGAAAGGCCGAGGAAGGATCCGGACTGCATCGTCTGCAGACCGGGGAAGATCGCGATCAGCACGACCTGCAGCACCTGGGAGGCGAGGTAGGTCTGGATCCCGAACCAGGCGATCGCGACGATTCCGCGCAGCAGCGCCGGGATCTGAGCGCCGTGGATGCCGAACGCGATGCGGCTCATGACCGGGAACGGAACACCCGTCTTCTCGCCCATGAAGCCGGACAGGCTCAGC
Organism: Microbacterium sp. MMO-35; assembly: GCF_037147555.1. Classification (NCBI taxonomy): domain Bacteria; kingdom Bacillati; phylum Actinomycetota; class Actinomycetes; order Micrococcales; family Microbacteriaceae; genus Microbacterium; species Microbacterium sp. MMO-35. Next base: position 333,486 of record NZ_JBBCVH010000001.1, read on the forward strand.
AGCAGGAACAGGAACAGTGCGCCGAACCCGAGCGCGCCGAGGATCTGGCCGCCGGTCAGGCCGAGCGAGAACAGGCCGATCGCGAACGCGTAGTTGCCGAGGCTGTGCACATCGTTGGCCCAGAGGGTGAAGATGCTGTACGCGCTCCAGTGCCGGCTCTCGCGGTCGGTCGGCGCCAGGTCGCTGTTGTACAGGCGCGGGCTGATGCCCGCCTGCACCGCGAAGACGCTGGACGGCGCCTCGTCGAGGCCCTCGGAGGCCCGACTCGGAACGTGGATGTGGTCGTTGGACGTCATTGTGATTTGAACCCCTCTCGACGGCGACAGTGCCGTCGACACTCGATTTCACAATCCGGAAGACTGATTTCGGATAGAGATACAGTCGCTCTCGGACGCGGAGGTTGCAACATCGTTTGCATAATTTGGACGACTTCCGGTGCGCACCGCGGTCGACGACCGCCGCTCCGGGATCACGAGGCCGGCTCGGACCCCGGTCGCCGCCGTCCGGTCGACGCGCGCTCGACCAGGTCGAACTCGAGCCGCAGATGCGAGGTGAGCGGCGCGGCGCTGTTCAGCCGGCGCTCCAGCAGCCGCGTCAGCTGCGACGCCCAGACCTGCAGGTTCGCCTTCATCGCCGTGATCGGCACCACGGCGCGCTCGGCGATGACGCTGTCCATCATGTTCGCGACGAGCACGTCGTCGGGCACCCGGAGCCCGCGCGCCTGGACCGCCTCGATCGCCCCCACCGCGAACACGTCCGAGGAGGTGAGGAAGGCATCCGGCGGCGTCGGCGTGCGCAGCAGCGACTCCGCCGCCGCGGCACCCCCCTGCTGACCCCGCACCGGCTCCAGCTCCCTCACCAGCACCGGCAGCCCGCGCGAGCGCATCTCCTGGATGTAGACGCCGGCGATCGACTCCAGGTACGTGTTCTGCGTCGAGCCCACGATCAGCGCCGGGCGGCGTGCGCCGCGCTCCAGCAGGTGCTCGAGCAGGGTGCGCGCGTTGGCGACGTGATCGGCGCTGATCCACCACGCGAACTCCTCGTCGTCCGGATCCCGGTCCAGCGTCACGGTCGGGATGCCCCGCTGCACGAGCGCACGGAGCACCTCGTCCCCCCGGCGGGGATGCAGCAGCACGAAGGCGTCGAGGCGGCCGACCTGGGCGCCGATGTCGTCGAGTGTGAGGAACGAGGAGACGGAGAAGCCCGCGCCCAGCAGGGCCACGAGCACGGCGCCGGCGACGGACGTGAACGCGTCGGATCCGGATGCGAATCCGGGGATGGCCTCCGGCGGGCGCAGCAGCAAGCCGACGGTGCGCTGGCCGGCGTCGCGCTCCATCACGAAGCCGAGGTCGAACGCGGCCTTGAGCACCGCGGCCTTGGTCGCGGGCGACACCGGACGGTGCCCGCTGAACGCGTGCGAGGCCGTCGTCGGCGAGACACCGGCCAGGGCGGCGACGTCACGCAGACGCGGGCGCTCCGTCATGTGTCCACCTCGTCTTCGAGACCGTTCACCACATCCTCGGGATCGTTCACCGGCCTCCGATCCTACGCGCCGGCGACGACGGGAGCACACGGGGTCGTTGAGCGGGCACCGGCGGCGACGACGGGAGCGTTCCCGGGGTCGTTGAGCGAGCGCCGGCGCAGCCGGAGCGAGACGCGCGTCCTCGCTCACCGCCCCCAGGCGAGAGCACCGGGCCGGCGGACGCTCAGCGCTGCGGCACGAGCTCGCCGAGCTCGGCGCCGATGCGGCGCCCGACCTCGGTGAGCAGAGCGACCGCCTCGGCCATGCTGCGGGCCGGATCCGGCTCCAGTTCCGCGAGCGCGTAGACCCGCTCGAACCCGGCGGCGCGGGCCGCCTCGGCGCTGAGCGTCGAGCGACCGCACACCGCGATGACCCCGATCCCCGCCGCGCGCGACGCCGCCGCGACCCCGAGCGGCGTCTTGCCGCCGAGACTCTGGTCGTCGAGGCTGCCCTCGCCGGTGATCACGAGATCGGCGCCGACCAGGGCCTCGGCGAGGCCCGTGAGGCGCTGAACGACCTCGACGCCGGGTTCGCGCCGGGCGCCGAGGGCCGCGAGCGCGGCATAGCCGACGCCGCCGGCGCCTCCTGCCCCCGGCAGCTCGGTCGCGGCGCGGATGCCGGGCTGGCGCTCGAGCAGCGCGGAGTAGCGGGCCAGCGCGGCGTCGAGGGCGGCCACGTCGTCCGGGCTCGCGCCCTTCTGCGGGCCGAACACCGCCGGCGCCCCCCGCTCGCCGAGCAGCGGGTTGTCGACGTCGCTCGCCAGCACGATCTCCACATCGGCGAGACGCGGATCCAGGCCAGAGACGTCGGCCTCGGCGATGCGGCTCAGCGCGCCGCCTCCCCCCGGAAGCTCCTGCCCTTCGGCGTCGCGCAGAGAGACGCCGAGCGCCTGGAGCATCCCCGCTCCGCCGTCCGTGTTGGCACTGCCGCCGATGCCGAGCACGATGCTCGTCGCACCGTGATCGAGCGCCGCGGCGATCAGCTCGCCGGTGCCGCGGCTGGTGGCTCCGAGCGCGTCCTTGACGCCGCCCGGAAGCTGGTCCAGCCCGCTCGCGGCCGCCATCTCGATGATCGCCTGCGTGCCGCGCACCCCGAACCGCGCCTGCACCGGCTGCCCTGTGGGGCCGGTCACCGTCGCCGTGACCTCCTCGAACCCGGCGGCCAGGGCCGCGTCGACCGTGCCCTCTCCGCCATCGGCGACCGGCACCGCGTCGATGGCGACGTCCGGCGCGACGGCGAGGATCCCCTCCGCGAGTGCGGAGGCCACCTGCGGGCCCGTGGCCGAGCCCTTGAACTTGTCCGAGGCGATCAGGATGCGCATGCGTCTACCCTTCCAGTCTTTGAGCGTGCCTGCGCCACGCCAGGGTCGCAGATGACGGGGCCCGCTCCGCGAGACTCCCTCCTCGGGGTGAGACGGCACGTCAGGCGTGGGGTCTCGTGCCGAGAACGGAGTCTCGCGGTCGGGTCGCGCTCAGTCGAGCAGCGCGTAGATGGCCTCGGGGGCGTCGGCGGGCGACGTCGCGAGGTCCTCGAACTCGTTCATGGTGTCGAGGTCGGCGCCCATCGCGATGTTCGTGACGCGCTCGAGGATCACCTCGACGACCACCGGCACCTGGAACTCGTCGCGCAGACGCTGCGCCTCCGCGAAGCCCGCGGCGAGGTCCTCGGGGCGCTCGACGCGCAGCGCCTTGGCGCCCAGGCCCTCGGCCACCTTCACGTGGTCCACGCCGTAGCCGGTGGCGATCGAGGACGAGTCCTGCGGGGTGTTCACGTTGTCGAACGCGAGCGACACCTCGTAGTCCATCTCGAAGCCGCGCTGCGACTGGCGGATGAGGCCCAGGTAGCTGTTGTTCACGACGACGTGGATGTACGGCAGCTTGTGCTGCGCACCGACCGCGAGCTCCTCGATCATGAACTGGAAGTCGTAGTCGCCCGAGAGCGCGACGACCTGCTCGCCCGGCTTGCCGCGCACGACGCCGAGGGCGGCGGGGCCGGTCCAGCCCAGGGGGCCCGCCTGGCCGGCGTTGATCCACTTGCGCGGGCCGTAGACGTGCAGCAGCTGCGCCCCGGCGATCTGGGACAGCCCGATCGTGGTGACGAACGTGGTGTCCCGGTCGAACGCCGACAGCATCTCCTGGTACACGCGGTGCGGCTTCATCGGCACGTTGTCGAAGTTGGTCTTGCGCTGCAGGCGCGCCTTGCGGTCGCGGCACTCCTGGGCCCAGCCGTTGTAGTCGGGCAGCTCGGCGACGCGCTCCCGCGCGGCCTCGAGCAGCGCGTCGATGAAGGCGCCCGCGTCCGAGACCACACCGTAGTCGGGCGCGAAGACGCGGCCGATCTGCGTGGGCTCGATGTCGACGTGCACGAAGGTGCGGCCCTTGCGGTAGGTGTCGAGGCCGCCCGTGTGACGGTTCGCCCAGCGGTTGCCGATGCCCAGCACGAAGTCGGACTCGAGGAAGCTCGCGTTGCCGTAGCGCTGCGAGGTCTGGATCCCGACCAGGCCCGCGGCGAGCGCGTGGTCGTCGGGCAGCACGCCCCAGCCCATCAGGGTCGGGAAGACCGGCACGCCCAGGGTCTCGGCGAGCTCGACGAGCTTCTCGGAGGCGCCGGAGTTCACGATGCCGCCACCGGCGATGATCGCCGGGTGCTTCGAGGCGACGAGCATGTCGAGCACCTTCTCGGCCTGCGCGCGGGCCGCCGCCGGCTTCGCCACCGGAAGCGGCTCGTAGGTGTCGATGTCGAACTCGATCTCGGTCATCTGCACGTCGAACGGCAGGTCGATGAGCACCGGACCGGGACGGCCGGAGCGCATGATCTGGAACGCGGACTGGAAGACGCCGGGCACCTGCGCACCCTCGAGGACGGTCTTGGCGAACTTCGTGACGGGCTTCGCGATCGACGCGATGTCGACGGCCTGGAAGTCCTCCTTGTCGAGCTTCGCCACCGGAGCCTGGCCGGTGATGCAGAGCATCGGGATGGAGTCGGCGATCGCGGCGTAGAGACCGGTGATCATGTCGGTGCCGGCGGGGCCCGAGGTGCCGAGGCACACGCCGATGCGGCCGTCGCCCGTGCGGCTGTAGCCGTCGGCCATGTGGCTCGCGCCCTCGACGTGGCGGGCCAGGGTGTGCCGGATGCCGCCGTTGGCGCGCATCGCGGAGTAGAGCGGGTTGATGGCGGCACCGGGGAGGCCGAAGGCCTCGTCCGCGCCTTCCTTGATCAGGATCTGGACGATCGCGTCGACTGCGCGCATGCGGGTCATGAGAAGTTCCTTAGGTCTGGTTTGTGGTCGTTGAGCGAGCGAAGCGAGACGAAACGCGGTGCTCTGCCGGAGACGCCGTATCGTCTTGGTCGCCTTCGGCGTCCTCGCTCAACGACCCCGAAGAATGGGTCAGTTGCCGGAGAGCTCGTTGGTGAGCTTGAACAGGCCGGAGTGGTCCAGCCCGCCGTCGCCGCGGGCGACGAGCGCGTTCACGAGCTGAGCGACGGCGGCGCCGAGCGGGACGGTGACCCCGACCGAGCGCGCAGCCGACGTGACGATGCCCAGATCCTTGTTGTGGAGGGCGAGGCGGAAGCCGGGCGCGAAGTCGCGGTTCAGCATCTTCTGGCCCTTCTGGTCGAGGACCTTGGATCCGGCGAGACCGCCGCCGAGCACGGTGAGCGCCGCGTCGGTGTCGACGCCGAACGCCTCGAGGAAGACGACCGCCTCGGCGAGCGCCTGGATGTTGACCGCGACGATGAGCTGGTTGGCCGCCTTCACGGTCTGCCCGGCGCCGGCGGGGCCGACGTGGACGATGGTCTTGCCGATCGCGTTGAGCACCGGCTCGGCCTTCGCGAAGTCCTCGGGGGATCCGCCGACCATGATCGACAGGACGGCGTCGATCGCGCCCTGCTCGCCGCCCGACACGGGGGCGTCGACGGCGCCGAAGCCGGCGGCCACGGCCTCCTCGGCGAGCTCCTTGGCGACGTCCGGGCGGATCGACGAGTTGTCGATCCACAGCGCGCCGGCCTTGGCGTTCGCGAACACCCCGTCCGGGCCCTGCACGACGCCGGCCACATCCGGGGAGTCCGGGACCATGGTGATGACGACGTCGGCGTCCTTGACCGCGTCGGCGATGCTGGTGGCGGCGGTGCCGCCCGCGGCGGCGAGCTTGTCGATCGCCTCCTGGCTGCGGTTGAAGCCGGCGACGTCGTAGCCGGCGGCGACGAGGTTCTTCGCCATGGGCAGGCCCATGATGCCGAGGCCGATGAATGCGATGCGGGTCATGTCTTCGCTCCTTCGCGGACGTTCTGGTGAGTTCAGGCCTGAGCGGCCGAGGTGGTGATCCAGGCGAAGGGATCCGCCTGGGTGGCCTTGTACTCGAGGCCGATGACGCCGGCGTAGCCGCCGGCCTGGGCGTCGGCGATCCACTGCTCGAGCGGGAGGTCGCCGGTGCCGGGCTCGCCGCGGCCGGGGGCGTCGGCGATCTGGATATGACCGAACTCGGCGGCGTGCTCGGCGATCACCGCGGGCACGTCGTCGCCGTTGACGGCGAGGTGGTAGAAGTCGGCGAGCAGGCGGACGTTGTCGACGCCCTCCTCGGCCTTGACCCGGTCGATGATCGCCAGCGCGTCGGCGGCGGTCTTCAGCGGGTAGGTGTCCATGCCGGAGACCGGCTCGAGCAGCACGATGCCGCCGAGCTCGGCGACCGCGCGGCCCGCGGCGGCGAGGTTCTTCACGGCCAGGTCGTCCTGCGCCTGCGGGTCGACGCCCTCGAGGCGGTTCCCGTAGAGCGCGTTGAACGCGGTGGTGCCGAGACGGCGGCCGATCTCGACGACGACGTCGATGTTGGCGGCGAACTCGTCCTCGCGGCCGACCCACGACACCAGGCCGCGGTCGCCGCCCGGCATGTCGCCGGCGAAGAAGTTCAGTCCCGTCAGCTGCACGCCCGCGTCCTGGATGGCGGCGACGAACGCGTCGACCTCCTCCGGCGCGGGAACGGCGACGGAGAACGGCCACCAGTACTCCACGGCGTCGAAGCCGGCGGCCTTCGCGGCGGCCGGGCGCTCGAGGATCGGCAGCTCGGTCAGAAGGATGGAGGCGTTGACGGTGTAGGTCATGGGATCGTCCTTGATTCAGTGATGATGCGAGATCTAATTCCGAATTATGGAAAGAAAATCTTGATTGATGAAAGTTTAGGCCGAGGGCCCGGACTTGTCAACGGGTCGCGGGACCGGGATCCCCGCGACTCCACCCACGCAACCCACAGGACGAATGCGACTCTGCAGGACGGATCCGCGAATGCCGTCCTGCAGAGTTGTAACCGTCCTGCGGATCGCAGGGGCCCGGATCATGGCGTGACGAACGCGACTGAGGCGACGAACGCCGCCCCCTGGCGGGAGCGGCGTTCGCGCGGGCCTTCGACGGGCTCGGGGACCGTCGTCAGGTCAGGCGGATCTGGCGGTTCATGTCCTTGTAGAGCAGGTAGCGGAAGTCCTCCGGACCGCCGGCGTAGCAGGCCTGCGGGCAGAACGCGCGCAGCAGCATGTAGTCGCCGGCCTCGCACTCCACCCAGTCGTCGTTGAGGCGGTAGACGGCCTTGCCCTGCAGCACGAACAGGCCGTGCTCCATGATGTGCGTCTCGGCGAACGGGATGGATCCGCCCGGCTTGAAGGTCACGATGTTGACCTGCATGTCGTGCGCCATGTCGCTCGCGTCCGAGAAGCGCGTGGTCGACCACACGTCGTCGGTGTCGGGCATCGAGACCGGCTCGATGTCGTTGTCGCTCGTGACGAACGACGCGGGCGCATCGATCCCGTCGAGGTACTCGTAGGCCTTGCGGATCCAGTGGAAGCTGGTCAGCTCGGAACCCTCGTTCGCGAGCGACCACTGCGCGTTCGGGGTGATGAACGCATAGCCGCCGGCCTCGAGCACGTGCCGCTCGCCCTCGAGAGTGAGGGTGAGCTCGCCGGTCGTGACGAACAGCACGCTCTCCACGCCGGCCTCGGGCTCGGGCTTGGCGGCGCCGCCGCCCGGCGCGATCTCGACGATGAGCTGCGAGAACGTCTGCGCCGAGCTCGGCGTGGGCCGGGCGAGGATCCAGGCGCGGGTGTCGGTGAAGCCGGGCAGGCTCGAGGTGACGATGTCGCGCAGCACGCCCTTCGGGATGAACGAGTAGGCGAGCTTGACGACCGCGCGGTCGGTGAGCAGGTCGGACTGCGGGGGCAGGCCGCCGGCCGGGGTGTAGTAGGTGCGGGTGCTCAAGAGACGGCCTCCTTGGTCGTGAGCTTCGGATGGGCGAGGCGGACGAGCGCCTCCGGCTCGGAGCCGGTCGCCGCGCGGACCTCCTCGGCCGTGAGCGCGCCGCACTCGAGGCCGCGCACGACGAACCGTGCGAGGGCCCGGGCCGTCGCCGGCTCGTCCATGATCGTGGCGTCGCTGCCGTGCAGGTAGTTGTCCAGGCGCTTGGCGGCCGCGGCGAACCCCTCGCGGTAGAACGCGTAGGTCGCGAGGTACCGGGTCGGCAGCTGCGCGGCGTGCAGGTCCCAGCCCTGGTAGTAGCCGCGCTCGAGCGAGCGCCGCACCAGGCGCGCGTGCAGCTTCCATGCCTCGATGACGTGCTCCGGATCGCCGACGGGGATCACGTTGGTGGATCCGTCGGAGATCCGCACGCCGGTCTCGGCGACGGCGACCTGCATCACCTGCTTGGCGAAGTCGGCCGCCGGGTGCTCCATCGACTGGTAGGCGGCCGCGATCTGCAGCGAGGCGCTGTAGTCGTAGGTGCCGTAGTGCAGGGCGGAGACCCGGCCGTCGGCGCGGTGCAGGAGCGTGGCGACGGGAACGGATCCGTCGGCCGCGACGATGAGCTGCGGCGTCTCCATCTGTACCTCGAAGCGCAGCCGTCCCGCCGGCAGCCCGAGACGCTGCTCGAACAGCTCGCAGAGCGCGACCATGGCCTCGACCTGCTCGACCGTGGTGACCTTCGGCAGCGTCAGCACGAGCCCGTCCGGGAGTCCGCCGGTGCGGACCAGCGTCGTCAGGAACAGGTCGAGCGTGCGGATCCCGCGCCGGCGCGTGGGCGCCTCGAAGCACTTGAACCGGATGCCGATGAACGGCGGGGCGACGCCGGCCGCGACGGCGGCGGACACCCGTTCGGCGGCGAGGACCGCATCCGCGTCCTCCTCGTCGTCGGGGCGGGCGCCGTAGCCGTCCTCGAAGTCGAGACGGAGGTCCTCGATCGGCTCGCGCTGCAGCTTGGCGTCCACGAGCGGGGCCAGCTCGTCGGCGAGCGCGCCGAGTCCCACGGCCTGCGCGAGGGCGACCGCGCCGCCGAAGTCGGTGACGGTCTGCGCCGCGACCTGCCCGAAGGCGGCCGGCAGCTCGGGCCGGTACCGGTCGGCGGGCACGTACAGCGTGTGCACGGGCTGACGGGATCCGTCGTCACCGGGGTACTCGGTCGCCAGCAGCGTGTCGGTGCCGGAGAGGCGGGCGTCGACGTCGGCGAGATCGCCCTCGCCGAGGGTGCCTGCGGACATACCCGTCACTCCTTCGACGACTCGACGACGCGCACGATCGCCTCGGCGACGGCGCCGGCCACGAGCGGGTCGAAGACGCTCGGGATGATGAAGCTCGCGTTGAGCTCGTCATCGCCGATGCGCTCGGCGATGGCGCCCGCGGCTGCGACCAGCATAGGCGGCGTGATGTCCGACACGCCGGCGTCGAGCAGGCCGCGGAAGAAGCCGGGGAACGCGAGGACGTTGTTGATCTGGTTGGGGAAGTCGCTGCGGCCCGTGGCCACCACCGCGGCGTGCTTGGACGCGACGATCGGGTCGACCTCGGGCGTCGGGTTCGCCATCGCGAACACGATCGCGTCGTCGGCCATGGCCGCGATGTCGGCCTCGTCCAGGATGTTCGGGGCGCTCACGCCGATGAACACGTCGGCGTCGACCACGGCCTCCTTGAGCGTGCCGCGGAAGTCGCGCGGGTTGGTGGTCGCGGCGAGCTCCTTGCGGTGCGCGTCGGCGTACTCCTCGCCGCGGTGGATCGCGCCGTTGCGGCCGCAGGCGACGATGTCGACGGCCCCCTCGGCGAGCAGCAGCTGCACGATCGCGTTGCCCGCGGCCCCGACGCCGGAGACCACGATCCGCACCTCGCCGATCGTCTTGCCGACGACCTTGAGCGCGTTGCGGAGGGCGGCCAGGGTGACGATCGCGGTGCCGTGCTGGTCGTCGTGGAAGACCGGGATGTCGAGCTCGTCGCGCAGGCGCGCCTCGATCTCGAAGCAGCGGGGGGCGGCGATGTCCTCGAGGTTCACGCCGCCGTAGACCGGGGCGATCGCCTTCACGATCTTGATGATCTCCTCGGTGTCCTTGGTGTCCAGGCAGACCGGCCACGCGTCGACGTTGGCGAACTGCTTGAACAGGGCGGCCTTGCCCTCCATGACCGGCAGCGCAGCCTCCGGGCCGATGTCGCCGAGGCCGAGCACGGCGGTGCCGTCGGTGACCACGGCGATCGTGTTGCGCTTGACGGTGAGGTTGCGGGCCTTGCTCTTGTCCTCGGCGATCGCCATGCAGACGCGGGCGACACCCGGCGTGTAGGCGCGGGACAGGTCGTCACGGTTGCGCAGCGGCACGCTGGGCACGACCTCGAGCTTGCCGCCGAGGTGCATCAGGAAGGTGCGGTCGCTGACCTGGCGGACGGTGACGTCGTCGAGCGCGTCGATCGCGTCGCGCACCTGCTCGGCGTGCTCCTCGCCGGTCGTGTTGCACGTGAGGTCGACGACGATCGTGGTCGGGTGCGACTCGACGACGTCGAGCGCGGTGACGACGGCGCCCGCGTCCGCGGCCGCGGCGGCGAGCTCGCTCGTGACAGTGAAGTTGGACGGCGCGTCGATGCGCAGCGTGATCGAATTGCCGGGACCCGGGTTCGCCATGATTCCTCCTCATCGAGACGTCCGGGCAGAGGGCTCGGGCGCCGGTTACGGTGATGAAACTCTTTACAACTTTCGTATTGTGGACACTATTATCTCCATCGTGGAAGTTTTGCGCAAGGTGCGTTTCGAACGCACTCGGATTTCCGGCGCGCGACTCTCGCATGATGGAATAATCACGACGACGGGAGCGAGAATGACGGACATTTCGAACGCGAAGAAGGCGGATCCGAAGGCGGGCAAGAGCGCGGGATCCGGTGTGCAGTCGGTCGAGCGCGTGTTCGAGCTCCTCGAGCTCGTCACCGACGCCGGTGGCGACGTGACGCTCAGCGAGCTCTCGGCGTCGACGGACCTGCCGCTGCCCACCATCCACCGGCTGCTGCGCACCCTCGTCTCGCTGGGATACGCGCGACAGCTGCCCAACCGCCGCTACGCCCTCGGCCCGCGACTCATCCGCATCGGCGAAGGGGCCTCCCGACAGTTCGGCGCGCTCGCACGTCCGCAGCTGAAGACCCTCGTCGATGCCCTGGGCGAGAGCGCCAACATGGCCGTGCTCGACGGCGACATGGTCGTCTACGTCGCCCAGGTGCCCTCGCAGCACTCGATGCGCATGTTCACGGAGGTCGGCCGGCGCGCCAACGTGCACGACACCGGCGTGGGCAAGGCGATCCTCGCCCAGCTCGACGACGACACCGTGCGCGGCATCGTCGGCCGCACCGGCATGAGCACCCCGACCGAGTACAGCATCGGCACCGTGGACGCGCTGCTGAAGGAGCTCGACCTCATCCGCGAGCGCGGCTACTCGATCGACGAGCAGGAGCAGGAGATCGGCGTGCGCTGCTACGCGATGGCCGTGCCCGGCGCCCCGACCCCGACCGCGGTCTCGGTCTCGGGTCCGATCGCCCGCGTGACCGAGGAGTTCGCGCACCGCGCGGTGCCGCTCCTGCGCGAAGCCGCCACGGCGATCGCCGCCGACCTGGAGGCCTGAGCCCCACCGGGGGCACCGCCCCCGCAACTCCGAAGGGCGGATGCAACTCCGAAGGACGGATCCACGGATCCCGTCCTGTGGAATTGCATCCGTCCTTCGTTCGTGGCCACCGTCGGGGTCGCCGAGCGAGCGCGCTCGACGACCCCGGCCCGTCACTCCGCGTCGGTGCCGCTGGTGCCGGCGTTCACGTCGAGCAGGCGGTACTTCTCGGCGGCCTGCTGCGGGATCGAGGCGTCGATCTCGCCGCGCTTGGCGAGCAGCTGCAGCGTGCGGACCACGACCGACGGGCCGTCGATCTTGAAGTACCGGCGGGCGGCGGCGCGGGTGTCCGAGAAGCCGAAGCCGTCGGCGCCCAGCGTCGCCCAGTCGTTCGGGACGAACTGGCGGATCTGGTCCGGCAGGTCCTTCGCGTAGTCGCTGACGGCGACGATCGGGCCGTGCGCGTCGGCGAGCTGCTGCCGGAGGAACGGCTCCCGGGCGCCGCGTCCGAGGAACTCGTCCTCCTCGGCGGCGACGGCGTCGCGACGCAGCTCGGTCCAGCTGGTGACCGACCAGACGTCGGACTCCACGCCCCAGTCGTCGCGGAGCAGCTGCTGCGCCTCCTGCGCCCAGGTCACGCCGATGCCCGAGGCGAGCAGGTGCGCACGCGGGGCATCGACGGGGGCGATCCGGTGGATGCCGCCCAGGATCCCCGCCACGTCGACGCCCTCCGGCTCGGCCGGCTGCACGATCGGCTCGTTGTAGACCATGAGGTTGTAGATGTAGTTGCGATCGGTCGAGTCCGCGCCGTACATGCGCTCGATGCCCGCGCGCATGATGTGGCCGATCTCGTAGCCGAACGCCGGGTCGTAGGTGATCACCGCGGCGTTCGTCGCCGCGAGCAGCGGCGAGTGCCCGTCGGCGTGCTGCAGCCCCTCGCCGGTCAGGGTGGTGCGCCCGGCGGTCGCCGAGATCAGGAAGCCGCGCGTCATCTGGTCGGCGGCCGCCCAGAGGGAGTCCCCGGTGCGCTGGAAGCCGAACATCGAGTAGAACACGTACACCGGCACGAGCGGCACGCCGTGGGTCGCATAGGCGGTGCCCGCGGCGGTGAAGGCGGCGATGGATCCGGCCTCGTTGATGCCGACGTGCACGATCTGCCCGGCCGTGGACTCCTTGTACGAGAGCACGATGTCGCGGTCGACCGCGAGGTAGTTCTGCCCGTTCGGGTTGTAGATCTTCGCCGTCGGGAAGAACGCGTCCATGCCGAAGGTGCGCGCCTCGTCGGGGATGATCGGGACGATCCGCTTGCCGAACTCGGGGTCGCGCATGAGGTCCTTGAGCACCCGCACGAACGCCATCGTCGTCGCGGCCTGCTGCTTGCCGGATCCGCGCGCCGCGACCTCGTACGCCTTAGGGTCGGGCAGCGCGATCTCGCCGGAGGCGTGCGGGCGCCGCTCGGGCAGGTATCCGCCGAGCGCCTGGCGCCGCTCCTGCATGTACCGGATCTCCGGAGCGTCGGCGCCGGGGTGGTAGTACGGCGGCTCGTAGGGGTTCGCCTCGAGCTGCTCGTCGCTGATCGGCACGCGCAGGTGGTCGCGGAAGTCCTTGAGGTCCTGCAGCGTCATCTTCTTCATCTGGTGCGTGGCGTTGCGCGCCTCGAACCGCGGGCCGAGGCCGTAGCCCTTGACCGTCTTGACGAGGATCACGGTGGGCTTGCCGTTGTGCTCCATCGACTGCTGGTACGCCGCGAACACCTTGCGGTAGTCGTGGCCGCCGCGCTTGAGGCCCCAGATCTCGTCGTCGCTGAGGTGCTCGGCGAGCTTGAGCGCGCGCGGGTCGCGTCCGAAGAAGTTCTCCCGGATGAACGCGCCGGACTCGCCCTTGTAGGTCTGGTAGTCGCCGTCCACGGTCGTGTTCATCACGTTCAGCAGGGCGCCCTCGGTGTCGGCTTCGAGGAGCGCATCCCACTCCCGGCCCCAGACGACCTTGATGACGTTCCAGCCGGCGCCGCGGAAGAAGCCCTCGAGCTCCTGGATGATCTTGCCGTTGCCGCGCACCGGCCCGTCCAGGCGCTGCAGGTTGCAGTTCACGACGAAGGTGAGGTTGTCGAGCTTGTCGTTGGCGGCGAGCTGCAGCAGGCCGCGGCTCTCCGGCTCGTCCATCTCGCCGTCGCCGAGGAACGCCCAGACGTGCTGGTCGCTGGTGTCCTTGAGCCCGCGGTTGTGCAGGTAGCGGTTGGACTGGGCCTGGTAGATCGCGTTCATCGGGCCGATGCCCATCGACACGGTCGGGAACTCCCAGAACTCCGGCATGAGCCGCGGGTGCGGGTAGGAGCTCAGCGCGTGCCCCTCGCGCGACTTCTCCTGGCGGAAGCCGTCGAGGTCCTCCTCGCTGAGGCGGCCCTCCATGAAGGCGCGGGCGTACATGCCGGGCGACGCGTGGCCCTGGAAGTAGATCTGGTCGCCGCCGCCGGGGTGGTCCTTGCCGCGGAAGAAGTGGTTGAAGCCCACCTCGTACAGGGTCGCGGCCCCCGCGTAGGTGGAGATGTGGCCGCCGACGCCGATGCCGGGGCGCTGCGCGCGGTGCACGAGGATCGCGGCGTTCCAGCGCATCCAGGCGCGGTAGCGGCGCTCGAGCTCCTCGTCGCCCGGGTAGGCCGGCTCGTCGTCGGCGGAGATCGTGTTGACGTAGTCCGTGGTCGCGTTCGGCTCGTCGACGACGCCGGCACGGGCGGCCAGCGTGCGCACGATGTGCTCGCCGCGCTCGGCTCCGCGCTGGGCGACGAGCGCATCCAGCGACTCGAGCCATTCGGCGGTCTCTTCGGGGTCGTGATCCAGGGTCTCGGATCCGAGGGCGGCGGAGCTGCTCTGTTCGTGCATCTTCGGCCTTTCTGTGAGAAGTCGGGGTGACCTGTTAGATGTAGGGGGCTGCCGGTTCGGCAGCGGAGTCGAGTCGTGAGGAGTGAGGATGCACGCACGCATCGCTGTGGTGACGGGGGCGGGATCCGGGATCGGGCGCGCCGTGGCGCGCACCATGCTGGCCGCCGGATACCGCGTCGCGCTCGCCGGGCGGCGCGAGGCTGCGCTGGCGGAGACGGCGGCCGGGCATTCGGACGCGCTGGTGGTCCCGACAGACGTGACGGTCGAGGCCGAGGTGGACGCCCTGTTCGACCGGGTGGTGCGCGAGTGGGGCCGCGTGGACGTGCTGTTCAACAACGCCGGCGCCTTCGGCCCCGCCGTCTCTGCGGCGGACATCGAGCTCGCCGACTGGGAGCAGACGCTCGCGGTGAACCTCACCGGCGCGCTGCTCTGCGCGCGGGCGGCGATGCGGACGATGCGGGCGCAGTCGCCGCAGGGCGGACGCATCATCAACAACGGCTCCATCTCGGCGCAGGCACCGCGACCGCTGTCGGTGGCGTACGCCGTGAGCAAGCACGCCCTCACGGGACTCACCCGCTCCATCGATCTGGACGGCCGGCCGTTCCGCATCTCGTGCGGTCAGATCGACATCGGCAACACCCGCACCGAGATCATGGACGAGCTCGGGGTCGGATCCGGCGCGCTGCAGGCCGACGGCTCCCGCAAGGTCGAGCCCACGTTCTCCGTCGACGAGGCCGCCCGCACCGTGCTGTTCATGGCGGATCTGCCGCTCGAGGCCAACATCGGGGCGCTCACGATCACCGCGAGCGGGATGCCGTTCGGCGGGCGCGGCTGAGGGATCGCGGGGGTTCGCGATCATCGGCGGACCTCCTCGTCGCCTCCCGCTCTCTGCTGAGACGACGGGGTTCTTGCTCGGTTCCGGATCCAGTTGATTTCAGATCGTGGAAGATTAATTTCAGATTGCGTAACTAGTTTCCTCCGACAAGGGGGTCCTTGTCAAGGTTCCGGACCTTCGCAGACTCCGGGAGACACGAATGCGGGGCCCGGCGAACCGGGCCCCGCATTCGTGTGGCGGTCGTGGTCAGTCGCTCAGCAGAAGCCGGCGATGCCACCCCAGGACCAGTGGTCGGCGTCGGCGCCGTCGCGCAGGAACGACGCCTCGATGAGCCCATAGGGGCGATCGGCGGCGTAGAAGACCTCATTGGGGTTCTCCAGGCCGAACGGCGACAGGTCCACGACGAAGTGGTGCTTGTTCGGGGTCGAGAAGCGGATCTCGTCGATCTCGGGGTGCGCGTCGAGCACCGCCTCGGCCATCTCCTTCAGCGTGTGCTGCAGGGCGTACGAGTAGTTGCGCGAGAAGCCGGCCAGCAGGAGGCGGCGGACGTCGGCGTAGACCTCGTTGAAGTCGAGGTCGATGCGGTTGTAGCGCCACTTCGCGGTGACCGAGGTGGCGAGGATGCGGTCCTCGGTCTCGGGGAGCGTCGTGTACTTGTCCCGCGGGTAGCCGACGAAGCCGCTCGCGGTCGACTTGAGCACCGTGAGGTCCTGCAGACCCGCGATGACGGTGGTGTCGTCGCCGTCGATCTGCACGACCGCGGTGCGGGTCTCGGTGCCGCCGCGGACGAAGGCGTGGTCGTGCTCGCCGGCGTCGCCCTCGATGCGCAGCCAGGTGTACTGCTCGGCCGCCCAGCGACCGCCGGTCACCCAGTCGAACTCGCCGGTGAAGTGCCGGCCGAGGCGGAGGAGGAACTCCTCCGGGCTGCCGACGCCGTCCTTGGCGAAGGCGAAGACCGTGTTCTTCTGCGTGTCGGTGGCGACGACGTTCTCGTTGTTGCCGTCGAAGTGCGCCGAGGCGAAGTCGCCGCGCAGCTGCGACGTGACGTTCAGGTCCTCGATCTCGTGGCGGTCGGTGTCGCGCGTGATGCGGACGACGCGGTTCTCCGCCTTGCCGTACTGGTTCTTACCCAGGATGATGCTGGTCATGTCGGATTCCTCTTAGCTTCCTCGATAGGTGGAATAGGCGAACGGACTGAGCAGGAGCGGCACGTGATAGTGCGCCTGCTCGGCGTCGACCTGGAAGGTCAGCACCACCTCCGGGAAGAAGGTGTCCGTCATGATGCCGGCGAAGTAGGCCGCGGTGTCGAACCGGAGGCGGTACGCACCGCTCTCCAGCCTCTCCGGACCCAGCTCTTTCACCCGCCCGTCAGCATCGGTGAAGCCCGAACCGATCCCGGTCCACGCGTCGCCGTCGCGGGCTTCGAGCACGACGGCGACGCCGGGCGCGGGGCGCCCGAGTGTGGTGTCCAGGATGTGGGTGGTCACGTGGGAGACGCTCATGCGCTCGCTCCTTCGGTCTCGATGGCCGCCGTCAGACGCAGAGCGGCGATCTCGCGCAGCTGCCGGTCGACGACGGCGAGCTCCTGCTCGTCGGTGTTGCCGAGCCGCTCGTGCAGCAGGGCGAGGATCTCCTGGGCCGAACGGCCCGCGGCCCGCACGAGGAAGACGCGGTCGAACCGCTCCTCGTAGGCGCGGTTGCCCTCGACGAGTGCGGCGGCCGTCACCTCGTCGACGCTCGGCTGCTCGCGGCGCGAGTGCGCGGCCTCGGCGCTCGTGCCGTCCACCTTCGCGCCGATCCGCGGGTGGTGCGCCAGCGCGCCGTCGAGCTCGGCCTCGCTGAGCGGGGCGGCGACGGAGAGCGCGGCATCGGCGAGCGCGTCGACCGAGGCGTAGGGACGGCCGTCGAGGATCTCATCGATCCAGCGGGCGATGTCCAGTGCGGGCTTCACGGCGATCGCGGCGGCGGCGCGATCTGCGGAGTTGAACTCCTCGAGCAACATCTTCGATCCTCAAGCCATGCTGGCATCCGGCGTGTCGTGCTTACGGGGGATCCGCGTGCGGGATCCGATCCTATCGAAGAGATAGTTTCCGTAGTCCGGAACTGTTATTTCAGCATGTGTAACTATTGTGCGGATCGGATCCGCGGATGTCAACCCCCTCGGGGAACTTCCCCCGCCTGGTGCCCCGACTTGGACGATCGGATCCGGGCGGGGTGTCACGATCAGCACACCATGCGACGATCAGCACACGTGTAGACGTGGATCCGTGTGCCGATCGTCGCATGGTGTGCTGATCGTCGCATGACGGACGCTCGCCGGACGCCCCGGTCGCACCCCGGACGCGCAGAACGCACCCCCGGGGATCCCGGTGGTGCGTTCTGCGCCGCGGTTCAGACGCCGAGCTCGGCGCGCAGGCGCGCGACGTGACCGGTCGCCTCGACGCCGTACTCGGCGCGCTGCACGACCCCGTCGCCGTCGAGCACGAAGGTCGAGCGGATGACGCCGTCGAACGTGCGGTCGCCGACGGTCTTCTCCCCCCACACGCCCCACGCCTGCGCCACGGCGGCGTCGGTGTCGGCGAGCAGCGGGAAGGTCAGGCCCTCCGCCTCGGAGAAGGCGCGGATGTCGGCGACCTCGTCGGGCGAGACGCCGAGCACCGAGTAGCCGGCGGCGTCGAGCGAGGAGAGGTTGTCGCGGAAGTCGCAGGCCTCGGTCGTGCAGCCCGGAGTGGCCGCCTTCGGGTAGAAGTACACGACGACGTTGCGGCCGCGGTAGTCCTCGAGCGAGACCCGGGCGCCGTCGGCGTCCTGGAGGGAGAAGGAGGGCGCGGTGTCGCCGGGGGCGAGGCGAGTGGTCATGATGTCTCCGTTCGGATGGATCAGTGGGTGACGGGCAGCACGCCGAAGGCCTCGGCGAGCTGCATGATCTTGCGGGCACGTCCGAGACGCGGCAGGTCGCTGCCGTCGCGCACGATGCGCCCGCGCGCGTCGAAGTCCTCGAGGAACTCGTACGCCCACTCGACGTCGGTGCGGGTGGGGCTGATGACCTCGTTCACGACGGGGGTCTGGTCGGCCTGCAGGCAGAGCTTGCCCGTCATGCCCATCGACACCGTGATGGCCGACTGCTCACGCAGGATGGGATGGCTGGATCCGACCGTCGGGCCGTCGATGGGTCCGGGCAGGCCGCCGGCGCGGCTGGAGATCACCAGGCGCGCCCGGGGGTAGGCCATGGCCTCGCGGTCGGCCGACATGCCGGTGTCGCGGCGGAAGTCGCCGCTGCCGAACGCGAGCCGGAAGGCGCCCTTCGCCCGGGCGATCTCGGTCGCGTTCTCGATGCCGACCGCGGACTCCACGAGCGCGACCACGGGGACCCGCGCGCCGAGGCGGTTGAACGTGTCCATGACCTGACCGCCGAACTCGGTCTTGGCCAGCATCACGCCCTGCAGGCCCGGGGCGTCGCGCAGCCCGTCGAGGTCGGGCGACCAGTGCTCGCTCGTCGCATCGTTGATGCGCACCCACGCGCGGTTCGGCCTGCCGTCGGCGGCGGATCCGTGCAGCCAGCGCACGACGTCGTCACGGGCGGAGTCCTTGTGGCTCGCGTCGACCGCGTCCTCCACGTCGAGCACCACCGCGTCGGCGTGCGAACGCGCGGCCTCGTCGAACGTCTCCGGCTTCGTCGCGGCGACGAGGAGCCACGAGCGCGCCAGCTCCGGCGCGATCTCGCGCGGACCGGACGTGGGAAGCGGAGCGTTCATTTCATTCCATTCTATGAAACTCGAATTTTGCAATATGAAAAGATTACCTCGTGTGGTGTTGCGACGCCAGCCTCAGCCTGCCGACGCCCGCGCGACTCATCCCCGCAGCGCAACCACCGCGTCCCACAGGACCGCGGCGACACGGCGCTTGGAGCCGGCCGTCACCGCGACCACCTCGCCCTCCCGCCCGATGAGCTCGATCGCGTTGTCCTCCGCCTCGAAGCCGTGCTCGGCGTCGGCGAGGTTCACCGCGAGCAGATCGGCGCCCTTGCGCTCGCGCTTGCGCCGCGCGCGCTCGCGCCGGGCGTCGGGATCCGTCGAGGTCTCGGCGGCGAACCCCACGATGATCTGGCCCTCGGGCGCCCCGCCCTCTCGGCGGGCCGCCCCGAGCGCCGCGAGCACGTCCTCGTTCTCGACGAGCTCGATCCGCTCGAGGATCCCGTCCTCCTTGGTGAGCTTGTGGGTCGCGGCCTGCGCCGGGCGATAGTCGGCGACGGCGGCGGCCATGACCACGGCATCGGCGACGGCGGCCGCATCCTTCATGACCGTCGCGAGTTCCTCCGCGGTCGCGACCGGGCGGATCCGGATCCGCGGATGCGCCGCAGCGGCCAACACGTCGCCGGCCAGGTTCGCCGCGACGAGGTCGACCTCGGCGCCGCGCATCGCGGCCTCGACGGCGAGGGCGACCCCCTGCCGCCCGCTGGAACGGTTGCCGAGGTAGCGCACCGGATCGATCGGCTCGCGGGTGCCCCCGGCGGAGACCGCGACCCGCAGGCCGTCCAGATCCTGCGGGGCGAGCAGGCGCAGCGCGGCCTCGGCGATCGCCTCGGGCTCGCTCATCCGGCCGGGTCCGCTGTCGCCGCCCGCGAGCTCGCCGTCGTCGGGCCCGATCACATGCACCCCGCGCCCGACGAGGGTGCGGATGTTGGCCTGCGTCGCGGGATGCGCCCACATCTCGGCGTGCATCGCGGGCGCGACGAGCACCGGCGCGGTCGTGGCGAGCAGGGTCGTGCCCAACAGGTTGTCGGCGATCCCGGCCGCCATGCGCGCGAGGGTGTTCGCGGTCGCGGGCGCGACGACGACGAGGTCGGCGCCCTGGCCCAGCGCGACATGGCGCACCTTCGCCACGTCGTCGTGCACGCTCGTGGTGACCGGATTGCGGCTGATCGCCTCCCAGGTCGGCGCACCCACGAAGCGCAGGGCGTCCTCCGTGGGGATGACGGTCACATCGTGGCCTGCCTTCACCAGGAGTCGAACGAGCTGCACCGATTTGTAGGCCGCGATGCCGCCGGAGACCCCCACCACGATGTCCATCCCCCGATTCTGCCATCCGGCCCGGCGCGGCGGCCCGCCGGGGCCGGGCGGCCGTCTGCGGAGCGCTGCCCGGGGACGCGGGCGACCCCGGCCGTTGTGCAGGAACCCCCGGTCGTTCTGCAGGGACTTACCGCCGTTGTGCAGGGACCCGCCGCTGTTGCGCCAGACCCCGCCATCGCGGATCCACTCGTTTCAGCCCCGAAACCGGCACTTTCTCTCCATGTGGCCCTGCAGAACGGCTCGGGCTCCCTGCACAACGACGAAGCCTCCCTGCACAACGTCCGCGCCTCCCTGCAGAACGACGCAGGGTCCCTGCATAACGGCGCGAGGTTCGGCGGAACGACCTCGCCGCTGCTCGCGTCCATAGACTGAGGCGCGTGTGCACGGTCGTGATCGAGGTCGACGAGGCAGGGGTGCGGCTGCTGGCCGTGCGCGATGAGGACCCGCAGCGGGAGTGGGACGCGCTCGGAGCGTGGTGGCCCGCCCAGCCCGGCGTCGTCGGGATCCGGGACCGTCGGGCGGGCGGCGCCTGGCTCGCCGCGGATCCGGCGGAACGGCGGCTCGCTGTGCTGCTCAACCGCGCCGACGTGCTCGACCTCCCCGCGGACCAGGCGGTCTCCCGCGGCACGCTCGCCCTCGCCTCGGTCGCGGGGGCCTTCGCGAGTCTCGAGGACGGGGTCGAGGTCGGCTCGGCGCGCATGCACGGCTTCAACCTGCTCGAGGTCTCCCCCACCGGCGCCCGCGTGCTGTCGTGGGACGGATCCGTCCTGCGCGAGACCCCGGTGCCCGCCGGCGTGCACATGATCGCGCACGACGACCTCGACGACCCCGGCACCGCACGGATCGCCCGCTGGCTGCCCGAGTTCCAGGCGCATCCGACGAGGGACGCCGCCTGGCCCGACTCCTGGATCCGGCTCCTGGCGTCGACCGCCGAGCTGGACCCCTCCGACGACCGGGCGATCATCCGCGACAACCGCTCGCACGGCTACCCGACGCAGTCCCTCCTCTACGCGACCGCCGCCGTCGACAAGGACGGCGTCGAGGTGCTCGACCACACCCTGCCCGCACCGGCGCACTGGGGCTGAGCCCCCCGGTATGGGCAGCACTGCCCATACCGCACGGCCATCGGGACCGGTACGTTCGGGACATGACGGATCCGCACCAGAACGTCCCCGCCCCGCAGCCCCCGACCGCTCCCGGTCCTGGCACCATCGGCAGCCCCGCCGCGGGAACGGGTCAGAGCCCGGCGGGACAGATGTACGGGGCGCCCGCGTACCAGGCCCCGGGCTACGGAGCCGTCCACGCCGCACCGGGATACGCGGCGCCGATCGCCGGCCCGCAGCCGAGCACGGCGGGCGGCATGGTCATGCTCGCTCTCGTGTTCGCCGGCCTCGCCGTGATCACCGGCTGGGCGAACACGCTGGGAGCGTTCCTCTCGTACCGCCTCAACCTGCCCCCGTGGATCTTCTCGCTGCTCGGCGGGCTCACCATCGCGGTCTTCGACGCGCTCGCGCTCGTGTTCGGCATCATCGCCGCGCGTCGCGGCGGCGGGGTCAGGGCGGGCATCGCGATCGGCGTCGCGATCGTGGGCCTGCTCGGCCTGCTGTTCAGCCTGACGCTGCCCGCGCTGTACTCCACGCTGATGCGCTTCTGAGGGCCGGGCGGAACCGCCCTCAGCGTCCGGCGCGGGCGAGCACGCGCTCGTACACCTCGAGCATCGCCGCGGTCCGCGACGACTGCCGGAAGTCGGCGGAGACCTGCGGATCCGGCTCGGGGGCACGGCCGCCTGCGATGTCGGCCGCGGCGAGACGCAGGGTCTCGGCGAGCGCGGCCACCCGCCCCGGCTCGTCCCGGGCATCGGGCACGGCCCAGAGCCCGCCGCCCAGCTCGCCGGCGATGTCGGGGTCGCTCACGATCGTCGGGGTGCCGAGGGTGGCCGCCTCGAACGGGGTCATGCCCTGGGTCTCGAAGCCGATGGACGTTTGCACGACGGCATCGGCGGCGGCGATCCGGGCGAGCACGTCCGCGTAGCCGATCCGTCCGGCGAAGTGGATGCGCGGCCGGGAGGCGCGCGCGGCGATGCGCTCGGCAGCGCGCAGCTGGGCCCCGCCGCCCACGATCTCGATGTCGGCGTCCACGTCGCTCGCGACGACGGCCTCCAGGAACGGCAGCAGGCGCTTCTCGGGACTCATCCGGCCGAGCCAGATGAATCGCGGCCGCCCGGGGGCGCGCTCCGTCGGAGCCGCCGCGAGCACCTGCTCGCGCACCTCGTCGTCGATGCCGTTCCAGATCACGTCCACGGATCCGAAGACGCCGTGCTGCTCGAGCCGGCGGGCGAAGTGCCCCGACGGGGCGGTCACGGCCCGCGACTCCGCGGCGACCCCGGCGAGATACGCCCACCCGTCGGCACCGCGCGGCTGCGGCCCGATCCCGCGCAGCGCCGTGCGCCGCCACAGGTTCAGCGCACCCAGCACGGGCCGGTGCAGCGGGGTGACGGCGGCGATGCCCACATCCACCCGGTTGTGCATCGTGTGCACGGCGGGGATGCCGTGCCGATGCGCGAAGCGATGTCCGATGAACGCGCCCCAGAAGTCGGCCTGCACGTGCACCAGATCGACCGGGGGCCGCCGGGTCATCGCGCGGTCGAGGAAGCGGTCGGTGCGCCGCCCCGGCCAGGTCAGCGAGTACTCGCGGTCGGCCGTGATCGGGATCGAAGGAAGGTCGATGTAGCCGGGATCCGCCGCCGCGTCCCCGCCGCGTGCCGAGTGCATCCGCGGTGCGACGATCGTGACCGTGTGCCCAGCCCGCTCCAGATAGGTGCGCTGCAGTCGCATCGAGACCTGCGCGCCACCCAGCGACTCGGCGTGCTGGTCGGCGAAGAAGACGATGTGCATCCGGTCTACTCCGGCAGCGGCTCGTCGCGGTACAGCGCCTCGAAGGTGTCCAGCGTGCGGTTGATGTCGTGCACGGCGACGCCGTCGAGCGACGCCCGCTGCATCCGCTCGTACTCGGCCGGATCCGCGGTGAGCACGTCGGTGAGACGCGCCGCGAGCTCGTTCACGTTGCCCGGCTCGAACAGGTAGCCGTTCACGCCGTCCTGCACGAGGTGCGGCAGGGCCACGGCGTCGGCCGCGACGATCGGCAGCGCCGAGGCCATCGCCTCCATGGTCGCGATGGACTGCAGCTCGGCGATCGAGGCGATCACGAACAGCGAGGCGCGGCTCAGCAGCGCGCGCAGCTCGGCGTCGGTGGTGCGGCCGTGGAAGGTGACGCGGTCCTGCAGGCCGAGCTGCTGCGTGAGCGCCTCGAGCTGCTTGCGCTGGTCGCCGCCGCCGACGATGTCGAACGTCACGTCGAGAGCCGGATCCAGCTTGGTCATCGCCTTGAGGATGACCTCGACCTGCTTCTCGGCGGTGAGCCGGCCCACGAACACGATGCGGTTCTTCTCGCGCGGGCCGATGACCGGGGTGTACTGCGTGCGGTCGATGCCGCAGCTGACCGGGATGACGCCCTCGACGTCGATCGTGCGCTCGAGGAAGTCGGCGGCGCGGCGGGTCGGGGTGGTCACCGCGCGGGTGAGCGCGAACGTCCGGCTCGCGTCGGCCCAGGCGAGGCGCAGCACGATGTCGTCGATGAACTTCGGCATCGTCGTGTGGTCGAGGATGTTCTCGGCCATGACGTGGTTGGTGGCGATCACCGGGATGCCGCGCTCGTGCGCGATCCGCGACAGACCCCGCCCGATCACGATGTGCGACTGGATGTGCACGACGTCGGGCTGCACGGCGTCGAGCACCTGGCGCGCATAGTGCTTCGAACGCCACGGCCAGACGAACCGCAGCCAGTCGTGCGGAGCCCAGCGCACCGACGGCAGCCGGTGCAGGGTCATCGCCTCGCCCTCGATCACCTCGGTGCGGGGCTTGGCCGTGCGGTAGGC
Organism: Microbacterium sp. MMO-35; assembly: GCF_037147555.1. Classification (NCBI taxonomy): domain Bacteria; kingdom Bacillati; phylum Actinomycetota; class Actinomycetes; order Micrococcales; family Microbacteriaceae; genus Microbacterium; species Microbacterium sp. MMO-35. The sequence continues at coordinate 357,598 of NZ_JBBCVH010000001.1, forward strand.
CTGGTTCGGAGCCACGACGTGCACGTCGTGGCCGCGCTGCACGAGGCCGGCCGCGAGGCGCTCCGTGAACCGGGCCGCGCCGTTCACGTCGGGCGAGAAGGTGTCGGCGCCGATGAGGATCCGCAGCGGGCGCGGCTCGGCCGGGGCGGACGCGGCGGTGTCGGAGGTGGCCTGCGGGCGATGGTCGCCGGGGGAAGTCACGTGATTGCTGCCTTTTGCTGGGCCGCGGCGCCGGCGAGCGCCTCATCGGCCGTTCGAACCCCGCGGAGATGGCCTGGATCGGGCGCTGGCCACTCTACCCGAGGGGCCTGGGGATCCGACGGAGGCCGGCACGGGCCCGCCGCGGTTGGGCCGGCACGGGCCCGCCGAGGTCGGGCCGGCACGGCCCTGCCGCGGTCCCGCGCCGGCCCGGCAGGGTTCGGCGCCCGGCCCGTGGGTTCCCAATTCAGGCTGGATCCGTGTCCCTGACGGTTTTCCGGCCGGAACGGCGCGGATCCGAGGATCCAGCCTGAGTTGTGTCGACGTCGGACGGATGACCGGAGCTCGCGGCCCCGTGTCACCCGCGTGGGACCGCGGCCGCCCGGCGGATCGCCGGCCGGCCGCGGCCGCGATCACGCGCCGAGGACGATCCTCTTGGCGTGCCCGTGTCCGTCCAGGTCGAACTCGAGGGTGAGCGGCGCCGTGCCGACCACCCGCACCCCGTCGTCCCCTTCGACCACCGTCGACTGCGCGACGCCGGCGAGCACGACCCGTGCGGTCGTCTGCGTGCGGCTCGGGTCGGACAGCACGACCGTCGTGCGGCCCGCGTCGGTGCGCACGGCGAGCGAGCACGGCCCGCCGACCGTCACGCCGTACGCCGGCGCCGAGCCGGCGGGCGTCGCCTGGAAGAAGTTCGCGAGGACGAGGCCCTGACCCGCCACGCGGATCGCCTGCGCCTGCGCGTTGTTCGCCAGCACCTCGACGCTCGGGGCGCCCGACTCCGCGAACGTGACCGAGTGCGCGACGTTCGGCAGCACCATGTAGGCATAGCCCCCGCCGGACGGGTTCGTGCCGTGGTGGTGGGTGAGGGTGACGTAGTCGCGGTTCTTCACGTCGGTCGTGCCGCCGGTGTCGGATCCGGAGTTGATCGTCTGCCAGTCGCCCGAGCGCGGAACGACCTGCACGTCGATCGTCCCGGAGACGTTCTCGCCCTTGAGGAAGACGTAGCCGCCGTGACCCATGATGTGCACGTTGCGCTTGACGGTGATCGCCCCGTCCGCCGCGGCGAGGGCCCGGTTGCGGTTGTCGGTGCGCACGTTCGGCACGGTTCCCGGCGCGAACGAACGGTTGTCGATCGTGGTGAACACGTCGAACCCCGACACCGACGTGATCGCCGACCCGAGGCACACCACCTTGTCGTCGAGGAAGAACCACGACTTGCGCGCGCTGAGCGACTTGTCGAAGTTCAGGTGGTCCATGCCCTGGATGCCCCAGCGCTCATCGAGCGCGAGACCGCCGCCGAACGCCTGGAACGCGCGCGGGATGCCCGTGCCGTCGGTCGCGCCGTTCGCCCGCGGCGCCGCCGTCACCGTCGTGCCCGGCAGCCGGTACGGGTCGACCGTGGGCCAGAAGTCGGCGCTGTACTGGGCCGGATCCGCCGAGCTGTAGAAGAACGTCATTCCGTCGCCCTGATACCAGCCGAGGTTGTTCTCCTTGTTGCCCCACTCGTAGCGACCGATCCGCTTCGACGAGACGTTGACGACGGCGCTGAAGCCCGGCCGGTGATGCACGAGCCGGTCCTGGTCGCCGAACGCCTTCGTGGAGACCGGGGCGTCGGCCGGCGTGACCGAGCCGTCGGCGAGGATCGAGGTCACGAGCAGCGACTTCGCCACCGTCTGCGTGGGCAGGCCGTAGAGCTTCTCGTCGGTGCAGCGCTGCAGCCAGCCCTTCACGAGCGAGAGGTAGCGGCCGCGGTACGGCTCGCCTGCTCCCTGGGCCAGCAGCAGGATCGCGGTGATCGCCGCGGCGCCGTCGACGTAGTCCGGCTCCGCCTGCCGCGACACCGCGCGCCCGCGGACGGCCTCCATCATGCGGCCGTTCCAGATGAACGGCGCATAGGAGGCCTCGACCGCATCGAGGATCACCGACTTCTTCGGATCCGTCACGTCCCAGTCGCTTCCGCCGAGGAGCCCGAGGATCTCGGCGACGGCGCCGAGCGTGACCACACCGTAGGTGCCGACGTAGGGCAGGTAGGTGTGCTGCACGAAGGATCCGTCGACGTAGAAGCCGTCGCCGCTCGTGACGTAGCCGAACACGCTGTTCCTGCCGGCGCGCACCGTGTCGCTGAGGGCGTCGCGGGCCAGCGCGATCTCGTCCGGACGGCCGTCGAGGATCCCGCGCAGCGCGCAGGACAGCGCCTTGTCGGTGCGGTTGGCACCGGTCTCGGCGAGGCTCGTCGCCCGCCCGCGCCAGTTCGGATCTGGCGTGAAGTATCGGGCGGCGGCCATGAGCGCGGTGCGCACGTCGGCCGGGACCTCCTCGTGCAGCAGGACGCAGATGTCGGCCGCCTTGCGGGGCACGCCGATCTCCCAGAACCACCAGTTGCCGACCGGAGACTTGCCCGCCTTGTAGATGTTCGCGCTGAGCCAGGTCAGCGCATCCACGAGATCGGCCGCGAGCGCGGCGTCGCCGTACTGCGCGCATCCCGCGGTCGCGTAGGCGAGCGCGAGGTCGAAGATGCGGTTGAAGGTGACGCCCATGTTCCCGGACAGGACCGTGCCCGTCACTCCCGTGAGAGGCAGGTCGCTCCAGATGCCGGGGGACGCCGCCGGGCGCACCATCGCGTTCCACGACGCGGTCGCCGCGTCGCTCATCCCGCTCAGCACGCCGGCGAGCTCGGGGACGGAGGCCGCGCTGCCGTCGCCGGCGAGCATGACGGCGCGGCGCTGGACGAGCACTGCGAGCGGGTCGTCGTCGGCGGTCCGGACGCTCCCGGGAAGGGTGCGGGCGCTCGCCGATCCGCCGGCGACGGCGACGAGAGCACCGGCTCCGAGCAGTCCGAGCAGGGCGCGGCGGTTCATTTCGAGGGGGGACATCATCGGCCTCCGGGTCGTTCGGGGGAAGGATTCGCGGACCATGGTATGCGCTTTCCCACCCAAATAGTAGAGGCGGTGTACATATTTCATCGCGCCCTGGACGCACGGCGGACCCCCACCTTCGCCCCCTACGCTCTGAGCATGCGCCTGCTCGCCGACGCCGACCCCGAACGCTGGATCCCCGTGACCGGATCCCTCGGCCTGCGCGGTCGCCGGCACCGCAAGGCCGCGATCGGCATGCTGCTGGGCCAGCTGAACGGCGCGGCGGGCGCGACGCCGCGCCCCGGGTCCGGCTTCGGCGCCTGGGCGCTCAGCCAGGCGGCGCCGTTCCTCATGCGCAAGGCCGACGGGCGCGTGCTCGTATGGACGTGGAAGGCGGAGCCCGAGCTGATCGTCGCGATGGCGAGCGCCCAGGAGCTCACGCCGCAGGTGCGCACCGCCCGCGCCATGATGCCGATGGAGTACGACGACACCGAGGCGTTCCGCAACCCCTACCTGGGCGTGGGCGAGAAGCTCGTGGTGCCGCTGCCGGTCGAGCCCGGCGCACCGCCGTTCGCGACCTACACGTGGGACACGGGCACGCACCTCATCACGCTGCAGGCGGTGTGCGCCGACCGGGAGCGCTTCGGCACCGTGATCGGCGCGGTGGACGAGATCGCACGCACGCTGCGCTCCCAGGACGAGCTCTCCGTCGGCGAGTCCGGACCCGTGCTGCGGCTGCCGCCGGCCTGACCGGCCCGAGCCCGCCGGCCGCGCGCACACCGCCCTGTCCGCACGCTCAGGCGAGGCCGCGTTCGTCCAGCCACTGCCGGGCGACGGCCTTCGGCGCCCGCAGAAGCCAGGCGTCGGCGATGACCTCCCCGAGCTGATCGGGCGCGATCTCGTCGAGCCGCAGCAGCACCGCCGGATAGCCTGCGAAGTGCGGGATGGTGAAGAAGATCCGCGGGTCCGCCGCGACGAGCTCGGCGGCGAGAGCCACCGACTCGGTGCGCACCGCGAGCACCGGCCCGTCCGGCCAGGCGCGGCCCAGCTCGGCGAGCTGGCGCAGGTCAGTCTGCGACGGCCCGCGCATCCAGGCGATCTGGCCGCCGTTGCAGCGCCAGCCGGGGGCGCCCGTGTGGCCGCCGACGCGCTCCTCGACGCCGGGAAGCGCGAGGGCGAGGGTGCGGACGCCGTCGATCGTGGCCATGGATCCGATCCTCCCCGTCGCTGGGGAATGGCTCAACCTTCTGATCTTCTGCTCGCCCTGCACAGCCGACGGCGTCCTCCCGTTCTGCACAGCTCGCACAATCGGCCGACGATCCCGTCCGCACCGCTGACACACTGGCCCGAACGGCGCAGAATGGAGGCATGGACATGACCGAACCGCAGGTGTGGACCCTCATCGGCGTCTTCACTGCGATCATGCTCGGCGGCATGACCCTGATGACGACCCTGCTGACGAAGACGGTCGAGGCGCGCTTCGACGGGCTGCGCGGCGAGATGACCGGGCTGCGCGGCGAGATGAACGCCCGCTTCGACTCGGTGAACTCCCGACTCGAGAAGATCGAGCACACGGTCGACCGCCTCGACGACGAGGTCAGCGGTCTCGCGAAGCGGATGTGGGGGTCCTGAGCCGCACGGAGGACGATCGGCGGAACTCCAAGAGCGTCACGCCCGAGTCGAATGCCGTCGACGCGGTGCGCGTGAACGCCTCCGGGGCGTAGCCGCTCCGCCCGAACAGCGGGATCCCGTCGCCGAAGAGCACGGGGGGCATCTTCAGCACCAGGCGGTCGATCTCCCCGGCGAGCTGCGCGGCGAGCGCCCCGCCGCCGCAGAGCCAGATGCCGCTGCCGGCCTCGGCCTTGAGTCGGCGGACGACCGGGACCGGATCCTCGTCGACGAACTCCACGCCCTCGACCGGCTCCGCCTCGCGGTGCGTGAAGACGACCTGGCGCAGGTGGCGGTAGGGGCTCGTCAGGGTCGGGAGCCCGACCGCGTACGTGTTCCAGCCCATGAGCACGGTGTCGAACAGGGCACGGTCCTGCGTGAGGCCGATCGCCTCGGCATAGGCGCTGGGGAATGCATCGGGGAAACGCGCGCCGAGCGCCGCCATGTGGTCGCCCTCGTAGAGGAAGGCGTCGAACTGCCCGTCGGGACCGGCGATGAAGCCGTCCAGCGTGACGGCGATGTAGTACGTGAGCTCTCGCACAGGTCCTCCGATCCTCGGCACCATCCACGACAGGTGCAGTGATTGGAGACTACAACAGATGTTGTGGTTGCACTACTCTGAGGACATGGCGAAGAACGAAGCGCGCAGAAGCGCCCTGGCCGATGCCGGCATCGCCGTGCTCGCCCGCGAGGGCTCGCGTGGGCTCACGCACCGCGCCGTCGACGACGAGGCCCAGGTGCCGACCGGCACCGCCTCGAATTACTTCCGCACCCGGGACGCGCTGGTCTCGGCACTCCTGGAGCGCATCTGGATCCGCCTCGGCCCCACCGCCGAGGATCTCGCGCTGCGCGCGCCCCGGGAGCCGAGCCGAGCGCTGTTCGCCGACTACACGCGCGACATCGTGCGACGGCTCACCGCCGATCGCGCCGCCACCCTCGCCCTGTTCGAGCTGCGGCTCGAGGCCACCCGCCGACCCGCCCTCGCGGCGGCGCTCGCGCAGTGGCAGCAGGCGTCCCTCGACGCCGACGTCGCCTTCAACACCGCGGCGGGGCTGCCGGGCGGGCGTGCGGAGATCGCGCTGTTCCACTACGCGGTCGAAGGCCTCGTCTTCGACCGGCTTACCTCCCCGATCGACCCGGGGACGCCGACCGACGACGTCGTGGACGCCCTGGTCGCGGGGCTGCTGCCGCAGGCCTGACCCGCCGCCGAGCGACAGGGCGGAGAGGCGTCAGACGTTCACGTCCCCCACGAGGTTCACGCGGATCCCCATGCCGTCCAGCATCGCGGCCTTCGCCACGAGCGCCTTGTCCGCGGTCTCCGCATCGGGCGCGTAGACGAGCTGGGCGTGGTTGGCCTTGTGGCGCGCCATGAACTGGTCGCGGCTCTGGCCGTGCAGCACGACGTGCGCGATCGGCCACTCCGGGTTCGTGGCATCCTTGCGGCGCTGCGTCTCCTCGGCCGGGAGCTCGACGACGGTCCCGCGGAACACGTCCGCCTGCAGCACGCCGTCGGCGATGAAGATGCGGGAGAGCACGACCTCCCCTGGCTTCGAGACGCCGTTGATCGTGGCCCCTCCCGCGGGGAAGAACACGTGTCCCTGACGCCAGCCCTCGGCGTTCTGCCACCCGCCGAGATGCGAGGCGGGGACGGATCCGGAGATCTCGTAGACCCAGACGAAGTCGTCGCCGAACTGCTCGCCCCAGCGCACGTCGTGCAGCGTGTTGTCGGGGACGAGGCCCATCGCCCGCCACACCCGGTCGGTCACGAGCGCGTCGACCGCGACGCCCTCGTCCGCCTCGTTGAAGTGCGGGAACGCCCGCCCCTCGTGCAGGATCCGGGATCCGTCGCGCGAGGTCACCGGCGGGCGCTCGGTGGAGTTCAGGATCCCCTCGGCGAGATCCGAGGCGGGCACGAGGTCCTTCAGTCCCTGCTGGTACTGGATCCCGACCGCATCGAGGCCGAAGTCGTCGGCGATGCGGAGGGCGGCGACGTACATCTTGAGCTGCCATTGCACCTGCTCGCGGGTGAGCTCGGTGGCCCCGTCCTCGCCGTAGCGGAAGGTCATGCCGTGCGTGATGAGCCAGTCGTAGGCGGCGTCCGCCTCGGCGTCCGTCACGGTCAGCATCTCGGCGTAGAGCGCCGACTGCGAGAGGCGCTCCTTGTAGATGCCGGTGCGGTTGAGCAGCTCGTCGTCGAAGATCGCGTTGTACATGCCCATGCAGCCCTCGTCGAAGACGCCGATGATGGCCTTGTCGGCGCGCAGCTGCGCGGCGAGCGCCTCGCCGAGCTGCTTCTCGGGCGAGTCCGGGAGCTCCGGCAGGGCGCGCACGTGCGAGGCGTCGTGCGTGATGCGCCCGGTCTCGGTCCACTCCGCAAGACCCTCGCGGAACCAGGGGTCGGTGAAGTCCACCGACCAGATGGTGGAGTACGGCTTGCCCATCTTCGTGAGGCCCGCGTTGAGCCCGAGCAGCCCGACGAGGCCGGGCCAGTCCGGTGCGAAGTTGGCGGTGGTGAGGATCGGACCGCGGTGCGTGCGCAGCCCCGCCAGCACGTGGTGGGAGTACTGCCAGTTGGCGGTGGCGACGATCAGCGGCGCGTCCTCGGGGATGCGCGTGAACACCTCCATCCCCATGCGCTGGCTCGAGATGTAGCCGTGGCCGGTGGCCGGATCCACACCGAACGGGCGGATCACCGTCCAGCCCAGGTCCTCGAAGGCGGCGGTGACCGCGGCCTCGGTCGCGGCCTGCACCGGCCAGCCCGCGACGTTGGCCGACTCGCGGAGGTCGCCGGAGGTGATCAGGTAGGCGGTCTTCGGCGCGGATGCGGGGCGCTCGATCGGCGCGGGGAGGGCGTAGCTCATGGGATTCTCCGGTTGCTGGATGGTGGTCACGTCGGTGGTAGCCGCTCAGGCGGGCGGCGGGAAGGTACGGGGTTCGCCCGGGAGAAGTCGCACGTCGTGCGCGAGCAGGGCGCCGTGCAGCCGCAGCTCGGCGAGGTCGAGCGCTCCGCCGTCGAGCCGCAGGGTCAGCGCGCCCTCGTCGATCTCGGCGCACCCCCACCCGCTGCCCGTGGTGAAGAGGAACCGCACGGGGGCGCCCTCGGCGAACGCGCCGGCCGCGGGCGCGAACGACAGCGTGCGGGCCGGGGCGTCCCACTGCGCGCCGCTCGCCCCCAGCAGCAGCGCCCAGGACGCGAGCGAGCGCGCGTAGTGGTTGCCGCACTCGATCTCGTTCCAGGGGTTGCGATGCGTCCCGTCGTAGCGCGAACGCAGCGCGCGCTCGACGCGCAGCGCGTCGTCGACGCGCCCCGCGTAGAGCAGCGTGGCCGCGACCTGGTGCTCGACTCCCGTCCACACCTCGTCGGAGTAGACGAACGGGATGGCGGGACGCCCGCCGCGCGGCCAGGAGGCGAGCAGCAGGCCGCCCTCGTCGTTCAGCGCGTAGACCCGCTGAGTGCTCTCGTGCGCCGAGAGGTCGGCCCGGTGGTTGTGCGCGACGATCGCGGCGAGCGCGCTGTCGAGGTGCGCGGGCGGCAGCAGCGGGCCGAGTCCGTTCAGATACGCATGGAACTGTCCGAGCAGCTGGTCCGAGAGCACCCCGTCGCCGTACTGGTAGCGGTGCGCGTCGACGTCGTCGATCACCTGCCGGTAATACTCGCCGGTGTAGAGCACGTCGTCCATCGCCGCGGCCACGTGATCGGCTCTCGCGGACCAGCTCCTGGCCCGCTCCGTCTCCCCCAGGTGGGCGGCCAGGCGCGCTCCGGCGCGGAGGGCGGCGAGGTAGACCCCGTTGGCGAGCGGGTCGATCCCGTGGAACTCGATGTCGTAGGTGTTGTGCAGCTCGCCGTCCAGCAGCCCGTCGCCGTCGCGGTCCCACTCGCGGGTCGCGTGCTCGAGGGTCCGCACCGCCGCGGGCCAGAGCTCGCGCAGGAACGCGTCGTCGCCCGAGAACCGCCATTCGCGATGCAGCCGGAGGAAGGTGCCGAGCTGCCCGTCGACGGCGGGCCCGATGAACCACGGAGCGGATCCGAACACGCGGTTGCCGCGGAACCTCTGCGCACCGTCCGCATCGGTCTCGAGCAGGAACTCCGGGCGGCGCGCGCTGCGCTCGAGTGCCGGGAACAGCCAGGCGACGGTCTGCGCGTACGACCAGACGTGCGTGCAGGTCCCCTCGCACGACCCGCCGTGGTCGAAGGACCCCTCCCACGCCGCGAACACCGGCCCCTCGCCCAGGGCGGGGTTCGGCGACTCCAGCACGAAGCAGGTCGTGGACCGCACCGCGGCGATGTTCGCGCCGATCGCGTCGGCGAGCACGGGGTCGAGCGTGCCGCCGTAGAGCGCCTCGACGAAGGCGTCCGTCGCGGCCTCGAGCGCGGGGAGCTCCCGGTGCAGGTGCGTCGCCGCGGACCAGGCATCGGGCCAGAGCGCGGCGTAGTGGTTGCGCACGACGGGCGGCAGGGACGGATCCACGGGGGCGTCGTCGAAGACGATGTGCCCGTGCCAGCCGCGCCGCCGGTTCGGGAACGACCAGCTCAGCACGAACTCGAAGTCGCGCGTCTCGCCGGGGACGAGCGTGTGGACGATGCCGAGGGATCCGGTGCGCAGTCGCGGCAGCTTCGCGAGCATCTGCTCCTCGGTGAGCGGCGCGGCATCCGGATCCGCGTCCTTCTCGGCGAACAGCCCGCGCGGGCGGTCTTCGAGCGTGAGCCGCGGCTCGGCGTCGAGCAGCCCGTCGGCGGTGAGGTCGCTCCAGAACATGCGGGCGCCGTCGGGCCAGTAGCTCGTGACCCATTGCGGCTTGACCGTGGTGGAGGCGTCGGCGGTGGTGAGGGCGAGGGTGCCGTAACCGGGGTCGTCACCGGGGAGGTCGATGCCGAAGTCGAGGCCGCGCACCTCCCCGTAATCGCGCCAGCGGACGCTCTGCGTGCCGCGCATGCCCCAGGGGGCGTCGGGGCCCGGTTCGCCGCGGCCCGCCGTGTGCGAGACGCTGCCGGCGACCGTGACCGCGACGGGCGCGTCGCCGGGATTCGAAACCCGGTAGCGCAGCACGGCCGCGGGGATGCCCGAGGCGTCCGCGTCGAGCGGGACGAGCGGCGTGAAGGCGTGCAGCGTCACGTCGACGGGCAGCGTGCGGTCGGCGAAGTCGATGTCGACCACGGGGTACTCCCCGTGCATCGTCGCCGCCTCGAGGCGAGGGAGGCCGGCGAGATCGTCGAACGAGAAGCCGGCGTCGAGGTCGCGTCGCCCCGTCATGCGCGCCTCGAGAACGCGGGTGACGGGCTCGGCCCCCTCCGGTGCCGCGTGGATCGCGAAGAACGTGCGCGGATTGCGGCGATCCTTGTCGGGGTGGTTCTCGAGCTCCCAGTCGCGCAGTTCGCCGCGCGCTCCGAGCGAGACGTTGCCCGTGCCGATGCCGCCGAGGGGGAACGCCGCGCGCTCCGCGGTGTGCGGGACGGGACGGGCCCGGCGCGTCATGCCGGCACCTCCCGATCGTCATCGGCGCGCTGCTGCTCCGCGAGTTCGTGCACGACCTCCGCGGTGCCCGCGTACAGCCGCAGGTAGCGGTCGAAGAGCGCGTCGTACGCGGAGGCCAGGGCGGGATCGGGAGCGATCGTCGTCACGACCGGGTTCCAGTCCGCGATGGCCGGGGCGCGGTCGGTCACGGCGCCCGCCGCGAGGAAGGCCGCGCCGTAGCTCGCGCCGATCGTGATCTGCGGCACCTCCTGCGCGAGCCCGGTCGCATCGGACACGATCTGCAGCCAGAGCCGCCCCTGGGTGCCTCCGCCGACCGCGACGATCCGGCGGATGTCCGCGCCCGCGTCGCGCATCGTCTGCACGTTGTGCCGCACGCCGAGCGCGGTCGCCTCCAGCGCCGCCCGGTACAGGTCGCCCCGGCCGTGGTCCAGGGTGAGACCCGCGATCACGCCGCGCGCATCCGGATCCTGGATCGGCGTCCGCTCGCCCGCGAAGTACGGCAGCATCACGAGCCCGCGCGCGCCCGGGCCGGACGCCTCGGCCTCGGCGAGCAGTTCGGGGTAGTCGGATCCCGTCAGGTCCTTCAGCCAGGCGGTGAGCGCGCCCGAGGTCGAGAGGCCGCCGGCGAGGTTGCGGGTGCCTGCGAACGCGCCCGCCGTCGTCCACATGGAGGGCGTCCGCAGCGTCTCCTCCCCCGTGGCGACGAGGAACATCGTGGTGCCGTACATGAGCATGAGGTCGCCGACGCCGTGCGCACCGACGCTGACCGCTTCGGTCCAGGCGTCGATCGTGCCGGCGATGACCGGTGTGCCCTCGGGGATCCCGGTGACGAGTGCCGCCTCGGCGGTCACCAGGCCCGCGACATCCCCCGCCCAGAGCAGCGCGGGCTGCTCGAGCGGCCCCGCATAGCGCTGCCACCATTCGTCGTGCCAGCGCTCGTGCTCGATGTCGTACAGGGGCGAGACCTGGCTGGCGGACTGATGGTCCAGCACGTAGGCGCCGGTGAGCCGGTGCGCGAGCCACGAGGCCGGCATGAAGAGCCGCCGGGCCCGCTCCCACGCCCCCGGATCCTCGTCATGGATCCAGAGGATCTTCGGGCCTCCGGCCTGCGAGGTGAGGACGGATCCGCCCACGCGAGTGATCTCGGCGACGCCCAGGTCGGCCGTCATCCGTGCGATCTGCTCCCCGGCGCGCGTGTCGACGCCGTAGAGGACGGCCGGGCGGACCGGCTCACCCGCGGCGTCGACCAGCAGGATGCACGGCCCCATGCCGCTCACCCCGACCGCGGCGATCTCGGCGTCCGGCACGGCGGCCCGCAGCTCCCGGGCGAGGGAGACGAACTCGTCCCACCAGATCCCGCCGTCCATCTCGACCCAGCCGGTGCGCGGGCGGCTCACCTCGTGCGTCCGGGTCGCCTGGGCGAGGATCGCGCCGTCGGCATCCACGAGGACGCCCTTGCTGCTGGAGGTGCCGATGTCGACACCGATGGTGCACCGCACGCGCATCCTCCTCGATCGCTCGTCCTGGCCGGACGGCGATCACACTACGCGAAATCGATTTCAAGCGCAATTGCCCCGAGACCGTCCCCCACAGCGCCCGATGAGCGCGCCTTCTCCCCTGATTCTGTGAAACCGACTTCGAGACCTTTGGCTGATGACAGGCTCGGAACGACCGAAGACACTGGAGGCATGGACATGACCGAACCGCAGGTGTGGACCCTGATCGGACTCTTCGCCGCGATCATGCTCGGCGGCATGACGCTCATGACGACGCTTCTCACGAAGGCGATCAACGGACGACTCGAAGCCCTCGAGGGCCGGTTCGACGGCAGATTCGAGGCCCTCGAGGGCCGGTTCGACGGCAGATTCGAGACCATCGACGGCAAGTTCGAGGGCCTCCGCGGCGAGATGAACGCCCGCTTCGAAGCCATGGACGCCCGCTTCGAGGCGATGGACGGCAGGATCACCGGACTCCGTGCCGAGATGAACGCCCGCTTCGACGCGGTGGATGTCAAGGTCTCGGCGCTCGACAAGGATGTGGCGGCGCTGGCCGACCGCCTCTGGCACTCCTGAGCGGGGGTCAGCGCGAGACGGTCGCCGCCTGGATCTCGTTGCGCAGCACGACGGTGCGGGCGGGCTGATCGTCGCCGCCGATCCGGTCGAGGAGCATCCGGGCGGCGGTCACGCCCATGTGGCGCGCAGGCAGGCGTACGACGGTGACCACGCTCGGCGACAGCGTCGTGAACGGCAGCGAGCCGACGACCGCGACGCCCATCGCGGGCGGGGTGAGACCGCGCTCGGTGAGCACCTGGATCGCGCCGACGCCGATGAGGTTGTTGCCGGCCACGACGGCGTCGGGCGGCTCGGGCAACGCCAGCAGCTCCGCCATCGTCTCGCGCCCGCCGTCCACCCGGAACGACGAGAACCGCAGCAGCTCGGGATCCGCGGGGAGGCCGTGCGCCTTCAGCGCGGCACGCCAGCCGTCGGCGCGCTCGACCGCGGTCTCGATGTGCTCCGGGCCCGCGATGTGCGCGATGCGCGTGTATCCGGCCTCGATCAGCTGCTCGGTCGCGCTGCGGCCGGCGTCCCGGTTCGCCATGACCACCCCGTCGATGTCGTAGCCCGTGCTGCGATCGACCGCGACCACCGGCCGCCCCGTCTCCAGCAGCTCGTCGAGAGAGGTGTGGTCGGACGCCGCGGCGAGGATCACCCCGGACATGTGCTCGGCGATCGCGATGCGCAGATAGGTCTGCTCCTTCTCCACCTGGGCGTCGGAGTTGCAGAGCACGACCGAATAGCCGGCCTCGGAGGCGACATCCTCGACACCGCGCGCCATCTCGGTGAAGTACGGGTTCTCGATGTCGGGGATGACGAGCGCGATCACCTCGGAGCTCTGCCGCCGCAGCGTCCGGGCCGTGCGATTCGGGAAGAACTTCAGCTGGGCGGCCGCCTGACGCACCGCCGCGACCTTCTCATCCGAGACGCCCGCGCCGTTGAACACGCGGGACACCGTCGCAGGAGACACGCCGGCGAGACGCGCTACGTCGTAGATGGTCGCCATCCGGTCCTGCCTTCTGTTGTCCGTCAGGACACATTACCGTGATGAAATCGATTGCAACAGTGAGCGGGAATCGGTAGGGTGGCCGCACGCGCCGTCGCGGACGCCACGCGCGGATCCACCCCACCACGACCCGAGGACGTGCCCCGCCATGACTCTTACCGACCTGTCGTCCCTGTCCGCCCTGAGGACCGTGCAGACCCGGTCCATCTCCCCAGAGAACTTCGACGGCGCCGTCGGCGGCGGAGCCAGGGCGACCGAGGGCACCGGGGCCGACTGCGCGCGCGACCTCGGGCCCGGATGGAAGATCTCCCCGAGCGTCGACATCGCCGCGGGCGCGACGTTCGACCTCGCCGCGATCGAGGGGGCGGGCCGGATCACCCACATCTGGATCACCACGCACACCGACAACTGGCGCACTCTCATCCTGCGCGCCTACTGGGACGGCGCCGACGAACCCGCCGTCGAGGTGCCCTACGGCGACTTCTTCTGCAACGGCTGGGGCGTGTTCGCGCAGGTGAACTCGCAGGTGATCGCCGCGAACCCGCACGGCGGCTTCAACTCCTACTGGCCGATGCCGTTCCGCGACGGCGCACGCCTCACGATCGAGAACACCTCGGCGGTCGACGTGCGCGTCTACTACCAGGTGACCTACGAGATCGGCGGCGACTACTCCGCCGACGGGTACTTCCACGCGCAGTGGCGCCGCTCGAACCCGCTCGAGGAGCTCGTGCCGCACACGATCCTCGAGGGCGTCGAGGGCCGGGGGCAGTACGTCGGCACCTACATCGCGTGGGGCGTGAACTCCAACGGCTGGTGGGGCGAGGGCGAGATCAAGTTCTACCTCGACGACGACACCGACCACCCCACGATCTGCGGCACGGGAACCGAGGACTACTTCGGCGGCGCGTGGAACTTCGACATCCCGGGTCAGGGGTACACGACGTTCTCGACGCCCTATCTCGGCATGCCCCAGGTGATCCGTCCCGACGGGCTCTACGTCTCGCAGCAGCGCTTCGGCATGTACCGCTGGCACCTCGCGGATCCGATCCACTTCTCCACCGGGATCCCGAAGGTCGACATCCAGGCGCTGGGGTGGCGCAGCGGCTGGCGCTACCTGCCCCTGCGCGACGACATCGCCTCCACCGCGATGTTCTACCTGGATCGGCCGACGGCCCGCCGCCCGAAGGCGCCCAGCGCCGACGACATGGAGGTGCACCTAGGAACGGCACCCGTGCCGGACCTGGGATCCACTCCCCCGCGCGAACCGCGCAGCTGACGCCGTCGCCGGCGAGACGCGAGCGAGTCGCGCGCGCGGTCTTCTTCTTCCGCCGGGTCGGCCGGAGCTCAGGCCAGCGCGCGCACCGGGCCGCGCAGCACGGCGCGGTCGAGGCCGTAGCGCCCGGCGCCGGTGAAGGCGAGGGCGAGCGCCCCCGCGCCGAGCACGGCCGCGAACTCCCAGCCTCCGTCACCGACCCAGATGCCGTTGCCGAGGTGCACGAGCACGATGGCGCCGATCATGTCGGCCGCCAGGAGCACGCCGACCGGACGGGTGAACAGGCCGGCGATGAGCAGGATCCCTCCGACGAGCTCGAGGAAGGCGATCACGGGTCCGGCGATCTCGGGCAGCGGCGCGCCCATGCCCGCGAAGGCCTGGACCGTGCCGGGCAGGGTGTACTCGAAGACCTTCTGCGCGCCGTGCGCGGCGAAGACGCCGCCCACGACGAGGCGCAGGACCAGGAGTCCGAGAGAGGCGGCGGGCTTCGTGGTGTTCGTCATTCCGGACAGCTCCTTCGTGGCAGGACACCGCGGCGAGCGCGGCTCGGGGCAGCCGCCCCGGCCCTCCACGCTACGGAGCCGTCCCTGTCATGTTTCTGAACGCAGGCTCAATATCCGGTGACGGCGCCGTCCGGGCGGGCGCCGTCGGAAGACTCGAACGCCTCAGGATGTGGGGATGACGATGATGGGCTGGCTCGTCGGCTTCCCCGTGGGGGATCCGCCGGCCTGCTCCACCGTCACGGCGATCGCGTCGCCCGCGTGCATGCTCCCGCTCAGCTGCGCCGTCGTCGTTCCCGGCTCGGCGGCGAAGACGCCGGCGGACACCGGGCCGTCGCCGCGGACGAACCACAGCTCGTAGGTCTGCTTTCCACCGAGCGGCTCGAGGCCGTCCGACACGAGCACCGCCGTGCCGATCGACGCCGACCAGTGCGCCGTCGCATGACCGCCCGAGGGCAGCGACACGGTCTTCTGCGCCGCATCGGGCGCGTTCTCGATCCGGTCGAGCGCGACGACGGCCGCGGGGCGCAGCAGCTGCGGGATGACGACCGCGGCGCCCACGCCGAGACCGAGGATCAGCACGAGGCAGGCGGCGAGCGCGAACATCAGCCGTCGCGGTCGACGCGACCCGTCCGCGGCTCCCGCGGCGGATGCGCTGCGCGAGTCCTCCGGAGCGACGGGACCGGGTGCCGCGCCGGCGACGGGGGCATCGGCCGGCGCCGGCTCTGAGGCGGGTTCCGGCGCGAGCGCATCCTCTGCCGCCACCGAGGGCGCGTCCTCGGGATCAGCGCTCTGCGGCGTCACCGCGATGCGGGCGAGGAGGGCGTCGCGAAGGGCCAGCGGAGGTGCGACGGAGGTCGTCCCGTCGGCAAGGAGCGCGGCGGTGTCGGCATCGTCCTCGGCGATCGCCGACCACTCGGGGTGCGCGGCGAGCGCGGCCCGATAGCGGCGCTCGTCCTCCGCCGACAGCGCCCCCAGGCTGTGGCCGGCGGCCAGCTCGGCGAACTCCGGCTCGTTCATGCGTTCACCCCCCAGTGCGTCCGAAGACGCGTGAGTCCATCTCTCATGCGGGTCTTCACCGTTCCCAGCGGTGATCCCGTGATCGTGGCGATCTCGCTCTGCGAGTATCCGCCGTAGTACGCGAGCACGAGCGCCTCGCGTTGCGCATCCGGCAGGGCGGAGAGGGCGCCGACCACCCGGTCCGCGTCGATCGACAGCTCGGCCTGCTCGGCGACGCTGTCATGGGCGACGTCGAGGTCGCGCGCCCCGACCCGCACGTCGCGGTCGGCGCTGGCCTGCGAGGCCCGCACGCGGTCCACCGCCCGACGATGCGCGATCGTCAGGATCCAGGTCCGCCCCCGGCCTCGATCCGAGGCGAAGCGCGAAGCGGTCTGCCAGATCTCCAGGAAGACCTCCTGCAGCACCTCCTCGCTCTGCGAGCGATTCACCAGCACGCGGAGGATGAGGCCGAAGACGCGCGGCGACAGCATGTCGTAGAGTTCGGCGAACGCCGACTGATCGCCCTGCGCCACCCGCACCAGCAGCGCGGAGGCGGGGTCGTCGCCGCCGTCCTGCTCGGCGTGCTCCCGATCGTCGATCACCATGGCTTCCAGCATGCCTCACCTCCCCACCCCGTCCCGGCAATGCGTCGCTGATGAGCACTGCCGCGTCCCCGGGTCTGCCGCCCCTCCGCGCCGGACCGGACCGCATGTTCGGGCGGTGCCGTCGATCATGCGGTCCGGTCTGTGTCGCGAGGGCGCAGATCCTTACTGGGCCGGCGGCATCAGGACGGAGTCGATGAGGTAGACGGTCGCGTTCGCGGTGTGGACGCCGCCGCAGATCACGTTCGCGTCGTTGACCTTGAGGCTGTCGCCCGATCCGGTCACCGTCACCTCGCCGCCCTCGACGGTCTTGTGGGTCCCGACGATGTCCTTCGGCGAGATCTGACCGGCGACGACGTGGTAGGTCAGGATCTTGCTGAGCGTGTCGGCCCCGGCGTCGGTCTTCAGCGTGTCGATGGTGGCGGGGTCGATCTTCTTGAACGCGTCATCGACGGGTGCGAACACGGTGAACTCGCTTCCGTTGAGCGTGTCGACCAGGTTCACCTTCGGGTTGAGCTTGCCGGAGACCGCCGCGACCAGCGTGGTCAGCAGCGGGTTGTTGCTGGCGGCCGTCGCCACCGGGTCCTGAGCCATCCCGGCGACCGAACCCGCGCCGGAGGGGACCTGCTGCGCGTACGCGGCGCACCCGGGGCCGACCAGATCGGCCGCCGGATCCATCGTCTGCGACGGGGACGCCTCCGGCGAGCTGACGGGCGGGGCCGACGACGAGCCGGACGACGAGCCGGACGACGACGAACATCCCGTGAGGGCGAGCGCCGTGGCGGCCAGCAGGCCGGCGGTGACGAGCGAGACCTTGGTGTGCAGGCGAGCGGTGGATCGCATGATCTTCTCCTTTGACTGGTGCATCGCGACCGTTCATCGGCCGACACGATGCGTTCGGAGCCGTGCACCCAGCGGATTGGATCCGGATCGATGCACCATCCGTTCGGCCGCCCGCACCGAACCCAGGACATGGAAGACAAGACAGGAAGTCACGGCGGGCGCGGCTGGGCGGCGCTCGCCGGCGTCGTCAGCGGCGCGGTGTTCGTCGCCGTCGCCGAGATCACGGCCTTCGCCGCCGCCCGCGACGCGAGCCCGCTGCTGGCGGCGGGCTCGTTCGTCATCGACATCGTGCCGCAGTGGGCCAAGGAGCTCGCGATCGACCTCTTCGGCGCGAACGACAAGCTCTTCCTCCTGCTGACCCTCGGCGTCGGAGTGCTGCTGGCCGCCGCGGCGGCCGGCCTCCTCGAGCGCCGCCGCCGCCTCGCCGGCGTCGCGGTGTTCGCCGTCGCCGGTGCCGCCGGGCTGGCGGCGGCCCTGACGCGCACAGGGGCGACGCCGTTGTCCGCCCTGCCCTCGCTCGCCGGCACGATCGCGGGCTGCGTCTTCCTGACGATGTCGATCGCGGCGCTGCGCCGATGGCGCGCACCCGGGACCGCCGGCGACGGGGCGTCGGGGCCGGACCGCCGGCGCTTCCTCCTCCTGACCGCGGTGGGCGGGGTCACCGCGATCGTCGTGGGCACGGGAGCCCGGATCGGGACGATGGCGACGACCTCCGTCGCCTCCGTGCGCAAGGCGCTCCGCCTGCCAGAGCCGCTGTCCCGGATCACCGTGCCCGCCGGCGCCGAGCTCGACATCCCGGGGCTCTCCCCGCTGTTCACCCCGAACGCGGACTTCTACCGCGTCGACACCGCCCTGACGGTGCCGTCCCTGGCCCCGGCGGACTGGCGGCTGACGGTCGACGGCATGGTCGGCGAGAAGGTGGAGCTGAGCTTCGACGAGCTGCTGCGGATGGGGCTGCGGGAGTACGCCGTGACGCTGACCTGCGTGTCGAACCAGGTCGGCGGCGACCTCGTCGGCACCGCACGGTGGCTGGGCGTCCCCGTCCGCGAGGTGCTCGCCCGCGCCAAGCCCGAGCAGGGCGCCGACATGGTGCTCTCCCGCAGCGTCGACGGCTTCACCGCGAGCACGCCGCTGGACGCGCTCACGGATCCGGGCAGGGATGCCATCCTCGCCGTCGCGATGAACGGCGAGCCCCTGCCGCCGGAGCACGGCTTCCCGGTGCGGATGGTCGTGCCGGGGCTCTACGGCTATGTCTCGGCGACGAAGTGGCTCACCCGGATGACGGTCACGACGTTCGAGAAGGACCAGGCCTACTGGACGCCTCGCGGCTACAGCGCACAGGCGCCGATCAAGCTGTCGAGCCGGATCGACACGCCGCGCATCGACAAGGAGATCCCTCCGGGAGCCGCCCGGATCGCCGGGGTCGCCTGGGCGCAGACGGTGGGGATCGCGCGAGTCGAGGTGCAGATCGACGGCGGGGCCTGGCAGACCGCGACGCTGTCCGCCCCGGTCAGCGCCGACACCTGGGTGCAGTGGTTCCTGGACTGGAACGCGACCAGCGGCAGCCACACCCTCGTCGTCCGCGCCACCGATCGGAACGGCCGGATGCAGGAGCAGGAGCGCACCCCGATCGCGCCGAACGGATCGACCGGCTGGCAGTCCACCGTCGTCCGCGTGGGCACCGCGGGCTGAGCGGCGCGACCGGTCGGCGCCTCAGACGAGCCCCTGGATCCGGAACTGCTCCACGTGGTAGACGCTGTTGTTCCCGGTGTTCCACTGGCTCACGCCGAGGTGCAGATCCGACAGGGTGGAGCCGGGGATGATGTACCCGCCGTAGAGCTGCGCGACGTGACTGGCGTCCTCCGCGCCCCACTCGCACCCCGTGAGCAGCGTGGTCTTCGCGGCCGTGTAGAGGTTGTCGGTCGGGGTGTTCAGCACCATCGCGTCGATCCGGTAGGCGCCGGCGTTGAACCAGGTGAGGATCCACTTCCCGCCGAGGGGCCGCAAGCACATCTCGCCGAACTTCCCCGGCAGCACCTCGGTCGCCGGGTTGCCCCACCCCCAGGCGCCGTTCGCATAGCCCCAGGGCTGGTAGGCCGACAGCGCGGTCATGCTGTTATGCGGCACCCGGTAGAGCACGATGCCCTTGTCGCGCTGGAAGCCGGTGCCGTAGATGTACACGTAGCCGTCGTTGCCCTGTCCCCACGTGATGCACTGGAAGCGGCCGCCGGCCATGTCCGCGGGGAACTTGAGGCCGGTGTGCTGCCAGGTCGCACCGGAGTCGTCGGACTGCCACAGCTCGGTCCAGCGCACCGCCCCGAAAGTGGGCCCGTTCACGATCGCGTGCAGGTACATGCGGGTTCCGATCGTGATCACATCCGAGGGGATCACGGTCTCGTAATAGGCGTCATGAGGGTAGTACCAGAGCTGGGGGGCGGTGACCTGCGTGTTCGCGCCCGCGCCTGCCGCCCCGCTGAACACGACGCCGGTGGCGAGGTCGCTCGTCGACGAGTACAGCGCGACCGGCGAGCGCCAGTCGGTGCCGCCCACGGCGTCGGCCCAGGTGTCCCCGAAGACGAAGAGCAGACGGCCGTCGGGCGTGCGCGCGGGGATCCCGAGATCGGTGGCCCCCACTCCGTACTGCACTCCGGCCTGGGTGCCCGCGAGCACCTTGAGCCTCGTGACGGTGAGCCCGGCCGCGGCCGCGGGGCCGGCGCCCAGTGCGGAGACGCCGAGCGCGGCTCCCGCGGCGAGGGCTCCCTGCAGGAGACCCCGGCGGGTCAGTGCGTGGGCGGGACGGGTCGGTCGTTCGGACATGGCATTCTCCCCTTCGAGAACACGGCCGCCTATTTGAGGCCGGCCATCTTGATGTTGCCGATGATCTGGCGCTGGAAGATGAGGAACAGGATCACGACCGGAGCCGCCGCCAGCACGGATCCGGCCATCAGCAGCCCGAGCTCGCTCGAGCCGCGTCCGGTGCGGAACTCCGCCAGGTACTGCTGCAGCACGAACTTCTCCGGCGACGTGATCGTCATGATCGGCCAGACGTAGGAGTTCCAGTAGGCGAGGAACGCCGTGATCCCCATCACCACGAACGGCGGCTTCGACAGCGGCAGGAAGATGCGCACGAAGATCCCGAAGCGGCCGCAGCCGTCCAGCATCGCGGCCTCCTCGAGGCTGGCCGGGATGTTCAGGTAGAACTGCCGGATGAAGAAGACCGACGCCGCGCTTGCGGCCCCCGGGATCACCAGCACGGCGAGCGTGTCCAGCATCGCGAGCTTCGTCACCACGATGAAGCTCGTGAGCAGGATCGTCATGCCCGGGATGAACATCGTCGTGATGACGGCGACCCACAGCGTGCGCTGGAACCGGAACTGCAACCGCGCGAACGCGTAGGCGGCGAGCGAGTTCACCGTGAGGCTCAGCACCGTGAACAGGATGGCGCCGAGGAACGTCCAGCCCAGGGTGCGCAGGAACGTCGCGTCACCGAGGATCTTGGTGTAGTTGTCCCAGTGCCACACCTCGGGGAAGAACTGGAACGGCGTGCTCAGCACCTCGGTCTTCGCCTTGAAGCCGGCGATCACCATCCAGGCGAGAGGGAACAGCGCCGCGACCAGGAACAGCAGGCCGACGAACGCCTTGCCGACGAGGATCGCCCAGCCGGTGACGCCGTGCGGCGCCGTGAACCGGCGGTGGTCCTTTCCGGCCAGGACGATCCGGGTGGTCTCCAGGGCGGTGGTCGGGGAGGTCGCACTCATCAGTCGACGAGCCTTTCGGAGTTGATGAACTTGAAGACGAGCGCCGAGACGGATCCCAGCACGACGAAGAGCAGCAGGGCCGCGGCGATCGAGTAGCCCACGTTCACGTCGTTGCGGAAGTGGTTGAAGATGAACAGGTTCGGCAGCGTGGTCGAGTCCAGCGGTCCGCCCTGCGTCATGACGAGGGGCAGCTCGAACTGCTGGATCGCGGCGACGAAGCCGGTGATCAGCAGGTAGAGGAACACGTTCTTCATCTGGGGCATCGTGATGTAGAAGGTCTTCTGCCACCAGCCGGCCCCCTCCATCGCCGCGGCCTCGTAGTACTCCGTCGGGATGTCCACCATGGCGGCGACCATGATGAGCGAGGTGATGCCCATGCCGAGCCACACCGCGGGCACCGCCACGGAGAGCAGCGCCCACGCGGGATCCCCGATCCACGCCACGGGGTCGATGTGGAACACGGCGAGCACGGCGTTCAGGATGCCGCCGTCGTAGGTGTAGATCAGCACGAACACGATCGACGCGATCACGGACGAGATGATCGTCGGGATGTAGATGCTGACCTTGAGCACGGTCGCGAAGCGCCGGGAGACGCTCACGACGAGGCTCGCGAACAGGAACGCCAGCACGAGCATCGGCGGCACCGTCATCAGGACGAACAGGAATCCGCGGCCGATCGTCGCGACGAACAGCGGATCCGTCAGCACGTCGACGTAGTTCTTCCCGCCGACGAACTGCGGATCCTTGTAGAAGCTCCAGTCCTGGAACGAGAGGAACGCCGCGTACACCGCCGGCCAGGCGACGAAGATCCCGAGCAGGATCACCACGGGGGCGAGCAGCAGGTAGGCGAGCTTCGTGTCGCGGTACCGGTGCCGGTCCGCTCTGCGCTTGGCTGCGCGCCGGTCGTCGATCGCTTGCGTGGTCATCGGTGCTCTCCGTCGGGGGGATGGTGCGGGGCCGGGCTGCGCGGTCGGGGACGGCCGCACAGCGGTCCCCGACCGCGCCGCGCTCACTTCTTCGGAGCCTTGCTCGGCAGATCCTGCGACTGGATCACCTTCTGGATCGCGGCGTCCGCGGTCTTGATGGCGTCGTCCGGCGAAGCCGCGCCCTTCATGACCGACTCCATCGCGGTGCCGACCGCGAGCGAGACGTCCCACGGGTAGGTCGGCTCGGGGATCGCGTCGGGCGCGATGTCGTTCGTGATCACGCTCGACCACGGCGCCTTCGCGGCGGCCTCGTCCTTGGCGACGGCCTCCTGCACCGATTTGCGCACGGGGACCTTGGTGAACTGCGTGTTCACGAAGAACGGCACGAGGTTCTGCGGATCACCGGCGAGCGACCACTCCAGGAACTTCCCGGCGGCGTCGGCGTGCTTGCTCTTCGCGTCGATGACCCACTTGAAGTTGCCGAGCGTGGTGGCGGTGCGGCCGTCGGCGTTGGAGGCGTTCGGGAAGGCGCCGATGCCCGTCTTGGTGAGCAGGTCCGGGTAGTCGGATCCGATCTCCGACATCATCCAGGAGCCGGAGACCTTGAAGGCGACTTTCTTCTGGCCGAAGTCCTTGCCCTCGACGTAGGCAGCGAGCGCCTGCTTGGGCATGTACCCCTTGTCCCACAGCTCCTTGTACTTCGACATCAGGTCGCGGTAGGCGGCGTTGTCGATGTCCGGGGACTTCCAGTCGTCGGTGAGGGCCGTGTGCCCGGCGAAGTTGTACTGCTGGCCGACGGTCGACCAGGCGAACGTGATGGCGTCGGACGCGGGCGAGATGCAGTACTGCCCCTGGGCGAGCGTCGGCTGGATCTTGGCGCAGTCGGCGAGCAGGTCGTCCCAGGTCGCGGGGCCCTTGTCCGTGTCCACACCGGCCTTGGAGAGCATGTCCTTGTTCCAGAACAGCACGGTCTGGGCCTCCTGCAGGAGGGGGTAGGCGTAGTAGGTGCCGCCGATCTCGGACACCGACTTCGCCGAGTCGATGATCTCGTCCAGCTTGGAGGTGTCGACGACCTTGCCGAGGTCGTACAGCTGACCGGCGTTGACCGCGTCCTGGATGCTGCCGGAGTGGGTGTAGATGTCGGGCGCCTTGCCCGCGGCCTGGGCCGCCTTCATCTTCTGGTCCCACGCGTCGGCGGGGATCTCGGTGTCCTTGACGACGATCTTGTCCTGGGAGGCGTTGAACTTCTTGACGATGTCCTTGTACCAGGCGTTCTCGGGCGGGGTGAACGTGCGGTGCCAGAACTCGATGGTGGTCTTGCCGCTGGAGTCGCCTCCGTCCCCGGCGGCCTGCCCCGGAGTGCTCGAGCCGCAGCCCGCGAGCAGTCCAACCGCCGTGATGCCGCCGAGCGCGGCCATCACGACCCGGCGCGTGCGCTGTGTGTCCGTCTTCATGGGTTCCTCCTCGGGAACACGACTTCCTCGTCGATTCGGTGCTGGGTCCGGCACAGGGGTCCGGGTCCGCGGTCGCGCTGAGTCGGCATCGACCGGGCTGCACCCAGGGTAGGCGAAATCGATTTCAGATACAAGACACTCGTGGATGATCCCGGGCGCGCCCCCTACTCGGGTGTCGTGGTGGCGCCCTACGGCACGCGGGGAAACAGGTCTCGATGCCCGCAGCGCCTCAGGGCGCATGAGGTAGGAAATCGATTTCATGCCCTGGATCGAGACCCTAGCGGTCGCACGGCACCGGATCGGGACGGCGCGACCGCGCGCGGCCCTGCACCGGACGCGCCTCAGCGTCGGCTGTCGTCCGGGTCGTCGGCGAGTTCCTCGTCCGACGCCTCGGTGCGGCCCCCCCAGGGGCGCCACAGCACGACCTCGGTCGACCGACGGATCCGCCGTCCCGACGGCACGGCCATGATGGATCCGGTCGCACCGGCGGCGAAGACCCGCACGCCGGGGCGGGAGGCGCGCTCTTCGCGCAGGGAATGCTCGAGCTCGACCACGCGGCGGCGGAGCGTGCGCACCTCATCCTCGAGGTCGAGCAGCTTCGCGATCGCCGGCAGGCTCATGCCCTCGCTGGACAGCTGGGCGACCTCGCGCAGCTGGGCGATGTCGCGCTGGGAGTAGCGGCGGGATCCGCCCCGCGTGCGGCCGGGCACGACCAGCCCGATCCGGTCGTACTGGCGGAGGGTCTGCGGGTGCATGCCGGCCAGTTCGGCGGCGACCGCGATCGCGAAGATCGGGGTGTCGGCGCTCATGCGCTCATCGCCCATGGCGCACCGCATTTCGGACCTGCCGACACAAGGTCGACTGACCGAGATCAGGAGAATCCACAGGGATCCACCTGATCTCGGTCAGTTCGCCCGTTCCCGGCACGGAGAGAGCCCGAGCGGAGGCGCTCATCACGCCCGCGCCTTCGCCAGAAGCTCGGCGCGCGGGTTCTCCGCGGGCTCAGCGGCGCGGAAGCGCTCGAGCGCCTCGCGTGCGGCCTCGTCCAGATGCGCCGGCACGGCGACCTGGACCTCGGCGAGCAGGTCCCCCGAGCCCTTGGACGTGGTGACGCCGCGTCCCTTGACCCGCAGCACCCGGCCAGACGGCGTTCCCGCCGCGACCTTGAGCTTGACCGGATCCCCGCCGAGCGTCGGCACCTCGATGGTGGCGCCGAGGGCCGCCTCCGTGAACGTCACCGGCACGGTCACCCGCAGGTTCAGCCCGTCACGGGTGAACACCGGATGGGGCTTCACGGAGACCTGCACCACGATGTCGCCGTTCTCGCCGCCGTCGGGCGAAGGCCGCCCGCGACCGCGCAGACGGATCTTCTGCCCGTCCTTCACGCCCGCGGGGATCTTCACCTTGAGCGGACGGCCGTCCTCGCCCTGCAGCGTGACGGTCTCGCCCTGCACCGCGGTCGCGAACGACAGCGTCGTGCGGGCCGTGACGTCGGCGCCCTTCTGGGGCCCGCCGAAGCCGCGGAAGCCGCCGGACGGCTGTCCGAACCGACCGGATCCGAACGACCCTCCGCCGCCCTGGTTGAACATCGCGAAGATGTCGTCGAAGTCGGCGGTCTGGCTGCCGCGGCCCCGGTTGAACGCGCTGAACACGTCGTCGAAGCCGCCGTTGCCGGCGCTGCCGGGCGCGGTGAACCGCGCCCCGCCGGCGCCCATCGCGCGGATCTGGTCGTACTCGGCGCGCTGCTCGGTGTCGGAGAGCACCGAGTACGCCTCGCTGATCTCCTTGAACTTCGCCTCCGCCGCGGCGTCGCCGGGGTTGGAGTCGGGGTGGTACTTGCGTGCGAGCTTGCGGTAGGTCTTCTTCAGGTCCGCCTCGGAGATGTCCTTCGAGACGCCGAGGGTCTTGTAGAAGTCCTTGTCGAACCAGTCCTGGCTAGCCATCGACCACCCCCCTACTCAGCGGGAACGGCGACGACGACCTTGGCAGGACGCAGCTCGACGTCGCCCAGGCGGTAGCCCACCTCGACGACCTCCAGCACGACGGTCTTCTCGACGCCCGGGGTGGGCTGCTGGAAGATCGCCTCGTGCTGCTGCGGGTCGAACTCGTCGCCCTTCTCGCCGTAGGAGACCACGCCGAGACGCTCGGCGACCGAACGGACCTTCTCGGCGATCGCGGCGAAGGGCGTGCCCTCCTGCAGATCGCCGTGCTGGGCGGCGCGGTCGAGATCGTCGAGCACGGGGAGCAGGCCCTTGGCGGCCTCGCCCTTCGCGCGCTGGATCTCGACGCCGCGCTGCTCCTCGGTGCGGCGGCGGTAGTTCGCGTACTCGGCCTGGAGGCGCTTGAGGTCGACGAGCAGGGTGTGCTCGGCGTCGGCGAGCGCCGCGTCCTCCGCGGCGTCCTCGGCGAGCGCGTCGTCGCTCGGCGCCGTGTTCAGGATGTCGTCGACCGTGAGCTCGTCGGCGTCGTCCTGCGCGTCACCGGCCCCGGCCGCGGGGCCGGACGCGTTCGCGCCCGACCCCTGGCCGCCGACCTCACGGCCCTCTTCGGGCTCTTCGAAGTCCTTGGGATCCGTCATTACTTCTTCTCGTCCTCGTCGTCCACGACCTCGGCGTCCACGACGTCCTCATCGGACGCGGCGCCCTCGGCCGCCGGCTCGCCCTGCGGGGCGGAGGCCGCGTCGGCCTGGGACTGCGCGTAGATCGCCTCGCCGAGCTTCGTCTGCGACTGGTTCAGCTTCTCGAACGCGGTCTTCACGGCCTCGTCGTCCTCGCCCGCCAGTGCGGTCTTGAGCGCGTCGACGTCGGCCTTGACCTCGGTCTTCACGTCCTCGGGGAGCTTGTCCTCGTTCTCCGAGATGAGCTTCTCGATCGAGTAGGACAGCGTCTCGGCCTGGTTGCGGACCTCGGCCGCCTCGCGGCGCTTCTTGTCCTCGGCGGCGTGCTCCTCGGCCTCGCGCACCATGCGGTCGATGTCGTCCTTCGAGAGCGAGGATCCGCCCGTGATGGTCATCGACTGCTCCTTGCCCGTGCCCTTGTCCTTGGCGGACACGTGCACGATGCCGTTCGCGTCGATGTCGAAGGTGACCTCGATCTGCGGGATGCCGCGCGGAGCCGGCGCGATGCCGGTCAGCTCGAAGGTGCCCAGCGGCTTGTTGTCGCGGGTGAACTCGCGCTCGCCCTGGAAGACCTGGATCGCGACCGACGGCTGGTTGTCGTCGGCGGTGGTGAAGGTCTCGCTCCGCTTGGTCGGGATGGCCGTGTTGCGCTCGATGAGCTTGGTCATCATGCCGCCCTTGGTCTCGATGCCGAGGCTCAGCGGGGTGACGTCGATGAGCAGGACGTCCTTGCGCTCGCCCTTCAGGACGCCGGCCTGGAGGGCGGCGCCGACGGCGACGACCTCGTCCGGGTTCACGCCCTTGTTGGCCTCCTTGCCGGTCTCGCGCTTGACGAGCTCGGCCACGGCGGGCATACGGGTGGAACCGCCGACGAGCACGACGTGCGCGATGTCGCCGACCTTGATGCCGGCCTCGCGGATGACGTCCTCGAAGGGCTTCTTGGTGCGGTCGAGGAGGTCCTTGGTGAGGTCCTCGAACTTGGCGCGGGTGATCGTCTCGGAAAGCGACACGGGGCCGTTCTCGGTGAGCGACAGGTACGGCAGGTTGACGCTGGTCGACGTCGAGGAGCTGAGCTCCTTCTTCGCCTGCTCCGCGGCCTCCTTGAGGCGCTGCAGCGCGATCTTGTCGCCGGAGACGTCGACGCCGGTCGAGTCCTTGAACTGCTTGATCAGGTAGTCGACGAGGCGCTGGTCCCAGTCGTCGCCGCCGAGGCGGTTGTCACCCGCGGTGGCGCGCACCTGGATCGTGGAGAAGTCGTCGTCCTTGCCCACCTCGAGCAGGGACACGTCGAACGTGCCGCCACCCAGGTCGAAGACGAGGATGAGCTCGTCCTCCTTGCCCTTGTCGAGGCCGTAGGCCAGGGCGGCCGCGGTGGGCTCGTTGATGATGCGCAGCACGTTGAGGCCGCTGATCTCGCCGGCCTCCTTCGTGGCCTGACGCTCGGCGTCGTTGAAGTACGCCGGGACGGTGATGACCGCGTCGGTGACCGTGTCGCCCAGGTAGGCCTCGGCGTCGCGCTTGAGCTTCATGAGGATGCGCGAGGAGATCTCCTGCGGCGTCCACTTCTTGCCGTCGACGTCGAAGGACCAGTCGGTGCCCATGTGGCGCTTGACCGATGCGATCGTGCGGTCGACGTTGGTGACGGCCTGGCGCTTCGCGGTCTCGCCGACGAGCACCTCCCCGTCCTTGGTGAAGGCGACCACCGACGGGGTGGTGCGGAAGCCTTCTGCGTTGGCGATGACCTTGGGCTCGCCGCCCTCGAGGACGCTGACGACGGAGTTCGTCGTACCGAGGTCGATACCGACAGCACGTGCCATTTGTTTTCTCCTTCAGTCGGAAGTGCGGAAAAGTCTGCGCGGCCGCAGCCCCCGAGAAGGAACCCGGAAACCTGAGTCGCGATGACTCAACGATACGCCGGCTGTCAAGGGATGTCAACAAACTTGATATGACTCAACTCAACTTTTGCGAAGAGCTCGGAACGCCGTCCCCGCGGGGATCCCCGTGGGGGGAACCGCCGGACCGGACTGCCCATCGACGCGGCATTCAGCTGATCCCTAAGATCGGCGTCATGACGACTCACTCGCGCACTGCGTCAGCCGCGCTCCGTCTCGGCGCCGTCGGCCTGCTGCTCGCCGCCGCCCTTCCGCTGAGCGCCTGTGGCTTCCCGTTCACCCCGTACGCCGGCGGTGCGAAGAACCTCGACGCCACGTCCGCCCCCGCGTCGACCGATGAGCCGTCCGCCGACGACCCCACCTCCTCCAGCACCCGATCGCTGCGCTTCGACGACCCGTCCCTGCCCGCGGGCAGCCACGTGGAGTGGTCGGACGGACTGATCGCCGACTCCCGCTGGACGGTCGACAAGCCCGATGACGGCAACGGCGGCTGGTCGTACGCCACGGTCGACGGCATCTGCGTCGCTCAGTTCTGGCAGGGCACCTCCTCGTCGACCGGCGCGAAGGACGACCGCGAGGCGAGCGACCTCATGCTGGCCGCGCTGACCGAGGCGACCGTCGCGGACGTCACCGCGGCCGCGCGCGACCTCGCACTCGAGAGCGCCTCCGACGGCGGCTACGAGATCGACTCGCGCGCGGTCCAGGGGCACAACGACGCCGCGACCTGGGTCATCCAGGCGAGGGTGTTCGAGAAGGCCGGATCCGGGCTGTACTTCATCCTGGACTGCACGGACGGAAGCGCCTCGACGGTCGCCGACGAGATCGTGGAGAAGAACCGGGTGCTGGTGTACTGAGCGGCGCTTCCGCGTCTCAATGCGACCCTCCGGAAGGGCCGATCAGCAGCAGCACGGCGAAGAGGGCGGCGACCGCGGCGACGATGAGCAGCGCGAGCACCCACGGCCGGTGCAGGAACCAGCGCATGGTGCGGTCGTACCAGGCCGCGTCGCGCGGGTCGTCGGTCTGCTCCAGACGCCAGGCGCCGGCGAGACGCCCCGTGCGGTGCAGCCAGATCTCGGCGGGGATCGTGGCGTAGGGGACGATCGCGCTCGCGATCGCGACGACCGCGACGCCGACGCCCCAGCGCTGGTGGAACGCCAGCAGCACCGCGGTCGCGGCGTAGGAGAGGAACACGAAGCCGTGGATGGATCCGGCGATCGTGACGAGCACCGGAGGCAGGCCCGTGGCGCGGCCGACGAGCGCGCCGATCAGCAGGGTCCAGGTGATGGCCTCGGCGATCGCGAGCACGCGGAACAGGCGGGCGGGAGTGGTGAACACGGCTCTCCTCGGGTCAGGTGCTTCCAGCGTATGCAGGGCCCCCGAGGCGCCGCCTGCCCGGGGCCTCCACCTTTCGGACGGTTTCCGGCCGCCCTCGACAGGAGGCGACCCCGGCCCGTAGACTCGGCGGGCGCCGGGATCCGCCCGGGATCCGAGGGAAGGAGCTGACGATGAACGTCTCTGTTGTCGCGCCCTTCGCCCCCCTTCTTCTCTGAGGCCGCCCGCCCGACGCTTCCGCGAGCGGCCCCGACCCGGAGCCCCTCGTGATCCCTTCCTCCGCATCCCCGGATGTCTCTGCTTCTCTCTTCCTCTCCGCCGCCGACGACGACGATCTCGGCCTCTCCTTCGCCGATGTCGACCTGGCCGACGGGCAGCGCTGGACCACCTGGCCGTCCGCGACGCCCACCGAGCGCGGCCCGGAGCCGCGCCCGGGCTGGGTGGTGACCTCGGCGGGCGCCGTCGACA
This sequence comes from Microbacterium sp. MMO-35, assembly GCF_037147555.1. Taxonomy (NCBI): domain Bacteria; kingdom Bacillati; phylum Actinomycetota; class Actinomycetes; order Micrococcales; family Microbacteriaceae; genus Microbacterium; species Microbacterium sp. MMO-35. The sequence goes on from NZ_JBBCVH010000001.1 coordinate 387,520, forward strand.
CCGAGCTCGGCATCCTCAAGACCGGCAAGGAGGCCGATGTCTTCCTGCTCGAACGGGCGGTGCCCGGCGATCCTGCTCAGCGCACCCTGCTCGCCGCCAAGCGCTACCGCAGCCCCGATCACCGCGCCTTCCACCGCTCCGCCGTCTACACCGAGGGGCGGCGCACCCGGAACTCGCGGGACGCCAGGGCGCTCGCGCGCAAGAGCGAGCACGGCCGCCAGGTCGCCGCGGCGCAGTGGTCGTTCGCGGAGTTCGAGGCACTGCGCCGGATGCACGAGCTCGGGGCGCCCGTGCCCTACCCGGTGCAGGTGACCGGCACCGAAGTGCTCATGGAGTTCATCGGATCCGCCGACGGCGTCGGCGCACCCCGGCTCGCGCAGGTGCGGCACGACCCCGTCCTGCTCGCCGAGCTGTTCGCGCAGGTCGGCGACCTCATGCGCGTGTTCGCACGTGCCGGGCTCGCGCACGGCGACCTCTCGCCGTACAACCTGCTCGTGCAGGACGGCCGCGTGGTGGTGATCGACCTGCCGCAGATCGTGGACACCGTGGCGAACCCGCAGGGCCTGGACCTGCTGCATCGCGACTGCGTCAACGTGTGCGACTGGTTCGCCCGGCAGCGCCTCGACGTCGACGCCGAGGCCCTGTTCGGCGAACTGGTCGCGGAGTCGTTCGGGTGAGGCGGCCAGATTTCGACGTGTGAACCGCCGAGCGGACCGCGGCGGGCGGATCCGCATACACTCCGACCATGACCCGCCCCGCTCTGCTCGCCGTCTCGCACGGCACCGACGACGCGGCCGGCGCGGCCGCGATCGCCCTGCTCGTGCAGCGCGTCTCCGAGCGGCTGAACGGTGCGGGCGGGCCGCACTCGGCGTCGGATCCGTCGCGGGTCGAGGTGCGCTCCGGCTTCGTCGACGTGCAGCAGCCCGACGCCCCGACCGCCCTCGCCGCGGTCGACGGGCCGGTCGTGGTGGTGCCGCTGCTGCTGTCCCAGGGCTTCCACGTACGGGTCGATCTGGGGCGCGCCGTGGCCGCCCGCGCGGACGCGGTGGTGACGGATCCGCTCGGCCCCGATGCGCGCCTCGCGGAGGTGCTCGCCCAGCGGCTCGCCGAAGCCGGCGCCGCCGAGGACCCCGCGGCGCCGGTCGTGCTGGCGGTCGCCGGATCCCGCGATCCGCGCTCCCTTCCCGACGCGGAGGAGTCGGCACGCCTGCTGGCCGCGCGGCTCGGGGGCGCAGTGGTGCCCGCGTACCTCGCCGCGCGCGAGCCGCGCCTCGCCGACGCGCTGGACGCGCACCCCGGCTCCCCCGTCGCGACGTACCTCCTCGCGCACGGCTACTTCTTCGACGTGGCGCGGCGCATCACGGGATCCGGCCTGCTGACCGAACCCCTGCTGGACGACGGCGAGCCCCCGCAGCCGCTCGTCGACCTCGTGGTCGACCGCTATCGCGAAGGCGTCGTGCAGCTCGCCGCGCGCGCCTGAGACGGCGTGATGGCGGTCGTGGCGCCGTCCACCCGCGCTCCACGGCCGGGAGCCACGACTGGGATCGCCGTCGGATGCACGGGCCGGATCCGCACGGCGGGCGCTCCATTGAACCGCATCCACCCCGGAGGAAACTGGACCATGTCGAACAATGACGCTCCGTGTCGGAGGCGATGACACAGACGGGCGGATCCGGCGGGTGCGCACGTAGCGTGTCGGCATGTCTCCCGAACCGACCACCGCCGTGCCCGCCGCGCCCGTCCGCGGCGCTCGCACCCGCACCGCCCGCGTGCCCACCAAGCCGCACGGTCAGTGGGCCGTCGACGGCACGGAGCCCCTGAACGGCAACGAGGAGTTCAAGCTCGCCGACAACGGCCTGAACGTGCGCGAGCGGATCGAGGGCGAGTACGCGCAGGGCGGCTTCGCGTCGATCGACCCGACCGATCTGCACGGGCGGTTCCGCTGGTGGGGCCTGTACACGCAGCGCAAGCCCGGCATCGACGGCGGCCGCACCGCGACGCTGACCCCGGAGGAGCTCGAGGACGAGTACTTCATGCTGCGGGTCCGCATCGACGGCGGCCAGCTGACCACCGAGCAGCTGCGCGTGATCGGCGGCATCTCGACGGAGTTCGCGCGCGACACCGCCGACTTCACCGACCGGCAGAACATCCAGCTGCACTGGATCCGCATCGAGGACGTCCCCGAGGTCTGGCGCCGCCTGGAAGACGTCGACCTCAGCACCACCGAGGCCTGCGGCGACGTCCCCCGGGTGATCCTCGGATCCCCCGTGGCCGGGATCGCCGCCGACGAGATCATCGATCCGACGCCGCAGATCCGCGAGATCGTCGACCGTTTCATCGGCGACGAGACTCTCGCGAACCTGCCCCGCAAGTACAAGACCGCGATCACCGGGCACCCCAGTCAGGACGTGGTGCACGAGATCAACGACTGCGCGTTCGTCGCGTACGAGCACCCCGAGCTCGGCATCGGCTACGACCTGTGGGTCGGCGGCGCGCTGTCGACCGTGCCGCGCCTCGGCGAGCGCCTCGGCGCGTTCGTCGCACCCGAGCGCGTCGCGGAAGTATGGCACGCGGTCACGCGGATCTTCCGCGACTACGGCTACCGCCGGCTGCGCAACAAGGCGCGGCTGAAGTTCCTGCTGGCCGACTGGGGCGTCGAGCGCTTCCGCGAGGTGCTCGAGAACGAGTACCTCGACTCCCCGCTGCCCGACGGCCCCGCCGCCCCGAAGCCCGTGGGACGCGGCGACCACGTCGGCGTGCACCGTCAGAAGGACGGCCTGTTCTACGTCGGCGCGGCGCCCGCCGTCGGCCGGGTCTCCGGCACGGCGCTCACGGCTCTCGCCGACCTCGCCGAGGAGCACGGATCCTCGCGGATCCGCACCACGCCGTACCAGAAGGTGCTCGTGCTGGACATCGCCGAGGACCGTGTCGAGTCCCTGATCGCCGGGCTGTCCGCGATCGGGCTCGAGGCGCGGCCGAGCCTGTTCCGCCGCGCGACGATCGCCTGCACCGGGATCGAGTTCTGCAAGCTCGCGATCGTGGAGACGAAGGTCAACGCAGCCCAGGCGATCGAGCAGCTCGAGGAGCGCCTGGGCGCGCTCGAGCCCGAGATCGGCCGGCCGATCACCCTGCACGTGAACGGCTGCCCGAACTCCTGCGCCCGGATCCAGACCGCCGACATCGGCCTCAAGGGCCAGCTCGTCACCATCGACGGCGAGCAGGTGCCCGGCTACCAGGTGCACCTCGGCGGCGGGCTGGCGAACGCCGACCGCGAGGAGGCGGGCCTGGGCCGCACGGTCCGCGGCCTGAAGGTGCCCGCCGACGGCATCGCCGACTACGCGGAGCGCGTGATCCGGCGCTACCTCGCCGATCGCGCCGACGCCGACGAGACCTTCGCCACCTGGGCGCATCGCGCCGACGAGGAGGCGCTGGTATGAGCACCGCCGTGGAGGTGCGGCCGGCCCGGCGCTCGCTCGACGAGCTGCGCGCCCTCGCCGAGCGCGGCGCCGCCGAGCTGCGCAGCGGATCCGCCGACGAGGCCTCCCCCGCGGAGGTCGTCGCCTGGGTCGCCGCGAACGTCTCCCCCCGCCTCGCCGCCGTCGCCTGCTCGATGGCCGACGCCGCACTGCCGCACCTCGTGGCGGAGTCGATCCCGGGCGTCGACGTGCTGTTCCTCGACACCGGTTACCACTTCCTGGAGACGACGTTCACCCGTGACGAGGTCGCCCGCACGCTCGACGTGCGCATCGTGGACGTGAAGCCCGCGCAGACCGTGCGCGAGCAGGATGCGGAGTACGGCAAGGACCTGTTCTCCCGGGATCCGGCGCTGTGCTGCGAGATGCGCAAGGTCGCCCCGCTGCACCAGGCCCTCGGCGGTTACGAGGTGTGGTTCACCGGCGTGCGCCGCGACGAGGCCCCCACCCGGGCGAACACGCCGCTGATCACGTTCGACGAGCGCAACGGCCTGATCAAGGTCAACCCCGTCGCGAGCTGGTCGTTCGACGACCTCATCGCCTACGCGACCGCGCACGAGGTCGTCGTGAATCCCCTGGTCGCGAACGGCTATCCCTCGATCGGCTGCGCGCCGTGCACCAAGCCCGTCGCCGCGGGCGAAGACCCCCGCTCGGGCCGCTGGGCCGGGCTCGCCAAGACCGAATGCGGACTCCACGTATGAGCATCATCGACACCCTGCCCGCTCCCGCCGAGACCCTCGCCGGGCCCGACGCCGGATCCCTCACCGGGCTCGACCTGCTCGAGGCCGAGGCGATCCACATCATCCGCGAGGTCGTGGCCGAGTTCGAGCGCCCCGTGCTGCTGTTCTCCGGCGGCAAGGACTCCGTGCTGGTGCTGCACCTCGCCGCCCGCGCCTTCGCGCCGGGCCGGATCCCCTTCCCGGTTCTGCACGTCGACACCGGGCACAACTTCGACGAGGTCATCCGGTTCCGCGACGAGACCGTCGAGCGGCTCGGGCTGAAGCTCGAGGTCGCGCGCGTGCAGGAATACATCGACGACGGCCGGCTCGCCGAGCGTCCGGACGGCACCCGCAACGTGCTGCAGACCCAGCCGCTGCTCGACGCGATCGCCGCGGGCAAGCACGACGCCGTGTTCGGTGGCGCCCGCCGCGACGAGGACAAGGCGCGCGCCAAGGAGCGCATCATCTCGCTGCGCGACGAGTTCGGGCAGTGGGATCCGCGCAACCAGCGCCCGGAACTGTGGAGCCTGTACAACGGCCGGCACACCCCGGGCAAGCACGTGCGCGCGTTCCCGATCTCGAACTGGACCGAGCTGGACGTCTGGCGCTACATCGCCCGCGAGCGGATCCCGCTCCCCCCGCTGTACCTGGCGCACGAGCGCGAGGTCTTCCGCCGCGACGGGATGTGGTGGGCGGTCAACGAGCACGCGCAGCCCCGGGAGGGCGAGCAGGTCGAGCGCCGCACGGTCCGCTACCGCACGGTCGGCGACGCGAGCTGCACGGGTGCCGTCGAGTCCGACGCGGCCACCGTCGACCAGGTGGTCTCCGAGGTCGCCCGCTCCACGCTCACCGAGCGCGGCGCCACCCGCGCCGACGACCGGATCAGCGAGGCCGCCATGGAGGACCGCAAGAAGAACGGATACTTCTGATGAGCACCGACACCTCCCTGACCCGCGAGACCGAATCCGCGTCGCGAGACAGCGTTTCCGATCGGCGGTCTCGCGACGCCGGTTCGTTCTCGCGGTCCGAGGGCGCCCCGGCGCTGCTCGGCGACACGACCCTGTTCCGGTTCGCCACGGCCGGATCCGTCGACGACGGCAAGTCCACCCTCGTGGGCCGGCTGCTGCACGACGCGAAGGCGATCCTCGCGGATCAGCTCGAGCAGGTCGCGCGCACCTCCGCCGACCGCGGCTTCGCGCACGGCGAGTTCGACTTCGCGCTGCTCACCGACGGCCTGCGCGCCGAGCGCGAGCAGGGCATCACGATCGACGTCGCGTACCGGTACTTCGCGACCGATGCGCGCAGCTTCATCCTCGCCGACTGCCCCGGGCACGTGCAGTACACCCGCAACATGGTCACCGGATCCGCGACCGCCGACGCCGTGGTCGTGCTCATCGACGCGCGCAAGGGCGTCGTGGAGCAGACGCGGCGGCACCTCGCGGTGGTGTCGCTGCTGCGCGTGCCGCATGTGATCGTCGCCGTCAACAAGATCGACCTCACCGGCTTCGACGAGGCGCGCTACCGCGCCGTCGAGGAGCAGGCGCTCGCGGTCGCGGCGGAGCTGGGTCTCATCGACACGCATGTGATCCCGGTCTCGGCGCTGGAGGGCGACAACATCGTGGATCCGTCCGCGCGCACGCCCTGGTACGACGGCCCCACCCTGCGCGAGCTGCTGGAGACCCTCCCGGCGCGCCAGGCCGAGGAGGACGCCGCCTTCCGCCTCCCGGTGCAGACCGTGATCCGTCCGCAGGGCGGGATCTCCGCCCTCGTCGACGACGCGGAGGCCGACGACCTGCGCGACTACCGCGGGTTCGCCGGACGCGTGGCGAGCGGATCCGTGCGGGTGGGCGACCGTGTGCAGGTGTTCCCCGGCGGGCACGAGACGACGGTCACCGGCATCCGCGTCGCCGGTCGCGTGGCCGAGGCCGCGCATACCGCGCAGTCCATCGCGGTGACCCTCGCCGACGAGGTGGACGCGGCCCGCGGTGCGCTCATCGCGACCGCCGGCACCGTGCCGAGCGGTCACCAGGAGGCCGAGGTCGAGATCTTCCAGCTCGACGTGCGCCCGATCGCGCCGGGGGCGCGGGTGCTCGCCAAGCACGGCACCGCGACCGTGCAGGCGATCGTGGCCGAGGTGCTCTCCCGCCGCGACCTCGACACCCTCGCCCTGGAGGACGCCGCCGAGCTGGCCGTGAACGAGATCGGGCGGGTGCGGATCCGCTTCGCGTCGCCCCTGCCCCTGGAGCCGTACGCCGACGATCGGGAGGGCGGCGCCCTGCTGCTCATCCATCCGGTCGACGGAGCGACCCTCGCCGCCGCGACGGTCGTCGCGGCGGCATAGGACGGCGGAGCGAGACGAAACGCCGTCTTCCGCAGAGCGCCGCGTTCGTCTCGCCTCCGCGCGCTCGACGACCACAGAGACCACCCACCCCGAAGAACGCCTAAGGAGGCGACAGTGAATCGCAAGACCCGTATCGCAACGGCCCTCACCACCCTCGGACTCGCGATGGCGATGCTCGCCGGCTGCGCCTCCGGTCAGGCCTCGGCGGCCGACAAGACCGAGAAGCTCGACACCGTGCGGGTCGGCTACTTCGCCACGGTCACGCACGCCCCGGCGCTCGTCGGCGTCGAGAAGGGCTTCCTGCAGAAGGAGCTGGGGAAGACCGCGCTCAAGACCGAGGTCTTCAACGCGGGCCCCGCGGCCATCGAGGCGCTCTCGGCCGGCGCGATCGACGCCACCTACATCGGCCCGAACCCGGCCATCAACTCGTACATCAAGTCGGCGGGCGCCTCGGTGCGCGTCATCGCGGGGGCCACCAGCGGCGGCGCGTCGCTCGTGGTGCGCGACGGCATCACCAGCGCCGCGGATCTGAAGGGCAAGACGCTGGCGACGCCGCAGCTCGGCAACACCCAGGACGTCGCGCTGCGCACCTGGCTCTCCTCGAAGGGGCTGAAGACCAGCATCACCGGCGGCGGCGACGTGAACATCACGCCGACCGACAACGCGCAGACCCTCGCCCTTTTCAAGAACGGGCAGCTCGACGGCGCCTGGCTGCCGGAGCCCTGGGCGTCTCGCCTGGTCGTCGAGGCCGGGGCGCACGTGCTGCAGGACGAGCGCGACCTCTGGCCCGGCGGGAAGTTCCCTACCACCGTGCTCCTCGTCAGCAAGGACTTCGCGGACAAGCACCCCGACGCCGTGAAGGAACTCGTGGCCGGGCACCTGGATGCGCTCGACTGGATCGCGAAGAACCCGACCGAGGTCGGCACGGTCGTCAACGCCGCGCTGCAGAAGGCCACCGGCAAGCCCCTGGCCGACGACGTGCTCACGCCGTCGCTCGCGAACGTGTCGTTCTCGGCGGATCCGAACGCCCAGGCGTTCGCGACCCTCGTGAAGAACGGCGTCACCGCGGGCACGCAGACGAAGGGCTCGATCGACGGCCTGTTCGACCTCACGGCGCTCAACGCGGCGCTGAAGGAGCGCGGCGAGAAGGCCGTCGACGACGGCGGACTGGGCGCGAGGAAATGACCGCCCCGCTCGCGCCGAGCTTCGACGGGGTCACCCCGGTCCTGCCCGCTCCGGATCCGGTGGATCCGGCCGTGCGTCTCGCGCACGTCACGAAGCGGTACGGATCCGGCCCCGTCGTGCTGGACGACGTCTCGCTCGACATCGCGCCGGGAGAGTTCGTCTGCCTGCTCGGCGCGAGCGGCTGCGGCAAGTCGACGCTGCTGAACCTCATCGCGGGCCTCGAGCCCGTCTCCGCCGGCACGCTCACCGCTCCGCCGGAGGGCGCCGCGGTGATGTTCCAGGATGCGGCGCTCATGCCCTGGCTGAGCGCGCGCCGCAACGTCGAGCTCGCCCTGCGCCTGCGCGGCGTGCCGCGCGCCGAACGCCGGGCGGAGGCGCTGCGCCTGCTGAGGATCGTGAACCTCGCCGACGCCGCGGACAAGCGCCCGCACGAGCTCTCCGGCGGCATGCGGCAGCGGGTGGCGCTGGCCCGCGCCCTCGCCCAGGACCGCCCGGTGCTGCTCATGGACGAGCCCTTCGCGGCGCTCGACGCCATCACGCGCGACCTGCTGCACGAGGTCCTCGAGAACGTCTGGCGCGAGACCGGCCGCACGATCGTGTTCGTCACCCACAACGTGCGCGAGGCCGCCCGACTCGGCGAGCGCGTGGTGCTGCTCGGCAGCCGTCCCGGCCGGATCTCCCGCGAATGGCGCGTGGCGCGCACCCGCGGCCGGCGCATCGAGTCGCCCGAGGTGTCGGCGCTGGCCGCCGAGATCACCGTCGAGCTGCGGAAGGAGATCCGCCGCAATGCCTCTTGAGAACGCCGTCCCCGCCTCGGGGTCGTTGAGCGACGACGCCCGCAGCCTCCCCTCGGGGTCGTTGAGCGAGGACGAGCGCAGCGAGACCGAGACGAAACGCGGCCCCCTCGCAGGCGGCCGAGACGGAACGTCGCACCCTCGCCAGAGCACCGCGTCTCGTCTCGCTCCGGCTGCGCCGGGGCTCGCTCAACGACCCCATGGAGAGCTCGAGGGCCTGGACCGCCTGCAGACCGTGGAGATCGGATCCGCATCCCGCACCCGTGAGCGTCTGCGCGCGGTGCTGCCGCCGGTCGGTCTGCTGGTGCTGCTGCTCGCCGCCTGGCAGCTCTACATCGTCATCGCCCAGCCGCGCCCCGACAAGGCGCCGAGCCCTGCGCAGGTGCTGGGCGCCCTCGGCGACGCCTGGCAGTCGGGCCGGCTGCAGGAGTCGGTGCTCACGAGCCTCGAGCGCGGCGGCATCGGCTTCGTGGTCGCGATCGCGGTCGGCACCCCGCTCGGCCTGCTCCTGGCGGAGTGGAAGCTGCTCCGCCGCGCCGCGGGACCGCTGATCTCCGGGCTCCAGGTGCTGCCGTCCGTGGCCTGGGTGCCCGCGGCGATCATCTGGTTCGGTCTGTCGGATGCGACCGCGTACTTCGTGATCCTGATGGGGGCGATCCCCTCGATCGTGAACGGGCTGCTGGCCGGCATCGACCAGGTGCTGCCGCAGCTGCGCCGGGTGGGCACCGTGCTCGGCGCGGGCCGCCTGCAGGCGGCGACGGCGATCGTGCTGCCCGCGGCTCTCCCCGGCTACCTCGCCGGGCTCAAGCAGGGGTGGGCGTTCTCCTGGCGCTCGCTCATGGCCGCCGAGATCATCACGACCGGCGGATCCATCGGCTTCGGTCTCGGGACCATGCTCGACCAGTCCCGCGAGCTCGCGGATCTTCCCGGCGTGCTCGCGACCATCATCCTGATCCTGGCGATCGGCATCCTCATCGAGCTGGCGCTGTTCGCGCCGATCGAGCGGGCCGTGCTGCGCCGCCGCGGACTCCTGCTCGGAGGTGCCTGATGTCCTACGGAACCGTGACTCTGGTCGGAGCGGGCCCCGGTGACGCCGGCCTGCTGACGCTGCGGGGGCTCCGCGCCCTCGAACGCGCCGACGTGATCGTCGCCGATCGGCTCGGCGCGCGCGCCGTGCTCGACCAGCTCGCCGCCGAGGGCGTGGTCCTCACCGCCGAGGTGATCGATGTCGGCAAGACTCCGGGGCACCACCCGGTGCCGCAGCAGGAGATCAACGCGCTGCTCGTGCGGCACGCCCGCGCCGGCCGCGAGGTCGTGCGCCTCAAGGGCGGGGATCCGTTCGTACTGGGCCGCGGCCGGGAGGAGTCGCTCTACTGCGAGGCCGAGGGCATTGCGGTGAGCGTCGTCCCCGGCGTGACCAGCGCCGTCTCCGTGCCCGCCGTGGCCGGCATCCCGCTGACGCACCGCGGCGTCGCGACGGCGTTCACCGTCGCGAGCGCGCATGATCCGATCGAGCAGCTGCCCGGCGGATCCGATCACACCGTCGTGCTGCTCATGGGCATCGGCACCCTCGCGCACACCGCCGGGATCCTCGCCCGCGGCGAGCGCGGCGCCGACTGCCCCGTGGCCATCGTCGAGGACGGCTACGGCGCCGCCGAGCGCGTCACCATCGGCACGCTCGGCACGATCGCCGCGCTCGCCGCCGTGCGCCAGGTGCGCAACCCCGCCGTCGTCGTGGTGGGCGACGTGGTGCGGCTGGCCTCGGCCCCGATCGACCGCGAGACCGAACCCGCATCCCGAGACAGCGCGATTCTCCTGCGGTCTCGCGACGCAGGTTCGGTTTCGCGGTCAGCCGCTCCGTCGCGGTCAGCCGCTCCGACGCGCGCGACCGCTCCGACCCGCGTGACGACCTCCGCCCGATCCGACCGAAAGACCCTGCAGCCGTGACCGACCTCCACCCCTCCTCCCCGCTCCGCGTCGCCATCGTCGGCGCCGGTCCCGCCGGGATCTACGCCGGCAACATCCTGTCGAACGCGATCGCCGCCCGGTCCGACGGCAGCACGGTCGAGATCGACCTGTTCGAGTCGCTCCCCGCGCCCTACGGCCTCATCCGCTACGGCGTCGCCCCCGACCACCCGCGCATCAAGGGCATCGTGAACTCGCTGCACGAGATGCTCGACGCTCGGGGCGTCGACGCGGAACGTCGCACCATCCGCTTCCTCGGCAACATCGAGGTGGGACGCGACGTGTCGATCGACGAGCTGCAGGCCCGCTACCACGCCGTGGTGCTCGCGACCGGCGCCATCCGCGACGCCGCGCTGCGCATCCCCGGGGTCGACCTGCCCGGCTCCTACGGCGCCGCCGACTTCGTCTCCTGGTTCGACGGCCACCCCGACGTGCCCCGCACCTGGCCGCTCGTGGACGAGCAGGTCGCGGTGATCGGCAACGGCAACGTGGCCCTCGACGTCGCGCGCATCCTCGCCAAGCTGCCGCAGGACCTGCGCAGCACCGAGGTGCCCGACAACGTGCTCACGGGCCTCGAGGCCTCCGCCGTCACCGACGTGCACGTGTTCGGCCGCCGCGGCCCCGCCGACATCAAGTTCACCCCGATCGAGCTGCGCGAGCTCGGCGAGGTCGCGGGCGTCGACATCATCGTCGACGACGCGGACTTCGCAGAGGTGGATCCGGCCGCGGCGGGGACCAACCAGCTGAAGATCATGCTGCGCACGCTGAACGCCTGGCGCGACCGTCCGGAGAACCGCGGCGAGAGCACGGGGGCGACCCGCCGCCTGCACCTGCACTTCTGGCACGCGCCGGTGGAGATCCTCGGATCCGACCGCGTCGAGAAGGTGCGTTTCGAGCGCACGGCGCCGGGCGAGGACGGATCCGTCTCGGGAACCGGCGCCTTCGTCGAGTACCCGATCACCGCCGTGTACCGGGCCGTCGGCTACTTCGGCTCGCCGATCGTCGACGTGCCGTTCGACGACCGGCGCGGCGTGGTTCCCAACGACGGCGGCCGTGTCGACGGCACGCCGGGAGTGTACGCGACCGGCTGGATCAAGCGGGGCCCGGTCGGCCTGATCGGCCACACCAAGTCCGACGCCACCGAGACCATCGCGAACCTGCTCGAGGACGCCGACGCCGGTCGTCTCGCCGACCCGACCGAGACGGCGGACATCCTGGATCTGCTCGCCGAGCGCGAGGTCGAGGTGACCACGTGGGACGGCTGGCTCGAGCTCGACGCGCACGAGCGCGCGCTCGGCGCCGCGCACGAGCACACCCGCGAGCGGGTCAAGGTCGTGCCGCGCGAGGAGCAGGTCGAGATCTCGCGCAGCGGGGCGCTCGCCCGATGACCTACGTGATCGCGCTGCCCTGCGTGGACGTGAAGGACCGCGCGTGCATCGACGAGTGCCCGGTCGACTGCATCTACGAGGGCGAGCGCTCCCTCTACATCCACCCCGACGAGTGCGTCGACTGCGGCGCCTGCGAACCGGTCTGCCCGGTCGAGGCGATCTACTACGAGGACGACCTGCCCGACGAGTGGAGCGACTACTACACCGCGAACGTGGCGTTCTTCGACGAGATCGGATCCCCGGGCGGCGCGGCGAAGGTCGGCGCCTACGCCTTCGACCACCCGCTGGTCGCCGCGCTCCCGCCCCAGGCGGACGGTCATGACTGACGACGTCTACGACGTGCTCATCGTCGGCGGAGGGCCCGCCGGGCTCTCCGCCGCGCTGAACCTCGCCCGCTCGCTCGCGCGCGTGCTGGTCGTCGACGCGGACCGGCCGCGCAACGCCGCGACCCTCGTCTCGCACGGCTTCCTCACCCGCGACGGGATCCCGCCGCACGAGCTGCGGCGCATCGCCCGCGAGGAGCTCGCCGCCTACCCGAACGTCACGATCCGCACCCGCGAACGCGTGTTCGAGCTCGCCGCGGACGGATCCGGCTTCGTCGCCGAGGTCGGCCGACGGACGCCGGAGGCCACGGTCCGCGCGCACCGCGTCCTGCTCGCCACCGGCCTGCGCGAGACCTTGCCCGAGGTCCCGAACCTGCGCGGCTTCTACGGCGTGAGCCTGTTCAGCTGCGCGGCCTGCGACGCCTGGGAGCTGCAGGGCCGCCCGCTCGCCCTCATCGGGGAGACGTCCGACCTCGCCGCACGCGCCCGGCTCATCGCGCGCTGGACGACCCGGCTCACGGTCTTCACGAACGGCTCCGATGCGGTCGACACCACGGAGGAGGCCGAGCTCGCGGCCGCCGGCATCGCCGTCGAACGCAGCCCGATCACCGAGCTGCACGGCGAGCGAGGCGCCCTCACCGGCATCAGCCTCGCCGACGGATCCCAGCACGCGGTCGAGGGCGGCTTCGTGCGCCCCGAGTGGGAGACCGACCTGTCGTTCCTGCCCTCGCTCGCGCCCGATCTCGACGCCCACGGCCACCTCGCCGCCGACCGCGCCGGCCGCACCAGCGTGCCCGGGCTGTACGCCGCGGGCGACGTGGCCTCGCCCGGACCGCAGCAGCTCATCGTCGCCGCGGGCGCCGGCGCCCGCGTCGCCGCGGTCATGATCCACGACTCGATCGGCGTCGCGACGGCGCACTGACGCACCCGGGAAACCCGGGCGCGTCAGTGCGGTGCGGAGCCGAGTCCGTCGTGCGTCTCGCGCGGAGAAGTGCGCTCAGCGCGGAGATGTGCGCCTGGCTCGGAGATGTGCGCCTGGCTCGGAGACGTGCGTCTCGCACGGAGATGTGCGCTTGACTCGGAGAGATTCCCGCTTTTCGTCCGAAGTTGCCGCACAGTTCCGAACGAAGCGCCCGCGGGGACGCTCAGGCGGAGAGCGGATGCGGCCGGGGGATCCCCGCCGGGGGACGCCGCCTAGCCCTCCGCCGCCCGCACGGCCTCCAGCAGCGCCGCCAGCGGCCGCGGGATCCGGGCGGCGGGCAGCGCCGCGATCACATCGGCCGCGAAGACCGTCTTGCGCCCGCTCGCCGTGCCCGCGAACCGGTGCAGCTGCGCGTCGACGGAGCGCACGCGCTGCGCGGGCTGCCCCTGGAACACCCGGAACAGCGCGAGCTCGCCGCGGGCGGCGAGGGTCTGCAGCACCAGCTCGGGGCCGGCGGCCCGGATCACCTCGTCCTCCAGATCCTGCTCGCATCCGAAGAACCCGCATCGGGCGATCGCCGCCGGATCGGCCTCGCCCGCGGGCAGCAGGTGGCCGGCGACGAGAGCGCCGACCACGTAGCGCAGCTCGGCCGCGTCATAGAGCCCGAGCACCGGCACCGCCGGATCCCGTCGCTCCAGCCAGGAACGCAGGTTCGTGATGCCGCCGAGCGAGACCACGTCCGCACGGAGCTCCTCCCCGCGCACACGCGCCGCCGCGATCAGGGCGAGCCGGTCGCTCTCCCCTTCGACCAGGACCACGGGCGGCACGAGCGGTCAGACCCGGGTCAGCGGAAAATGGGGAGGGGGCGGGAGCTCCACCTGGATCGGGTCTCCGGGAGCCACGGATCCGCCACGCGAGACGATGCCCATGACGCCGGCGAGACGGACGACCCGCCCCTCATCATCGGTGCGCACGACCTGCTTCAGCAGTCCGGACCGGAAGTCGTTGATCTGCTGGCAGGGGTTGCGCAGCCCGGTCACGGTCACGACCGTCTGGGATCCGATGCGCAGCCGGGTCCCGACCGGGAGGGCGAGGAGATCCACGTCGCCGGTCGTGATGTTCTCGCCGAGGCTCCCGGGGGCCACCTCGTATCCCGCCGCGCGGAGGTCGGCGAAGAGCTCTTCGTGGATCAGGTGCACCTGGCGGAGGTTCGGCTGCGACGGATCCGCCGCGACCCGGGAGCGGTGCTGCACCGTCGGACCGGCATGCGCATCGCCGACGACCCCCACGCCCTCGACCAGCGCGATCTCGCCGCGCGTGGCTTTGCTGAACCCGTGCACGGGGCTGGAATGAACCGCGACCACTCGACCCGTCATGGGTTCATCGTGCCACGCCGTGCATCTCCGGCCGGAAGTGCACGCCGCGCCATCGCCCGCACGCGCACGCCGCCGCACCCCGACGAAGCCCGGGCGCCGCCGTCGCGAGCGGGCCCGCCCCCGCCGCCGACCGCGCTCCTGATTCCGGCGCGCCGCTACCCTCCGTTCACCCCCACCCACGAGACTTCCTGCATGAGCAACGGCGATCATCCCGAACCCCAGGCGGCCGCGAACAGCGGAGCCGTCGCTGTGGTGGGTCTCGAGCTGCGCGGGGACGAGCCGGCGCCCAAGAAGCAGGTCTACTCCTGGGCGCTCTGGGACTGGGCGACGCAGCCGTTCCACTCGGTGATCCTGACCTTCATCTTCACGGCGCTGTATCTGACGTCCGACGCGTTCCTGCCTGCCGGGCTCGCCTCGCTCCCCGACAAGGACCCGGCGAAGATCGCCGGGATCGCCGAGCTCACGAGCGGCCTCGGGCTCGGCGGCACCATCGCCGGCTTCGCGATCCTGCTGCTCGCCCCCGTGCTCGGACAGCGCGCCGATGCGGCGGGCCGTCAGAAGCTGTGGCTCGGGATCGGCACCGGCGCCCTGATCCTGTGCATGCTCGGGCTCTGGTTCGTCACGCCGAGTCCGTCGCTGTTCTGGCTGGGGGTCGCGCTGATCTCCGCCGGCGTGGTCTTCAGCGAGATCGCCTCCGTGAACTCGAACGCGATGCTCATCTCGATCGCGAACTCGAAGACGGTCGGACGGATCTCGGGCCTCGGCTGGGGCTTCGGCTACCTCGGCGGCATCGTCGCGCTCGTGCTGGTGATCGTGTTCTACATGGCGGACTGGTTCGGACTCTCCGCGGACGGCGGGCTGCCGTTCCGCATCATCGCGGTGGGATGCGCGGTGTGGGCGATCGCATTCTCGATCCCGATCTTCCTGAACGTGCCGGAGCCGTCGCTGGGCCGGGCGGACCGGAAGGTCGGCTTCTTCGCGTCCTACGCGCTGCTCGTGAAGGACGTGATCGGGCTCTACCGCAACCCGAGCACGCGCACCACGTTCTGGTTCCTGGTCGCGAGCGCCGTGTTCCGCGACGGCCTGGGAGCGGTCTTCACCTTCGGCGCCGTGATCGCGAGCACGGTCTTCCATTTCACGTTCATCGAGCTCGTGACCTTCGGGGTCGCGGCGAACCTCATCGCCGGCGTGTCCACGATCCTGGCCGGACGTCTCGACGACCGCTGGGGTCCGAAGCGGCTGATCCTCATCTCGCTCGCCAGCATGTGCGTCGCGGGCATCGCGGTGTTCGCCCTGGTCGACACCGGGCCGATCGCCTACTGGGTCGGCGGTCTGATCCTGTGCGCGTTCGTCGGTCCCGCGCAGTCCGCAGGGCGGTCGTTCCTGGCCCGGGTCACCCCGGCGGGCCGCGAGGGCGAGGTCTTCGGCCTCTACGCCACGACGGGCCGCGCCGCGAGCTGGATCGCCCAGGGCGCGTGGACGCTGCTGATCATCCTGACCGGCAACACGAGGTTCGGGATCCTCGGGATCGTCGCCGTGCTGCTCGCCGGGCTCCTTCTGCTGCTGCCGGTCAAGGAGGCGCGGAGCAGCGTCCGCCTCTCGCACTAGAGCCGCTTCCCGACGCTCGGGTCGCACTCTCTGCGCCGAACGACGGCTCTGAAGAGCAGATAGTGCGACCTGAAGCAGATCCCGGGCCCGTCCGCGGATCCGGCGACGGATCCGGCTCCGGCTACCCGTCCAGCGGCACCAGGAGCGCCGGCTCGGCACCCGCCGCGCGCAGCCGGTCCCGCATCGCACGAGCCGCCAGCAGATAAGGGCGCTCGTCCTGCAGCAGCAGCGACCTCGAGTTCGCCTCCTCGTTGAGCGCCGCGAGCTCGAACGCGAGCAGCTCGGGATCCGTGCCTTCGGCGAGCTCCCCCGCGGCGATCGCGAAGCGCGCCTGGGCTTCGAGGTAGCCGTACCAGTCCACGAGCGCGGAGCGAACCGCGTCGCGCACCGGACCGGGCTTGGAGTCGACGTCGGCGGCCGTCGCGGCGAAGAAGCAGCCGCCCGTGAACACCCGGTCGCGAGAGTAGTCCAGCGCGTTGCGCAGCAGCGCCGAGAGCCTCTGCACGCCTCGCGGGGCGGTGCGCGCCCGCTCGACGATGAGGGCGGTGAAGACGTCCCTCGCCGCCGCGACGGTGGCCAGCTGCAGCCCCTCCTTGCTCTGGAACAGGGTCGCGATGCTGCTCTTGCCGCGGCCGGACGCCGTGGCCAGCCGCCCGATCGTGAGCCCGTCGAGACCGTCGACCGAGGCGAGGTCGGTGGCGCTGTGCAGCACCGTGCGCCGGGAGGCGTCGCCGCGCGTGCGCCGCCCATCCGCGGCGGGGCGCGACGAGGCCGTCGCGCTCTCACGCGGATCCTGACCGGCGGGCTTCGACATGCCCCTAGTGTACGTACGATCGTTCGCGTAATCTACGTATGAACGTACGTATACTTTTCGCTCGCCGAAGGAGACCCGATGCCCGCCACCGCCCGACTCCTCGCCGCCGGCGTCCGCGCCTCCGGTCCGATCCTGCCCGCGCTGTCGGCCCGGCTCGCGCTGCGCCTGTTCTTCACGACCGCGCCCCGCATGGCCGTGCGCGATGCCGACCTGGCCACGCATCGAGAGGCACGCCGCGAGCGGATCCTGCTCCGCGGATCCGAGGTCGTCGCCTACCGCTGGGGTCGCGGCGAACGCGCCGTCCTGCTCCTGCACGGCTGGCAGGGGCGCGCCTCCCAGTTCGCCCCGCTCGTGCGCGAGCTCGTGGCCGAGGGCTTCCGAGTGACGTCGTTCGACGCCCCGGCGCACGGCGCGTCGGGCGGCAGCGACACCGACCTCCGCGACTGGGTGGAGGTCGCGTCGCTGCTCGAACGCACCGACGGGCCTTTCCACGCGATCGTGGGTCACTCGTTCGGCGGACTCGCCGCCCTCACCGCGGCGCGTACGAGCACCCCCGCACCCCGGGTCGCCGTGATCGCGGGCGCCGCGTCGCCGGCGGCGTTCCTGGCGGAGTTCTCCCGGGCGCTGCGGCTGAGCCCCGCGGTCGCGGAGCGGTTCGAGCGCCGGTTCACGGCGCGCTTCGGGCTCGACGCCGCCGGGGTGGCCGCCGCCTACGACGCGGCGCGGAATCCGCTCCCCGCGGAGACCGCGCTGCTCGTGGCCCACGACCGCGCCGATCGCCGGATGCCCGACGTCGATGCGCTGCGTCTGCATGCGGCCCACGGCGACCGGTCCACGCTGCTGCGCACGGACGGCCTCGGGCACAACCGGATCCTGCAGGCCGACGCCGTGCTGGACGCCGTGCTCGATCTCGCCCGCACCGATGCCGATCCGTCACCGTCGCCATCGCCGCGCCTGCGGACAGAGCGCACCGTCCCGCCGATCCCGGACCTCCGCGATGGCGTCCGGCGCGACAGCGGAGCACCGCACCCCGCGACCGCGATCTGAGCCCCGGCCGGCGCGAGGGCGCTCAGCTCCAGTTCGCCGCGACTTTGGCGAGCAGGCGGGCGAACTCCGCCTGCTCCTCCGCCGTCAGCGCCGACATCGCACGACGCAGCATCTCCCGCCGGTCCCCCCGTACGCCCCTGCCGAGACGCCGCCCCTCATCGGTGAGCACGATGCGGGTGCGCCGGGCGTCGTCCGGATCGGCCTCCCGACGCAGCCAGCCGCGCTCCACGCCCTGCTGCACCAGGCGGGACGCCCTCGGCTGGTCCACGCCGATCGCCTCGCCCAGCGCGCTCACGCTGAGCGGACCCGACGCCAGCGCCTCGAGCATGCGGACGCGCGCGGGGGCCTCCCCTCGCACTCCACTCCAGACTCCGACACCCTCGGATCCGCCCTCGCGCCGCCGCCCGTGCGGCCCGCGGTGCATCCCCTCGTGATCCCCGTGCGCGCCGTACGGACCGCCGTGCCCGTGGAACCCGTCGTGCGCGCCTGCGGCGTGCGGATCCCCGAAGCGATCGTGCGCGCGCGGCGGCCGGGGCCCGCGCCCGCGCAGCAGCCCGAGCGCGGCGACGATCGCGTCGAGGGGATCCGGGTTCTCAGCGTCTTGAGGCACGAGCTGATTTTACATGCGACTTGACATGGATCCCAATTGCATGTCACACTGCATGTACATGCCAGATGACAAGCATTGACAGGATCCTCCCTCCGCTCACGTCGTTCCCGTCGGGAACACCGGGGGGCTCGGGGCCCTGCCGCCGCCCGAGGGCGTGAGCCGACGTCATCCTCAGACCAGCACAGGAACACCATGAACACCTCAGAGAACACACCCGAGAACGCATCCTCCGACCAGAGCCGCCCGTTCGGCTTCTGGATCACCGCCAGCGACCGCCTGCTGGCGGCCCGGTTCGCCACCGCCTTCGAGGACGAGGGGATCACCCGCCGCGAGTGGCGGGTCCTCAACGTCGTCGACGGCACGGTCCCGGTCGGCCGCGAGCTCCCGGACCGCGCCCTGCGCCCGCTCCTCGATCTCGGCTGGATCGAGCGCACCGCCGACGGGTGGGCGCTCACGGCCGACGGCTCCGCCGCCCGTGCTCGGCTCAGCACCGCCGTCGAGGAGATCCGCGACGAGGTCGCCGCGCTCCTCGACCCGGAGGAGTTCGCCACGATGGCGGCCTCCCTCGAGAAGCTCGCCCGCGGGCTCGGCTACGAGGAGGGCATGCGCCTCCCCCGTCGCCGCGGCACGCGTCGCGACGGCGACCGCGACCACCGGCGCGAGCATGGGCACCACCGGCACGGGCGCTCCGCCCACGGCGAGCACCGCGACCGCGACGGGCGTCACGGGCACGGCGAGCACTCCGCTCCGTGCGAGCACGCCGGCCACCACGGGCGTCACGGCCACGGCGAACGCCGCCACGGCGAGCGCACGGCGCACGACGAGCGGGCCGGTTTCGGCCGGTTCGCGGTCCAGCCCGGTTTCGATCGGTTCGCCGAGCAGCCCGGCTTCGGCCGCGAGTGGCTGCGCCGCGAGCACGGCCACGGCGAGCACGCCGGCGGCAGGGGGCCGCGCGGCGGACACCACCGCCACGCCCCCGCTCACCTCCACATCCACCTGCACGACGGCCGCCACAACGGCTGATCGCATCCCCTGCGGCCCCCGCGTCCTCACTGGCGCGGGGGCCGTCTCCGTTCTCCCGTCGAGCGCCGGCGAGTCCGACCGCCTTCCTCAGCACGCGGAATACGCTTGCCGCGCACGCTGTTGCCCCCTGGCATGACCCTTCTCGCGCCCGGCCCGTCGCCCGCGGCCGTCCCGGGTGCGGCTGCGCCGTCCGGGGGCGCGGTCGAGGCCCTTCTCTCCGCGATCGACGTGCAGTTGCGCCGGCAGGTGCGGATCGCACCGGATCCGGCTGAGACCATCGCGCTCGACCGGGACGCACTGTCGATCGTCTACGTCATCGACGGCGCGGTGCACACCCGCTGCGGCGACAAGCCGCTGTCGCTCGCCCAGGGCGACGCCCTGCTCACCCCGGGCCGCGTGCCGATGTCGGTCAAGACCGACCCGGGGACGCGGATCCTGGTGTCGACCCTCACGCTCGTCCCGCACGCGAGGCACATCGCGGACGCACTGCCCGATGTGGCGATGGTGCGCGATTTCGCCCACCACGAGCCCGCCGCGGCCGCTCTCGCCTCGCAGGTCGGGCTCGACATGACGACGCTGCCCGTCGATCCCTCGGCGATCCAGGAGGCGAGCCGCGACGGCGATGCGGTGATCTGCCGCATGATGGCGAACACCGTGCTCGTCTCGGTGATCCGGGCCTGGGCCGCGCACGGCTGCGCCCCCGCCGGCTGGCCCGCGCGCACCAGCGATCCGTTCCTGGAGAAGGTGATCGAGGCGATCCACGCCGCCCCGGGCAACGACTGGAGCGTCGAGGGGCTCGCCAGCGTCGGCGCCATGTCCCGCACGGTCTTCGCTGAGCGGTTCCGCGCAGCCTTCGGCGTCTCGCCGGCCAGCTACGTGACCGAGGTGCGGATCCGCGCCGCCCAGGACCGGCTGGTGCTGGGGTGCCTGGTCAGCGAGATCTCCCGCGACCTGGGCTACAGCTCGGATGAGGGCTTCAGCCGCGCGTTCCGCCGGCGCACCGGGCAGACGCCCACCGCCTGGCGCGAGGCCCGCACGGCCTGAGGCCGCGGGCTCCCTGTCGCGCCGCCGACCCATCGATCGGGCCGCGCATGACAATGCCGGATCCCGCGGGCTCCCCGCCGTCGATTCTGAAGGACGATGGCAACTTCTGAGGATGGATCCGCCCGGGTCCTCCTTCAGAATTGGCATCGTCCTTCGGAACTGAGGGACCGCCGCCCGGGTCAGCGGGCGCGGCCGGCGAGCCCGAACAGCACGGCGCCGACGACGAGCACGACGGCACCGATCGTGTACACCTGGGCGATGCCGATCCCGTCCACCAGCGCCCCGCCGACGGCCGCCGCCGTCATGATCGCCGCCTGGAAACCCATGACGACCAGGCTCCCGCCCGCCTCGAGACGGTTGGGCATCCGGTGTCCGATCCAGGTGTTCACGATGAGCAGCCAGGAGGCGAAGAAGAAGCCCCAGAGCAGCACGATCGCACCGATCGCGAACAGGGATCCCGACAGCAGGATCAGCAGCAGCACGGTCGCCGCCATCGCGAGCGGCGCGATCACGGCGAGCACGCGGTACGCGCGATCGACGAACATCCCGAACACGATGTTGCCGACGAAGCCGCCGACGCCGAACAGGGCGAGCAGCACGATGACGGTGCTCTCGCCGATCACGGCGCCTCCGTCCTGCACGCGCTCCAGCGCCAGGCGGATGTACGTGTAGGCCAGGAAGTGCCCGAGCACCACCAGCACGTGCCCGACGATGCCGAGCCCGATCCCCGGACGACGAACCGTCTCCACGAGGGCGGACAGGCGCGCGGCGCCCTCGGCCGGAACCGACGGCAGCAGGATCCGCAGCGCGACCGCGAGCACCGCGGTCGCGCCCGCGGCGATCCCGAAGACGCCGCGCCAGTCGACCGCCTGGCTGAGCAGCACACCCAGCGGAATCCCCGCCACGGTCGCCAGCGTCGTGCCGGCCGTGGTGAACATGACCGCGCGGCCAAGGCGCTCGGGGCCGGCGATGCGCGCGGCGACCGTCACCGACATCGACCAGAACCCGCTGAGCGCGCCGCCGAGCAGCACCCGGGCGAGCAGCAGCAGCAGCAGGCTCGGAGCGACCGCCACGATGATGTTCGACACCGTCGCGCCGACCGCCATCCACACGAGCAGCGAGCGCCGGTCCAGACGCGGCAGCATGAGCCCGATGGTCGGGGCGACGATGAGCCCTGCGAGGGCGGTCACGGTCACCATCTGCCCGGCCTGCCCCGGGGTCACGCCGATCTCCGCGGCGATGTCGGTGAGCAGACCTCCGGGGAGGAATTCGGCGGTGACGAGCAGGAAGCTCGTCGCCATCATGACGAGCAGCGCGCCGTAGCGCATCGGCTGCGGGCCGACGCCGGAGGCGAGAGGCACGGGTGCGGTCGTGGTCATGCTTCCAGCCTTCCGTGCGCGCGACGTCCGCGCCCGATCATGCGTCCGGCCGATCCGACCGATCGTCCGGATCGCGGTCCCTGTGCCGCGGTCAGAAGAGCGGAGCCAGGGCCGGGAACGAGGCTGCGGCCACCGGGAACGGCCAGGCGCCGTTCGCGACGAGCACGGCGATCAGCACGATCGCGCCGATGAGCAGCACGGCCAGGAAGAGGAAGACGAGCGCGACGAGGCCGAAGTATCCGCCGCCGCCTCGTTCCGGGGCAGGCGGCGGCCCGGGACGCTCGGGCGGCAGCGCGGGGAACGGAGACAGCCCGTCCGAGGCGGCAGGAGCGGGAGCGGAGTGCGGCGCCGGGGGCCCGACGGCTACGACCGCGGGGGGCGGCGCCGTGGGCCCGGGAGCCGGCTCCTCCGGTCCGGGAGCCGACTCGCCGAACAGAGCGGGATCCGGATCCGCGAGGATCGCGGCGAGACCCGGGGTCTCCTCGGCGGGAGCCGCCTCCTCCGGGGTCGCAAGCAGGTCGGCGAGCGCGGCGCTCTCCTCCGCGGGGGCGATCTCCGGGTCGGCCAGGAGGCCGGCGAGGCCCGCGCTCTCGGCCGCGGGCGCGTCGGGATCGGGCGCGGACGACGGACCGGGGTGCGACGCAAGCGGATCCGGCACGTCCGACGCGAGCGGATCCGGAGCGTCCGGTGCGAGCGGATCCGGCGCGGCCGACGCGCCCGGGTGCGACGCGAGCGGATCCGTCTCCTCGCCGGACACGTCAGGCCCCCGTGGACCCCGCGTCGGTGACGCCGACGTCGGTGCGGTGGAAGTTCTGGAAGGAGCGCGACGCCGTGGGCCCGCGCTGCCCCTGGTAGCGGTTGCCGTACGGCCCGGATCCGTAGGGGTTCTCCGCGGGGGACGACAGCTGGAAGAAGCACAGCTGCCCGATCTTCATGCCCGGCCAGAGCTTGATCGGCAGGGTCGCGACGTTCGCGAGCTCGAGCGTGACGTGACCGGTGAAGCCCGGGTCGATGAAGCCGGCCGTGGAGTGCGTGATGAGGCCGAGGCGCCCCAGCGAGGACTTGCCCTCGAGGCGCGCGGCGATGTCGTCCGAGAGCGACACCTGCTCGAAGGTCGCGCCGAGCGCGAACTCGCCCGGATGCAGCACGAACGGCTCGTCCGGGTCCACCTCGATCAGCCGGGTCAGCTCGGGCTGGTCCTCCGCCGGGTCGATGAACGGATACTTGTGGTTGTCGAAAAGGCGGAAGTAGCGGTCCAGCCGCACGTCGATGCTCGACGGCTGGATCATCGACGGTTCGAGCGGATCCAGTCCGATCCGCCCCGCGTCCAACCCCGCCCTGATGTCCCTATCGCTCAGCAGCACGGTCTCAGCGTAGCCGCTGCGCATCGGGCGGATCGGTCAGGCCGTTGCGGAACGCATAGACCACCGCCTGCACGCGATCGCGCATGCCGAGCTTCTGCAGCACCCGGCCGACGTGCGTCTTGACCGTCGACTCGCTCAGCCACAGCGCCTCCGCGATCTCCGCGTTGGACAGACCCTGCACCAGGGCGTCGAAGACCTCGTGCTCCCGGTCGGTGAGGACTTCCAGCCGGGCGGCGGCGACGCGTCGATTCTCGGAGCGGGCGCGGAGAGCGGGATCCTCCGCGGCGCGGGCGAGGTCGGTGAAACGGCGCAGCAGCTCCGAGGTGACGCGCGGGGCGAGCACCGCGTCCCCCGCGGCGACGGCCCGGACCGCGGCGACGATGTCGTCGGCGTCCGAGTCCTTGAGGAGGAACCCGCTGGCGCCGGCGTCGATGGCGCCGAACGCATAGGCGTCGAGATCGAAGGTCGTGAGCACGAGCACCCGGGTCCCGTTCCCCGCGCGGACGAGTTCCCGCGTGGCGTCGAGGCCGTCCATGCGGGGCATCTGCACGTCCATCAGCACCACGTCCGGCCGGTGCACCCCGGCCAGGGCGACCGCCTCGATGCCGTCCTGGGCCTCCCCGACGACCTCGATGTCGGGCTGCGCCGCGAGCACCATCGCGAGCCCCGCGCGGATGAGGGTCTGGTCGTCGGCGATGAGCACCCGCACGGTTGTCATGAGGCGCTCCGGGGCAGGTCGAGCCGCACCGTCCAGCCACGGCCGTCCCGCGGGCCGGTCTCGAGCGTGCCGCCGTAGAGCGCGGCCCGCTCGCGCATCCCGAGCAGCCCGCGGCCGACGCGCACCGTCTCCGCAGCAGCGCCCGTGCGCTCGGTGCCCGCCCGCCCGTCGTCGCGGATCTCGGCGCGGACCGCCGCGGCGTCGATGCTCACCGCCACGGTCACCTCGGTCGGGGCGTCCGCGTGGCGCAGCGCGTTCGTGAGCGACTCCTGAACGACCCGGAACACGGTCATCTGCAGCCCCGCCGGGATCTCCTCGGCCTCACCGCCGCCCGAGGCTCCCTCGACGGACCGCGGTGCGACGACCACGTCCAGCCGCACCGGCAGCCCGATCCCCCGGTAGACCTCGGCGAGGCGGGGCAGATCCTCCAGCCCCGTGCCGCTGCGCGAGGGCTCGCGTCCGCTCGGCCGTTCGAGCACCCCGAGCACCCGCCGCATCTCGTCGAGAGACGAACGGGCAACCCCGCCGATCTGCCCGACGGCCTCGCGGGCCCGATCCGGATCCGCGTCGAGCACGACCCGGGCCCCGTCGGCGAGCCGCACGATGACGCTGAGCGAGTGCGACACGATGTCGTGCACGTCCCGCGCGATCCGCGACCGCTCGGCGAGCGCCGCCAGCTGCGCCTCCTGATCGCGCTCGTGCTCGAGGATCCTGGCCCGCTCGACGAGCGCCGCGACGTAGCGGCGGCGGTTGCCGGCGTTCTGCCCCCACAGCAGCGCCACGAGCAGCACCAGCAGGTCGAAGGCGACATAGGTGAGAGCCGTCTCCAGGCGGCTCTCCGAGCGGCTCACCGGCAGGAGGCCGAAGCCGGTGAGCAGGTGCAGCACACCGAGGGCGAGACTGACGGCGTAGGCGACCGCACCGGCGATCCAGGCCCGCGCGACCGTGTCGTAGACGGCGATCGCGAACACCGCGTAGGCGGTCGCGAACCGCCCCACGTCCAGCGAGAATGGCAGGAGCACCAGCGGCAGCGTCACCGCGACGGCGAACACCAGGACCGGGTTGCGCCGCCGGAACAGCATCATGAGCGTCGCGATGATCACGACGACGACCAGACCCAGCCCGAGGCCGAAGGGCGTGGTCGTCCGCGGCGCCGTGGCCGCGGCCGAACCTCCGGGGGCGGCGCTGAGCATCGGCACCACGGTGAGCACCATCCAGCTCGCCGTCGTCAGCGCGTCCGCCGCACGAGGATGGCGCTGCCAGCGCGACGCGGCCCGGTCCAGGGCGCGCGCGGAGCCGTCGGTCACGTCGCCAGTCTCCCACGGTCCCCTGACCCGCCGATGCCCCGATCCGCATCGCGCGCGGTCGGCACCTCGGCCGCGTCCGGCGCCCCGGCGGTCGTCGGCGCCTCCTCGGCGACGGCGGACTCGAACACCTCGACGCCGCCCTCGCGGCGCGTCCGGCGCTCCTCGCGGCGCTCCTTCCTGCGGCGCCGCCGGTCCCCGCGTCGCTCGTACAGCACGACGAGCGCGGGAACCAGCAGCAGCGTCAGCACCGTGGAGGACACCAGTCCGCCGATCACGACGATCGCCAGGGACTTCGAGATGAACGCCCCGCCGCCGGTGACGCCGAGCGCCATCGGGATGAGGGCGAAGATCGTGGCGCAGGCCGTCATGATGATGGGCCGCAGCCGCAAGCGGGCTCCGTGCACCACCGCGTCGTCGAGATCGGCCCCGTCGCGCCGGTACTCGTTGATGAGGTCGATGAGCACGATGGCGTTGGTCACCACGATGCCGATCAGCATCAGCATGCCGATGAGCGCGGGGATCCCGAGGGGCGTGCCCGTCAGCAGCAGACCCGCGATCGCGCCTGTCGCGGCGAACGGCACCGAGACGAGCAGCAGGAGCGGCTGCACGAGCGACCGGAACGTGGCGACGAGCACGATGTAGACGAGCGCGATCGCCGCGAGCATCGCCACCCCCAGCTCGCCGAACGACTGCGCCTGCTCGGTCGCCGCGCCGCCCTCGCCGAGCGTGACGCCCGCGGGCAGGTCGGCCTTCGCGACCGCCGTCTGCACGCCGTACGCGGCGGTGGACAGGTCGGCGCCCTCGGCGGGCGTCGCCGAGATCGTCACGGCCCGCGCACCGTCGATCCTGGTGATCGTCGCCGGCGCGGCGACGACCTCGACGGTGGCGATGTCGCCCACCCGGATCGGCGTCGCCCGCAGATGCTCGAGATCGCGCTGCGCCTGCGTCATCCGATCGGTCTCGGCCTGCTGCCGGGCCCCGTCGGCGATCGCCGAGCGCGCGGCGGAGATCTGCTCGTCGAGTCCGGTGAGACTCGATTCCGCCCCGGCGACCGCCTGGGTGAGCTGCTGCACGAGCTTCTGGTACTCGAGTGCGCTGAGCTGACCCTGCGTGGCGGGCTGCGAGTCGGCGGGCGGCGGCGAGGCGAGGAGCGCGGCGAGCTGCTCCCGCAGATCGGCGAGCTGCCCCGCTCCCGAGGAGCGCGCGTCGTACAGCTCGGAGAGCTGCTGGTCGGCCTTGGCCTCCGCCTCGCGGCGCGCATCGGCGGACATCGCCTCCTGCTCGCGCTGCAGCGCGTCGGTCGCATCCTTCTGGGTCTTCTGCGCCTGCAGCGCGGAGATCGGCAGCGGCAGCGCGGCGATCGCCGCCGGGTCGGTCGCCGACGACTGCGCCCGCAGCACCAGGTCCCTGCTCGCCCCGTCGATCGAGACGGAGCCGAGCCGCTCACCCTGCACCGCGGCCGAGATCGCCGAGCCCACGTCGGCGGACGTGAACCCCTGCGCGGCGGCCCGTGCGGGGTCGACCGCGACCTTGAGCACCGGGAGGTCGGCGGCGAGGTCGCTCGAGACGGTGCCGATCCCGTCGACCTTGCCGAGCGACTTCGTGAGCGCATCGGCGGCCGCGGCGAGCGCCTTCTCGTCCGGGCTCTTCACGATCACGTCGATCGAGGAGGACGTGGCCTCCGTCGCCTGGGTCGAGACCGTGATGCGATCGGATCCGGGAAGGCCGGCGACCGCGGACCGGATCCGCTTCAGCACCGCCTTCGGATCCGCATCCTGAGCGATCACGAGGTCGACGGTCACCGGCGCGCCCTGCTCGCCCGCCGTGGTGCGGTAGGACGCGACGCCGTCGAGCCCGCCCACCTTCTTCTCCAGCGCGGTCGCCGCATCGTCCGCGACCGTGAGCGTGGTGTCCAGCGGCATCTTCTGGGTGACGGTCACCGCACGCTCGTCGACGAAGCTGCCGAGCATGTCGGTCTTCAGGAACCCGGCCGAGATGAGCGTGCCGGCGAACACCAGCACCGAGACGAGCACGACGGTCACCGGGCGGCGCAGCGCGAACCGCAGCGACGGCAGATAGGCGCGCTGCATCCTGGTCACGCGCTCGGCGCCGTCGGCGGGCATCGACGCCTCCGCGGTCAGCGCCCCCACGCCGGCCGCCTCGCCCTCCGCGGCCATCGCCCCCGCGCCGACGGCAGCCCTGCCGGCGCCGCCCGGCCCTTCGGTGGCGTCTCGCGCGTCGTCCGCCGTGCGGAGATCCTCCGCGGCGCCGTCTCGGGCGCCGCGCTCTGCAGTGCCGTCCTCCGCCGCGACGCCTTCCGCGGCCGCTCCCTCCGCCCTCCGGGCGGGCTTGCGCATGAACCAGTAGGCCAGCACCGGGACGATCGTCAGCGAGACGAGCAGCGAGGCCAGCAGCGCGATCGTCACCGTCAGCGCGAACGGACGGAACAGCTCGCCCGCCACGCCTCCGACGAGGGCCACCGGCAGGAACACCGCGACGGTGGTGAGGGTCGACGCCGTCACCGCTCCGGCGACCTGCCGCACCGCCGCCAGCACGTCGGCGGGCGTGAGCCCCGTGGATCCGCGCCGGCGCGCGATGTTCTCGATCACGACGATCGAGTCGTCCACCACGCGGCCGACCGCGACGGTGAGCGCCGCGAGCGTGAACACGTTGAAGGAGAACCCGCCCACGCGCAGCCCGATCACCGCGATGAGGAGGGAGAGCGGGATCGACACCGCCGTGATCACGGTCGCCTTGGGCGAGAGCAGGAACACGAGGATGATGAGCACCGCGAAGACGAGGCCGAGACCGCCCTCGACCGCGAGGTCGTGCGTGGACTTCTCGATCATCGTGGACTGGTCGAACAGCACCGAGCTCTTCGCGGCGCCCCCGAGCGTCGGGAGGGCCTTCGCCACGGCGGCGGTGACCGCGTGCGAGACCTGCACGGCGTTCGCCTCGGGGGTCTTGGTGATCGTCAGGCTGAGCGCCGGCCGTCCGTCCGCGCGGGAGATCGTGCTCTGCGGGACCGGGGCGAGCTCGACCTTCGCCACGGCCGACAGGGCCACCGGACCCTGCAGCGTCGGGATCGGGATCGCCGCGATCTGCTCGACCGACGTGCCCTCCTGACCGACCTCGATCGCCATGGTCCGCTTCCCGTCGGTGCTGGTGCCCGCGGGCACCACGACGCCCGCGGTGCGCAGCAGCCCGGAGACCGCGGCCGCGTCGATCGAACGCGCGGAGAGCTGGGCAGGATCCAGCGTGACCAGCACACGCTGCGGGGTGCGGCCCGACACCTGTACCGCGCGCACCCCCGGCACGTGCTCGATCGCGGGCACGAGCGTCTTGTCGACCCGGTCGGCGAACGCCTCGAGGTCGCCGTCGCCGGTGATCGCGAGGCTCTGCACGGGGATGTCGGCCGAGCTTCCGGCGTAGACCTCCGAATGCACGCCGTCGCCCGCCGTCGCGAGGGCCGCGGTCGTCGCGGACTTCAGGTCCGCGAGGATCTTGGCGTCGTCGCGACCGAACGCCCAGGTCACCGTCACCTGCCCGCTGCCGCTCGAGGTGCTCGCCCGCACCTCGTCGATCCCGGCCACGGCGCCCAGGGCCCCGGACAGCGGGGCGACCACATCGTGATCGAGCGTCTCGGCCGACGCACCGGGCTTGGTCACCATGACCATCGCCGCGGGCTGCGACATCGACGGCAGCAGCTCCTGCTTCATGCTCCCGGTCGCCCAGAGGCCGATGCCGACGATGAGCACGGTGAACAGCGCGACGACGGCACGGTTGGCGAGGCTGAGACGGGTCAGCAGGGTCACGGATCCTCCAGGCGATCACGGGCGGGCGCAGGGCACCGCGACTGCCGCGGGCTGCGACGAGCCGTACCTTCAGCAAACCCGTCACGGGCGGTCCGCCGCATCCGCTTCGGGGAGGATCCACCCCGTCCCGGGGTCGTCCTCAGGTACCACATCCGCAGCTCCGGCCCCACATCGGGTACCGGTCCCGCCCCGGCTTCGCGCCCTTGCCCGGCCGGCCCCGCTCGGCCCCCGGCATCCGCATACCCGCCCTGCCCGCACAATTCAGGCCAGACCCGAGCACCCGGTGCTGGAAGGGCCGGATCCGCCCTCGACCCGCGACCCCAGCCTGAATTGCGCGCCGGGACCACCCTCCACGGACGACGGCGCCCCCTCCGCGCGGTGCGGAAGGGGCGCCGTCGGCGGAACCCGCGGATCAGGCGTCGCGGGAGCGCAGCACCACCCAGGATCCGAGCAGCCCCGCCGCGACCCAGGCGCCGAGGGTGAGGAACGCGACGCCCGCCGAGAGCGCGGCCGTGTCGCTGGGCAGGATCGCGCTCTGCGCCGCAGAAAGCGGCAGGTAGTTCGCCGCGTCCAGCACCCACTTCCAGGACTCCCCGCCGAAGGCGAAGAAGTTCGACATGATCGGCAGCACGAACAGCAGGCCGACCGTCGCGGCGATCGCCCCGGCTCCCGAACGCAGCAGGAAGCCGAACGAGACGCCGATGAGCGCGCACACCGACATGGTCAGGGCGGCGGAGAGCAACGGCAGGATCACCTTGTCCGGCGTGCCCCACTCGAGGCCCC
Organism: Microbacterium sp. MMO-35; assembly: GCF_037147555.1. Classification (NCBI taxonomy): domain Bacteria; kingdom Bacillati; phylum Actinomycetota; class Actinomycetes; order Micrococcales; family Microbacteriaceae; genus Microbacterium; species Microbacterium sp. MMO-35. The sequence continues at coordinate 417,518 of NZ_JBBCVH010000001.1, forward strand.
CGCCGTGGGCGCCGAGGATCGCCGAGACGATCACGGCGGCGACGACGAACATCACGAGCGACGCGAGGAAGAGGAACACCGCGAGCACGACCGCCTTCGCGACCAGCACCCGTCCGCGCCGCGGATCCGCGGTGAGCGTCGAGCGGATCATGCCCGTGGAGTACTCGCCGGTGACCGCGATCGCGCCGAGGATCCCGGCCAGCAGCGCCGTGAACTGGATCGGCATGACCACGGCCGTGATGCCGTTGATCGCTCCGGCCTGCGGACCTGCGGATGACGACATGGCGAAGGCGATCAGAGCGGCGATGCCGATCGTCAGGACCGCGGTGATCGCGATGGACCACCAGGTGGACCGCAGCGTGGCGAGCTTGATCCCTTCGCTGCGCAGCGTGCGCGGCAGGGTCAGCCGGTAGCCGCCCGAGCGGACGGATGCGGTGGGGGCGACGGCGCTCATGCGACCACCTCCGGGATCGGGGCGCCGGCCTCGGGCACGGCGCGGGTGCGGTATTCGACGGCGTCGCCGGTGAGGGCGAGGTAGGCGTCCTCCAGCGAGCCGCTGGTGGGGGTGAGCTCATGCAGCGGGATGCCGCGCTCGGCGGCGAGATCCCCGATCCACCACGCCTCCGGGCCGCTGACCTCGATGATGTCGTGGGCGGTGCCGGTGACCACGGCGCCGGCGGCGACGAGCAGCTCGCCGAGCTCGACGACGCGGGGGCTGCGCACGCGCACCTGGGCGGTCGTCCATTCCTGCACCAGCTGCGACAGGGGCGCATCGGCGAGCACGCGGCCGCGACCGAGGACGATGATGTGGTCGGCGGTCTGCGCCATCTCGCTCATGAGGTGACTGGAGAGCAGCACCGTGCGCCCCTCCGAGGCCGCGTGGCGCACGAAGTTGCGCACCCACAGCACGCCCTCGGGGTCGAGTCCGTTGACCGGCTCGTCGAGGATGAGCGTGTGCGGGTCGCCGAGCAGCGCCGCGGCGATGCCGAGCCGCTGACCCATGCCGAGCGAGAATCCGCCCGCGCGCTTGCGCGCCACGGATCCGATGCCGGTGATCTCGATCACCTCGTCGACGCGCGACGCGGGGATCCCGTGCGTCGCCGCCATCGCGCGCAGGTGGTTGCGCGCGGAACGGCCGGTGTGCACGGCCTTCGCGTCGAGCAGCACGCCCACCTCGGTGAGCGGGGCGCGCAGCCCGCGGTACTCCTGACCGTTCACGCTGACCCGGCCCGCGCTGGGGCGGTCGAGGCCCACGATCATGCGCATCGTGGTCGACTTGCCTGCGCCGTTCGGGCCGAGGAAGCCCGTGACCGTCCCCGGACGCACGGTGAACGAGACGTCGTCGACGGCGGTCTTGGGTCCGTATCTCTTGGTGAGGCCCTCTGCGGTGATCATGCCTTCGACGCTAGGCGAGCCCGCCGCCTCGCCGCATCCGTCTGGAGGATGACTCGGGGTATCCCCGTGGATGACTCCGGGAAACCCGAATGGCGAGCGGGGCTGCGGGGACGCGGCGGGCCGCACCCCGCGGATCGCGGAGTCGCGGACGTTTGTTATGCTGGCCAGGCGTCACCGACGCACGGGGCTGTAGTTCAATGGCAGAACTTCTGCTTCCCAAGCAGACAGCGCGGGTTCGATTCCCGTCAGCCCCTCCACTCCCGCGCGTCCGCGGATCCCCGCCACCGGCGCTCCCCGCCGCAGAGCCGAGCGGATCCGCACCCTGCACCGCCGGTTCCCGATCCGCGTCTGTTGCTGTTCGGATCCGGAGTCTAGGATCTCTGGCGAGCGAGGCATTCCGCCGAGCCGGAGCGAAGGAGTTCCCTATGGCCGACTGGGCCGCTGACGTCAAGATCTACCGCCCCAACGCCGATGACGCGGCGATCGAGGGTCTCCTCAAGACCTACCGGCTCGTGATGAGCAGCCAGGACTCGGCCTACGTCGCGTTCTCGGACGCCGACGAGGTCGCGACCGTCAAGACCAACTTCCTCAAGGGCAAGCTCGGCCTCACCGAGTCGGACGCCGTGCTCGACGCCGCGCTCGACGAGGTCAAGGAGACGATGAAGGCGGACCGCACGAAGAGCCGCATCACGGTCTACTACCTGCTCGCGGAGAAGTTCGGCAAGCTGGGCGACTTCCACTGAGCGCCTGCTCCACCGCCTGACGAAGGGGCCGCATCCGCGCGAGCGGGTGCGGCCTCCTTCGTCGTCCGGGATCGGACGCCGGAGCGCGCCGTTCCTCGCCATACTGGCCTCATGGCCTCCCCCACCGAGCATCGCGCGCACTTCGGCTTCGACATCGCCTTCGCCAACGGCGGAGGGATGCACGGCGAGGGATTCCGGCTCGACCTGCCCTCCCCCGATCTCGACGCCGACGCCGTCGGCCTGCTGCTGGTGCGCCATCTGGGACTCGCGCTCGTGGAATCGGTGACACTGCACGACCTCGAGATCGTCGTCGAGCCGCATCGCGGCAGTCGCGGCGTGGAGGCGCCGGCCGGCGCCGACCGGCGCATCGTCGACCTCTCGCACCCGATCCGCGCCGGTCTCATCACCTACCCCGGTCTGCCGGCGCCGACGATCACGCCGTTCCTCACCCGCGCGGACTCCCGGGCGAAGTACGCACCGGGCACCGAGTTCGCGATGGACGTCATCACGATGATCGGCAACACCGGCACCTACATCGACTCGCCGTTCCACCGCTATGCGGACGGCGGCGACCTGTCGTCCCTCCCGCTGGAGCGCCTCGTCGACCTGCCCGCCGAGGTCTTCCACCTCACCGACGCCTGGTCGGCCGATCGCCGCGGGATCGCACCGGAGACTCTGGCCGACCGCGACCTCCGCGGCACCGCGGTGCTGCTGCACACCGGCTGGGACCGTCTCTTCGGCACCCCGGAGTACGCCCACGGCGCCCCGTTCCTCACCGGCGCGGCCGCGCAGTCGCTCGTCGACGCCGGGGTCGCGCTGGTCGGCATCGACTCCCTCAACATCGACGACACCGAGTCCGGCGGCGAGCGTCCGGCGCACACGATCCTGCTCGCGGCGGGGATCCCGGTCGTCGAGCACCTCGCGAACCTGGGCTCGCTCCCGGCGCGGGGCGCCCGGTTCACCGCCGCCCCGCCCGCCGTCGCCGGCTTCGGCACGTTCCCGGTGCGCGCGCACGCGATCGTCTAGGACGGATCCCGCCCCGCGGGCGGGACCGCCGACGACCGGCCCGACAGGGGCCCCCGCCGTCAGAGCCCCTCGATCGACCCCTCGAACCCGATCGTCGTCTCGATCGTGGGCGGCGGGATCGGGCCGCCGTCGTCCTCGTCCACGGGCGGACCGGCGGAGGGGCGCTCCTGCTCCTCGGCCTGGTCCTCGAACTCCTCGTCGTCGTGACCCATCTCGTCCTCCTTCGCGACGGACGGGTGCGAGACGTGCGCGCTCAGCCGATCCGGCTCGGCCGGAGCCGGATCCCGCCCTCTCCCGGCAGAGTAGGTCGGCATCCGCGGGCGCACAAGGCCCCACGATCCCCGCCCCCTCCCCAGGGAAGCCCCGTCCCGGGAAGCCCTCGCCCCCGGGAAGTCGGATGCCCGGGGTAGCGTGACCCCATGTCCTCACGATCCGCCGTCACCCTCCGGGCCCGCACCGATGCCGACCTCGACGCCCTCTACCTGATCGCGTCGGACCTCGACACCTGGGAGGAGCGCAACCCCGGCCGGCCCGCGGCCCGCACACGGGAGGCCTGGCAGGCCCGCATGGTCGAACGCGACACGGATCCGGCGTACAGCCTCAACTTCGTCATCGACGTCGACGGCGAGGCGGTCGGCAACGTCGGCCTCTTCGAGGTGGACGAGCTCGCGCGGCACGCCGAAGTCGGCATCGCCCTCATCCCGTCGGCGCGCGGCAAGGGCATCGGCACCGAGGCCATGGCGCAGATGCTCGAGTTCGCCTTCGTGCGGGGCAACCTGCGCCGGGTGCATCTCGAGGTGATCGCGTCGAACGCCGCGGCGATCCGCTCCTACGAGAAGGCGGGCTTCGTCGTCGAGGGACACCAGCGCGAGCACGCCTGGGTGCGCGGCCGGTACGAGGACATCGTGCGGATGGGGATCCTGCGTTCCGAGTGGAGCGGCGCCCCCGCGGCCTGAGGCCGCGCCATCGTGCGGGAACGCGGAAGGGGCTCGCAGCCCGGCGGACCGTCGCCGTTGTAGCGTCGGAGCAGACCGCGATCGAAGGGGATCCGCATGGCGACGCACAGCGTGACGAACCAGGCTCCGGCGCGCGAGGACCTGGACGAGTACTCGCTCGACCTGCCCCTCGTCGAGGGCGTACGGCGGCACGGCGCGGCGTGGGCCGAGCCCGAGCTCATCGCGACCGGGACGCTGGTCGGATCCGCCGGATTCCAGCACGACGCGGAGCTCGCCGACGTGCACGAGCCGGAGCTCGTCGCGTTCGACCGCTGGGGCCACCGCATCGACGAGATCGAGTACCACCCCTCCTACCACCGCGTCATCGGCGCCGCCGTCGCCGCCGGAGCCCACACCGCCGCCTGGGCGGATCCGGTCCCCGGCGCACAGGTCGCCCGGGCCGCGCAGTTCCTGCTGTTCGCCCAGGTGGAGCCGGGGCACGCCTGCCCGGTCTCGATGACGCATGCGGTGGTACCCGCGCTGCAGCAGTTCGGGTCGGCCGGGCTGCAGGAGGAATGGATCCCGCGGCTGCTCTCCCGCGACTACTCGCCCGCTCTCGCGCCGGGCAAGACCTCCGCCCTGTTCGGCATGGCGATGACCGAGAAGCAGGGCGGATCCGATGTCCGCGCGAACCGGACATCCGCTGTGCCGGCCGGCGACGGATCCTGGATCCTCACCGGGCACAAGTGGTTCTGCTCCGCGCCGATGTCGGACGGCTTCCTCGTGCTCGCCCAGGCCCCCGCCGGGCTGAGCTGCTTCCTCGTGCCGCGCGTGCTGCCCGACGGCACCCGCAACCCGTTCCTCATCCAGCGCCTCAAGGACAAGCTCGGCAACCGGGCGAACGCGTCGAGCGAGGTCGAGTTCGACGGCACGGTCGGCCGGCTGGTCGGTGAGGAGGGCCGCGGGGTCCGCACGATCATCGAGATGGTCAACCAGACCCGGCTGGACTGCATGCTCGGCACGGCTGCCGGCATGCGCCAGGCCACGGCCGAGGCGGTCTGGCATGCGCAGCATCGCGTGGCGTTCGGCGCACTGCTGGTCGATCAGCCGGCGATGACGCAGGTGCTCGCCGACCTCGCGGTCGAGACCGAGGCCGCGATCACCGCGTCCCTGCGGGTCGCGGCCGCCTACGAGGCCGACGCCCCTGCGGCGGACGAGCCCTTCCGACGGCTCGCCACGGCCGTGCTGAAGTACTGGATCTGCAAGCGCGGACCCGGCCACGCGTACGAGGCCCTGGAGTGCCTCGGCGGCAACGGGTACACCGAGGCGTTCCCGCTCGCCCGCCGCTACCGCGAGCAGCCCGTGATGGCGGTGTGGGAGGGATCCGGCAACGTCATCGCGCTCGACGTGCTGCGCGCGATCGCCCGGGAGCCCGAGACCGCCGACGCCCTGTTCGCCGAGGTGCGTCTCGCCGAGGGCGCGGACGCCCGCCTCGACGCCCATGTCGCGGACACCGAGCGGCTGCTCCGGGAGGCGCAGCGCGACCCGGCGTCCGCCGAGGCGCAGGCCGGCGCGCGCCGACTCACCGAGGCCCTCGCCGTGGCGCTGCAGGGATCGCTGCTCGTCCGGCACGCCCCGAACGGGGTCGCCGACGCGTTCGCCTCGTCCCGCCTGGGCGGGTCGCGCGGGTTCCTCTACGGCGCCGCACCGGCCGCGGCGGCACGCGCGATCGTGGCGCGCGCCGCCGGGATCCCGGGCTGAGCCGCTCAGAGCGCCGCGATGATGTCCTCCACGCGCTGCTTGGCGTCGCCGAACAGCATCTGCGCGTTCTCGCGGAAGAACAGCGGGTTCTGCACGCCCGCGTAGCCCGCGGCCATCGAGCGCTTGAACACGATCACGTTCTCGGCCTCCCACACCCGCAGCACCGGCATGCCGGCGATCGGGCTGCCCGGGTCCTCGGACGCGGCGGGGTTGACCGTGTCGTTCGCGCCGATGACGAGCACCACGGAGGTCGACGCGAGGTCGTCGTTGATCTCCTCCATGCTCAGCACGATGTCGTAGGGCACCTTCGCCTCGGCGAGCAGCACGTTCATGTGGCCCGGCAGACGCCCCGCGACGGGGTGGATCCCGAAGCGCACGTCGACACCGCGCTCGCGCAGCTTGGACACGAGGTCGGCGACGGGGTACTGCGCCTTCGCGACCGCCATGCCGTAGCCCGGGGTGATCACCACGCTCTTCGCGGACGTGAGCATGTCGGCGGCGCCCTCCGCGGTGATCTCGCGGTGCTCGCCCTGCTCCTCATCGCCCGACGCGGATGCCACGATCCCGAAGCCGCCGGCGATGACCGACAGGAACGAGCGGTTCATCGCCTTGCACATGATGTACGAGAGGTACGCACCGCTGGATCCGACCAGCGCGCCGGTGACGATGAGCAGGTCGTTGTTGAGCAGGAAGCCCGCCGCCGCGGCCGCCCAGCCGGAGTAGCTGTTCAGCATCGAGACGACGACCGGCATGTCGCCGCCGCCGATCGAGGCGACGAGGTGCCAGCCGAGGGCGAACGCGAGCACGGTGATCGCGATGAGCAGCCACAGCTGCTGGTCGATCACGAACCACACCGTGAGCACCAGGAAGGCGACCAGGGCGAGGATGTTCAGCACGTTCTTGCCCGGCAGCATGAGCGGCTTGGAGGAGATCCGCGCCGAGAGCTTGAGGTAGGCGACGATGGATCCGGTGAAGGTCACGCCTCCGATGAAGATGCCGATGAAGACCTCGGCGTTGTGGATCCCGACCAGTTCCGGCGCGATCTCCGCGTGTGCGAGGTGACCGTTCCACCCGACCAGAACCGCGGCGAGGCCGACGAAGCTGTGCAGCAGGGCGATGAGCTCGGGCATGCCCGTCATCTCGACCACCCTGGCGCGCCAGAGTCCGATCCCGGCCCCCACGACCACGGCGACCAGCAGGAACACCAGTCCGATCACGGCGCCGCCGGACCAGGCGTGCGCGACGGTGAGCGAGACGGTCGCCACGAGCGCGATCGCCATCCCCGATACGCCGAAGATCACGCCGGAGCGCGCGGTCTCGTGCTTGCTGAGCCCCGCGAGGCTCAGGATGAACAGCAGTGCCGCGACGATGTACGCGGCGGTGGAGAGAGCCCCGACGGTCACTTCTGGCCGCCCTTCGTGAACATGGCGAGCATGCGGCGGGTGACCGCGAACCCTCCGAAGATGTTGATGGATGCGAGCAGCACCGCGACGGCGGCGAGCACCTGGACGACGGGATTCGGATCCGTGATCTGCAGCATCGCGCCGACCACGATCACGCCGGAGATGGCGTTGGTCACCGACATGAGCGGCGTGTGCAGCGCATGGTGCACCTTGCCGATCACGTAGAAGCCGATCACCACCGACAGGGTCAGCACGGTGAAGTGCTGCGGCAGCGGCGCGGGGGCGAAGGCGTTCACCGCGAAGAGCGCGGCGATGCCGAGCACGATGAGCAGCGCCTTGCGGCCTGCGGACATGCTCTTCTTCGCGGGCGCTTCGACCGGGGTCGAGGCCACGGGGGCCTTCGCCGGAGCGGCGGCGACCTGCACGGGGGGCGGCGGCCAGGTGACGGCGCCGTCGCGCACGACCGTGACGGAGCGCTGCACGACGTCGTCGAAGTCGATCGCGAGCACGCCGTCCTTGCCCGGTGTGAGCAGGGCGACGAGGTTGGCGACGTTCGTTCCGTACAGCTGCGAGGCCTGGGCGGCCAGGCGCGAGGCGAGGTCGGTGTAACCGAGGATGATCACGCCGTTCTCGGTGACGATGCGCTCGCCCGCGACGGATCCCTCGACGTTGCCGCCCTGGCCCGCCGCCATGTCGACGATCACGCTGCCGGGCTTCATCGCGGCGACGTCCGACGCGGTGATCAGCCGGGGCGCCGCGCGGCCCGGGATGAGCGCCGTCGTGATGATGATGTCGACGTCGGCGGCCTGCTCGGTGTAGATCTCCGCGGCGCGGCGGTCGTACGCCTCGCTCGTGGCCTTGGCGTATCCGTCCGCGGACTTCTCCACCGCCACGTCGACGGGCAGATACTCACCGCCGATCGAGGTGACCTGATCGGCCACCTCGGGACGCGGATCCGTCGCGCGCACGATCGCGCCCAGGCTCGACGCCGCGCCGATCGCCGCGAGGCCGGCGACACCGGCGCCCGCGACGAGCACCTTCGCCGGCGGCACCTTGCCCGCAGCGGTCACCTGGCCGGTGAAGAACCGGCCGAACTCGTGCGCGGCCTCGACCACGGCGCGATAGCCGGCGATGTTCGCCATCGAGCTCAGCACGTCCATCGACTGCGCGCGCGAGATGCGCGGCACGGCGTCGAGGGCGAGGGCGGTGATGCCGCGCTGGGCCAGGGACTCCACGAGGTCGGGACGCAGCGCCGGGGAGAGCAGCGCGATGAACGTCGCCCCGTCCGAGAGCAGGGCGATCTGCTCCGGATCGGGCGCCGTGATCGCGAGCACGATCTCGCTGCCCCACGCCCGCTCCCGTTCGACCAGCGTCGCCTCCGCGGCCGCGTAGGCCTCGTCGGGGTACGACGCGGCGGATCCCGCTCCGCGCTCCACGACCACCTGGTGGCCGAGCTTGCGCAGCGTCGCGACCGTCGCGGGGGTCGCGGCCACGCGCGCCTCGCCCACAGGCTCGCGCACGATGCCGATGACTGCCATTGCTACCTCCTCTGCGCCCGTCCTCTGCGACGGGCGATGTGCGCATCACTGCGCGGTCGGGCGGCCTCGCCCGGACAACCTGCTCAGAGTACTGAGCCGGCCGGCGGCGATCGCTGGACTTTTCGCGATCTTACGCACAAAGAATCGCGGATCTTTGCACCCTGGCAACGATGCGGACCTCCGCTCAGCCTGCGCGAGGACCCCGCAGGCGGCGGGCGCAGCGCGACCCCGGTCCGAACTCGATCACGATGCCCGCCGATCGCCGCAAGCCCCGCGATCCGACCCGAATCGACCGAGTTCGGAACGCCGCACGACGAGGACGTCGCCGTAGGCTCGAGGTCATGGCACCGGATCCGCGGCTCAGAGCACTACTCGGCGACTGGACGGGGACGGAGGAGCTCTTCCCCACGGCGTGGACGGATGCCGGATCCGCCCGAGGCGCCCTCAGCATCGAGCCCGGCCCCGACGGGATCCTGATCGACTACGTCGAGGCGCGCGACGGCGCCGAGGGTGCGCCGCTCGTCGCGCACGCGGTGATCGCCGGGGAGGGGTTCTGGTGGTTCGACACCTACGGCTTCACGCCCGCCGCCCCGGGGACGGCGGTCTGGGAGGACGACGCCCTGGTGCTGGACCGTCGCTCCGACCGCGGGCGCACGGTGACCCGGCTGCGCGTGCAGGGCGACCGGCTGCTGCTCGAGCTCGACACCGCCGTCCCCGCCGATGCGGAGCCGGCACCCCTCGTGCGCGGAACGTACGCCCGGCAGGCCGAGCAGTCCTGACCCGACCGGGGACGCCCCCAGGGCGCACCGACGACGCCCGCTCCGCTCAGTCCTCGTCGGGAGGGCCGAACAGCCCCTTGCCGTGCTTGTGGAGCAGGTTGTAGGCATCCAGGAACGTCTGCGGCTGCTTGTCCTCGGGCAGGCCGTAGCGCGCGAGCAGCAGCCCGAGCAGGCCCTGCGCGGGCGGGGTCAGCGGCTTCGTCGCGTGGGCGTGCGCCGGATGCGGTGGCCTCGACTCCGGGTTCGGGGGCAGATACCGCGAGGTCGTCACGGGCCAGTCCGCCGGGTGGCGGGGCTTCTCCAGGTTGATGATCTCGAACAGTCCGTTCGCGGTCGCGTCGCGGCGGGTCAGCGGGGTGAGCCCGTGCAGCCGGGTGAGCGTGGCGATGACGGATCCGTGATGCATCTCGTCGTGGATGATCGTTCCCTTGCGGGTGTACGCGGACACGGCGATCGCGGGGACGCGGCAGCCGAGGCGGTCGAACTCGAACCCCATCTCGCCGGCGCCCGAGTTGTCCGGCGGCGTGGCCTTGGGCGGGACGACATGGTCGTAGGTGCCGCCGTGCTCGTCGAAGGTGATCAGCAGCAGGGTGTTGACCGCGTTGGAGCCCTGCGGCGACGCGCTGCGGCGGATCGCGTCGTAGATGTCGTGCACGAGGTCGTCTCCGGCGCGCACATCCGAGAACGCGCTGTTGATGATCTCGGATCCGTCGACGTCGCTCTCCCTGCGCGCCCCGAACGGCGGGTGGAAGTCGTTGTGGTCGTAGATCATGCGCGGCTCGACGAAGGCGTACGCGGGCAGCTCGCCGTGCTCGACGTCGGCGTAGAAGTCGTCCATCGTGCCGAAGTGCTCGGTCCGCCAGAACTTCTCGAGCACCGGAGCGTGCAGCACGCCGGTGAACGAGACCATCTGCACCTCGTCGAAGTAGACCTTCCAGCTCAGCCCCGCCTCCTCAAGACGGTTGAAGATCGTCGGCGACTTCGGCGCGTTCAGCCACTTGTCGTAGTCGCCCCCTTCGTGGTTCGTGACGAACCCGTGCGAGGTCGAGGCGTTGAAGAAGGTGCGGTTGCAGAACGTCTGCGACGGCACCGCGCAGAACCAGTGGTCGAAGACCGCGAACTCGCGCGCGAGCGTCGAGACCGTCGGCAGCATCTCGGGCGAGAACGAGCCCATGATGCGCTTGCGCTCGTCCTCCGTGGGCTCCTTGCCGTGCTTGAGCCGCAGGAGGTTCACCTGGTAGTCGGTGACGAAGCCGCTCATGGTGGGCGCCTCGCCCGGACCCGGGTGGTTGTACGGCGCGCGGAAGCCGCCCTCGTACAGGTCGGCGTTCTCGGCCGGATCGATCACGTTGTACAGCTGCGTGTTGACGTGCGGATACATCTCGCCCGGATCCGGATCCGGCCAGGTCATGATCTGGTCGGTCGGGCCCTCGTAGACGTGCGCGTCGTAGCGCACGCCGTCGAGCTCGTTGAAGTACTCGCCGAAGTCGAGCCCGTCGAACTCCTCCCCCTCGGGCAGGGTCTCCTTCGTGTAGAGGTAGCCGAGCAGGTTGTCGAAGGAGCGGTTCTCTCCCATCAGCACCACGATGTGGTCGAATCCGGGGGCGTGCCGCGGGGCCAGCTGACCGTAGTCGGAGAGCGCCTCGTCGAAGCCGCTGCGCTGGCCGAGCGCGTACCCGGCCACCGCTCCCGCGCCGCCGCCGACGACCGCCCCCGCGGCGGTCAGGCCACCGAGACGGAGGAAATCGCGACGCGACCGGCGGGCGGCGGACGGCGCCTCCGCGTCCGCTGCGGCATCGCCGTCGTCCGCCGTCGGTGTGCCGACGGGCCGGGGCTCGTCCCGCGAGGCCGGGGAACTCTTTCTCGCCATGCGGCGATCCTACTGAGCGCCGGGGGCGCCGGACCCCCGTCAGACCCCGCTCCGGGGGCCGCGGACCCCGAGGGCTATATTTCTCCTGTCCCGCCCCGTGATGACGCCGCCCTGGACTGGAGCCGCGATGACCTGGTTCTTCAAGCTGAACGTCATCGACGGCCCCCTCCCGCTCACCGTCTGGGGGGTGACGATCCTCGCCGCGATCCTCCTGCTCGTCCGGCGTCCCACGCCGTCCTGGCTGTGGCGGATCGTGATCGCGGCGGCTGTCGGGATCGGGCTGGGCGTCGCGCTCGTGACCTTCGTGAACGCGACCCACCTCTTCGGCCCCGCCCTGCCGTTCGCCTGCGGGTTCTGGATCCCCGGAGGGTTCGCCGCGATCCTCCTCGGCATCGTCTCGCTGTGGGAGCGCGGAGTGTGGCGCAAGATCGTCGCGGCGCTGCTCGTGCTCCTCGCCCTGCTCTCGACGGCGCTCGGCGTCAACGCCGCCTTCGGCATCAACACCACCGTCGGCTCCGTGCTCGGCATCGCCTCCGACGACAAGATCGACGTGCTGCCCGAGCCCGTCCCGACCGAGTCGTCGAGCGGACCGCTGTACAAGACGTGGAGCCCGCCGGCCGACATGCCCAAGACCGGCGAGACCGCGGTGCTCAGCGGCAGCCATGCGATCGCGTCGACCGGCGGGTTCACCCCCCGCGACGCGCTCCTCTACCTTCCGCCCGCCGCGCGCACGGCCCACCCGCCGCGACTCCCCCTGATCGTCATGATGATGGGCCATCCGGGATCCCCGAACGCCACGTTCATCGCGAAGGCCCTGGACGACCTCGCAGCGAAGAACAAGGGCCTCGCGCCCATCGTCATCGTCGCGGATCAGCTCGGGCCCGGGGGCGAGCTGGACACGGGCCCGGACCCGGTCTGCGCGAAGACGGCCGCCTACGGCGATGTCCCCGCCTATTTCAACGTCGACATCCCCGCCTTCGCGACGAAGAACCTGAACGTCAGCCTCGACCACCGGGACTGGACGATCATGGGCTACTCCAACGGGGGCGCCTGCGCCTTCACGTGGGCCACCCGCCATCCCGACATCTGGGGCAACGTGGTCAGCATCTCGCCGGACGAGTACCCCGGCGTGGAATGGCGTGCCGGGGCGATCAAGAAGCTCTTCGGCGGGGACGAGGCGGCCTTCGACGCCCTCCGGCCCGAGGCGGGGATCGCGGAGAACAGGGGACGGTTCGCCGGCCATCTCGCGGTGTTCACCGTCGGCGGAGCGGATCCGGGCTTCCTCCCCGGTGCGAAGCGCAACGCCCGGCTCGCGGAGGAGGCGGGCTTCACCACGACGTTCCACGAGGTGCCGGGTGCCGGGCACGTGGCCGACGCCCTCGACGGCGGCATCCCGTTCGCCATGGTCCTGCTGTACCGGCACCTCGGGCTCTCCGCCCCCTGACCCGTCGCCGGGCGTCGAGGGCCGGTGACCTCGGGGCCGTGCGCCCGCTCAGCCCTGGGCCACGCGCCGCTTCTCGAGCGCCCGCAGCGCGAACGGCGCCGCGACGCCGTGCAGCAGGATGCTGCCGACGACGGTGACGACCATGACCAGCAGCACCGCGTCGGCCTCGACGCTGTCGGTCTCGAAGGCGTTGTAGGCGAGCAGGCCGAAGACGATGGAGGCCGTGCCACGCGGACCGAGCAGACCGATGCGCACGCGGTCGCCGCGGCTGACGGAGCTGCCCAGGAGCGACAGGTACACCGGCCCGAGCCGCAGCAGGGTGAGCGCGAGGAGGGCGAGCACCAGGATCCGCCAGTCGAACGACGACGTGAAGGCGACGAGGGCGGCCCCGCCGAGCATGAACCAGACGAAGTTCGCCGTGAGGGTGCCGACCTCTTCGACCAGCAGCAGCTCGGAATGCGGGATCACCCGCTCCTGCATGCCGCGCGTGCGCGCGACGCGGTAGATGAGGCCCGCGACGAACGCCGCCACGAAGCCGTTGGCCTCGATCGCCGGGATCGTCGCGATGGCGTAGGCGATGAGCGGGAGCAGCAGCATGGCGTAGCGCGCGCCGCCCTCGTTCGCGATGCCCCGACTGCGGGCCGCCCGGAGCGCCAGGCCGATGACGCCGCCCAGCACGACGCCGATCACGATCGCCGTGACCGTCGCGGGCACCGCGTTGACGAACGCCTCCGCGAACTTCTCGGCGCTGTGATCGAGATCCTTGTCGTCCACGGTGACCGTGTCGGATCCGGTCGCGACCATCTTCTCGACGAGCGGGGCGATGACGACGGCGATGGGCAGCGCCATGCCGAAGATCGGGGAGACCAGGCCGTCGTTGTAGCCGCTCTCCACGTTCAGGATCGCCCTGATGCGCTCCGGCAGCAGCCTGCTGCGCAGCAGGCGCGTCGCCGGGGCGAAATCGGTCGGCATGATCACGCAGGCGATGACCACGGCGGCCACCAGCGCCTCGGGGAGGAGGAAGGCTCCGGCGATGGCGGTGAGGATGAGCGACAGCGGCAGCGCGATGAGCACGAGGCGCGCGGTCACCCTGCCCTCACCGCCGAAGATGCCGCCGCGCACCTCGGTCGCGTCGGCGAAGAGGAGGATCGACAGGATGACCTCGACGATCTTCTCGGTGATCGGAGCGTCCAGGGCGGCCGCGTAGGTCGGCAGGTCCCACACCGTGGTGGCGGCCCCCAGCACGAGCAGCATCGCCGGTCCCGCCACGCCCCACCGCTCGAAGCGATGGGACACGATCGACCACAGCAGCACGGCGGTGAGACCGAAGAGCACGAGCGGGGGCATCCGGTTCCTTCCGTGGCGACGATCAGAGAGTACCGCGGCCCGGGCGCGCCTGCTCCCGGGCCGTCTGCACGGCGACGTCGATCAGCTCCCGCCCTGCCATCGGCAGATCCCGCGCTCCGCCTCGCCAGAGGGCGGTGATCGGCCGGACCACCGGCTCGCCGGTCGTGCGCACGGCGCGCAGCCGGCCGAGGCGGATGTCGTCCGCCGCCTCCCTGCGGCTCAGGACGGCGGCCCCCAGCCCGTCGGCGACGGCCGAGCGCACGGCCGCGGAGGTCGGCAGCACCACCGCCGGCTCCGCTGCGTCGCGGCCGAGCCGCCGCCGCACCTCGTCCTCCCACGCGCGCCGGGTGCCGCTGCCCTGCTCGCGGGCCACGAGCGGCTCCGCGGCGGCCTTCTCGAAGGCGACGGGGCCCTGGCCGCTCCACAGGTGCTCCGGCGCGACCACGAGGACGAGCTCGTCGCTGTCGACCGTGGTGGTGCCGAGGTCGGACGGCACTTCGCTCGACTCGATGAACGCGAGGTCGGCGTGCCCGTCGCGTACGAGCGCCTCCGCATCGGTGCTGTTGCCGGAGAGGAGCTGCACGGCCGTCGGCGTCCGCCCCGCGGCGACCTGGTTCCGGCGCAGCGCCACGAGCCAGAGCGGCAGCAGCCGCGCCGACACCGTCTGACTCGCGGCGACCGTGAGCCGGGCGGCGCTCTCGCCGCGCAGCGTGCGGGTCGCCGTGCGGAAACGCGCGGCCGCGGCGAGCACGTCGTCGGCCCAGGAGGCGACGACCTCGCCCTCCAGGGTCGGACGGGTCCCGGACGGGGCGCGGTGGAACAGCGACAGACCGAGCTGGCGCTCCACGGCGCGCAGGCGCGTGGAGGCGGACTGCTGGGTCACCCCGGTCTCGCGCGCGGCGGCCGAGATGGATCCGGTGCGCACGACGGCGACCAGCAGTTCGAGCGAGCCGAGGTCCGGCATCGATCCGTCCGCCATCGTCACCCCACAGTCTCTGCCTGTACCCCTATCGAGCCTAGCCGGATACCGCGGAAGCCGCAGGCGGACGAGCCTGGATCCATGATGTTCCGCCCCGCCCGCACCCTTCCGGCCCGTCTCGCCCTGCGCGGGGTCGAGGTGCTGCCGGGGCTGGCGCTCACCGTGCCGATCGCCATCGTCGCCACCCTGATCGGCGCCGCGGTGCCCGTGCTCGGCTCTGCCCTCCCCGCGATCGTGATCGGAGTGGTCGTCGCCGTGATCCGACGCCCCGGAGCGCGGTTCGTGCCCGGGGTCGAGTACTCCGGGAAGTTCCTGCTGCAGGTGGCCGTGGTGCTGCTGGGCGCTCAGCTCTCGCTCGAGGCGATCCTGCGGGTCGGCGCGGAGTCGCTGCCCGTGATGCTGTCCACCCTCGTCGTGTGCCTCCTCGCCGCGTGGCTGATCGGTCGGGCGCTGCACGTCGCGCCGCGGCTGCGCACCCTGATCGGGGTGGGCACGGGGATCTGCGGCGCCTCGGCGATCGCCGCCGTCGCCCCGGTCATCGGCGCTCTCAGTGCCGAGGTGTCCTACGCGGTGTCGACGATCTTCGTGTTCAACATCCTCGCCGTCGTGCTCTTCCCCCTGCTCGGCCACGCACTCGGGCTGGATCCGCACACCTTCGGGCTGCTGGCCGGCACCGCGGTGAACGACACGAGCAGCGTGGTCGCGACGGCGAGCGTCTTCGGCGCCGCGGCGCTGGGCTTCGCGGTCGTGGTGAAGCTGGTGCGCACGCTGATGATCATCCCGATCTCGGTGGGGCTGTCCGTGATCGAGTCGCGCAGGGCCGCCGACGGCCGGCGGATGACGCTGCGCGGCGTGATCGGCCTGGTGCCGTGGTTCCTCGTGGGGTTCCTGGTCGTCGCGGTGCTCGGATCCCTCGGAGCGATCCCGGCCGGCCCGCGTGCGGCGATGGTGCACGCCAGCGGATTCCTCATCGCCACCGCCATGGCCGGCATCGGGTTGTCCACAGATGCGGCAGCGCTGCGCCGCGCCGGCTGGCGACCGCTCGTGCTCGGCGCGATCCTCTGGATCCTCGTCACCGCGACCGCCCTCGCGGTGATCTCCCTGACCGGCGCCGGGCGCTGACCTCCCCCGGTGGGGTTGGTCCTCCCTTGGTTTAGGTCGCGATTTCTGCTCTTCCCGCGCGGGTTTCAGAGCAGATAGTGCGACCTGAACGAGGGTCAGACCGCCAAGGTTCCGGATCCGGTCAGAGCCAGCCGCGCTTCTTGAACACCAGGTACAGCACGAAGGCCCCGCCGACCATCAGGCCGATCGCCATGGGGTACCCGGCGGCCCACTTCAGCTCGGGCATCACCTCGAAGTTCATGCCGTAGATACCGGCGACGATGGTGGGGGCGAAGAAGATGGCCGCCCAGCTGGAGATCTTCTTCACCTCCTCGCCCTGACGGATGCTTTCCTCGGTCATCCGGCGCATCTCCTCGTTCTGCCGCCGGGCGACGATCGTCGCCTCCACCGTGAGCGCGTTGTCGAGGTTCGCCCGGAACGTCGACACCCGCTCCGACAGGGTCAGGATGTGGTCGAGCACGTCGCGCAGATAGCGCTGCAGCTCGAGATCGACGGAGTACTTCGCGGATCCGCGCAGCAGCGCCTCCAGCATCGGCTGCAGCGGCTGGGTCGCCTTCTGGAAGTCGATGACCTCGCTCGACAGCTCGTAGATGCGCTGCGTGACGTCCGAGTCGTCGAGGAACAGCTGCGCCTCGATCTCGTCGATGTCGTTCTCCAGACCGTTGAGCACCGGGGTGTACTCGTCGACGAGTTCGTCGAGGATCGCGTACAGCACCGCCTCGGGGCCGCCCGCGAGCAGCTCCGGAGCGTGCTCCATGCGTCCGCGCACGCGGGTGAGGCTCGGCGTCTCCGCGTGCCGGATGGTCACCACGAAGTTGGGTCCGACGAACACGTGCAGCTCGCCGAACTCGACCTCCTCCGTGGCGTCGAGGTACCGCGCGGGCCGCAGCACGATGAACAGGGTCTCCCCGTAGCGCTCGAGCTTGGAGCGCTGATGACCGGTGAGGGCGTCCTCGACGGCGAGCTCGTGCAGGCCGAACTCCGCCGCGACCTGGCGCACCTCCTCCTCGCTGGGCCGGTACAGGCCGATCCAGCCCATGCCGCCGCGGGCATGCATGAGCTCGAAGGTCTCGTCCAGCGTGTGCGGGGTGTCGGTGCGGACGCCGTCCACATAGATGCCGTTGTCGACGATGGCCATGCTCGCTCCTCGCGGTCGTGCAGTGCTTCGTCCGGCTGCGGGAACCGTCGGAGCACGGGGAGGCGTCGAACGAACCCGGTCAGCCCTGCGGGAGCGGGCAGACGGCCAGGCTGTCGACCGCCTTAGCGTAGTCCTCCGCGGTGAACGGCAGTGCGAACTCGGGGGCTTTGCCGCCCTTTCCCGCGGGCGCCTTGGAGGCGATCGCGGCGAGTTCGAAGGCGAGGTCGCCGATGAAGGCGGATCCGACGGTCGAGTCGTTGAGCACCACGACGACCGTGAAGCCGGTCGTCGGGTCGGAGTAGGCCCCGGTGAGGTACCCGGGCGTGCCGCCGTGCTGGCCGATCATGGAGCCGACGAGGTACGCGCCCCCGGTGGCCTTGTACCAGCTCGGCGCGCCGTCGGCGACGGGCAGCGGGGATCCGAAGCGCTGGGGCGTCTTCTTCACGCGCAGCGCCTGCGCCGCCTCCGCCTGCATGTACCGGCCGAGATCGGCGACCGTGGACACCACGCCCGAATCCGTGTACCCGTTGCTCGACGAGCTGACCGTGATGTCGGTGGGCTTGGCGCACTGCAGCGCGCCGTCGACCTGCGGGAGGAACGACCCCTTGAGCGCCGGCGAGGGCGACGGGGCGGCCGCCTGCGGGCCGGGCAGCGACGTCGCGTTCAGGCCCAGGGGCGCGGCCACGTACTCGTGGATGAGCTGCGCGGCCGTCTGACCGGTGGCGCGCTCCAGCGCCTGCCCGAGCAGCAGGAACCCGGCGTCGGAGTCTCGGTAGCCGGTGTGCGGCGGGGTGCGGTTCTGCGCGAGGCCGTAGGACGCCAGCTCCTTCGGCTCCCACTGCCGGTCGGGGTTGTTCAGCCACATCGGCATGGCGGTGGCCTCGGACGAGCCGATGCCGCCGGTGCCGTTGCAGAGGTCGAGCAGCGTGACGTCCTGCAGGTCGGGCACACCGGACACGTACTCGGTGATGCTCGCGTCGAGCTTGACCGTGCCGCGATCGGCGAGCGCGTACAGCACGTCGCAGGTCATCAGGCGGGTGACGTCGCCGATGCGGAACGACATGTCGGCGCTGACCGGATCCTTGTCCTCGGCCGAGACCGTGCCGAGGCCCGTGACATAGGAGCCGCTCCACGGCGCCCACACGCCCAGGATCGCCCCGCTCGAACCGCTCGCCGCCATCGCGCGCTCGACGGCGCCCTTGAGCTGGTCCCTCATATCGGAGGGCAGATCCCCCTCGGTCTGCGTCTTCGGGGTGAACGCCGGGGTCGCGACATCGCCGGAGCAGCCGCTCAGCACGAGCGCCGCCGCGACGGCCCCTGTGATCAGCGCACCCACCCGCCGCCTGATGTTCCGACCCATTCGCCCCCCCTGACATCCCCCACGATTGTAGACGGCGCTCCTCTGCGCAGACGTCATCCCTCCGGATGATCCCGCGCTTCGGATCCGGATCGTGATCACCCGGGGATCCGCCCGGTCACCTCTCCGCGGTGGTGCCGAGTCCGTGCGCGATCGCCTGCGCCCGATCGCGCACGCCGAGCTTGGCGAACAGCGCGTTGATGTGCGTCTTCACGGTCGCGACGCCGACGAAGAGCGCGGCGGCGATCTCTGCGTTCGAACGTCCCTGCAGCACGAGCGCGTAGACCTCGCGCTCGCGGCCGGTGAGAGCGGGGAAGCGCTCCGCCAGCGCCTCCTCCGAGACCGGATCGGGGACGGATCCGGAGAGCTCGGCCGCCGAGGCGCCCGCGGCGCCCGCAGCGCCGATGCGCCCCAGGAGCACGTCGCGCACCGGAGCGGAGAACGTGCTCTGACCCGCGGCGACGGCGCGGATGGCGGCGGCGAGCTCGGCCCTGCCCGCGTCCTTGGTGAGGTAGCCCCGGGCGCCCGCCTGGAGCGCCGCGACGATGTCGGCGTCGTCGGCGAAGGTCGTCAGCACCAGCACCGCGGTCCCCGGGGTCTCCGCCGTCACCAGCCGGGTCGCGGCGGCGCCGTCCAGCACCGGCATGCGCAGGTCCATGAGCGCGACATCGGGGCGGGTCGCCGCGACGAGCGCGACGGCCTCGGCGCCGTCTGCGGCGGTTCCGACCACCTCGAAGTCGTCGACCAGGCCCAGCACGGTCTCCAGCCCGTCGCGGATGATCGCCTGGTCGTCGGCGAGCACGATCCGGATCCGGGCGCTCATGCGGGGGCCTCCACGCGGAGCCGGAAGACGTCTCCCCCGTCGTCCAGGGTCACGACGCCCGCGCGCACGGTGCCTCCCACCTCCCCGAACCGCTCCCGCACGCCGGGCAGGCCAAAGCCGCCGCCGGTCGCCGCGAGCGCCCTGTCGTCCTGCCTGCCGCCGGTGACCGCGTTGTCGATGGTGCATTCCACCCGGTCAGGATGCCAGACCAGTGCTATCCGCACGGCGCGCCCCGGCGCGTGCTTGCGCGCATTGCTCAGCCCCTCCTGCACGGCGCGCACCAGTGCGTCGGCGAGCGCCGCGGGCACCGGACGCGAGGCGCCGGTCTCGGTGAGGCGGGCGCCGGCCGTGTCCTCCGGGTCGAGCAGCGCGTCGAGGCGACGAGCGAGCTCGACGGGAACCACCGCGGGCACCGGCGCCTCGGTGTCGTCCTGCTCCGGTCCGCGCAGAGTTCGGACGGCCTCGCGCGCCTCGTCCAGGCCGGAGACGGCGAGGCGCCGCGCCGCCGCCACCCGTGCCGCCGCGCGCTCCGCGTCGCCCGCCTCGAGCAGCGCCTCGGCCGCGTCGAGCTGAACGACCAGGCCGCCCAGGCTGTGCGCGAGCACGTCGTGCAGATCCCGGGCGATCGAGACGCGATGCGCCGTGGCCTGTGCCCGCACCGCCTCGGCGTTCGCGCGCTCCCGTTCGGCGAGCAGCACGCGCTGGGCGCGCCGCCCCAGGCCCACGACGACCGCGAGCGCGAGGGCCGCGAGGATGGTGAGCAGACCGAGCGCCGAAGCGGTCACCGTGCCCGCGTACCCCGCCGCGGTGAGCAGCGCCCCCGCAGCCACGCCCAGCGCGCCCAGGACCGCCGCCGTGATCCACGTGCCGGGGCCCACCGCGGCGTCGCTCGTGAGCAGGATCACCGTCACGACGAGCAGAGCGGTGCCGAGCCCCTGGGTCGGCACCGCGGTGAGCGAGCCGGCGAGGCCCATCACCACCAGGAGTGCGGGGGCGACGCCGGCCGGCACCCTGCTGCGCCCGGCGGTCCGCCCGTCCGGCGCGGCTCCCGGGCCGGACTGCGCCGCCGGGTCACCGCCGGTCGCGCCGATCCGCACCGCGAGCGCCATGCGAACGGCCCACGCCACGAGGCCGGCGCCGAACAGCCAGACCACCCAGGGTGCGGTCTCCGGCGCGACGCGCCAGAGCACCCAGCCGACGCCGAGCAGGCCCGCGGTGTTGACGGCGGCGCTCCAGCCCGTCATGGGCTGGATGCGCAGCGGGATTCGGGTCACGGAACAATGATGCGCGCGGATCCGCTCGGCGCGCTCGTGCGGCGCAGCGCGTCGACCCGGCGGTGCAGCACGACCACCCGGGCCGCGCGGTTCGCGGCGAGCACGATGAGGATGAGCCCGGTCGCGACGCCGATGTGCGAGCCCAGCTGCTCGAAGGCGAACATGAGGCCGACCCGGACGCCGATGAGCACGACCCAGAGCGCGAGCCCCCACGGTCCGGTGCGGGTCTCGAACTCGGCGGCGGCCTGCGCGGCGGCCCGGTCGGAGAGCCCTGCGGCGGGCTGGTAGCCGGCGGGACGGGCGATGCGGCGGATGTGCGCCATCGCGCCCATGGCGGTGCCGAGGGCGAAGGCCACGACGAGCTCGACCACGAGGGCGACCACGTCCATGACTCCGATCACCTGCCCGCTCAGCGTCTGCAGCGACAGCACCGCCCCGATCACCGCGATGATCCCGGGCAGCATCCAGTCGCGCGCTCCGAGCACGGGGCGCCACGTCATCTGCCGCACGGCGACGAAGCCGACGGCGAGGAGGATCAGCAGGACGTTCGAGACGATCGAGAGGTTCATGTCTTCGATGCTCCCCGGATCCGCCTTCCGCGGGCACCGCCCAGGGGTGGAGATCCGCGGGTGGACGGGTGGAGATCCACACCCTGCCCCACGATGTGGTGCCTGCACCACATCGCTGTGGTGGCACGCCCATCGGCCGCGAGACCGCCGGTTTCTAGCGTATGAGAAGAGCTTCCGGACGGGAGGCGACGACATCCCCTCAGGGGCGAGAGAACAGAAGGAACACCATGGACACCACCACGAAGAAGACCACTCGCCGGCTGCTCGGCACCGGCCTGATCGCCACGACGGTGCTCGGATCGGTCGCCATCGGCGTGGCCACGGGGGCGCCCGCGTCGGCTGCGACGCCGCGCGCCGCAGCCGCCACGGCCGACGTCACCCGCGGGTTCGACATCGTCAACACGACCAAGCACACCCTGGAGCTGCAGGGGATCGACGGCGCGGGCGACCGGGACGGCTACGCGCCGACCGGCACGAAGATCGCGCCGGGGCAGTCCTACCACTACGAGAAGGTCTACTACCTCCTCAAGCGCGGCGAGACGACGCTCACGTTCAACTACCGCGAGGCCCTGGGCAACGGTTCCGAGCGGATCTCCGCCTTCCAGGTCACGCTCGTCGTGGACGCCGTGAGCGGCACGAGCATCCGCACGGACGCCGGCGACGCGTTCACCGTCCACAATCAGGGGCTGAGCGGACAGCTGACGATCTCGGAGAAGGACTTCTCCGAGATCACGGTGCCGGCCTCGGATGCCCAGCGACAGGCCGAGCTGCTCAACCAGACCTGCGTCTCGGGCCTGGCGTCGTGCACGTTCCTGCCCGTCACGAAGGAGGAGGGCACGCCTCAGGTCCGGCTGGTCGCCGGGGGCGCGAACAACACCGACAAGGCCCGTGAGGGAAGCGTCACCACCAAGGTCGCGGCCGGCACGACCTCGTCCGTCGAGACCACCGGGTCGGCGAAGCTGACCATCAACGGGATCCTGGAGGCGGGACTCACCCACAAGTACGGCGGCTCCTGGTCCAGCACCAAGGAGGAGACCAAGGTCCAGTCGTACGAGGTGGGCGCCTACAAGAACTTCAACATGTGGTCGCGGGTGCTGACCGAGCGGGTGACGGGCGACTTCACGGTCAAGCTCGGCAAGACCACCTGGAAGCTGGCCGGCGTGCACTTCGACATCCCTCGCGCGGACGCCGACGTGCTGTACGACAGCGCCGAGCGCCCTCTGACCGACCAGGAGAAGGCCAGCCTGCCCAAGATCGTCGACATCAAGCCGATCGTCCCGGCCGGCTGACGAAGGAGAGGGATCCGGACCGCCGTCCGCACCGAGGGGTGTGGGCGGCGGTTCCGCTCGGGTACTGTCGGGTCACCGCCCCGGATCCCCACCCGTCAGTCAGGAGCAGGCATGCGCGTCGTCATCGCCGAGGACGAGGTCCTGCTGCGGGAGGGCATCTCCCGGATCCTCACGGACGAGGGGCACGAGATCGTCGCGACCGCGGGCGACGCGGACGATCTGCTCGGCAAGGCGCGGGCCCACCGCCCCGACCTCGTCCTCACCGACATCCGGATGCCGCCGGACTTCACCGACGACGGCCTGCGCGCCGCCCGCCGGATCCGCCAGGAGCTTCCGGGGACGGCGGTCATCGTGCTCTCCCAGTACGTCGACGCCACCGGTGCGATGGAGCTGCTGGCCGACGGCGCCGCCGGGATCGGCTATCTGCTCAAGCGGCGCATCCTCGACCTCGACGACTTCCTCGAGTCCGTGCAGCGGGTCGCCGCCGGCGGTTCGAGCATCGACTCCGACGTCATCTCCTCGATGGTGCGCCGGGAAGTGCGCGATCACACCGACGGCGGCATCGCCCGGCTCACGCCGCGGCGCCTGGAGGTGCTGCAGCTGATGGCGCAGGGCTACAGCAACGCCCGCATCGCGCGCGAGCTCTTCGTGACCGAGAAGGCCGTCGCGCGCAGCATCGCGCTCATCTTCGTCTCGCTCGACCTGCCGCCGGATCCCGACGACCACCGCCGCGTCCTGGCCGTCATGCGCTATCTGGACCGGTGAGCGGGCGGCATCTCCGCATCGCTCGCACTATCGCAGCGGCACCTGCGCCCGCAGCGTCGTCCCGCCGCCCGGTGCGGACTCCAGCGCCACCGTCCCGCCCAGCGGCTCCACCCGATCCCGGAGGCTGCGCATCCCGAATCCCGGGACCGCCCCGGCCGCGCCCCTGCCGTCGTCGCTCACCGCGATCTGCAGCCGGCCGTCGCGCAGGGCCACGGCGACCGCGATCTGCCGTGCTCCGGCGTGCTTCACCGCGTTCGTGAGCGCCTCCGCGATCACGAAGTAGCCCGTCGACTCGACCTCGGCGTCCAGCCGGCCGAGCGGGGAGTCGATCTCGATCCGCACCGGGATCCGGATCCGGTCCGCCAGGGTCGCGATCGCGGCCTCCAGGCCGTGGTCCTGCAGCCGGCTCGGCAGGAGCCCGTCGACGAGACCGCGCAGCTCGTCGAGGAGGGAGCCGCAGTGCTCGGCGATCCGCGCCGCCTCGGACCGGACGTAGGAGGGGTCGTCCGCCTGCCGGGCCAGCCGCTGCACGTCGATGCCGACGAGGACGATCCGCTGCTGGGCGCCGTCGTGGAGGTCCTGGGCGATGCGGCGGCGCTCGGCGTCGGCCGCGATGACGATCCGCCGCCGGGAGGTCTGCAGCTCCTCCGCCGCAACCTCGAGCCGCTGCACCGCGGAGCGCAGCTCGACGATCAGCCGCTGCTTGTCCATCGCGACGCCGAGCGGCGCCGCGACGGTCGCGACCAGGTTCCGATCCGCGATCAGCGCGGGGTCGTACCGGAGCGCGCCGGTGGGCGCCTCCGGCGGGCCGATCGGGCACCAGCCGCGCTCGGGGAGCACCACGACCGGGCGTCCGCCGCTGTCGACGAAGCGGGAGGATCCCGCTTCATCCGCGCCTGAGGCCCAGAGCACGCGGGCGCCGGGGTCGCCGAGCGCCCGTGCCGCGAGGGTGTCGAGCAGCGCCGGCTCCACGGATGCCGCCGCGATGCCCGCCGCCGCCTCGGCGACCTCGCCCGCCCGCCCGAACGCCCCGAACGTCAGCCCCACGAGGAAGGAGATCGGCAGGCCGCCGAGCATCACCGATTGCACCACGTCGGCCGCTTGCTGAGCTCCGACGCGGGGGTCGAGGTGCAGGACCACGACGGTCGCCGCGATCACGGCGAGCGCCGCGCACCCGTAGCCGACGAACGGCAGCAGCTGACGCCGCGGCAGCGCGGGCATCCGCGCGAGCCCGCGGCCGCACAGCACGACGGTGACGAGGAGCGTGCCGATGCCCACGGCCGCCTGCAGCGTCCAGGCGACCTCGGTCACCGCAGGCCGCAGCACCACGACGATCTGCGGCGCCACGGAGACGAGATACGCGACCGTCACGACCGCGCGCGCGGCGCGGCTCGGCAGCCGCCCGGAGGGGAAGGCGAGCAGCAGGTGCAGCAGCAGCGCCAGCGGCAGGCTGGACGTCAGCGTGCCGAGGACGTGCAGGGCCGGGAGGTCGTCGTCCTGCGTGCGCGACGCCCACAGCGCCAGCGCGGTCAGCAGCATCAGCCGCCCGACGCGGTTGCGCGGGCGGCGCGACCAGGCGAGCAGGCCGGTCACGGTGTAGACGGCGACCAGGGCGCCGTCGAGAAGCGACCCCCCGAACCCCCGCGACGACGAGGGGACGGCGAGCTCGACGAGGCAGAGCGCGGCCATCAGGATCCCGATGCCGATCAGGGCGTCACGCAGGCCCGGTCCTCCCGCCGCCGGGACGCGCCCGCCCGGAGCACCGCTGAGCCGTGTCATGGGTACAGGATCCCAGCACCCGCCGAGCAGCGGAATGGCGACCCGTCGAAGTGGTACGGCCTGTTCGGCACGGGTGCGGGTGCCATCGGTGACGAGGAGATCGAGCCCGACGTGTCGTGGAACGCGGAACGCAGCCCGGAGCAGGCCCCCGCGACGTGTACTTCGACTCGGCGGCCGTCGATGGTGGTGTAGTCACCCGGCTCGTCAGCGCGGCTGCGGATCAGCACGAGCTGCGGAGCAGATTCCCTGCGGTGAGAACAGCCTCGGGTTAAGAGCGGTTGGTCGGTATCACCCGATCGATCCGTCCCCGGCCGACGCCGCCAGCCTCGGCATCCACATGGCCAGTGCGATCAGGAGCATTGCGGTCCCGACGACGATTGCCGTCATGCCGACCCGGAACCGCGCAGAGGTGTGATCGACACGGCGCATGACGAATCCCGCGACGAATGCCATTGCGAAGGGCATCAGGGTGAGGACGAACCTGAAGTTCGCAGCGACAGCGAGCCAGCTCGGCTCCGACTCGTTGAGCGGAGGGGGCGCGAGCAGGACCCACTTCCAATACATCAGAAAGCAATCGGCCGATCCCAGCACAACCGCCGCGGTGGCGATGGTCCGCGGGAACATTGCGCGCTCGTCCTGAGCGGCGTGCACGAGAAGTACTGCCGCCAGCAGCGCGACGAGCCCCAGGTAGTCCCACTCCGCCCAGTCCCATCTCCCAGTGACTGCCGTGACGAGACCCGCCGCATTCGTGACGACAGCGTGAAAGAGCGAGAGAGCGAGCAAGAGGATCACACTACAGAGAGTGGCGATCGCGATGGCGCGGGAGGGACGTTCGACCGCATCTACTCCAACGCTGGGGACATCCACCCTGGGCTCCGCCATGAATTCGACCCTATCCGCGCAAACTGACTATCCGGTCGAGATCCCGGATCGATCCCACGAAAACGAACAGGGATCGGAGCGCCGCCGATGAACGGCGGCACCCCGGCGCGGTTGCGCGATGGACACGTCGGTGGCATCACCTTCGACCTGCACGTATCCGAGGAACTGGTCATCGTCTAACAGTCGTTGCTTCTGCGCACCGACGCCAGCACTTACGTGGCACCGCACCTCCCGAGATCGCCGAGATCCTCGCGGCTCACGTGCGTCGCTGAACCGGGATCGTCCCCGCGAGGTCACACCGGGTGCGCGACTAGGACCCGACCTGCGGCGTGGAGTCGCCCTGACGGGCCTCCCAGGCGGCGCGCATGAAGCGGCGCACGTCCTCGTCGACGCGGATGTCGCGGGGGCGCAGCGGACGGGACAGGTACAGGCCCTCCAGCGAGGTCAGCCGCGACAGCGCGACGTAGGTCTGCCCCGGGGCGAACGCACCGGATCCGAGATCCACGACCGCCCGATCGTAGGTCTTGCCCTGCGACTTGTGGATCGTGACCGCCCAGGCGAGCCGCAGCGGGAACTGGGTGAACTCGGCGACCACCTCCCGGGAGAGCGTCTTCGTGCCGGGGTTGTAGATGTAGCGGTACCGCTCCCAGACGGCCGGCTCGACGTCGACCTCCTCGCCGTCGATCTCCACGCGCACGGCGTCGCCGAGGATGCGCACGACCGTCCCGATCGTGCCGTTCACCCAGCGCGGCGGCTCCGGCATCGCCGAGATGTCGTTGCGCAGGAACATCACCTGCGCGCCCTCCTTGAGCTGCAGCTCCTGATCGGCCGGGTAGTTCGCCTCGCCCCGGCCGAAGTCGCCGGAGATGTCGGCCCGCGCCTTCTGCACCTTGCCGGGGAGGGCGGCGAGATGGCGGGCGTTGATGCCGTTCACGATGTCGTTGCGTGTCGCGAGCGTGATGATCGGGATCTCGCCCGGGGCCGGATCCGGGGGCGTCCGTGCGCCCGCGTCGTTGAGTGCCCCGGCGATCTCCGCGGTCACCCGGCCGTAGCGCACGGCGTTCAGCATCGCCTTGAACCCGGCGTCGGACTGCCGGTGGATGTGCACGAGCTCGCGCACGTGCAGCGTCGCGCCGTGCGTGCCGATGTCGAGCAGCCCGTCGGTGGCCTCGCCGCCGGTCCATACCTTCGCGTCGAAGAACCAGAACGAGCGGTAGTGGTCCTGGATGTAGCGCAGCTCGTCTCCGCGCGGGGGCACGGGCGCCAGCTGGTACGGATCCCCGAACATCACCACCTGCACCCCGCCGAACGCCTCGGCGCGGCGGCCGCGGGCCTGGCGCAGCGAACGGTCGATCGCGTCCATCAGATCCGCGTTGACCATCGACACCTCGTCGATCACGAGCGTGTCGATCGCGTTCAGGATCTTGCGGGTCGCATCCGACTGGTCGATCTCGCTGTCGGCGATGAGGCCGATCGGCAGCCGGAACAGCGAATGGATCGTCTGCCCCTCGACGTTCAGCGCGGCCACGCCGGTCGGGGCGCACACGGCGATCTGCTTCTGCGTGTTGTAGGCGAAGTGCTGCAGCAGCGTCGACTTGCCGGTGCCGGCACGGCCCGTGATGAAGACGTGCTCCCGGGTGTCCTCGATCAGCCGGAACAGTTCTTCCTGTTCGGCGGAGAGGTTCGGCGTGCTCACGGTCCTCGGAGTCTACCCGCTGCGGGCCGGTCGGACCGGGCGCCCGCAGCCTCGCATTCCCGGAGAAGCCGACCGATGCGGGGCGAGCCTCCCGGGGTTCGCGCAGGAGGGCTTTCGTAGACTTGCGCACATGGTGCAGTCGGCGGGGGTGCTGGCGCCAGGCGTGCGGTCGCGCCGGGCGCGGACGGCGCGTCGTCGTGCCCCCCTCTGGTCCGACCTCACACTGCTCGCCGTGGTCGGCGTCGTGCTCGTGGCGGCGCTCGCAGCCGGCGGGCTCACCGTCTACCGGGAGTTCTACAGCCCCTCGGCGTTCGTCACCCGCTACCTCACGCTGCTCTCAGAGGGGCGCGCCGCCGACGCGCTGCGCCTGCCCGGCGTCGCGATCGGGCACGGCGATCTCGACAGCAGCACGTTCCGCTCCGCGTCGGACGCCCTCCTGCGCCAGGCCGCGCTGGGGTCCCTCACCGACGTCGTCGTCACCGACGAGCATCCGCAGGGCGAATCGACCGCTGTCACCGTGCAGTACAAGGCCGGCGGCCATGCCGGCACCAGCACCTTCCTGATCGCACGGGAGGGCTGGATCGGCGTCGCGCCGTCGTGGCGGTTCGCCCAGAGCCCGCTCGCCGTCATCTCGCTCACCGTGCGCGGGTCCGACCGGTTCTCGGTCAACGGCTTCGAGCTCGACCGCCGGCAGATCGCGGCGAACGGCGCTGATTCCTCGGCGCGCGACGCGGTGCCGATGCTCGTCTTCTCCCCCGGCCTGTACTCGGTGTCGGTGAAGACGTCGACCGCCACGGCGCCCGGACTGGGCGTGCTGGCGGACAAACCGCTGGCCGACGTGCCGCTGGACGTGCAGGCGAAGCCCACGGACGGATTCGTGAAGGTCGTGCAGCAGCGGGTCAACGAGTTCCTCGACCAGTGCACGACCCAGACCGTGCTGCAGCCCACGGGGTGCCCGTTCGGCCTCACCGTGTCGAACCGCGTCACCGCCGGCCCTGTCTGGAGCATGGTGGCCGATCCGGTGGTGGCGCTGGAGGCGGACGCCGACGGCTGGCGGATCCCCCCGACCTCCGCCACCGCGCACGTGACGCTCGACGTGAAGTCGCTCTACGACGGCAGCGTCTCGCACGTCGACGAGGACGTGCCGTTCCAGGTGGACGGCACGATCCGGTTCCTGCCGGACGGATCCGCCTCGATCAGCATCACCTCGCCGGAGCAGTCCGCCAACCCTCCTGGATCCGAGGGCTGACTCCCCTCGGTCGCGTCACCGGGTGGCGGACCGGCGATCCTTCTCGGCCAGCGCGGCAAGCCGCGCGTTGTACTCCGCCAGTTCGGCGTCGCCGCTGCGGTCCGCCGCCCGGTCCTGGCGCTTCTGCACCTTGGCGTCGCTGCGGCTCCACTGGATGGCGACCGTGATCGCCAGGATCAGGGTGGGGATCTCCCCCACCGACCAGGCGACGCCGCCGCCGACGTACTGGTCCTGCAGCGGAGTCGCACCCCAGGTGCGTCCCATCGCCCCGAACCATTCCGCGACCATCAGCCCCGACTGCATCATGATCGCCATGCCGAAGAAGGCGTGCGTGGCCATCACGGCGATGAGCGTGATGAGCCGCCCCGCATAGGGAAGCCGCCGCGGCACCGGATCCACCCCGATGAGGCTGAGCACGAAGAGGTAGCCCGAGATGAGGAAGTGCGCGGTCATCCACTCATGCCCGATGTGGTCGGTCATGGCCCAGCGCACGAGATCGGTGAAGTAGAACGCCCACAGGGAGAGCACGAAGATCGCCGCCGCCACGAACGGGTTCGTGACCACCCGCGAGAACGGGGAGTGCACGGCCCACAGGATCCATTCCCGTCCGCCGCGCGTGCCGTCGTCGCGCTTGTCGATCGCGCGCAGCGCGAGCGTGACCGGGGCTCCGGACACGAGCAGCAGCGGGATCGCCATGGACAGCATCATGTGCCCGAGCATGTGCACGCTGAACAGGTACTCCTGGTACGCGTTGATCGCGCCGCCGGTGACCCAGACGAGGGCCACCATGCCGAGGATCCAGAAGACCGTGCGGTGGACGGGCCAGGCGTCTCCGCGCTTGCGCAGCCGGCGCACCCCCAGCAGGTACAGCGCGACGCCGAGTGCCGCGGCGACGGCCCAGATGAGGTCGAGGTTCCACATCGTCAGCCAGCGCACGGGGGTGAGCTCGGGCGGCAGGGCTGCTCCGGTGAGGATCTCGGCCGGCGTGCGCACGGCCGGGGCCTCGAGGCCGGCCGGCGGCGGGGTGCGCGACAGCGCGGCGGCGAGTCCGGAGGCGATGCCCATCAACGCGAGCTCGAGCAGGACCAGGGTCCAGAACGGGCCGGATCCCTTCGTCTCGAGCTTCGGGATGAGACGCGTGCGATAGCGGGCGCCGAGCGCGCCGAGCAGGATCAGCACGACCGCCTTCGCCACGATGAGGCCGCCGTAGGGCGTGAGCATGCCCGCCCAGTCGCCCACCGCGACGATCGATCGCGCGACGCCGGACACCGCCACCACGATGTAGGCGACCAGGGCGAGCGAGGAGTAGCGGCGCACGACCGCTGCGAAGGTGAGGCCGCCCCGCGGCGCCTTGCCCTTCTTCCCCGGCTTCGGCGTCTGGGCCGCGGGCGCGTCGGCTGCGGGCGCGGCGACCGCGGGGTCACTCAGCTCGCTGCGGGATCCGCGCAGCACGATGAGCAGCACGAGGCCGCCGATCCAGACGGCCGCGCCGACCGTGTGCAGCAGCAGCGAGTTCACGGCGGCGTCGTGACCGCTGAGGTCGCCGGCGTGCCCCTGCGTGGCGAGCGGGATGAACGATGCGGCGGCGAGGACCGCCGTGAGCAGGGTCGCGGTCCAGCCTCGGAACGCGAACGCGGCGATCGTGATCACGGCGCCCGCGAGCACGGTCATCAGCCACGCCTGTCCCAGGGGCAGCTCGAGCAGGAACCGCCCCAGCTGCGCGCCGAACTCGGGGCCGGCGCTGAGCTTGACGCCGAGGGTCTGCAGGAAGGTGAAGAGGCCGGCGACGGCGCTGGCGACGGTATAGACCGCGGCGCCGATCGAGGCGGTGTCGAGCGCGATCTCGAAGGACCGCGCCCCGCTGCGCAGCGCGAAGAGGGCGAGCACGAGCGAGCCGAGCATCGCCGCCGCGCCCAGGTTGCTGAGAGCCTTGACGACCGGCAGCCCCCAGCGCACCACGGGACCGGGGTCGAGGAGGAGGTTCGGCGCCGCACCCCCGCCGAAGGCGAGTCCGGCGAGAACGGCGAGGACCGCCGCGCCCACGAGGATCACAGGCCCCGCGATCCGCAGGGTCGAGGATCCGGCGGGCAGGGCGGTGCGGTCGGCGCCCGTCCCGGCCTGGGGGCGGACCCCGGTGGAGGGGCGATTCACCCCTCCAGCCTAGGCGCGTCTCCTGTGCGGGCCGTCCGGATCCGGCGTCCCGGGCGCACGCCGTTCGCGCCCCGTGACTCCGCCGACGCGATCGGGCCGCCCCGAGATCGCGACCCGTCCGGACACGCAGAAGGCCGCCCCCGAAGGGACGGCCTTGCGAGGCGGAGCCGGATTACTTGACGGCAGCCTTGAGCTTGGAACCGGCGGTCACCTTGACGCGCTTGCCGGCCGGGATCTTGATCTCGGCGCCGGTCTGCGGGTTGCGGCCCGTGCGAGCGGCGGTCGCGACCTGCTCGAACGAGATCCAGCCCGGGATCGAGACCTTGCTGCCCTTGGCAACAGCGTCCGAGACCGTGGCGAACAGGGCGTCGAGAACGCCGGAGACCGCAGCCTGGCTCTGGCCGGTGGCGCTGGCGATGCTCGCGACGAGCTCGGTCTTGGTGATGGACTTGTCAGCCATTTCATCCTCCAGCGACGGGATCCCGTCGCTTCGTATCAGAGTTCCGGATGGGCGGATGCCCCCCGTTGGTCGAACGACCGCCTTGAATGTATCAACCAAACCCTGGATTTCCGCGTCATTTCGCGGGTTTTGACGTTTTGCGGCGGCGTGTCGCGCCTCACCAGTCACTCCCGTCACAGGCGTGGGCACTCTCGACCGAGCTCAGCCCCCTCCTCTGAACACAACGCAGGAGATCCCGCAGGGTTCGGCACAGATCGCCGATGGATGGCCCGAATCTCCTGCGTCGTGTTCGCGGCGGCGCTGCCACCGGCATGCGGGGCGGACGGCGAGAGGCCCGTCCGTCGCTGCCGGAGGTCAGGCGCGGTGCGCGGCGATGAGATCCCGGGCGGTGCGGGAGAAGGCCGGGGCGACCCGGTCCTGCCCGTCCAGGTACCCGCCGACGAGCGCGGCGTCGCGCAGCAGCACGAGAGAGGCCGCGACGGCGTCGGGATCGCGGAGCCGGGCATCCTCCGCCAACTGGCGCAGCGTCTCCCGGAACCACTCGCGGTGCGCGGCGATCAGGTCGCGCACCGGGCCCTGGTCGGGATATTCCGCGGCGGCGTTGATGAACGGGCAGCCGCGCGTGTGACGGTCGCGGATGTCGAGCGCGATGCCGTCGACGACGAGGTCGAGCAGCACATCGGGGTCATCCGAGGCCTGCGTCGCCTGCGCGAACAGGCCGCGCAGCCCCTCGTCCTCCCCCTGGAGGTAGGCGAGGACCAGCCCCTCCTTGCCCGCGAACTGCTTGTACATCGTGGCGCGCGTGACACCCGCCTCCTCGATGATCCGGTCCACGCCGACGGAGTGGATGCCCTCGCCGTAGAAGAGGTCGGTCGCCGCGTCGAGCAGCCTCTGCCGCGCCGATCCGGATCGGACCGCCGCTGTGGTCGTCGTCATGGATGCCCCTTCCCCCTCTCATCGTGCCACACGGGAATACTCTGGTGTAGATAGAACGTTCGGTCTACTATGAACGACAGCACCGCGGACGCGGATCCGGCAGAACACCAGAGCACCACCTCACCCAAGGAGCACGACATGACCGCCTCGACCAAGACCCCGATCGTCCTCATCCACGGCCTGTGGATGACGCCCAAGAGCTGGGACACCTGGGCGCAGCGCTTCCGTGACGCCGGCCACGAGGTCATCGTCCCCGGCTGGCCCGGCATCGACGACCGCGACGTGGAGGACATCCGCGAGAACCCCGAAGCCCTCAAGGGCGTGGGACTGAAGCAGATCGTCGACCACTACGAGGGCATCATCCGCACCCTCCCCGGGAAGCCGATCATCATCGGGCACTCGTTCGGCGGCGTCATCACCCAGATGCTCGCCGACCGCGGCCTCGGCGCCGCCTATGTCGGCGTCGCGCCGGGACAGACCGCCGGCATCACCACGCTGCCCCTGTCGACACTGCGGACGGGCTTCCCGATCCTCGCCAACCCGTTCGGGCGCAACGGAGCGAAGCCCCTGTCGAAGAGCCACTTCCACTTCACGTTCGGCAACGACCTGCCCCGCGCGGAATCCGACCGGCTGTGGCAGGAGTACGCGGTCAACTCGTACAACCGCGTCTTCTTCGAGGGCGTCTCGTCCGTGCTCGACGAGAAGGGCGGTGTCACCCATGTGGACTACAGCCGCATCGACCGCGCCCCGCTGCTGGTCATCACCGGCG
Organism: Microbacterium sp. MMO-35; assembly: GCF_037147555.1. Taxonomy (NCBI): domain Bacteria; kingdom Bacillati; phylum Actinomycetota; class Actinomycetes; order Micrococcales; family Microbacteriaceae; genus Microbacterium; species Microbacterium sp. MMO-35. The sequence continues at coordinate 450,997 of NZ_JBBCVH010000001.1, forward strand.
AGATCGACCACGTCGTGCCGCCGGCCATCGGCCGGGCCATCGTGAAGAAGTACCGCTCCGGCGGCAGCCCCGCGGTCGTCGATTACCGGGAGTACCCGGGCCGCACCCACCGGCTGGTGAGCCAGGACGGCTGGGAGCAGATCGCGGACGAGACCCTGGAGTGGGCGACCGCGCATCAGATCCCCCAGTCCGCGGCGGCGTCCGCGGAATGACAACGCCTCCGGGCACGCAGAAGGGGCGGGGATCCGAAGATCCCCGCCCCTTGCGTCCCCCCATGAACTCAGGGGCCGGTAAGACTTACCAGCTCGACTTGGTCACGCCGGGCAGCTCGCCACGGTGCGCCATGTCACGGAAGCGGACACGCGAGATGCCGAACTTCGTGAGGACACCGCGGGGGCGGCCGTCGATGGCGTCGCGCGAACGCACGCGCGCGGGCGACGCGTTGCGCGGCAGCTTCTGCAGGCCGACGCGGGCGGCCTCGCGGGCCTCGTCGGTCGCGTTCGGGTCGACCAGGGTCTTCTTCAGCTCGGCACGACGCTCGGCGTAACGCTCGACGACGACCTTGCGCTGCTCGTTGCGCGCGATCTTGCTCTTCTTAGCCATGGATCAACGCTCCTCTCGGAATTCGACGTGCTTGCGAACCACCGGGTCGTACTTCTTCAGCACGAGGCGGTCGGGGGTGTTGCGACGGTTCTTCTTGGTCACGTAGGTGTACCCCGTGCCCGCGGTCGAACGCAGCTTGATGATCGGACGGATGTCCTGTGCCTTCTTGGCCATTAGAGCTTCACACCCTTCGCCTGGAGGTCCGCGACAACCTTCTCGATGCCCCGGGCGTCGATCACCTTGATGCCCTTGGCGGACACGTTCAGCGTGATCTTGCGACCGAGCGACGGAACGAAATAGGTCTTCTTCTGCACGTTCGGGTCGAAGCGGCGCTTCGTCCGACGGTGCGAGTGCGAGATGTTGTGACCGAAACCGGGAACTGCTCCGGTCACCTGGCACACTGCTGCCATGATGACTCCTTCTCTACCGTGAGGCCGGACGGCCCCACCCAAGATCCCTTGTCTGCACGCCTCTCCCCTCGCCGATCGACCGGCCGCGGGGAGGGAGGCATACGAACTGCGCACAGGAGTGTGCGCAGACAAAGAGCTACTCTAGCACGGATCCGAGCCCGGGCGTGTCGTCGACCGCAGCTCCTCGGCGGCGCGATGAGCCTCCGCCGCGCCCCTCCCCCACCGGAACGGCGAGACCGTTGGATCCCCCGGGATCCAGAACCGCCACGGGAACGCGTCGGTACCGGCGACGCCCGCGACCCCCACCCGGGGCCCGGACGCGACCTCGGCGAGTGGCCGGCCCAGCCACAGCTCGGCGCGCGCGCCGGCCCGCTCGGCGCCCGTGACGGCATCGATGCCGTCGTGCTGCGGGTGCCGCAGGCCGGAGGCCTGGCCGAACCGTCCCGGTCCGCGGGCGAGGTCTCGCGCCGATCCAGACCATGACGCAGGAGAATCCGCGGTGAGGACGTCGGATCCGGGATCCGGATCCGGGTTTCTCCTGCGTTGTGTTCCGGCAGATCGGCGCATCGCCGCCACGGCCACGCCGGATTCGACCTCGCCGGCGCGCAGCAGGATTCCGCCCGCGACGCCCTCCGGGCCGCAGACCACGTTCACGCACGAGTGGATGCCGTGGCTGAGGTACACGTACAGGCGCCCGGGCTCTCCCCACATCGTGGCGTTGCGGGCGGTGCGGCCCATGCGCGCATGCGAGCCCGGATCGTGCCGGTCGCCCACGCCCTGGCCGTGGTACGCCTCGACCTCGGTGATCCGCAGAATCACCTCCGCGCCGCCGACGACCGTGCGCAGCCGTGCGCCCAGCAGCCGCGGCGCGACCTCGAGCGGCAGCGCGATCAGGTCGTCCCGACGAGCCCGGCGCAGGCCGTCGCCGGCCGGCGGCTGACCGGCGCCGCTCATCACCGGTGCGGCGCCTGGGCGCACCACGACGGGTCGAAGCCGGCGAGCACCACGAGCTCCTTGCCGGTCCTCGTGTCGACGATGTGCGTCTGCATCGTGGTCGGCAGCGGCAGCAGCGACTGGTCGTAGGGGTTGTTCACGAGCTTCGGAGCCACCACGATCGCGCTGTACTGGCCGCTCGGCGACGGGCAGGCCTGCATGATCGCGTCGGATCCGGTCACGCTGAACAGCTTGGTCGCCTTGCCGTCGTCGGCGACACGGGTCACGATCTGCCCGGTCGGCAGGCCGCTCTCGTCGCGGGTGGCGACCTGGCGCAGCGTCCCTCCGGGGAACGGAGCGATCGTGCCTGGCACGCCGAAGTCGGGCGTCGAGGCGGCGAGCGGCTTCTCGGATCCGTCGGCCAGGTTCAGCTCGATGAGATCGGCGCCGCGGCTGACGATCGCGGTGTAGGTGCCGCGGGTGATGCCCTCGATCGTCTGAGCGGCGCCGAGGGCGGTCGGGGCGGCCTTGGCGTCCGCGCGGTCCTCGACGTACAGGGCGCCGGTGAAGTCGATGAACAGCGCCGAGGAGGAGTCGGGCACGAACGCCCACTGCCCCACGCTCGGCTGCTTGTCGGCGAGGGACACGATCCGCGGCTCGCCGTCGCCGGTGAGCGACTGCGTGACGAGGACGCTCGCCCGCCCGCTGGTCGCGCTCACGCCCTTGTCGGTGAAGGTGTAGCCGACGAGGTTGCCGCGCTCCGACACCTGCAGGGAGGAGAGGAACCCGGGTCCCGGGAGCTTCAGCTCCCGCTCGTTCTTGCCCTGGCGGTCCATCACGAGCAGGGCCGAGATGCCGTCCTTCTCGGTGGCGACCACGAGGTGGTCGGCGGTGGCACGGAAGTCGTCGATCTTCTCGTGCTGCACGATCGGGACGGCGTTCTTGCCGCCGAGATCGGTGTGGAAGATCGTGTCGTCGCCGTCGGGGTTGCGCTGCAGCAGGAAGATCGTCGACTTCGGCGTCTGGAAGGTGGCCTGCAGCGTGCCGCGGCGCTGCTTGTCCGTGCCGGTCGCGTCCTTCACCGTCACCGTGTAGTTCGTGTCGTCGTCGAGCGGCACCGTGAAGCGCACGCCGACGTTGCGCCCCGAGGTGTCGACGGTGAACGGAGTGGCCGGGCTGACCGACACCTGCGATGCCGCGACCTTCGCGAGCGGCTGGCTGGCGGTGATGATCATCCGGGTCCCGGAGGCGTCGATCGCGGCCTGCGCGTCGACCTTCACGCTGCTGACCCGCGGGCCCTGCAGCAGGGTGATCACGCCGAATCCGGCGACGACGAGCACGAGGACGCCGATCACGGCGCCGAGGATCAGTGGGAATCGGCGGCGCGACCTGACCGGCTCGGGGGTGGGATGGGGCTCCCACGCCGGCGGCTCGAAACGCGGATCCGATCCGGGGCCGTCCGCGGCATCGTCATCCGAGCGGCCGAGATCGGGGCCGGCGGAGACGTCGACCGGAGCGGGCGGCACGGGGACGGGCGGCACGGCAGGGGCGGGTTCCGGCAGCGGCGCCGGCGAGGCGGGCATGTCGCGGGGATCGATGACCGGCGTGTCGTCAGGGGTGACCGAAGCCGCCGGCACCGGTTCCAGCGAAGCGGGCGCCTCGGGCGCTTCCGAAGTCGTCGGGAGAGCCGACGGCGCGTCGGGACGCGGCATGCCCGCAGAGGACGACGTCTCGCCTCGGTCGCCTTCGGCGTCCTCGCCCGACGCGGGATCCGAGTCCGCGGAGGCAGGGGCGACCGAGGCCGCCTCCTCGGCCTCGCGGCGGGCACGCAGCTCGGCGCGGGTGAGGGGACGATCCGCGTCGTCAGTGCTCATAGGGGTCCTTCGGCTCCGGGATCTTCGACACGCTGGCCGGCACGATCGAGAGCTTCCCGTCGGCGCTCGCGCGGACGGTCCCCTTGACCTGCACCCAGTCGCCCACAGCGTACTGGCCCTGCCAGCCGGTGATCTGCACCGGCACCGAGGCGGGCTGCGCGTCGAGCACGCAGTGCGAGATGACCATGCGCGTCAGATGCGCCTGATCCTTCGCGGATCCGCTGGGCGTGAGGAATCCGGTGAGCGTGACCGACGAGCCGTCGTACTTCTCGGGCCGGGATCCGGTCGCGAACACGCTCGCCCATCCGCCGATGCCGAAGGTGCTGGTGTCGGTGTTGGCGCCGAGCGCCACATCGTCGGCGCCCGCGAACAGCACATTGCCCATCGGGGCGCGCTGCATCGCCATGTCGACCGAGAGCGACGCGGGCGGCAGCAGCAGGGCGCCGGCGACGACGCCCGTCGCGATCACGCCTCCCGTCGCACCCGCGACCGCGCCGACGACCCGGCGTGCCGACGGTCGCGCATGATCCTGAGCGTGACCGTGGTCGTGACCGCCGTGGTCGTGGCTGCCGTGGTCGTGCCCGTGCTCCTGCTCGGCGCCGAGGGGCAGCGCGCACGACCAGACCGCTCCGACGAGCGTGACGATCGCCGCGGCGACGGCGAACCACACGGTCTCCGGGCTGATGTAGAGGGTGAGGCGGCCGGTCGCCGCGAGGGCGAGCGTGGCCACGGCCAGCGCCGCGGCGAGTCCGGCGCCCAGCCAGCGGGTGCCCAGCGCCCGCGCGCGCGACCCTGCGGCCTCTGCGGCGTGGTCGTGCGCGTCGACGGCGCGGGGCGCATGCGTCTGCCGGCGGGTGGCGGTCGTCGTGTCAGGCAAAGACGTTCACCCCGATCCCCAGTGCGAAGCCGAACAGGATCACGATGCCGACGATCCCGGCGAGGGTGCGCGCGGTGAACGTCGTGCGCAGCAGCGCCATCATCTTGATGTCGACCAGCGGTCCTACCAGCAGGAACGCGACGATCGCGCCGGGCGAGAACGTGGAGGCGAAGGACAGCGCGAAGAACGAGTCGACGTTCGAGCAGATCGCCACCGAGATGGCGAGCGCGATCATCGCGACGACCGAGAGCAGCGGGTTGGATCCGATCGCGAGCAGCACGTCGCGCGGCACCAGCACCTGCACGGCGCCGGCGAGGGCCGATCCGATGATCAGTGCGGGCATCACGGCCCGCAGCTCGATGAGGAACTGCGCGAGGCTGCGACGGATCCCGGATCCCTGCTCGTGCACGACGACCTCGCAGGTGTCGCGGAACCGCTCGGTGAGCAGCGCATCGGGATCCGGATGCCGGCTGTAGATCCAGCCGATGAGGTTCGCGACGAGGTAACCGCCGACGAGGCGGGCCACGAGGATGCCGCCGTCGAAGCCGAACGCCGCATGGGTGGTGAGGATGACGATCGGGTTGACGATCGGCGCGGCGATGAGGAAGGTCAGCGCCTCGGCCGGCCCGAGACCCCGCATCATCAGCCCGCGAGCGAACGGCACGTTGCCGCACTCGCACACCGGGATGAGCATGCCCAGCAGCGACAGCACCGCCCGCCGCGCCCAGCCGCGCTTCGGCAGCACCCGCTCGATCACCTCCGCGGGCAGCCACACCTGCACGACGATCGACAGCAGCACGCCCAGGATCACGAACGGCAGCGCCTCGAAGAGCACGCTGAGCGACAGCGTCAGTCCGTCCTGCAGCCGGTTCGGCAGCCGTGCGGAGAACAGGTGCGGCGCGAGGGCGTCGATCGCGATGAGGGCACCGATCACGACCGCGCCGATCGCGGCGCCGATGAGAGCGGTGCGCCCGGTCAGCCGCGGCGGTTCGGCGCGCAGGGCGTGCGGGGTCGCCGCCCCGTCTCGTGCGGCGGTCGCGCGGCGGCCGGGGGTCGTCAGGGTCACGCGGGGATCACTCCTGGGCGGCGTTGGCGCAGCTCGCGCACAGTCCGAAGATGTCGACGACGTGCTCGGCATCACGGAAGCCGTGCAGGGCGGCGGTGCGCTGCGCCCACTGCTCGACGTCGGTGGCCTCGATCTCGACGGTGAGTCCGCAGGACCGGCAGATCAGATGATGGTGGTGGCCCTCGCTGCTGCACGCCCGGTAGAGCGCCTCACCCTCGGGGCTCTGCAGCGAATCGGCGTCGCCCGAGGCGGCGAGACCGGCGAGCGCCCGGTAGACCGTGGCCAGTCCGATGCCGGTGTTCGCCTCGCGCAGAGTGGCGTGCAGGGTCTGCGCGCTCACGAATCCGCGCGCGTCCGAGAGCTCCTCGCGCACGCGCTCGCGTTGCCACGTGTTCCGCTGAGCCATGCGTCGAGTCTAGAGCGGTGTTCTGGCCCCCGGCTGGGAGCAGCCGTTCCGGGGGCTGGACGCCGAAGGCGACCGAGACGAAACGGGGCCGGACCGGAGTGGTCAGGCGTCGGTGCCCTCCGCGGGAGCCGCCGTAGCCTCGTCCGCGGCGGCGTCCTCGGAAGCCGCGGCCGCGGATCCGGATCCCTCGCTGCCGAGCGCGCCGTCGGGGCGGATGAGCTCGCGCACCTCGGCCATGAAGCTGGTGAGCTGCTGCTGCTGCCAGCGCAGCTGGCGGGCGCGGTCTTCGGCGTCGCGCACGACGTTCGCCGTGTGCGCGGTGACCATGTCGACGATCTTCTGCGACTTGGTGCGGGCGCGGTCGAGCGTCTCGCGGGCGCGCACCTGCGCCTCGGCCTCGATCGCGTTCGCCTGCGACCGCATCAGCCGCTCGTAGTCGTCGGCCTTGCCCGAGATCCGCTCGGCGTGCGCGAGCGAGGCGGCGACCTGCTCGTTCGCGTCGACGGTGATGCGCTCCGCATGGGCGACGGCCTGGTTGTGCAGCACCAGGAACTCCTGCTGCGCGTCGTCCTGACGGCGGGTGAGGGACTCCTCCATCTCGAGCACGCGCGCGTTCATCTCGCGCACCTCGCGCTCGGCGGCGACCCGCAGATCGGTGGTCTCGCGGGTGACCATGGCGCGCAGCGCCGCGGCGCCCTTCTCGGCCTCGGTGCGGATGGAGTGCGCCTCCTGCTCGGCGTGGTTCACCTTCTCGGCGGCGTGCGCGGCCTCGCGCTCGACCTGCGCGGTGTGCGCGGTGAACTCGGTCTCCATCTTCAGGCGCACCTGGTCGGCGTCGCGTTCGGCCTGCGCGGTGATGCGCGCGACGTCGGCATCGAGCTCGGCGCGCTTGGCCGCGGCCTCGTCGCGGGCCGCCTCGAGCAGGCGCTCGGCCTGCACCGCGGCGTTCTGGATGAGGACGCTGGCCTGCTCCTCGGCCACGCGCAGCACGGTCTCGAACTGCGAGCGCGAGGTCGCCTCGTCGATGTCCTCCTGGGATCCCGCGAGCGCCGTGCTCAGCGACTGGATCTGCTGCGCCGACTCGGCGATCTTCGCGTTCGCGGCGGCCAGGTCGGCCTCGAGCTTCGCCGAGCGCTCCTCGTGCGCCGCCGTGGCCTTCTCGAGCTCGCGGCGGTGCTTCTCGGACGCCTTGTCCAGCTCGCCGCGGAGGTGGGCGTCGGTCTTGGCGCTCGAGTCGGTCGCGCGGCGCAGCTCTTCCGTCAGGGCGGTGAGGTGGGCGTCGACCTCGGCCTTGTCATAGCCGCGGAAGCCGATCGTGAAGGCGTGCTGGCTCGACGGGGTCTCCAGGAGCTGATCGAAGAAGTCGCCCTGCGGCGCCTGCTCCTCGGATGCACGGTTCTCGGTTGCCTCGGCCACGGCAGCGCCTTTCTGTCCATCCCTCCCCCTCCGGGCAGGGGGGATGCCGGGAGGATCGATGCGGAGGGGGAATCGCGTCGTCCAGCGCCCTGGGTGCGGGGGCCGTGATCCGCGCGAGTCCTGACGATCCTAACCCGCGGTCCCCGGTGCCGACAGGGGGCGGACCCTGAAGGGATGACGAGAGATCCCTGTCGGGATCCTCCCCGTGCGTGATGCGGTGATCCGCTCCGGGGACCGCGACGGTCAGGGATCCGATGCCGGGCAGGAGGGGACCGGCCTCAGCGGGCGGCCGCCTGTATCCCGGCGATCACTGCCCGGACGGCCGCTTCCCCGCGACGGCGCTGCTCCACACGGTCCACCCCGACGAGCGGTCCGCGCAGGCACAGCTCGGCGAAGCCGTGCACCGTCGCCCAGCACGCCCAGGCGGCGTCGTCGCGACCGGCCGGCGGCAGCGCCCCCGCGTCGACCAGGTCGTCGAGTGCCGCGGTCAGCGCCCGGAACGCCGGGGACTGCGCCATCGTCGCGGAGTCGGGCGGGCGGATGCCGAAGAACACCACGGCGAACCATCCCGGCTCGTCGAGCGCGAACGCGATGTAGGCCGTGCCGATCCGGTGCAGGCGTTCGGCGGGCGAGAACCCGGGGGAATCGGTCATCGCGGCGGCGAGACCCTCCTGGATCGCGGCGGCCGCGGCGCCCACGAGCGCGGCCCGGTCGGCGAAGTGCCGGTAAGCGGCGTTCGGCGACACGCCTGTGCGCCGGGTGACCTCGCGGATCGTGATCGCGGCGGGTCCGCCCTCGCGGCCCAGGGCGACCGCCGCCTCGACGAGGGCGGTGGCGAGATCGCCGTGGTGATAGGCCATCGGATAGCTCCTGCCCCCTTGAGGTGTCGCCACCTGATGTGTACGGTGTGAACATAGCAGATGTGGACGCCGTGAACATCGGCGCCCGAGAGCACGCCGCAGACCATCGGAGGATGTCATGACCGCTCTGCCCCCTGTCGTCGACGAGCAGACCTGGCGCGAGGAGCTCGCGAAACTCCGAATACGGGAGAAGGCCGCGACCCGCGAACAGGATGCGATCGCCGCCGCGCGCCGCCGCCTGCCGGCCGTGAAGCTCCCCGCCTACACGCTGATCGCCGAGGACGGCAGTCGGGTGAGCCTCGCCGACGTGTTCGACGGGAAGAGCCAGCTCGTCACCTATCACCACATGTGGACCGACGGTGCGTCCTGGCAGTGCGGAGGGTGCACCGGCCTCACCTCGCAATGGACCCGCACCGGGCACATCGAGGCGCAGGACGCACGCCTCGTGATCGTGACGAACGGCCCGATGGACGAGGTCCTCGCGTACAAGAAGCGCGTCGGGAACCGGCTGACCTGGTACTCCTCGTCCGAGTCCTCCTTCGGCGCCGACATGGACGCCGGCCCCGGAGAGGGGTTCGGCTTCAACGTGTTCCTCCGCGACGGTGACGACGTCTACCGCACCTGGCACACCGACGGTCGTGGCGCCGAGCGCTTCAGCGTCGCGTTCGCCGTCTCCGACGTGCTCCCCTACGGCCGGCAGGAGGAGTGGCAGGACGTGCCGGAGGGCTGGCCGCAGGATCCGACGTACTCGCGCTGGCTGAGCTCCCAGGACGTCGCGGCGCAGTACGGCGATCCCGTCGCCTGACGGAGGGCGGCGGGTCGGGCTCTCCGCGCTCGGCGAGCTCGGCGACCGGCGGCCCTCCCCGCCTCAGCCGGCCCGCCGCACCCGGTCGCGCGCGCGCTGCACCAGCCAGCACACCACGTAGATCCCGAACGAGATCGTCGTGATGTAGGGGCTCACCGGCAGCGTGCCGGCCAGGGCGAGCAGGATGCCGCCGACCGCCGAGACGAAGCCGAACAGCGCGGCGAGCAGCGGCACCCGCAGCGGCCCCGCCGTGACGCGCATCGCGGCGGCTGCGGGGGTGACCAGCAGCGCCATCACGAGCAGCGCGCCGATGATGTGCACCGCCACCGCGACGATCAGCCCGAGCAGCACCATGAACACGAGGCCGATGGTGCGGGTGGGCACGCCGCGCGCCTCGGCCGACACCGGGTCGAGCGAGTCGAACCGCAGCGGGTTCCAGACGAGCACGAGCACCACGAGGACCGCCGCGCTGATCCCGATCAGCCAGCCCAGATCGGGCGAGGAGACGGACACGATCTGCCCGGTGAGCAGGCTGAACCGGTTCGCACTGCGCCCGTCGTAGAGCGACAGGAACAGGATCCCGAGGCCGAGGCCGAACGGCATGAGCACCCCGACGATCGAGTTGCGCTCCCTGGCGCGCGCGCCGAGCAGCCCGATCAGGATCGCCGCCACGAGCGCACCGCCGATCGAGCCGGCCACGACGCTGCCCCCGAACAGCAGGGCGGCCGCGGCCCCGGCGAACGACAGCTCGCTCACGCCGTGCACGGCGAAGGCGAGGTCGCGCTGCATCACGAACACGCCCACGAGGCCCCCGACGATGCCGAGCACGGCGCCGGCGATGATCGAGTTCGCCAGCAGCGCGACGAGCTCGCCGTAGTCGGCGAACGAGAAGATGTCGCCCCAGTTCACGGCGGGAACGGGACCCGCGGCGGTCAGCAGGCCGAGCACGGCGCTCATGCGGCGCCCTCGTGGTCGTGGTCGTGGTGCGGCTCGACATCGGGCACGCCGACGACGATGAGGCGGTCGCCGGCGCGCAGCACGAACACCGGCGCCCCGTAGAGGTCGGTGAGCACGCGGGTCTGCAGCACCTCGTCGGGCGTGCCGAGCATGAACCGGCCGCCGGCGATGTAGAGGATGCGGTCGACGCGGCCCAGGATCGGGTTGATGTCGTGGGTGACGAACAGCACGGCCGCGCCGTGCGCACGCCGCTGGCGGTCGATGATCTCGGTGACGCCCTGCTGGTTGGCGAGATCGAGGTTCGACAGCGGCTCGTCGCAGAGCAGCAGCGCCGGGCGGTCCATGAGCGCCTGGCCGACGCGCAGCCGCTGCTGCTCGCCGCCGGAGAGCGCGCCGACCCGGCGGTCGCCGTAGTGCGCGGCGCCGACCTCCGCGAGCATCTCGTCCACGCGCTCGCGGTCGCCCCGGCGCGGCACCGGCAGTCCGAACCGGCGGCCCTGCAGCCCGAGCGCGATCACGTCGCGGGCCCGCATCGCGGTGTCGGGCGGGTAGGGGCGCTGCTGGGGGATGTAGCCGATCCGGGGGTTGCCGCGGGTGGCGGGGACCCCGGCGACCCGAATCTCCCCCGCGCTCAGATCCTGCAGCCCGAGGATGCTGCGCAGCAGCGTGGTCTTGCCGGATCCCGACGGGCCCAGCACCGCGATGAACTCGCCGGGCCGCACATCGAGGTCGAGCCCCGACCACAGCTCACGGTCGCCGCGGCCCTGCGGGCGGTGCAGCGCGGCGCCGCGGATCTGCAGCACCGGCGCGGCGGCCGCCGAGGCGTCCGCGGGCGCGGTCATGCTCCGACGGCAGCGGCGAGGGAGGCGATCGCTGCATGCATCCATTCAGCGTACGCGGTGCCCTTCGGAAGGATCTCCGTGAAGGTCACCACCGGGATCCCCGCCGCCTTCGCCTCCTGCTCGATGCGCTGCGTCTCGGATCCACCGGCCTGGCTGTTGGCGAGCACGGCCTTGACCTCGCCGCTCTTGACGACGTTCACGGCCGCGAGCAGCGTCGCCGGGGCGACGTCGTGGCCCTCCTCGACGGCGCTCGCGAAGCCCTCGGGAGCCTTGTCGACCAGGCCCGCCGCGGCGGCGAGGTAGCCGGGCACGGGCTCGGTGATGAAGACTCCGGCCCCGGGGGCCTTCGCCTTGATCGCGGCGAGCTCGCCCTCCGCCCGGGTGAGATCCGCGGTGAGGGCTGCGGCCCCCTTCGCGAACTGCTCCTTGCCGGCGGGGTCGGCCTTCGTCAGCGCGGCCTCGACCTGACCGACCACGGTGATCATGGTCGTGGGATCGAACCACACATGCTCGTTGAACCCCTCCTCGTCGTGACCGGGGTGCGCGTCGGCGGCCGTGACCACCGTCGCCTTCGATCCGTCGAGCAGGTCCTTCATGAAGGGGTCATAGCCGCCGCCGTTCTCGATGACCAGCGTTGCGCCGCGCACGGCCAGGCGGTCGCGTGCGGTCGCCTCGTACTCATGCGGATCCTTCGAGAGCGAGTCGATGATGCTCGTGACCTGCACCCGGTCGCCGCCGATCTCCGTGGCGATGCTGCCGTAGACGTTGGTCGTCGCGACGACGTCGATCTTCCCCCCGCTGTCCGCACCGCTTCCTGTGGTCGCGGAGCATCCCGCCAGAGCGAGGATCGAGGCGGCGGCGAGGGCGAGGGCGGCGAGGGGCTTCGTCATGACCTCGACACTACGTTAAATGAGAATCATTATCAAAACGGACCCCGCATCCGCCGTGACGGATCGATTCCGCCCGTACCGCCGGAATCGTCGCGAGGCTACTTGCCCATGCCGAGCGTGAGCCCTTCGGTCAGGCGACGCCCGAGCCACAGATAGATGGCGAGCATCGGCAGCACCACGATGCACAGTCCGGCGAACAGTCCTCCCCAGTCGGCGCCCGAGTACGTCTGCTGCTGGATGAACGAGATCAGCGCCACCGGCAGGGTGTACTTGTCCGTCGACTGCAGCAATGTCAGCGCGAGCAGCGTCTCGTTCCAGTGCGAGATGACCTGCAGCACGAACGCGGTCAGGATGCCGCCCTTCGCGAGCGGCAGCGTGATCCGCCAGAACGTCCCGAACGCGGAGGCGCCGTCCAGCGCCGCGGCCTCCTCGAGCTCCTGGGGCAGCGAACGGAAGAACGCGATGAGCAGGAACACCGTGAACGGCATCGAGACGCCGACGTAGACGATGTTGAGGCCGACCAGGCTGTCGGTGAGGTACACCTCGTTGAGCATCACGAACAGCGGGATCAGGATCACCTGGACCGGGATCCCCAGCCCGAGCACGAAGTACATCGTGAGCGCGTTCGTGAACCGGTTCTCCACCCGGCCCAGGTAGTAGGCGGCGGGCGCCGCGATCGCGACCGTCACGAACGAGGAGACCAGCGTCGTGCTCACGCTGTTGAGCGTCGCGGTGGCGAAATCGCCCGCGGTCCAGGCGGTCACGAAGTTCACCGGATCGAGCGAGGTGGGCAGCCCCCACGGATCGCTCAGGATCGAGCGCGTGTCACGGAACGCCTGGATCACCATCCAGATCATCCAGGCGATGTTCAGCGCGACGAAGGCCCACAGCAGCACCAGCCCGATCCCGCGCAGCACGCTGCGCTCGCGGCCGATGGCGGCGCCCCGGCGGCGGCGCGGCCGGTCGGACCGACCGGTCACGACCGCGCGGGTGCTGGTGTCCTCCCGGAGCATCTCGGCAGTGGTCATCAGGACTCCTAGATCTCGATCGCGTCGCGCCTCATCACGCGGCGCAGCAGGACGACGAGCACCGACACCAGGGCGAGCGACAGGATCGCGCTGGCACTGGCCATGCCGTATGCGGGGATGGACTCTCCGGAGAACGCCGTCACGTAGGTGTAGACGGCCGTGCTCCAGGTGCGTGTGGGCGGGATGCCCTGACCGGTCGAACCTCCGAAGATCCAGATGATCTCGAAGATCTTCACCGAGGAGATCGTCCACAGCACGGCGCAGGTGCCGAACACGTCCCAGGTCAGCGGGAGGATCACGTAGCGCAGCCGCTGGAACGCGTTCGCGCCGGCGAGGGCGCAGTCCTCGTAGTAGTAGGGCGGGATCCGGTCGACACCCGCCATCAGGATCGTCGTGTAATAGCCGGTGGTGATCCAGGTGAGCATCACCATGATCAGCGGGAACAGGTTCTCCGTCGCGAGCCAGGCCGGCGGATCCGTCACGCCGGCCCAGCCCAGCAGCGTGTTCACGAGACCGCCGGGGTTGAGCACGAAGCCGGCGAGCACGCCGAAGATCATGGCGTTCACGAGGTGCGGGAAGAAGATCACGGAGCGGGCGATCTTGCGCCCCGCCATGTCCCGCAGCACCAGGGTGAGACCGAACGAGACCACGAAGATCGCCAGGCCGACCACGAACAGCAGCAGCAGGGTGTTGCCGAAGGACTGCAGGAACAGCTTGTCGCCGAAGAGCTTGACGTAGTTGCCGAGACCGACGAACTCCATCGGACCGGCTCCGGCCCACTTGTGGAAGCTGATCCAGATCGCGTAGACGGAGGGGCCGACGAACAGCACCGAGTAGAACAGCAGCGCCGGACCCACGAAGGGGATGAAGAGCTTCTTGCGGGCGTTGTCGATGGCGTTGCCGCCGGCGCGGGTCGCGCGGCGCGCGCCCCCCCCGGCGGCGACCCCGGGCATCGCTGCCGTCTGGGTCATGAGTTCTGCTTCCAGTAGTCGGCCTGGCCCGAGGTCATGGCGGCGATGAACTCGGTCGCGGAGAGCTTGCCCTGCACGAGCTGGTCGATGGTCGGGTAGAGCAGCTTCTCGGCGTAGCCCGGGAGGGTGATGCCGTCGTTCTGCACATAGAAGCCGTCGGCCGCGTCGAGGGCCTTCTTCACGGAGTCGACCTCGGGACTGATGGCGGCATCCGCGCGGATGGGCAGGATCTTCGCGTCCGTGCCGAGCGCGTCCTGGTACTTCTTGCTCAGGAAGAACGAGGCGAACTTCTGCGCGTTCTCGGCGTTCTTGGCCTTGGCCGGCACCGCGAACCCGATGAAGTCGGCCCGCGAGACCTGCTTGCCGCCGTCGACCGTCGGGAACGGGAACGACGAGTACTGGAAGCCGCTCGTCGCGTACGACGCCGTCTCGGTCGGGATCCAGGTGCCGTTGTAGAGCAACGCGGCCTTGTTGTCCGCCCAGGCCTGCTGCTGTGCGGGCCACTTGCTCGCGTTGTAGCCGGAGATGAAGTAGCCGCCGTCGACGAGCTGCTGCACCATCGTGGCGGCCTCGACGGCGTCGGCGCCTTGCCATGCCTTGCCGGTCTTGTCCTCGGCGATCTTCTTCATCGCTCCGGGACCGGCGATGTGCACGAGCGCCGACGTGTACCAGTAGGCGTTGTAGCCGGAGACGTCGCCGTCGATCGCGAGCGGCACCTCGTTCGCGGCCTTGAGCGTGTCGAGTTCGGCGACGAACGCGTTCCAGTCCTTCGGCGGCGCGGACGCGAGCTCTGGGTGCGTGGCGGCGTTGAACCAGATCGCGTCGCTGGTGAGCGTGTAGGGCAGCATCCACGGCGCCGTGTCGCCCTCGCGCGTGATGTCGGCATCGGCGAGGTACGCCTTCGGGACGAGGTCGGAGACCTTCTTGCCGTCGACGTCTGCGCCGTACGCGGCGGTCAGCTCCTTGGCCTGCCCGCTCGTCGCGAGGACCGGGGCCAGTTTGGCGAACGAACTGTCGATGAGGTCGGGGACGTTGTTGGTGTTGAGCGTCGGGACGACCTTCTTCACGCTGTCGCGACCCTGCCACTGCACGGTGACCTTGATGCCGGTCTCCTTGGTGAAGTCGGCGATCGCGGAGGCGAGGACCTTCTGCTGCGCCTCCCCCTCCTTCCACATCGACCAGTAGGTGAGCGTGCCCCCCGAGCCGGACCCGCCGCCCGCACCGGATGCGCATCCGGTGGCGGCGAGTGCGACCGCGCTGATGAGGGCGAGGGCAGAGAGCGTTCGGATCTTCGCCATCGGACTTCCTTCCGTCTGAGAGGCATCGTCGCCTGTGTCGCACGACTCTCGCTCGACCCGGAAGAAGCATTCAAGGAGTAATCGGGAATTCGTCTCGTCATTGCGCCGCGATTGTCGGGGGGCAGCGATCAGGCACCCTCCTCCACACACAATGAATCGTCGAATACGTCTTTATTCCTCACTATGTGCGGAACAGAATCAGAGGAAGTACGACGGAGGGATCGTGATGGCCGGAAAGCGCGGGACACCCGTGCGCGACGCGGAGTCGCGCGGATTGAAGTTCGAGATCCTCGCCGACCAGCTGCGCCGCGGGATCCTGGCCGGGACCTGGACCGCGGGGCAGAAGCTCCCGACCGAGCAGGAGCTCTCCAAGGAGACCGGGCTGTCGCTGACCACCGTGCGACGCGCGTTCGACGAGCTGGTCGCCGAGCGCATCGTCGTGCGCCGCCAGGGCGCGGGCAGCTTCGTCGCGCACGCCCGACCGCGCGAGGAGCGTGCGCGACGGCGCATCGGCGTCCTGCTGCCCGATACCCAGCACTACTACCCACGGGTGCTGCAGGGCATCGACGAATCGCTCTCCGCGGCAGGCGCCTCGCTGCAGCTCGCCACGTACCGGTATCAGCCCGAGCGCGAGGACGACGCCATCGCGTCGCTGCTCGACGCCGGCGTCGACGGCCTCCTGCTGGCGCCGACGCTCACCGGGATCGAGGACCCGCTCGCGCGCTCCCGGGAGCTCACGGCGCTGCCCGTGCCCGTGGTCCTCGTGGAGCGCAGCCTGCACGGCATCGGCCCCGCCGACACCACGGAGCACGTGTGCTCGGACCACGCCGGCGGCGCGTACGACGCGGTCGTGCACCTCGCCCGCCTCGGGCATACGCGCATCGCGCTGCTCACGCGCTCGCGCACGGTCACCGAGTTCGGGGTCGTGCAGGGCTATCGCAGCGCGGTCGCCGACCTCGGGCTCATCGCGGATCTGGAGTTCTCACAGGCCAAGAGCGAGTGGGAGGCCGATTCCGCCGAGTCGGCGTTCCGCGCGCTGCGCGCCTTCGACGCGACGGCGGCACTCGTGTTCGGCGATCGCGAAGCGGCCATGCTCGAAGGCGCCGCGCGCCGCGGCGGAGTCCGCGTGCCCGACGACGTCGCGCTGGTCTCGTACGACGACGAGTTCGCCGATCTCGCCGAGGTGCCGCTGACCGCGGTCGCGCCACCGAAGTACCGCATCGGACGGATGGCCGCCGACGTCATGCTGCGCCGCCTCGTCGAGGGCGACGAGTGCCCACTGCACCAGATCAGACTTCGACCGCGCATCGTGATCCGCCGATCCTGCGGCGCGGGCGACCGAGACGAAGAACACTGAGGAGAACACGTGCGCATCGGATTGATCGGGGCGGGAGCAGTCGCCTCGTTCCACATCACGGCCGCCTCCGTGCTCGAGGGGATCGAGCTGACCGCGGTCTGCGACATCGACGAGCAGGCGGCACGGCGAGCGACCGTCGGCACGGGAGTCGCCGTGTTCACCGATCATCGACGGATGCTGCAGGCCGGCCTCGTCGATGCGGTGATCGTGAACACCCCCCACTCCCTGCACCTGCCGATCGCCGAAGACGCGGCAGCGGCGAGCGTGCACGTGCTCGTGGAGAAGCCGATGGCCACGAGCGTCGCCGACTGCGACCGGCTGATCGCGGCGTGCCGCGCGTCGGGGGTCGCCCTGACCGTGGGACACATCCAGCACTTCCTTCCGGAGAAGCGGGCAGCCGCCCGCGTGATCGCCTCGGGCGAGCTGGGCCGGGTCCGCATGATTCGCGACAACCGCAGCACCGACTACCGCCCCGGAACCCGGTCGGCCTGGTTCTTCTCCCCCGAGATCGCCGGTGGCGGCGCGCTCATCAACATCGGCGGTCACTGCCTGGATCGGTCGCTCTGGCTGGGCGGGGGGCGCGCGGTGGAGATGCTCGCCGACACGGCGAGCCGGTTCGGATCTCCTGTCGAGACGGACGGCAGCATGCAGCTGCTCCTCGACAACGGCGTGGGCGTGACGATCTCGGTCATCAGCGACCCGGCCACGCGGAGCGACAGCATGACGATCGTGTGCGAGAGGGGCGTGATCGAGGTGGATCCGCGTCGCGGCACGACGGTGCACATCGACGGGCGCACCCGCACCGTCCACGAGAGCGGTCCCGACGACATCCAGGACGCCTTCACGGCGCAACTGGCGGACTTCGCCGCGGTCATCGGCGGTGCGGCGCCCACCGTCCCCCTCGCCCATGCGCGCCACGTCGTCGAGCTGGTCCTCGCCGCCTACCGCTCGGCAGAGACCGGTACCGCGGTCTCGTTCGCCGCCGTGGAGGTCCTCGCATGACCGGACCGCGCCGCAACCTCATCCTGATCGTCAGCGACGATCAGGGCCCCTGGGCGCTCGGCACCGCCGGGAACGCTGAGATCCGCACCCCGGTGCTCGACGGCCTCGCCCGCCGGGGCGTGCGCCTGGAGCGCTTCTTCTGCGCGTCGCCGGTGTGCTCACCCGCGCGCGCGAGTCTGCTGACCGGGCAGATCCCGTCGACGCACGGCGTTCACGACTACCTCGGCGGCGCCCATGTCGGCCCGGACAGCCGCGACTACCTGCGGGACCTGCCCACGCTGACGGACGCGCTCGCCGATGCCGGATACCGCCTGGGCCTCTCCGGGAAATGGCATCTCGGCGCGAGCGACGTGCCGCGGCGCGGCTTCGTGCACTGGTACGCGCTGGAGGGCGGCGGCAGCCCCTATCACGACGCGGTGATGTACCGGGATGGAACGGCCGAGCACGTCACGGACTACCTCACCGACGTCATCGCCGACGATGCGGCGGCCTTCATCGACGCCGAGCAGGGTCAGGACGCGCCGTTCTTCCTCGCGATCAACTTCACCGCGCCGCATCGCCCGTTCGCGGGGGAGCATCCGGAGGAGTTCACCGCCCTGTATCGCGACTGCGCCTTCGACACCTGCCCTCAGGAGGCGCCGCACCCGTGGCTGCAGACCAAGGACGGCGCCCCGATCGGAGGCGAGGCCGATACCCGCGAGGCGCTGATCGGCTACTTCGCCTCGGTCACCGCCATGGATGCCGCCATCGGTCGCGTCCTCGATCGGCTCCGCGCGCACGGCATCGAGGAGGAGACGATCGTGGTGTTCCTCAGCGACAACGGGTTCAGCTGCGGCCAGCACGGCTTCTGGGGCAAAGGCAACGGCACGTTCCCGATGAACATGTACGACGAGTCGGTGATGGTGCCGTTCATCATCTCCGCGCCGGGGCTGCTTCCCAGCGGAACGGTCCACGACCAGCTGCTCAGTGCCTACGACCTGCCCGCCACCCTGCTCGATCTGATCGACCGGGATCCGGCGGTCTTCGAAGAGGGCCCTGGACGAAGCTTCGCGGACCTGCTGCGCGACGGCACGACCGCGGATCCGGACCGTCCGGTGGTCGTGCACAGCGAATACGGCCCGGCACGGATGATCCGCACACGGGAGCGCAAGTACGTGCACCGGGCGCCCTACGGCCCCCATGAGCTCTACGACCTCGTGCAGGATCCGCAGGAGCGCGTCAATCTCGCCGAGGATCCGGCACACGCCGACGATGTGGTGGTGCTGCGACGGCTGCTCTGGGAGTGGTTCGCCGCGCACAGCACCGAGGACGCCGACGGGGTCGCCCTGCCGGTGATGGGCTCGGGCCAGCTCCGCCCCCTCGACGGCGACCCGCTGGGCGCCTTCGACGCGCCGGACTGGGACGGCGCCCGAGCTCTCAACCGGTGACGGCCGGGTAGGCGTCCGCGAGTGCCGCAGCGCCTTCCCAGGCGTCGTCGGCCTCGGCCAGGGCTGCGGCGAGCGCGGTCGCGAGCCGGTGCGCCGCCGGAGCCTGCGGAGCGCTGTCGAGTTCGAACGGGTCGGCGACGAGGTCGAAGAACTGCACGTCCAGGCCCTGATCGGGATGCCACACCGCGACGAGCTTGCCCGTCGTCGTGCGCAGGCCGCGTGCGCTGCTCGGGTCCGAGCGGGATGCGTGGCGTGCGTACACCGTCGCGTCGTCAGCGTCGGCCTCGGCCTGCCCTCGCAGCACCGGGGCGCGGTCGCGGCCGACCATCCGCGGATCCGTCGCCGCGATGCCGGCGAGGCCGAGGATCGTCGGCGCGACGTCGAGCGAGTCGATCACGGCGTCGCACGACCCGGGCGGGACGAGCGCGGGCGAGTGCACGATGAGCGGCACGCGCATCGA
This sequence comes from Microbacterium sp. MMO-35, assembly GCF_037147555.1. Taxonomy (NCBI): domain Bacteria; kingdom Bacillati; phylum Actinomycetota; class Actinomycetes; order Micrococcales; family Microbacteriaceae; genus Microbacterium; species Microbacterium sp. MMO-35. Next base: position 470,479 of record NZ_JBBCVH010000001.1, read on the forward strand.
CTCCTCGTAGGCGACGTTCTTGTAGAGCAGCCCGTGGCTGCCGAGCTGCATCCCGTGATCGGACGTGAACAGGATGACGGTCGGGCGGGGGTCATCGAGGGCGGCGACCGCGGCGGCGAGGCGACCGACCTGCTCATCGACCCCGGTGATCGCCGCGAAGTAGTCGCGGGCGATGGCCGCGGCCTCGGTGGCCATCGGGGTGCCGTGGGCGACGTTGGGACGGTTCAGCAGGGTGCGCTCGTCAAGCTCCGCATACGCGGCGCGATAGCGGTCGGGCACCTGGTCGAACGGCTGATGGGGCGGGTTCAGCGACACCATGAGCGCGAACGGGCCGTCACCGCCCTCCCGGAGGAACGCGATCGCGACGTCGGTCTCGTGCGCGGCCGACCACTGGTCGACATCGATGCGCTCATCCCGCTCGGCGTGGGTCGTCCAGTAGTGCGGTGCGAGATGTCGGTCGGCGGCGCCGTAGGAGTACCAGTAGTCGAACCCGAAGCGACGGGTCGGCGGCGACCAGGCGTCCCACACCTTGCCGTCGTCCCGGCGCCCCTCGCCGTAGCGCTCGTCTGCGGCGACCGGGGGCTCCAGATGCCATTTGCCGATGTAGCCGGTGCGCCAGCCCTGTGCGCGCAGCACGCTCGCCCAGGTCGGCAGACCATCCCGCAGGCCCACGCCGTCCTGCGCGGTCTCGGAGTTGACGTTCAGCGTGACGCCGTTCACGTGCGGCCTCATACCGGTGAGGAACATGGCGCGGTGCGGACTGCACACCGGGTACGAGCTCACCGCCTGACGCACCACGACCCCCTCGGCCGCGAGCCGGTCGAGATGCGGCGTCCGTACCGGGTCGGATCCCGTGACGCCGAGCACGGCGGCGCGGAACTGGTCGGCCATGACGACGAGGATGTTGGGGCGTTGTGAGATGATGCCTCCCTGTGGGCGGGTCTTGTCCGGCTGGCGCGGTGCCCGCCGAAGTGATCAGTGCCTCCGGTGACGATCTCGTCAGCGCTGCAGGACGAACTCCACCGTCCGGCCGGCGGCAGCCGACACGTCGACCGTGACGCGGACACCGTCCGCGCGTCGCACGACCGAGACGCGGTCGGCGTCGGGGCCGTTGGCTCTGCTGGCCGTCGTGTTCGCCAGATCGATCACGACCGTCGCCTCCTTCTGGGTGGGCTCGCTCACCGAGATCCGCGTCATGCCGGGCGTCTTGCGCAGGATCACGCAGGCGGCTCGGTCCACGCTCACCTCCCCCACGCTTCCGGCCTTCCAGAACGCGGCGGCGACGACGTGCGGTGCGGGCTGGATCGCCTGGGCCGTCTCGTCGTTTCGCAGGATCTGCACCGGGGGCTTCTGCGCGAGCGCGGCGGTCGTGGCGGCGTCGGCGCCCGGACGCAGGAGATACGCGTAGCCGCCGGCGGCATTCGCCCCGACACCGTGCGAGAGGGTCAGCGTGGCGTAGGCACGCTGCTGCAGGACGCCCGTGCCTGCCGCCTTGTTCGTGTTGTTGCGCTGCCACGAACCCTGCCTGGCGCCGATGCTCGCGGTGAGCGGTGCGGATCCATCGAGGAAGACGTAACCGCCGACATCCTCGAGGTGCGCCCAATGAGCACCCGGAAGCGTTTTCTCGTCGGAGATGTCGTGGCCATCCACGATGAGGCGCCTTCCGGTCGCGCCCAGGTTGCGGTGCTCGACGACCGTGCGCACCTCGCTCGTGCTGCGCGTCGAGATGCCGGTGCCGAGGGCGACCACGGCGTCGGGCAGGGTGAACCACGCCTTGCGCGCCTGGAGGCCGGTGCCTCCTGGCGCGACCAGGTGCATCGCCGCGAGCGCCATGTCCTCGAACGTGGCGCCACCGGTCCATTCGTTCTGCGGAGTACGCGCTCCCCACTCCCCCTCGGGGTTCTTCGGCAGCGGGGTCAGATCGACCGTGGTACCGGGAGGCGCGTCGAGATCGGACGTGGCCCAGAACTCGTCATCGAACGCGTTCTCCTGGCCGGCGAGGTACAGATAGGTCATCCCCTGGCTCGTCTTGGCTCCGAGGAAGTTCTCGTCGGGCGTGCCCTCATTCCAGGCGATGCGGTTCGAGCACATGGCCACGCACAGCGCCCACTCTCCGTCCGCCGAGCGGTGCACCAGACGATCCATGGCGGGGAACAGCTTCGGCCCGCGGGGATCCGGCACCGAGGGCGTATCGGACGCCAGGAGCTCCGTGACCAGCGACAGCCGGACGATGTTCGTCGATGCCCTGATCTCCGCCGCGGAGTTGCTTTCGATCCACTGCCGGCAGAGGCCCCGCCATCGAGCAGCGGTTTCGGCGTCGGCGGACTGCGCGAGACGCAGGGCGTACTCGATGAGGCCGTCGCCGTCGTCGATGCTCCGCTCCGCGAAGCGGGAGACGGCCCGCCCGCGCACCGCGTCCATCATCTGGCCACGGAACATCACGGGTGCGAACGAATCGTCGACCGCGCTGGTGATGTTGACGCGGCTCGGATCCGTGATGTCGAACGAGGATCCGGAGACCAGGGCGAACAGCTTCGCGAGCCCGCCGAGCAGCACCAGCCCGTACGTGCCCGTGTAGCCGATCGTGGAGTGCTGCACGAACGACCCATCGCGGAAGAACCCGTTGCCCTCCGTGACGTACTGCCAGCTGTCGCTCAGCGCGGCCACCGCGGCCTTCAGCAGGTCGGCGTCGGGCTGCACGATCGAACGCACGATGATGCTCTGGCAGATGTCCACTCGATTGGCCGCGTCCGAGAGCTGGACCCCGCTGGGATGCAGTTGCATCCGCGGGTCGCGGTTCGGGAGGAAGTGGTCGATCGCGGCGCAATAGGCGTCCACCTCGTCCGCGGACAGGTGATCGTGAACGATCGCCATCGTGCTGGCGAGCGGCTGCGGCGCTCCGATGTTCCAGGACCACCAGTTCCCCCACCATGCCGTCCCCGTGTTGAAGATCCGCTCATTCATGTGCGCCAGACCGCGGATGATCACGTCGAGCACCGCTGTCGACCCCTCGTGCTTGGATCCCGGGGTCGCCCAGGACACCGCCAAGGCCTGGATGCCCACGTAGTTCATCCGCATGGAGTTGGATCGGGCGATGTCGCTCGCCCCGATCGCCCAGTCCTGGTCGGAGAAGTAGCGCGTCGCCGTGGGGCTCACCTTGTCGAGCAGCGCATCGGCGGCTTTGTCCTGACGTGCGATCGCATCGGCGAAGACGCCGGGCGAGGCGGCCACGATCGCCCGTCCAGTCAGGGTCTCCACCCAGCGCAGGCGAAGCGCCTCGATCTCGGGCACACCGACCGCGAGGGGCCGTGTCGCTGCGACGGCGTGCGGCGGACGGGACAGGTCGGCGAACAGCGCAGCAGCGGCGGCCAGGCCGCCGAGCTGCAGCACGGTGCGGCGGTTGAGAGCAGGCATGCGAACTCCTTCGGTCGTCTCTGCGGACGAGGCTAGAAGGCGATTGCAAGAGGAATAAACGTGGAATCCGAGGGAGCATCCGGCGCACACAGGACGTGCGCCGGGCACACCTGAGATCGGACGGACGCGGCTCCCGCAGGAGCGCGCGTCCGCCCGACCGCATCGGGCCGGCTCAGCCGCGCAGCCAGACCGTGCTCTCGCCGGCCACCGCACCGTCGACGAGCGTGCCGAGCACCGGCTCCTCGCCCGCGGCGAGCGCGAACGGCTCGGTGCCGAAGTTGGTCACGACCTGCCAGCCGTTGGGGCGGGCGAACCGGAGCACGTCGTCGCGCCCCGTCTCGATCCACTCCAGGTCCTCGCCGGTCTGCAGCTCATGCCGCAGCGCGAGCGCGCGACGGTAGGTGTTCAGCGACGACTCCGGATCCGCGTCCTCCACCGCGACCGCGTAGTCGGCGAACCACGCCGGCTGCGGGATGTGCGCACCCGCGGCGCCGAACCCGAACGACGCACCGTCACCGGTCCACGGCAGCGGCACGCGGCAGCCGTCGCGGCCGAGGCCGTCGCGGTCGGGATCCGCTCCGCGGAAGAACGCCGGGTCCTGCCGGTCCTCGGGGGCGATGTCGCCGACCTCGTGCAGGCCGAGCTCCTCTCCCTGGTAGAGGTAGGCGCTGCCGGGCAGCCCGAGCAGGAACAGCGACGCGGCGAGCGCCCGCCGGCTGCCGCCCGCAAGGTCGAGCTGGTCGGCCGGGGCGCCGGCGATGATCCAGGCCGAGCCCTGCTTGGCGAGGTTTCCCCGGCGGGGCGCGAGGCCGTACCGGGTCGCGTGACGCACCACGTCGTGGTTCGACAGCACCCAGGTCGAGCTGGATCCGGTCGCCGCGCTCTGCGCGAGATTGTCGGCGACGATCTCGCGGAACTGCGCGGCGTCGAAGTCGGCCTCGAGCAGGTCGAAGTTGAACGCCTGGCCCAGCCCGTCGGTGGTGGCGTACTTCGCCCGGCGCTCGGCCGTGGCGACCCAGGCCTCGGCGACCGCGATGCGCGGCGGGTCGTACTCGTCGAACACCTGCCGCCACTCGCGGTAGATCTCGTGCACCGCGTCGCGGTCCCACAGCGGGTGCTGCCCGTCGGTGGTGTCCCGTGCGTCGAGCTCGGCCTGGCTCGGCAGCACGGCCGGCAGATCCTTGCTGAGCCCGTGCGCGACGTCGATGCGGAACCCGTCGACTCCGCGGTCCGACCAGAACCGCAGCGTGGTCAGGAACTCCTCGTGCACGTCGGGGTTGTCCCAGTTGAAGTCGGGCTGCTCCGTGGCGAAGTAGTGGAAGTACCACTGGCCGTCGCCGACCGGTTCCCAGGCCGGACCCCCGAAGCACGACTGCCAGTCGGCGGGCGGCAGCTCCCCGTTCTCGCCGAGGCCGTCGCGGAAGATGTACCGGTCGCGCTCCGGGGACCCCTTCCCCGCGGCGAGCGCGGCCTGGAACAGCGCATGCCGGTCCGAGGAGTGGTTCGGCACGATGTCGACGATGACCTTGATGCCGCGGGCGTGCAGGGCCGCGATCAGGTCGTCAAAGTCGGCGAGGGTTCCCAGGCGCGGATCCACGTCGCGGTAGTCGGCGACGTCGTAGCCGCCGTCGGCGAGCTCCGAGGGATAGAACGGGCTCAGCCAGACCGCATCGATGCCGAGGCCGGCGAGGTAGTCGGCCTTCTCGACGACGCCGCGGATGTCGCCGAGACCGTCGCCGTCCGCATCCGAGAAGCTGCGCGGATAGATCTGGTAGACGGCGGCCTGACGCCACCAGGCGGCGGCATCGTCGGATCCGATCACGCGCGGGTCGGCGGCGAGGACTGCATCGGTCATGGGGTTCCCTTCTGGGGTGGGCGGTTCGGGTGGTCTCGGGGCGGGGCGCGTCAGCCCTTGACGGCGCCCTGGGTCACGCCCTCCATCACCCAGCGCTGCGTGAACAGGTAGGCGACGATCGCGGGGGCCATGGCCATCAGGTACGAGGCGAAGGACACGTTGTAGTTGTTGCTGAACTGCGTCTGGAACAGGTTCTGCCTCACCGGCAGGGTCTGCAAGGCCGGATCCGAGATGATCAGCGACGGCATCATGAAGTCGTTCCAGGCGTAGAGGAACGCGAAGATGCCGACCGTGGCGCTCATCGGCCCGAGCAGCGGGAAGATGATCCGCCAGAACGTCTGCCAGGTGCTCGCTCCGTCGATGCGCGCGGACTCCTCGAGCTCGAGCGGGATCGAGCGCAGGAACGCGGTGAACAGCAGCACGCTGAAGCTCAGCTGGAACATCGTGGCGAGGATGACGACGCCGAACGGGTTGTCCAGGTGCACGAGACCGGTGAGCTGGATCTGCGGCAGCGCGACCACGGGGAACGGGATGAACATCGCCGCGAGCAGGTAGAAGAACGAGTACCGGAACAGCTTCCGATCCCAGTTGCGCACGATCGCGTACGACGCGAACGCCGCGAGCACGATCGTGAGCACGACGGTGCCGGCTGTCACGAACAGCGAGATCCCGGCGCCGACGGGGAAGGTCGTCAGGTTCCACGCCTGCACGAAGCCGTCGATCGAGAAGGGCGCCGGCAGCGAGAAGGCGTTGCCGTCCACGGCCTGGTTCGTGGTCTTGAAGGCCATCGAGATCGTGACGTACAGCGGCAGCAGCACGGTGATCGCGCACAGGATCAGGATGATCGTGCCCGACCAGTTCACGCGCTCCATGCGGACGCGCGGCCGGCGACCCCGGGCGTTGACGGTGGTGAGCGCCTCGGTCGTGAGGAGGGTCTGGGTCGACATCAGAGTGCGTTCCTTCCGCGCGTCAGCGACAGCTGGAGGAGGGAGATGAGGATGGCGACGACGAAGAAGATGGTCGCGTTGGCCATCTGATAGGCGTAGTCGCCGCCGTTGAAGCCCGCGATGATCGTCATCGCGACGCTGCGCGTCGCCGTGCCCGGACCACCGTTGGTGAGGCCGACGATGATGTCGTAGGCGTTGAGGAAGCCCTTGAACCCGAGGATCACGTTGATCACGACGTAGCCGAACACCAGCGGCACCGTGATGCGGGTGAGCTGCTGCGTCTGGGAGGCCCCGTCGATCGCGGCGGCCTCGTACACCTCGCCCGGCACCGACAGCAGCCCCGCGATGTAGATGAGCAGCGTGCCGGGGATCGCCTGCCATGCCGTCACGATCACGATCGCGACCCAGGCGAAGTCGGGGTTCGCGAGGATGCTCGTCTGCAGCCACTCGATCCCGGTCGCGTTCCCGAGCCCGGGGATCGAGTTCGAGAAGAGGAAGTTGAAGACGTAGGCGATGATGATGCCCGAGATCACCATGGGGATCACGAAGATCGTGCGCAGCCCGGCCTTGAACCGGATCCGCGAGGTGAGCCCGACCGCGAGCAGGAACGCGATCACGTTCACCACGATCACCGTCGCAAGGGAGAACCCGAACGTGAACAGGTAGCTCTGCAGGATGGCGGGATCGCTGAACGCGGCGACGTAGTTGGTCACCCCGTTGAAGCTCCAGTCGCCGATGCCGATGGAGTCGGTGAAGCTGAAGAAGATGCCGATGATCGCGGGGACCGTGATCGCGAGCGTGAACAGGATCAGGCTCGGCAGCAGGAACAGGTAGTAGATCGGCTCGACGCGGCGGGTGCTCCGGCGGGCCGTGCGATCGCCCTGGGTGACGATCGTGGTCGTGGTGGTCACTTCGCCGCTCCCTTCGTGTCACGGGCCGCCGGCGCGCGGAACGCGAGCCGGGCCCAGTCGGCGTCCATCGTGGCGAGGGTCGTCGCGGGCTTCGCGCCCAGCCCCATCGCCTGCGCGTAGTTGAAGACCGGGATCGTCTTCGGCACCAGCACCGACGGCCCCTGATAGACCTGCCCCCTGTCCACGTACGGGATCATCCCGGCGATGCGGGGGTCGTCCGGCGCGGCCGCAGAGGCGGTGGGCGTGAACCCGAGCTGCGAGGCGTTGTACGCCTCGATGTTCTGCGGCTGATACAGGTACTCGAGGAAGTCGCGCGCGGCGGCCTTGTGCCGGGATCCCTCGGGGATCATCGCGGCGAGGTCGAGATTGACGCGCACCTTCAGATCCTTCGTGCTGTCGGTCATCGGCAGCGGGAACGTCCCGAGCGGCAGGTCGGGTGCGGTCTTCGCGATCTCACTGAACGCCCACGGGCCCTGCAGGTACATCGCGGCCTGCCCCTTCGAGAAGGCGAGGTTCCCATCGCCGTAGCCGCGGCTCGCTGCGTCCTTGTTGACGTAGGAGCCGAGCAGCTGCTGCATCTTGGCCATGGGCTCGGCGAAGTCCTTCTGGAACGAGGTGTCGGAGCCGGGTCCGACCTCCGCCCCTTCGGCGTTCAGCCGCTGGAAGAAGTCGAGCACGTCGAGGGATCCGCCGGCAGCGTAGTCGTACCAGCCCTGTCCGACCGTCCAGTCGTCCTTGAGCGTCGCGTAGAACGGGGTGACCCCGGCGGCCTTGAGCGCGTCGCAGGCCGCGATGAGCTCGTCCCACGTGGTCGGCACCGCGATGTGGTGCTCGGCGAAGATCTGCTTGTTGTAGATGACCGATGCGGCCATGACCGAGTACGGCAGGGCGCTCGTGCGGCCGGCGCAGGTGCCGTACTGGTCGAGCAGCGGCTGGTACGTGTCGGCGATCTGGCCCGCGGCCTTCGTGCCGCTCAGGTCGCTGAGCGCGCAACGCGAGACGAAGCGCGCGACCTCCATGTTGTAGTTGGCGAGCATGAGGTCGGGCGGGTTGCCGCGCACGAAGCTCGCCGAGACGACGTCGACGCCCGAGGTGTCGATGACCACGCGGACCTTGTCCTGCGAGGCGTTGTACTCCGCGACCTTCTTGGTCATGAAGTCGATCGCCTCGCGTTTGCTGAACGTGAAGCGGATCGTCTCGCGCCCGTCGGCGGGGGCGCAGCCCGCGAGGGCTCCCCCGACGACGGCGAGCGCGGCGACGGCGGCGAGCGCCCTCGCGATCCGCGTGCTTCTTGCAGACACCCTTGTCCTCGTCCCTTCCGGGATCCGGCCGTCCTCGGCCCGGATCTTGTTCCGGAGATTAGATTTTGTTCCCGAATTAACTCGGGCAAGGGATACTCTGACAGAGGTCCACCCGAGAGGTCAAGCACGAATGCCGAGAACGACCGCGCCCGACACGACCCCCGCCGATCGCGGCGCGGGGCCCGTCAGGGTTCCCGGGACCGGCGCATCGCCGGCCACGGCCGCGGGCGCCGCGCGACCGAGCCTCGGCCAGGTGCTGGACTTCGCGTGGGGGCGCGGCCCGTTCACCGCGACCGAGGCGATGGCGGGCGCCTCGCTCACCCGCTCGACCACCATCGACGCGATCGACACCCTGGTGGCGGCCGGGGTGATCCGCGAGCTCGCGAACGCGCGCGACGCCGGCGAGTACTCCGCGGGCCGCCCGGCCCGGCGCTTCGAGCTGCCGTCCGATCTCGGCGCCGTGATCGCCCTGGACGCCGGGGACACCCACCTCGGCGTGACGGTGACCGACCTGGCGCGCACGCCGCTCGCGCACGTCCGCGCCGACCTGGATCCGCAGCACACCGTGGGTCAGCGGCGCACGGCGATCCTCACCCGTCTCGACGCCGCCCTGACCGCGAGCGGAGTCCCCCGCGACCGCGTCCTGGCGCTGTGCGCCGGCGTCGCGGCCCCCGTCGCGCGCAACGGGTCGTCGCCGCCGCACCCCGACGGCTTCTGGGAGCGCACCAACCCCGGCCTCGCCGAGCTGCTGGCGGGGTGGGCGCCGGTCGTCGAGATCAAGAACGACGCCGTGCTCGCCGCCGCCGCCGAGGGCGATCTGGGCGAGGCGGTCGGCTGCCGCGACTACATCGCGCTCATCGCCGGCGAGCGGTTCGGCGCGGGCGCCGTCGTGGACGGGCACATCCTGCACGGCGCGCACGGCGGCGTGGGCGAGATGGTGCTCTTCGACCACGTGCGCGGCGTGGACTCGGCGGAGGGGCTGGGGCCCGCGATCACGCGGATCGCGGGCGAACTGCTCGCCTCGGGGGCGGCGTCACCGCGCGGGGCGCTCGCAGACCTCGACGCCGGCGGCCTGCGCGCGGACCGGATCCTCGCCCTCGCCGCTTCCGGCGACCCCGATGCGGCGCAGGTGGTCCGCGGCGCCGGTGCGTTCCTCGCCCGGGTGGTGGCCGTGCTCGGCAGCACCTACGACCCCGACCGCGTGATCGTCTGCGGCGCGATCGCCGAGAGCATCCAGCCCGTCCTGGACGCGGCCCGCGACGTGCTGCGCCCGCTGCTCGACCTTCCCGCGCCGACGATCCTGCGCTCCCGCCTCGGGGCCGACATCGTGCTGGAGGGCGCGGTGTCCACAGCCCTGGCCGCCGCGCGGACGGTCGGCCTCCCGCAGCTCGTGGCCCAGCGGCTGCACGCCTGAGCCGGAGGGCTCGCCTGGGGTCGTTGAGCGAGCCCCGAACGGACCAGGATCCCTCTCAGTCCACGAGCAGGGCGGGCTCCTCGAGGACGGCGGCGACGTCGGCGATGAAGCGGCTCATGCCATCGCCGTCCACGACGCGGTGGTCGAAGGAGCCGGCAACCGTCGTCACCCAGCGCGGGCGCACCTCGCCGTCGACGACCCACGGCTTCTGGCTGATCGTGCCCATGGCGACGATGCCGGCCTCGCCGGGATTGATGATCGGGGTGCCCGCGTCCATCCCGAACACGCCGATGTTGGTGATCGTGATGGTGCCGCCCTGCTGGTCGGCGGGCGTCGACTTGCCCTCGCGGGCCGTCGTGGTGAGCCGGTTCAGGGCGCGGGCGAGATCCTTCATGCCCATCTCCTGCGCGTCCTTAATGTTCGGCACGAGCAGGCCCCGCGGGGTGGCCGCGGCGATGCCGAGGTTCACGTAGTGGCGCACCGCGATCTCGGCGCCGTCGGCGGTGTCGATCCATGCGGCGTTGACCATCGGGGTGCGGCGCACGGCCCAGATCACCGCGCGGGCGACGATCAGCAGCGGCGACACCTTGATGTCGGCGAAGTCGGGCGAGGCTTTGAGGCGTTTCACGAGCTCCATGGTGCGGGTCGCATCGACCTCCTTCCACACGGTCACGTGCGGGGCCGAGTAGGCGCTCTGCACCATGGCCGAGCTCGTCGCCTTGCGCACGCCCTTGACCGGGATCGACTCGGTGCGGCTCTCGTCGGCGCCGGCCCGGGCGGGCGAGATCCCGCGGGCCAGGCCCACGGGAGCGGGCTGCGGCGCGGGCACGGTCTCCTCCCGCACGTCGCCCCACTCGGGGGTCTGGATGTTGCGGAACACGCTCGCCTGCTCGGCGTGCTTCATGACGTCGTCGCGGGTGACCTCTCCGTCGGCGCCGGACGGGGAGACCTGCGTCAGATCGACGCCGAGGTCGCGCGCCAACTTTCGGATCGGCGGCTTCGCGATCACGCCGACCGTGGAGCGCACGGGGCGCTCCGCCGGACGCCGCCGGCGCGAGGTGGCCTCCGCACCGGAGCCGTAACCGACGAGCACGGATCCGGATCCCTCCTCCGCGGCGGGGGCGGCGGGGGCGGCGGACGACGCGGCCGGGGCGGCTCCCTCGGACACGAACGTGATGATCGCGGTGCCGACGTCGACGGTCTTCCCCTCGGGCACCAGCAGCTCGCCGACGGTGCCGGCGTGCGGCGACGGCAGCTCGACGAGCGACTTGGCCGTCTCGATCTCGCAGATCACGTCGTTGACCGCGACGACGTCGCCGGGGGCGACCCGCCACGTGACGATCTCGGCCTCGGTCAGCCCCTCGCCGACGTCCGGGAGGGTGAAGGTCTGGGTGCTCATCGGGTTTCCTTTCGGAGCGAGGCGGACGCGCAATTCAGGCTGGAGCCTCGGCCACCCGTGGCGCAAGGCGTGATTCGGGCGTTCCGGAACCGGCCGGCCTGAGTTGTGCGATCCATCAGTACGCGAGGGATCGATCGACGGCCTCGAGGATCCGGTCCGGATCCGGCAGGTAGACGCCCTCGAGCTTCGCGGGCGGGAACGGGGTGTCGTAGCCCGACACCCGCAGCACCGGCGCCTCCAGCGCGTAGAACGCGCGCTCCATGACGGTCGCGGCGATCTCGCTGCCGAGACTCACGAACCCCGGCGCCTCCTGCGCGTAGACCATGCGGCCCGTGGAGCGCACGGAGTCGAGGATCGGCCCGTAGTCGACGGGCGAGAGCGAGCGCAGGTCGACGACCTCGCAGCTGGTGCCCTCCGTCTCGGCGAGCGCCGCCGCCTGCAGCAGCGTCGACACCATGGCGCCATGACCGACGAGGGTGACGTCGGATCCGCGGCGCACGATCCGCGAGGCGTGCAGCGGCAGCGCGGGCGCGGCGAGGTCGACCTCGCCCTTGGGCCAGTAGCGGCTCTTGGGCTCGAGGAACACGACCGGGTCGTTCGAGGCGATCGCCTCCTGGATCATCCAGTACGCGTCGTTCGGCGTCGACGGCGACACCACGCGGAGGCCCGGGGTGTGCGCGAAGTAGGTCTCGGGGCTCTCCTGGTGATGCTCGACCGCGCCGATGTGCCCGCCGTAGGGGATGCGGATCACGACCGGCATCGACACCGCGCCCTGATGCCGCGCCGTGATCTTCGCGAGCTGCGTGGTGATCTGGTCGAAGGCGGGGAAGACGAAGCCGTCGAACTGGATCTCGATGACCGGGCGGAACCCGCCCATCGCCAGGCCGATCGCGGTGCCGACGATGCCCGACTCGGCGAGCGGGGTGTCCAGCACCCGCTGCGGGCCGAAGTCCCGCTGCAGGTGCTCGGTGACGCGGAAAACGCCGCCGAGCGCGCCGATGTCCTCGCCCATGAGGATGACGCGCGGGTCGTCCTCCATCGCCTTGCGCAGCCCCGCGTTCAGCGCCTTGCTGAACGGCATCGTCTCGATGCTCGTGCCCGCGGTCGTCTCAATGGTGCTCATCGGTGGCCCCCCTGCCCTTCTGCCGCGAACGAGGCTTCGTACTGCGCCTGCCAGGCCTTCTGCTCGGCCATGAGCGGGTGCGGATCGGTGTAGACGTGGTCGAAGATCGCCTCGGGCCCCGGCGAGGTGAGCTCGAGGGTGCGCACCCGCAGGTCCTCCGCCGCCTCGGCCGCCTCGGCCTCCGCGTCGGCGAAGACGGATCCGGCCGCGCCGCGGTGCTCGAGGTGGGCGCGGAGGCGGGCGATCGGATCGCGCCGCGCCCACTCCTGCTCCTCGTCGCTGCCGCGGTACTTCGTGGGGTCGTCGCTCGTGGTGTGCGCGCCCATGCGGTAGGTGACGGCCTCGATCGCGCGCGGGCCGTCGCCGCCCCGTGCCTCGTCGAGCGCCCGGCGGGTCACCGCGTAGCTCGCAAGCACGTCGTTGCCGTCCACCTGCACCGAGGGGATGCCGTAGCCGATACCGCGCTGCACGAGCGGAACGCGGGACTGTGTGCTCACCGGCACCGAGATCGCCCAGTGGTTGTTCTGCAGGAAGAAGACCTCGGGGGTGCGGTAGCTCGCGGCGAACACCATCGCCTCGTGCACGTCGCCCTGGCTGGAGGCGCCGTCGCCGTAGTAGACCATGACGGCCTCGTCGCGATCCGGGTCACCCGTGCCGCACTTGCCGTCGAAGACGAGCCCCATGGCCAGTCCCGTGGCGTGCAGGGTCTGCGAGCCGAGCACGAGGGTGTAGATGCGCGTGTTGCCGTTGCGGGGATCGGTCGGATCCCAGCCGCCGTTCGAGGTGCCGCGCATGAGCTTGATGATGTCGACCGGATCCACACCGCGAATACGGGTCACGACGTGCTCGCGATAGGACGGGAAGATCGTGTCCTGCGGACGGGCGGCGCGGGCGGATCCGACCTGGGCCGCCTCCTGCCCCCGGCTCGGCGGCCAGAGAGCGAGCTGGCCCTGGCGCTGCAGGTTGGTCGCCTGGGTGTCGATCGCGCGGATCGCGACCATGTCCCGGTAGAACTGCTCGATCTCGCCATCGGGGAGCGCCTCGATCAGAGGCAGATACTCCTCCGCCGCGGCGTTCGGGGCGTAGCTTCCGTCGGCGTCGAGGACGCGGACGACGGGGATATCGGCGTCAGTCACCTTGTCTACGCTAACCGACGTTTCGCGCTTCGCAGTGGAGGGTGCGCACAAACGATGCCGGAGGTCCTGTGACGATCCCCACGGACGCATGCGGGCTCGCGGATATCCAGGTGTCCCATGCATTTATGCCAGGTCCCCCTAGCTTTTTGCGTGGGATGCCTTGCATCTCTCGCGGCCCCGTCGAGCGCCTCGTGCGACGGCGGACGGACGGACAACGGACGGACGTGCGGACGGACGTGCGGGCGGACGCGCGGGCGGACGTGCGGGGCGCGCGCACGACGGACGCGCGGACGACGGACGGACGTGCGGACGGCGGGCGAAGCGCGGACGGCGGGCGTCGCCCGGGGCGTCAGGCGCGCTGCGCGGCGGCGACGGCGAGCACGCGGGGAAGCGACTCCGCCTCGCCGACCGAGATCCGGATGCCGTCTCCCGGGAAGGCGCGGACGATGAGACCCGCCTCCTCGAACGCCGCGGCCACGTCGGCGGTCGCCTCGCCCGTGGGCAGCCAGACGAAGTTGCCCTGCGCATCGGGCACGTCCCACCCCTGGGCGCGCAGGCCGTCGCGCAGCTCCGCCCGGCGCTCGACGATGACGGCCACCCTGGCGCGCAGTTCCTCCTCGGCGTCCAGGCTCGCGATCGCGGCGCCTTCCGCGGCGGCCGTGACCGAGAGCGGGATCGCCGTGGTGCGGGCGGCGTCGAGCACCCGCGGGTTGCCGATCGCGTAGCCGACGCGGAGGCCGGCGAGCCCGTACGCCTTGGAGAAGGTGCGCAGCACGACGACGTTGGGATGCGCCTCGAAGATGCGCTCGGCCAGGCCGTCGACGGCGTCGGGGGCGGTGACGAACTCGGCGTAGGCCTCGTCGAGCACGATCAGCACGTCCCGCGGCACCTTCTCGACGAAGGCCGCGAACTCGGCGCTGGTCACGATCGGGCCGGTCGGGTTGTTCGGCGTGCACACGATCACCACGCGGGTGCGGTCGGTGATCGCCGCCGCCATCGCGTCGAGGTCGTGGCGGGCGTCGGCGGTCAGCGGCACCTGCACGCCGGTCGCCCCCGCCACCAGCGGCAGCCCCGGATACGCCTCGAAGGAGCGCCAGGCGTAGACGACCTCATCGCCGACCGTGGCCGCCGCCTGCACCAGCTGGTAGAGGATCGCGACGCTGCCCGAGGCGACGTGCACCGCGTCGGGGGCGACGCCGTAGCGTTCGCCGATCCGCGCACGCAGCGCCGCGGCCGTGGCATCGGGGTAGCGGTTGATCGGCGCGCCGGCGGTGAGGGCGGTGACGACCGACGGCAGCGGCTCGAACGGGTTCTCGTTGCTGGACAGCTTGAACGCATCGGCGCCGGCCTGCTTGCCCTGACGGTACGGCGGGAGGGCCGCGATCTCGGCACGGATGCGGGGCAGGATCTCTTCGCTCACGGGTCGAGTCTAGATCCGCGCTCCGCCCTGGCGCCCGGCCCGTCATCGCGCGCGTTCCGGGCGAGACTCCCCGCCGGATCCCGGTTTCAAGTGCGAGAATCAGCCCATGAGGTTTCTCATCCGCGTCGTCGTGAACGCCTTCGCCATCTGGGTCGTGAGCCTGATCACCATCCTCGAGGTCACGGTCACTCCGTACCCGCCGGGCGGCCAGATCCCCCTGGTGGTCACCCTGCTCGCGATCGGTGCGGTCTTCGCGATCGTGAACACGATCGTCGGCACCGTGGTGAAGGTGGTCGCGATACCGCTGTACATCCTCACCCTCGGGCTGATCTCGCTCGTCATCAACGGGTTCCTGCTCTGGCTCACCTCCTGGATCACGGGCTTCTGGGGATGGGGGCTGGCGGTCGGCGGTTTCGGCTGGACGATCGTGGCGGCCTTCCTCATCGCCGTCATCAACGCGATCTTCAACGCGATCCTGCGCCCGCAGCGCCAGCGCGACCGGGATCGCTGAGGATCCACGAGGCGCCCTCCCGCTCGTCATCCCGACTCCGTCACCCGTGTCGCGGTGAAGTCCGTGGAGTCGATCAGGCTCGCGCCGTCATAGGCCGCGAATCGGTCACGGATCGCCGTCATACGCGGGTCCCCGGACTGCTCGGCCCTCTGCACGGTCTCGCGGTACTCCCCGAACCGATGCGCGGGCATGCCCGCGTCGATGCCGTGACCCGGCACAGCCGCGCGCGTGATCACCACGCTCTGCGGCGACCCGGATCCGTCCGGCCTCCCGCCTCCCGCGAGACCGGCCACCGGATCGTCGGTGTGCCGTACGGCGACGTGCATCACGTCGCCGGGCAGCGCGGGTTCGACCGGCGAGCCGATCGTGTAGACGCCCTGCACGGTGAACGCGCCGGACTGTGCGATCAGGTCGACGTTCATGCCGCCCTGCGAGTAGCCGACGAGGTCGACGGGCGTCTTCTCGTCCACGCCCGCGGCCCGGAGGGCGGCGACCGTGGCTTTGTACGAGTCGGACTCCTCGCGCCGGAGATACGCCTGCACGTTCGACCGCATGTCCCAGGGCTCCGTATCCGGCCGCCCCGGCCGCGTGCCGTCGACGTAGGCCACCACGCGGGCCGAGCCGTCCGCCAGGACGTACCTCTCGACGCGCACCTGCGGCCCCTCGCCGAAGGGGATCCGGCTGATCGCGTCGCTCAGGGAGGCCGGGGCCGCGGGAACCGGCAGAGCACCGGCGGCCGTCGATCCGCCGGCGAGCCGCCCCGGGCGGGACGTGAGGAGCAGGTCCCCGGGACGCGGCCCCACCGCGCCCCGCCCCGGTGCGCCCGGTCCGGGGACCCCGTCGACGAACACGACGCCCGGTGTCGGCTCGAGCGGTGCGCGCGGCGTCTGCCCGAGGCCCGGCGCCAGCAGCATCAGCAGAAGCAGGGCGCCCTGGGACATGCCGGCCTCGGTCGCGCCCCCGGTCAGGAGGGCCACCCGCACGGCGGGGCTCAGCGCCGCGAGCAGGTCGCCCGCGGTTCCCTGCATCTCGGAGAGCGGGGCTCCCGGCACGGCGGCGAACCCGTCGAAGACAGCGCGCGCCCATCCCTCCCGCAGTTCGCGCTGCATCTGCACCAGTCCCGGATTGCGTGCGAGGAGCTCGTCGATGCGGTGCAGGGATCCCTTCACGAGCTCCGGATCCGCCGGACCCGGCATCTGACGCCACGCGCGCAGCTCGGCGATCTCGAAGACGTCCGCCATGGTCGCCGTCGCACTCGCGACCTCGTCGAGCGCGGAGTCGATCGCGTCGAGACGCCCCGTGGCCGCCCACACCGCTCCGAGGCCCCCGAGCGGCAGCCGGGCGGCGAGCCCGGACGCCTCGACGAGCACGGGGATCTCGAGCAGTTCCTCCCGCGCGACCTGCACCGCCGCGGCATCAGCTCGCACCCGGCCGGCCATCGCCCGCAGCCCGTCGGGGTCGACCGCGACGATCCCGCCGTGGGTGATCTCCACCTCTCCGCCCACGCCGTCACCCCGCCCGCAGCCCGGACTCGATCGATTCCAGGAGATCGACCACCCCCGTGAGCACATGCTGCTGCTCGGTGCACCGGTCGAGCATCAGCTCGATCGCGCGGGCCTTCCAGGCGCAGTCGACGACGAGCGCACGCAGATCGGCGAGCACACGGTCGAGCCGATCGCGGGCGCTCAGGCAGCGCAGCAGCGCCTCGGCGAGCATCCAGGATCCTTCGGCGGTGGCGGGGGCGACGGTCGGCATGGCATCCACACTGCGCTCCGGCGCAGCGTCCCGGGGCGCGGCGGCCGCACTCCGTGCACTCCCCCGGGGCCTTCCGCGCTGTGCAGGACGACCACCGTGCGAGCCCCTCCCCGCACTCGGGCGGCCGGCGCGGTGCGGCACAATGGAGCCATGACCGAGTCGGACCCGTTCCGCGTGATCTTCGTGTGCACGGGCAACATCTGCCGGTCCCCCATGGCGGAGGTCGTCTTCCGCGACATCGCCGCAGCACAGGGTCTCGGCGACCGCATCGTCTCGACGAGCGCGGGCACCGGCGACTGGCACGTCGGCGAGCAGGCGGATCGCCGCACGATCGATGCCCTCGCCCGCCGCGGCTACGACGGTTCGGCACACCGCGCCCGGCAGTTCACCTACGACGACTTCGCCGAGAACGACCTGGTCGTCGCCCTGGACCGCACGCACGAGCGGATCCTGCGGCAGTGGGCGCGCGATGAGTCCGAGGAGGGCAAGGTGACCCTGCTGCTCTCCTTCGAGCACCACGGCGCCTCGTTCGAGCACCAGGGCGCGCTGGACGTGCCCGACCCCTACTACGCGGACGCCCCGGTGTTCGACGAGGTGCTCGGTATGATCGAGAGCGCGAGCCACGGCCTGTTCCGCCAGCTCGAACCCGCCATCCGACCGCCGCGTCCGTGACACCGGCGGCCCGGATCCACGACTCTTCCCGGAGGACCCCCGTGACCGCCTCGCTCCCCGTCCAGCCCCTCAGCCCGCTCGACGGCCGCTACCGCGCCGCTGTCGCCGGCCTCGCCGACTACCTGTCCGAGGCGGGCCTGAACCGTGCCCGCGTCGAGGTCGAGGTGGAGTGGCTGATCGCCCTCACCGATCGCTCGCTGTTCGGCACCGCCCCTCTCGCGGACGCCGACAAGGAGCGCCTGCGCGGCCTCTACCACGACTTCGGTCAGGCCGAGATCGACTGGCTCGCCGAGAAGGAGGCGGTGACCCGCCACGACGTGAAGGCCGTGGAGTACCTCGTCCGCGACCGCCTGTCCGCCCTGGGCCTGGACGCGATCGCCGAGCTGACGCACTTCGCCTGCACGAGCGAGGACATCAACTCCGCCTCGTACGCGCTGACCGTCAAGCGCGCGGTCGAGCGGGTGTGGCTGCCCGCCCTGCAGGACGTGATCGCCAAGCTCCGCGAACTCGCGGTCGAGCACGCCGACGCCGCGATGCTGTCCCGCACGCACGGCCAGCCCGCGACGCCCTCCACCATGGGCAAGGAGCTCGCCGTCTTCGCCTGGCGCCTGGAGCGCGTCGTCTCCCGGATCCAGGGATCCGAGTACCTGGCGAAATTCTCCGGCGCGACGGGCACCTGGTCGGCGCACCTCGCCGCCGAGCCCTCCGTGGACTGGCCGGAGTTGGCGCGCGAGTACATCGAGGGCCTGGGGATCGACTTCAACATCCTCACGACCCAGATCGAGTCGCACGACTGGCAGGTCGAGCTGTACGACCACGTGCGTCACGCGGGCGGGATCCTGCACAACCTCGCGACGGATATCTGGACGTACATCTCGCTGGGCTACTTCGCGCAGATCCCCGTCGCCGGCGCGACCGGATCCTCGACCATGCCGCACAAGATCAACCCGATCCGCTTCGAGAACGCCGAGGCGAACCTCGAGCTGTCCGGCGCCCTGCTGAACTCGCTCTCGCAGACCCTCGTCACGAGCCGCCTGCAGCGCGACCTCACCGACTCGACGACGCAGCGCAACATCGGCGTCGCCTTCGGGCACTCGCTGCTCGCGCTGGACAACCTGCGCCGGGGCCTGAACGAGATCTCGCTCTCGCGGGACGTGCTGCTCGCCGACCTCGACACCAACTGGGAGGTGC
Source organism: Microbacterium sp. MMO-35 (assembly GCF_037147555.1). Classification (NCBI taxonomy): domain Bacteria; kingdom Bacillati; phylum Actinomycetota; class Actinomycetes; order Micrococcales; family Microbacteriaceae; genus Microbacterium; species Microbacterium sp. MMO-35. The sequence goes on from NZ_JBBCVH010000001.1 coordinate 489,528, forward strand.
TCGGCGAGGCGATCCAGACGGTGATCCGCGCGGAGGTCGTCGCCGGCCGCTCCACGATCCAGGATCCCTACGCGCTGCTCAAGGAGCTGACCCGCGGTCACCGCGTGGGCGCGGCCGAGCTCGCCGAGTTCGTGCAGGGGCTGGAGATCGGCGACGCCGCCAAGCAGCGCCTGCTCGCGCTGACCCCGGCGACCTACGTCGGGCTCGCCGAGACCCTGGCGAAGTAGCCGCGCTGGCTGCGTTCACACTGTTCGGTGGTTGAGGCCGCGCAATTCAGGCCCGGCCTCGGAGAACCCGCCGTTCCGCGCCTGGAACGGCGGGTTCCCATGTTTCTGACCTGAATTGTGCGGGGAGGGTCGACGTAAGGCCTACCGCAACCGAGCGAAACGGGCCGAAATTGGGCTGACCCGGGCTGTGACCGCGAGCCAGCACCGGGCCGAAACGGCAAGCCCGGACCGCACGACCGGGCACACGGACAGGACGACCGGACGAACGGACCGGACGACCCGGGCGCACGGACCGCACGACCCGGGCGCACAGACCGGACGCCCCGGGCGCACGCACCGGGCCGGGACCGCCCGGGGGTCAGGCCTCGGCCGGCACCGCCGCGGGCGCGCCGGAGTACTCGCCTGCGCGGTCCTTCGGCATCGCGAAGATGGCGAGCAGCATGAGCGCGGCCGTCACCGCAGCCGCGACGAACACCCACGTCGACGCATGCACGACCGTGGCCGGATCCCCCGAACCCCCTCCGGCGGCCATCACCGCGTTGGAGATCGCGCCGTAGACGGCGACGCCGACGGCTGCTCCGGCCGACCGGGCGAACGTGTTCATGCCGGTGACCGCACCGCGCTCTCCCCAGCCCACCGACGCCTGCGCCACGATGAGCGTGGGCGCCGCCGTCCAGCCGAGGCCGAATCCGATCACGAACGCGACCGCGGCGAGCGAGAACGCGTTGGGGTAGGGGCCGATCAGCGCGAGCCCGAGTGCGCCGATCGTCGCGATCGCGGATCCGATGAGAGCCGTGAAGCGGAATCCGCGGCGCAGGTACAGCCGGCCCGCGTTGGCTGCCGAGAGCGGCCAGCCCAGGGTCATGGCGGCGACCGCCAGTCCGGACAGCAGCGGGACGACGCCGATCGACCCCTCGAGGTAGGCCGGCGCGAAGCTCGTCACGCCGGTCAGCAGCGCGCCGATCGCGAACGAGGCGAGGGTCGTGGTGAGGATCAGCCGGCTCGAGATCAGGCGGAAGTCGATGATCGGCTCGGCCGCGCGGCGCTCCACGAGCGCGAAGACCACGATCGCGGCCGCCCCTCCGACGAAGCAGATGAGGCTCTGCGGCGACAGCCACGCCCAGGCGTTGCCGCCCTCGAGCACGCCGAGGATGATGCCGGTCAGCCCGAGGGTCAGCAGCGCGGCCCCGACGTAATCGATCCGGTGCCGTCGGCGCTCTGCCTGCTCGTGGAAGTGCCGCAGCAGCATCCACCCCGCGATGAGGCACAGCGGGACGTTGATGAAGAAGATCAGCCGCCACATGTCGAGCTGCGCGAACACGCCGCCGAGGGCGGGGCCGACGACCGAGCTGATCGCCCACACGCTGGCGATGTAGCCCTGCACGATCGCCCGCTCGGACACGGTGTAGATGTCGCCGACGATCGTCATCGCCATGGGGCCCACGGCCCCGGCTCCGAGCCCCTGCACGAGGCGGAACAGGATGAGCGAGGGCATGCTCCAGGCGAAGCCGCAGAGGATGGATCCGAGCAGGAACAGCGCGATCCCGATGAGGATGATCGGCTTGCGGCCGACGGTGTCGGCGAGCTTCGAGTAGATCGGCACGCTCACCGCCTGCGCGAGCAGGTAGACCGAGAACAGCCACGGGAACTGCTGGTAGCTGCCCAGATCGTGCACGACGCTGGGCACAGCCGTCGCGAGGATGGTGGCGTCCATCGCGATGAGGCCCGTGGCCAGCATCAGTGAGAGCAGCACGGGGCCGCGCTCGGAACGGAATCCCACAGAGTCGCGGTCGACGGTCATGCTCACCTTCGGGTCAAGGCTCGACCGGCCCGCGCTATTCCCCGCGGCTCAGATCTGCGGCGCGTCGCCCGGGGCGCTGCCGGCGTCCGCGGCACCGTCTGCGGGTGCATCCCCGTCGTCGGTCTTGTCGTAGAGCACGGGGCGGTCGTGCGGCTTGGTGAAGTCCGCGGGGTCGACCGCGAGGATCAGGATCGACAGGATCAGCAGTGCGGCGATGAAGATCCCGCCGGTGACGATGAAGGCGAGGTTCCACGGCGGGATGCCCGCGTAGGTGCCCTTGTCGACCATGCGCATCACCTTGTCGGTGAACGCGCCCGTCGCGATCAGCGTGACCATCCCGGCGAAGACGCCGCACAGCAGCGACAGCCCGATCAGCTGCACCGGCCGGAACAGATCCCTGCGCCTGGTGTTCTCGGTCATGCGGATCCTTCGTTCTCGGCCGGCGCCGTCCCGGCGGCGGCGGTTTCTGCACCCGCGTCGATGGAGGTGCGGGAGCGCGGGCTGAGACCCGCGATACCCAGGAACACCGCGACGACCGCGGCATAGGCGCCGAAGATCCCCACGGCGAGGGTGATGCCGGTCAAGGTGAACGACCCCGCCTCGGCGATCGAGTAACGCAGCGCGTAGGTCGTCGGCACGCACAGCAGTCCGACGGCGAGAGCCAGCCCCAGGGATCCGACGAGGATCGCGTCGCGGGCGCCGTCGGCGACCACGGCCGGAGCGTCGCCGGTGCGCGCGAGCCGACGGGCGCGGATGCCCGCGATGAGCTCGATGAGCCCGGTCAGCGCCCCCCAGGCGATCACCATCACGAAGAACATCGGGGTGGAGCGCCAGGCGGGCACACCGCCGGCCATGCCGGTGAGGATCGACACCGCGGCGAGCAGGATGAAGGGCCAGCGCCAGCCCGAAGGCGCCATCAGCCAGGCGCTGAGGATATGGATGAGCGCGGTGACCAGAGCGAATCCGCTGAACACCGCCAGTCCCACGGTCGCCGAGTGGTCCGCCGAGAACGTGATCATGAGGGCCGCGACCGCGGCGAGGGCGGCGCGCGCGAGCTGCACCTGACGCAGCGTGAGCGTGCGAGTGGCTGACATGACGGATCCTCGGGTCCTGTGCTTGGGGCGAGCACGCCGCAATGGCATCGCGGGCTCGGCGCCGCCGCGGCGTGTCGGGCGGACCCGTCCAGTCTACGCGCGGGATCCTAGGCGCCCGCTCGGGGCGCCGCCTCCCGTCCCTCCGGTTCCGGATCCTGCGCCGGACCCTCCGCGCGGTCGTCCGTCGCCCGGTCGTCGCCCGGCTCGTCCGGCGCCGGATCCTCCGCCCCGGGGTCCTCGGCCGCGCCGCCGTCGGCGCGCCGGGGCTGCAGCTCGCTGAGCAGGGTGCCGGCGATGATGAGCCCGGCCCCGAGGATCGCGAGCGGGGGGATCCTCTCCCCCGCGATCCGTCCGACGACGCCGGCCCACACCGGCTCGCCCGTGTAGATGATGGTGGCGCGGGTCGCCGACACGGAACGCTGCGCCCAGTTCATGGTGAGCTGGATGAGCCCGCTCGCCAGCCCCATGGCGAGCCCCGCGATCAGCCAGACGGGGTCGAAGGCGGGGATCGGCTCTCCGGCCAGCGGCATCGTCGCGAACCCCAGCACCGAGGCGGTGAGCAGCTGCACCACGGTGAGCCGTCCGACGTCGAACCGCCCGCCGAAGAGGCTGATCAGGATGATCTCGCCGGCGATCGGCAGCGTGCTGATGAGCGTGAGGATCTCGCCCGTGCCGAGCTGGATCCCCCGGGATCCGATCCCGGCGACCAGCAGCAGGCCGACGAACGCGAGTCCTGCGCCGACCAGCGTGAGCGCGCGGGGCGGCTTGCGCAGCACGAGCCACTGCAGCAGCGGCACGAGCGGCACGTAGAACGCCGTCATGAACGCGCTGGTCGAGGAGTCGATGGTCTGGAGGCCCGCCGTCTGCAGACCGTAGCCGCCGTAGATGGCCGCGCCGATCGCGGCGCCTGCGCCGAGCTCGCGCCAGGACATACCCCGCAGCGACCGCCAGAAGATCGCGGCGGCGAAGAGCCCGGCCGCGAGGAAGCGGAACCCGACGAAGAACCAGGGCCCGGAGTGCTGCATCGCGGTGTGCACGACGAGGAACGTGCCGCCCCAGATCATCGTGATCCCGACGAGCGCCCACTCCTGGACGGACAGCCCGAGCACACGACGGGCGACGGAGCTGTTCACGGTAATACGCTACCGGGCGCTCCGCCTCAGGTCATGGCGCCGACGACGCCAGCGCACGACGAGGCACCCGCGAAACCGAACCCGAGTCCCGAGACCGCGGTTCGTTTCGTCGGTCTCGAGACGGAGGTTCGGTCTCGCGGGAGCGCGGCGCGGGAGCGCGGCGCGGGAGCGCGGCGCGGGAGCGCGGCGCGGGAGCGCGGCGCGGGGCGCGCGGGGCGCGGGGCGGGCGCCGCGCGCGGGGCGACTCAGACGGCGGTCGCGATCCAGAGGCGGCCGGATCCGGTGACCCGCACCTGCGCCGGGCGGGTGACGAACACCGCGGCGCCGCGCGCGACGGCGACCTCCGCGCCCTCCGCGACCTCCGCGCCCTCCGCGGCGAGGGCGAAGGAGCCGTCCGTGGCGATCGCGATCGACGGGCCGGCGAGGGCGACGTCCGCGGCACCGGTGACGGCGAGCAGCTCGAACGGCACGTCCGCTCCCGACGCATGGATCCGCGGGCGGTAGCTGCGCACGCCCTCCGCGATCTCGACGGGCAGGAGGTGGTCGTCCTCCGAGGCGGTGAACGTCAGCACCTTCTCCAGCTCGGCGGTGTCGACGTGCTTCGGGGTGAGTCCGCCACGCAGCACGTTGTCGCTCGGCCCCATGAGCTCGACGCCCGCACCGCGCAGGTAGGCGTGGATGTTGCCCGCCGGCAGCCACAACGACTCCCCCGCGGCCAGCGTGACGTGGCGCAACATGAGCGCGACCGCGATGCCCGGATCTCCGGGGTAGGCCGCCGCGAGACGGGTGATCAGCTCGAAACGCTCCTCGCCCACGGCCGCGGCGACCAGAGCGGCGACCGCGAGATCCACATCGGCGCCGCCGCCCAGCAGCCAGGAGAACCCGGCGCGCAGCCCGTCGGGACCGGCCAGTGCGGCGCGCCACGGCGCGAGCGCATCGGATCCTGCGCGTGCGGCGAGCTCGTCGACATCGACGAGGATCTCCGCGACCGAACGGAAGCCGCACAGCGCCTCGAAGCCGTCCTCGAGCGCGACGATCAGCTCCGGCTTGGCATACGGGTCCTTGTAGTTGCGGTGCGACGCCTCGAGCGGGATGCCCCGGTCGTTCTCATCCGCGAAGCCGGCGGCCGCCTGGGCCGGCGTGGGATGCGCCTGCAGGGACAGCGGGCCCGCCGAGACGAGGATCTTCAGCAGGAACGGCAGCCGGGCGCCGGCCTGCCGCTCCCAGTCCAGAAGGGTCGCCCACGGCGCGTCGCCGACCGTGCGGGCCGGGGATCCGGGATGCGCGCCGAGCCACAGCTCCGCCTCGGGGCCGCCCGTGCCCGCGGCGCCCAGCACTCCGGCCACGCCGTCGACCCTTCCCCAGGCGTAGTCGCGCGGCGTGTTGGCGATCTCGACGAACAGGGGCTCGGACATGCTGCTCCGATCGGTGGATGGCGGGGACGCACGCCAGCGTATTGCACCCCGCCCCGGATCCTGTCGGCCGGACGCCGATCGCACAATTCAGGCTCGTTTCCCGCCACCGGCCCGCATCCGGCCCTATCCGGCCTCTGAGCGGGCTCCAGCCTGAATTGCGCGACGGCCTCGCCGAGCACGAGCGCTTCCCGTGGCCCGGACGCTCCCCGAAACGGTCCGGAGCGACGAAGATGGCTCCATGAGCCAGCCCCGTGCCGCCACCGCGGCGACCTCCGCGATCCGCTCCGCCCGCGATCTGCTGCTCGCGCATGCGAACGACTACACCCGGGCGCGGGCCGTCTTCCACTGGCCCGAGCTGCGCACGTTCAACTTCGCGCTGGAGTGGTTCGACGTCGTGGCCGGCGAGACGCCGAACCGCCCGGCCGTGCAGATCGTGTCCGCCGATCTCACCAGCCGGACCTGGACGTACGGCGAGCTGGCGCGGCGGTCCGACCAGGTGGCGAACTGGCTGCACGGGCTCGGGATCCGCCGCGGCGACCATGTGATCGTGATGCTCGGCAACACGATCGACCTGTGGGAGACTATGCTCGGTCTCACCAAGCTCGGCGCGGTCGCGATCCCGACCTCGACGCTGCTCTCGCCCGCGGATCTGGCCTACCGGGCGGAGAAGGGCGAGGCCCGCGGCATCGTGACCCTCGGATCCCTCGCGGACCGCGTCGCCGGCCTGCCCGCCGACATCGTGCGCATCGCCGTGCCCGATGCCCCCGGTGCGCCCGCACCCGACGGCTGGCACGACTTCGCCGACTCCCACGGCGCCTCGGACGACTTCGAGCCCGACGGCCCCACCCCGGCGGGCGACACCAGCCTGCTCTACTTCACCTCGGGAACCACGAGCCGGCCCAAGCTCGTGCAGCACACGCACGTCTCCTACCCGGTCGGGCACCTCTCGACCATGTGGTGGCTGGGCGTGCGCGAGGGCGACGTGCACCTCAACATCTCCTCGCCGGGCTGGGCGAAGCACGCATGGTCGAGCTTCTACTCGCCGTTCCTCGCCGAGGCCACCGTGTTCGTCTACAACTACGACCGCTTCGACGCGAACACCCTCATGGAGGTCATGGAGCAGCACCATGTCACGACCTTCTGCGCACCGCCGACCGTCTGGCGGATGCTGATCCAGGCCGACCTGGGCCGGCTCCCGCATCCGCCGCGTGAACTCGTCGGCGCGGGTGAGCCGCTGAACCCCGAGGTGATCGGGCGCGTGCGCGACGCCTGGGGCGGCACCATCCGGGACGGCTTCGGGCAGACCGAGATGACCGCCTGCGTGGGCAACTCGCCGGGGCAGGTCGTGAAGGACGGATCCATGGGCCGCCCGCTGCCCGGGTATCCGGTGGTCCTCGTGGATCCCGTCACGGGCGCCCGCGTCGACGGCGATGCCGACGGCGTGGCCGAGGGCGAGATCTGCCTCGACCTCGCCGAGCGCCCGCTCGGGCTCATGGCCGGGTACTACGCGGATCCCGAGGCGACAGCGCGCTCGCGCGAGGGCGGCTTCCACCACACGGGCGACATCGCCACCCGCGACGCCGAGGGGTACCTGACCTATGTCGGCCGTGCGGACGACGTGTTCAAGGCGTCCGACTACAAGATCTCACCGTTCGAGCTCGAGTCGGTGCTGCTCGAGCACCCCGACGTGGTGGAGGCGGCCGTCGTGCCGAGCCCGGATCCGACCCGCCTCGCGGTGCCGAAGGCATACGTGCTGCTGACGGCGGCCGCGCACGACGACCTCACGGCGACCGCGGGCTCGATCTTCGCCTATGCGCGCGGCCAGCTCTCCCCGCACCTGTGGGTGCGCATCATCGAGTTCGTGCCGGAGCTGCCCAAGACGATCTCGGGCAAGATCCGCCGGGTGGACCTGCGCGCCCGCGAGGCCGAGCGCATCGCGAACGGCGACGAGTCCGGTCAGCACCACGACCGCGACCACCGCTGAGGCTCAGCGCGCGTCGTACTCCGCACGGGAGCGCTCGATCGCGCCGTGGTTGGCGATCACCCATTGGGCGATGGTGTGCGCGATCTCGACGAAAGTGGTGCCGAGCGCTGTGAGCCGGTATTCGACGCGCGGCGGCACCTCGGCGTACGCGGTACGGATCACGAGGCCGTCGCGCTCCAGCTGGCGGAGCGTGAGAGTCAGCATGCGCTGCGAGATGCCGGGGATGTGGCGGAGGAGGTCGCTGAACCGCATCACATCGCCGTTGAGGGAGCCCACGACGAGGAGCGACCACTTGTCTCCGACCCGATCGAGCACGTCGCGGATCAAACGTCCCGTCTCGGGACCTCCCGGGCGTCCCTGGCAGGAGCGTTCGTATTCGGAGAGGTCCGAGCCCGCGCCAGCTGTCGCGGCGGGAGTTCTCCCGCTGTGCGCCGGTGACACCGATGTGCCTTTTGTACGCGCCTCCATCGTGCTCCATCCTTGTTGCTTACTGATCGTAACAAGGTGACGATCGATAACAAGAAGGATCCCCATGCTCATCGCCCTCTGGATCGTCAACGCGCTGCTCACCCTCGCCATGCTCGGCGGAGGCGGCATGAAGCTGATCACCCCCAAGCCCGTGCTCGCCGAACGCGGCATGGCGTGGACCGACGACTTCTCCGCCGGCACCGTGAAGGTGATCGCTGCGCTCGAGGTCGTGGGCGCGATCGGTCTGATCCTGCCTCTGGCGACGGGAATCGCCCCGATCCTCACGCCCCTCGCCGGCACGGGTATCGCGATCATCATGATCGGCGCGGTGGTCGTTCACCTGCGCCGCAAGGAGGCGGCGACGCCGGCGATCGTCCTCGCCGTGCTGGCCGTGGCGAGCGCGACCTTGGGCTTCCTCGCCCTGCGCTGAATACCGAGCCGAAGACTCCTCCCGCGGATCAGGCTCAGAGATCGGCGATGACGATGCGCCCCATCCGCATGAGGTGCTCGTAGGCGTTCGGCCGCTGCATCAGCTCGCCGAGGTTCGCCGGCACGACCTGCCAGCTCACGCCGAAGCGGTCGACGAGCCAGCCGCACTGCTCGGCCTCGGGCACAGCGCTCAGCGCCTCCCAGATCCGGTCGAGCTCGTCCTGCCCGTCGCAGTCGACCTGCAGCGAGAACCCGGGCGTGAACGTGAAATCCCGGTCGACCGGAGAATCGAAGGCCGCGAAGCGCTGCCCGGCGAGCTGGAACTCGGAGTAGACGATCGGCTCGTCGATGTGCGGGGATTCGGTGACGGGGTACTCGACCTGGCGGGTGATGCCCGCGGGCGGCATCAGCTCGCCGTACAGCGCGATCGCCTCCAGCGACCTGTTCCGCACGGGTCCGCCGAACACGAGCATCGGGGTGATCAGCGGCGCGGGCTCGGCGTCCCGATCCATCAGCTTCAGCTGCCAGCTCACCCCGTAGCGGTCCTCGACCCAGCCGTACAGGCCGCTGAAGAAGTACTCGCCGATGTCCATGAGCACGAGGCCGTCCTCGCCGAGCCGTGTCCAGGTGCGGTTGATCCAGGCGCGGGCGGCATCATCGCCACCGAAGCGGCGCGGATCCACGCTCACCAGGAAGGACGTCGCCGGGTTCGGGGCGAACTCGGATCCGGCGTTGATGAGAGTGATCCGATAGCCGTCGATCGACACGTCGACGGTGAGCGCCTGCCCGGCGAACGCGCGCTGGAACTCCGGCAGACCGTGGTCGGGGTAGCGCGCGACGACCCGCGAGGTGGTGCGGTCGAACACCGATGCGTAGAAGACCCCCGCCTCCTCGGCGGTGTGGTCGCACCAGATGTTGGGGGTGATCCGCTGGGTCATTGGGGAAGCTCCTCGCACGCCGATGGTCCCGCCAGATCTCCAGAGTGCGCGACCCCGCTCCCCCACCGCAAGCGCCTGGCGGACATCCGTCGCTCGCCGTCGTGATTCCGCCCGACGATCGCGCGCCGGCGCCCGCAGTGGCCCCGGCTCGCGGCACCGGCGCGACCCCCGGTGCGACCCCCGGTGCCCGGCAGCCGCGCGACGCGCTCCTCGCCCCGGCACCGGTGCGACCCCCGGTGGCCGGCAACCGCGCGACGCGCTCCTCGCTCCGGCACCGCGACCCCGCGGTCAGGCGTGCAGCGTCAGCGGCGTCCGACCTTGAGGCGCGCCCTTCTCCTCACCACGGGAACGGGGGCGGTGAAGACCCCGTCGACCACCATGGATCCGTCGGTCGGACCGACCACGGGGATCGCCGTGGTCGGGGTGACCTCCACGGGGTCGACCGGCATGGCGGCGAGCTGCCGGTGCGCCTTCACGTACGCGGGGATGAGCAGCGCGGCGGCGCCGAACCACGCGAGCGGATTGCTCAGTGCGACGCCGGGGTACCCGATGAGCGCTCCCAGCACGACGGCGGCGCCGACGCGCATCACGAGCTCGATCACCCCGGTGATGGTCGGGATCAGGGTGTGGCCGAGCCCCTGCAGCACGCCGCGCAGCACGAACAGCACGCCCAGCGCGGTATAGGTGAGCCCGTTGATCAGGAGCATGAGGGCGGCCAGACGCACGACCTCATCGGATCCGTCTCCGATGAAGACCCGCACCATCGAGGATCCGAAGAGCACCAGCAGCGCGCCGAGCACGACCGCGGTGATCACGGCCATCCAGATCGCCTGGGTCACGCCGCGGCGGATGCGGTCGGGGCGGCGTCCGCCCAGGTTCTGCGCGGCGTACATCGACGCGGCGAGCCCGATCGACGAGAGGAACGCCACGGCGATGCTGTCCACCCGGGACGCGGTCGTGTAGGCGGCGACCGCGTCGGCGCCGAGCATGTTCAGCGCCACCTGCACCGTGATGGTGCCGATCGCGATGATCGAGGCCTGGAATCCCATCGGGAGTCCGAGGCGCAGGTGCTCCGCGATGTCGGCACGGGTCACCCGCCAGTCGGCGCGGTGCACGTGCAGGACGGGCAGCTTGCGCCACACGTACACGAGACAGAGCGCGACCGAGACGCCCTGGGCGACGACGGTGGCCCAGGCGGCCCCTGCGACTCCCCACTCGAACGTGCCGACCATGAGGATCACGAGCACGATGTTCAGCGCGCAAGAGACCGTGAGGAAGACCAGGGGCGTCCGCGAGTCGCCGATCGCCCTGATGACCGCCGAGAGGTAGTTGAAGAACATCACGGTGCTGCCGCCGATGAAGGTCACCTGCGTGAACACCGTCGCCTCCGGGAGCAGCGCCTCGGGCGTCTGCAGCAGCCGGAGCAGCGGTTCGGTGACCAGCGGGGCGCCGATCGTGATGACGATGCTGGTGGCGGCGGTGAGCAGCGTGCCGGTGGCGACCGAACGCCGCACCGCGGCATGGTCCCCCGCGCCGAACGACTGCGCGGTCGGGATGGCGAAACCGCTCGACAGACCCCAGGCGAAGCCGATGAGGAGGAAGATCAGGCTGCCCGTCGCGCCCACGGCCGCCAGCGAGTCCACGCCGAGGTGGCGTCCGACGACGATCGCATCAGCGAACTGGTACAGCTGCTGGACGACGTTGCCGATCAGCAGGGGGACGGCGAACGCGAGGATGACGCGCCAGGGGCGGCCTGTGGTCAGGGAGACGGCCATGAGGAGACTCTTCGGGCGAGGATCGGCGGGGGACGAAGCAAGGCTCCCCGTGATCGGTCACGGCGAGCCGTCTCCATCGTATCGAATCGATTCGGAGAAGCGAAGAGAACATCCGATCTTTTTCCGGGATCGGCGGGCGCCGCGGCCGTCGCGCGGTCCCGCTCCGTTCCCGTCGCGAGCCTTTCCGTTCCCGTCGCAAATAATGTCGTTCAGCAGCGCCCTGAGCGACCTTTTTTGCGACGGGAACAGAGCGGGGCGGGCAGACCGCGTGCCCGCCCGCCGGGGCCGCGGGCGGGGGCCGGCGCCGGAGGCCGGCCGGGGGCGGCCGGTGGCCGGGGGCGGCGCCGGGACCGGGTGCCCGACCGCCCGCGCGATCCTCAGCGACCCACGTAGGAGAACTGCGTCGCGTTGTAGCGATCGCCGGCGACGCCGAGGCGGGCCGCGAGGGAATCGAGGTCGGCGCGTTCGTCGGCCGACAGTGCGACCGCGGTGGATCCGGCGTTCTCCGCGATGCGCGCGGTGCGCCGGGTGCCCGGGATGGGCACGATCCACGGCTGCTGCGCGAGCAGCCAGGCCAGGGCGATCTGCCCGGGCGTCGCCCCCTTGGCCGCGGCGAGCGCCGCGACGTGATCCACGAGACGCTGGTTCGCCGCGCGGTTGTCGGCGGTGTACCGCGGGATGGTGGCGCGGATGTCCCCCTCGGCGAACGACGTCTCCGCCGAGACCGTGCCGGTGAGGAAGCCCTTGCCGAGTGGGCTGAACGGCACGAACCCGATGCCGAGCTCGGCGAGCGCCGGTAGCACCTCGGCATCCGGATCCCGCGTCCACAGGGAGTACTCGCTCTGCACCGCGGTCACGGGGAACACGGCGTGCGCGCGGCGGATCGTGGCGGCCGATGCCTCGGACATGCCGAAGTGGCGCACCTTGCCCTCGCGCACGAGCTCGCCCACGGTGCCCGCGACGTCCTCGATCGGCACGGCCGGATCCACCCGGTGCTGGTAGAAGAGGTCGATCACGTCGGTGCGCAGCCGTCGGAGCGATGCCTCGGCGACCCGGCGGATCTGCTCCGGGCGGCTGTCGACCCCGGTGTAGCGGCCGTCCTCCTCGATGTGCCAGCCGAACTTCGTGGCTATGACGACCTGGTCCCGGACGGGCTCGAGCGCTTCGCCGACGAGCTCCTCGTTGACGTAGGGCCCGTAGACCTCCGCGGTGTCGATGAGGGTGACGCCGTGGTCCAGTGCCGAACGCAGCACGCCGATCATGTCCTCCCGGCTGCCGGGATTCGGACCGTAGCTCTGCGACATCCCCATCGCGCCGAGGCCGATCGCGGAGACCTGGAGGCCCGCGCCGTCGAGACCGTGTCCGAGTGTGCGCGTGTGCATGCGCCTCTCCTTCCGTCGCTGCCGGCCGGCGCGTCGAGCCGCCCTGCCGGATCCCGCTCCGGCGGATCCGGAGCACGTCCAGTCCACTCCGATTCCCCCGCAGGCACCAGACCCGGATGTTCCGGGTACTGCCAGTGCCTGGCACCGCCCGATCGCGGCGCGTACCGTCGAGGCATGGACGATCGCGGGCGGGACGCCAGGGCTGAGGTGCAGGACTTCCTCACGTCCCGGCGCGCACGGCTGTCTCCCGAGCAGGCCGGGCTTCCCGCATACGGGCGGTTCCGCAGGGTTCCCGGGCTCCGTCGCGAGGAGGTCGCGCTGCTCGCGGGCGTCAGCGTGGACTACTACATCCGCATCGAGCGCGGCGACCTCACCCGCGCCTCCGACACGGTGCTCGCGGCCATCGCCGGAGCGCTGCAGCTGGACGAGGCCGAGACGGCCCACCTGTTCGACCTCGCCCGCGGCTCCGGCCGCGTCACGCGCCCGGGCCTCGCAGCCCCGGTGCGGGCCGCGGCGCTCCGCCCGAGCGTGCTGCGGATGATCGACGCCATCGTCGATGCGCCGGCGATCGTGCGCGGCGGCGGTTTCGACTATCTCGGCGCGAACCGCCTGGGCCGGGCGCTCTACGCCCCGCTGTTCGCGCACGAGCGGCCGAACAGCCTGCGCTTCGCCTTCCTGGACCCTGTGGCGCGCACCTTCTACCGCGAGTGGGATCAGGTCGTGCAGGATCTGGTCGCGACTCTGCACGCCGAGGTCGGACGGCACCCGGCGGATCCCGCGCTCGCGTCGATCGTCGATGAGCTGTCGGACTGCTCGGACGAGTTCCGCACACTGTGGGCGGCGCACAACGTGCGCTTCCACCGCACCGGGATCAAGCGCCTGCATCACCCGGTCGTCGGCGATCTGGACCTCACCTACGAGGGCCTGGACCTTTCCGCCGACCCGGGCGTGATGATGGCCGTGTACACGGCGGAGCCCGGATCCGGGTCGGCGGACGCTCTGCGGATGCTGGCGAGCTGGGCCGCGACCGACGAGGAGGAGCGGCTCCGCGCCCGCGACCTCTGAGCGGGACTCGTCGCTACGCCCGGTCGTCGCCTGGCGCGCCATCCTCCGCACGAGGATGATCGGCGAACCCGCGGTGCACGTCGGGGTCGATGCCGTGCGCGGCGGCGAGCCGGGCGATGAGGGCGGCGAACGCCTCACGCTCGGCGGGATCGAGGGGCCCGAGGATGTCGGCGTTCTGCTGCTCGGCCGCCGTGCGCAGCCCCTGCAGCGCGGCGCGCCCCGCGTCGGTGAGATCGAGCCGGTGGTGACGACGGTCGTCGGGATCGCGGGTGCGGGAGACGAGTCCGGCGTGCTCGAGGGCGTCGACGAGCACCACCACGCGACTGGGCACGGCCCCGAGGCGGTCGGCGAGCGCGCGCTGGCTGAGACCGGGACTGCGCGCCAGGATGCGCAGCGCACCGGCGGTCGCCGGGGTGAGGCCGGCCGGCTTGACGAGTTCGGCGAAGCGCGCGGCGGCGAAGGATCCGAGCTGCGAGAGGAGGAAGCCCGTGCGCTCGGGGCGGCGAGGGGTGTCCATCACCTCAGCTTAGTCCCTTGACAGAATGATTCATGCCATGCATCGTTTGTTGTATGACCGATTCTTCGCAGCGCCCCCGTCGCCCTGGTGGACCGCCCCTGGGCCCGCTCGCGATCGTGACGTTCGCCCTCACGATCGCCGGCGTCGTCACCCTGCTCGCCGGCACCGGATCCGCTCCCGCGCCGTTCGCACCGGCCGGCGACGTCGCGGCCTGGTACGCGGCGCACGCGCTGCCGATCCGCATCGCGGCGACGCTGCAGCTCGGCGCGGCCGTGCCGCTGGGGATCCTCGCCGCCTCCGTCTACGCGCGGCAGCTCCGGCTCGGCGTGCGGGTGCCCGGACCGGTGATCGGACTGTACGGCGGCATCGCGGCCTCGCTGCTGCTGCTCCTCTCGGCCCTCGTGCCCTGGTCGCTCGCCTCCGGATCCTCCCCCGGGGATCCGGGCTCCGTCGCGGCGCTCGGCCGCCTCGCGTTCGGGCTCGGCAGCGTCGGATACGCGGTGGGCATGGGCCTGCTCATCGCGGGCATCGCCGTCCCCGCCTACATCCTGCGCCTCCTGCCTCGGTGGCTCGCCCTCGCGGGGCTCGTCACCGCCGCCGCGGGCGAGGTGTCGTTCCTCTCGCTCGTGCTGGATCCGCTGCAGGTCCTTCTTCCGATCGTCCGGTTCGGCGGCGGCGCCTGGCTCATCGCCGCGGCGTTCCTCCTCCCCCGCGATCGCCCTCGCCGGGATCCGCGCCTGGCAGGCCGGGAGGACAGGTCATGAGCTGTGCGATCGTGGTCGGCGCGAACGGGGAGATCGGCGGAGCGGTCGCACGGCGGCTCGCCGGCGAAGGGCACCGGATGCTCCTCGTGGCACGCCGGGCGGAGCCGCTCGACGCCCTCGCCGCGGAGCTGCGGACGACCGGGGTCGACGTGGCCGCGGGCGCCTTCGACGCCTCGATGGAGGGCGCGCTCGAGGAGTTCCTCTCCCGCGAAGCCCCCGATGGAATCCAGGTCGCCGTCAACAACCTCGGCGTCGCGCACCTGCCGCGCCCGCTCGGTGCGATCGACGATGCCGAGCTGGAGCGCGTGCTCACGGTGGACCTCCTGGGGCTGGCGCGGTGCCTGCGAGCCGAGCTCGCCGTCATCGGCGACGGCGGGGCGATCGTGAACGTCTCGTCCACCGCGGGCATCGGCGGGGCTCCGGGGATGTCGGCCTATGCGGCCGCCAAGCACGGCGTGGTCGGCCTGACCCGCACCACGGCCCTCGACGAGGCCGCTCGCGGCGTGCGGGTCAACGCCGTAGCCCCCGGCCCGATCGCCTCGGGCCGCGTGCTCACCCAGCCCGCGGAGGTGCGGGAGCACATCGGCCGGTTCGTGCCGATGCAGCGGATGGGGCGCCCCGAGGAGGTCGCGGAGGCGATCGCCTGGCTCGCGTCGCCGGCCGCCTCGTTCGTCACCGGCGTGGTCCTGCCCGTCGACGGCGGGAAGACCGCCGCGGCCTGACCCCGGACCGCTCCTCGTCGTCACCCGCTGCGCCGGGTTCCTCCGGCGCGCCCGATCCCCCTGCCGGATCCACCCACCCGCTGGATCCGCCCTGTCCGAATCCCTCTGCCCGTCCGATCCGAAAAGGAGACACCCATGGATCCTCTGTCCCTGCTGCGCGAGTTCCTCGTGCTCGTGCACCTCGTGGGCTTCGCCCTCCTGCTCGGCGGCTGGGCCGCCCAGGCCGTGCGCCGGCGCTACGTCACCACGACCCTGTTCCGCACCGGGCTGGGGGTCATGATCGCGTCGGGCCTGATCCTCGCGATCCCCTTCCCCGCCGGGGTGCACCTGGACTACGTCAAGCTCGGCGTGAAGCTCGTCGTCGCCCTGGCGATCGGCGGCGCGTTCGGCGTCGTCATCACCCGCGAGCGCGCGGGCCGACCGACCGCGGGGGCCTTCTGGACGATCGGCGTGCTTGCGGTGCTGAATGCGGGCATCGCGATCTTCTGGCACGGCGCCTGACGCCCTCGGTCGAGCTCGCGGCACGCGGGCCCGGCGGCCCGCAACCCGACGACTTCACACGGAGATGTACGCGTTCTTCGGATCCGTTCTCCGGATCCGTCCGAAGAAGGCGCACTTCTCCGCCGCAAAGTACCGGGCTGCCCCGTCCGGGTTCGACTCAGAGGCCCCGGGTCGAACCCGTCGCAGCGCCCGGCTCAGCGGAACCGGCACAGCCTGCGGCTCAGCGGAACCGGCGCAGCCTCAGGCTGTTGCCCACCACGAAGACGCTCGAGAACGCCATGGCGGCTCCGGCCAGCATGGGGTTCAGCAGCCCCAGCGCGGCGATCGGGACCGCCGCCACGTTGTACGCGAAGGCCCAGAACAGGTTCGTCTTGATCGTGCCGAGCGTGCGGCGCGAGAGCCGGATCGCGTCGGCCGCCGTGCGCAGGTCGCCGCGCACGAGCGTGATGTCGCTCGCCTCGATCGCGACGTCGGCGCCCGTGCCCATCGCCATGCCGAGGTCGGCCGTGGCGAGCGCGGGGGCGTCGTTCACGCCGTCGCCCACCATCGCGACGACACGCCCCTCGCCCTGAAGCCGGGCGATCACGTCGACCTTGCCCTCGGGGAGCACCTCCGCTGACACCACGTCGATGCCCACCTCCGCGGCGATCCGGCGGGCGACCGCCTCGTTGTCTCCCGTGAGCAGGATCGGGGTGAGTCCGAGCCGCTTGAGCGCGGCGACGGCCTCGGCGCTCGTCGGCTTCACCGTGTCGGCGATCACGACGACGCCGCGGGCGGATCCGTCCCAGCCGACCGCGATGACGGTCTTGCCGCCGCCCTCGGCCTCGGCCTTGGCCGCCGCGACCCGCGGGCTCAGGTGCTGCGCCCAGTCCGCGAGCAGGGCCTCCCGCCCGACGAGCACGGCGTGACCGTCGACGACGCCCTGCACGCCGCGACCCGGGATGTTCTCGAAGGACTCGACGGGCGGAACCGGTCCCGCACCCGCCGCCGCACGGGCCACGGCCTGCGCGATCGGGTGCTCGGAGGCGGCCTCGACGGCGCCCGCCAGACGCAGCAGCTCGGCGGCATCCGTGCCGTCCTCGACGATGACGTCGGTGACCTCCATCCGGCCGCTCGTCACCGTCCCGGTCTTGTCGAGCACGATCGTGTCGACCTTGCGGGTGGACTCCAGCACCTCCGGACCCTTGATCAGGATCCCGAGCTGCGCACCGCGACCGGTCCCGACGAGCAACGCCGTGGGGGTCGCCAGGCCGAGGGCGCACGGGCATGCGATCACGAGCACCGCCACCGCGGCCGTGAACGCCGCCGTCGCGGGGAACCCCGCGCCGAGCCAGGCCCCGAGCGTCACCACGGCGATCGCGATCACGATCGGCACGAACACTCCGCTGATCCGGTCCGCGAGGCGCTGCACCTCGGCCTTGCCGGTCTGCGCATCCTCGACGAGGCGCGCCATCTGCGCGAGCTGCGTGTCGGATCCGATCCGCGTGGCACGCACGACGAGGCGCCCGCCCGCGTTGACCGTGGCTCCGGCCACGGCATCGCCCGCGCCGACCTCGACGGGCACGGACTCGCCGGTGAGCATCGAGGCGTCGACCGCCGACGTCCCGGAGACGATGACGCCGTCGGTCGCGATCTTCTCCCCCGGTCGCACCACGAACTCGTCGCCGACGACGAGCTGCGCGATCGGGATCCGCACCTCCTCGGTCCGCACAGCGGTCTGCGGTGACGCGCTCCCCGCGTCCGAACCGGCGCCCCCGGCCGCCGAGTCGGCGTCCCCGGGCACCGCGCCGGCATCCGCCGCTTCCGGGGCAGCGCCCCCGGCCCCTGCGCCCGCCGAAGCGCGCAGCACCGCCACATCCTTGGCGCCGAGCTCGAGCAGCGCGCGCAGCGCCGCTCCCGCCCGCCGCTTGGAGCGCTTCTCGAAGTACCGTCCGGCCAGGATGAACACGGTCACGCCCGCACCCACCTCGAGGTAGATGTTGCTGCTGCCGTCACCGGCCTGCAGAGCGAACGAGAACTCGTGCCGCATGCCCGGCATGCCGGCCGTGCCGAGGAAGAGGGCGTACAGCGACCAGCCGAAAGCGGCCAGCGTCCCCATCGAGATGAGGGTGTCCATGGTCGCGGCGCCGTGGCGCAGGTTCAGCCAGGCGGCGCGGTGGAACGGCCAGGCGCCCCACACGATCACCGGCGCGGCGAGCGCGAGCGAGGCCCATTGCCAGTTGGTGAACTGCAGCGCCGGGATCATCGCCATCGCGATGACGGGCACCGCGAGCACTGCGCTGACGACGAGACGGGTGCGCAGGGAGCGCAGCTCGGGGTCGTCCGCCGTAGGGGCATCGCCGGCCGGCGGCTCCGCGACCGGCGGCGCGGGGAGCACCGCGGAGTAGCCGATGTCCTCGACCTGGGCGATGAGCGTCGCGGGGTCGAAGCCGTCCGGCAGGTCGACCCTCGCCTTCTCGGTCGCGTAGTTCACCGTGGCGGTGACGCCGTCGATCCGGTTGAGCGTCTTCTCGATGCGGTTGGCGCAGGAGGCGCACGTCATCCCGCCGATCTCGAGCTCCACGCTGTTCGCGTTCATGGGTGCATCTCCTTCCGGGGTCGGTCGTCTTCGAGGGGTCAGTGCTGGTGGGTCGCGGTCTCGGCGCCGTGCGCATCCAGGACGAACGCTGCGGTGTGCACGGATCCGGAGGCCAGGAAGTCGAAGTAGAGCAGGTAGCGGCCGGCGGTGGGCACGTGCGCGCCGAACCGGACGTCGGGGCCGGAGGTCGCGTCCGGACCGGTCGGTGCGGCGCCCTCGGGGTGCACGTGCAGGTAGGCGAGGTCGCCTTCGCGCAGCGCGACCAGATGCCCGAAAGCCGCGAGGTACGGCTGCAGCGTCGTGACGGGCTCGCCGTCGCGGCGGACCGTCACGGTGAGCTCGGAGCCGGATCCGGCGACGAGATCGCCCGCGATGCTGACGTCGAAGCCATCGACGCTCGTCCGGGTGCTCGTCGCAGGGACGACGGGCGCGAAGGATCCGGCGACCTCGACCGTTCGCGAGAGCGTGATCGGATCCGCCTCCGTCCCCTGAGGCTCGCGCAGGGCCGCGAAGTCGGCGAACACCCGGTACGAGCCGGCGGCGCTCCAGGACCACGGGATGCTCCAGGTGCCGGTGGCCGCGTCGAGAACGGGGTGCACGTGCCGGAACTGCGCGCCGTCGCTGCGGACGACGATGAGGTGCAGGTCCTTCTCGTGCTGTGGCGCGTAGGCGGTGAGCGGGGTTCCCGATGAGTCCAGGATCCGGAAGCTCAGAGCCCCCTGCTCCCCCACCGCGGCCGGCGCGGAGACCGGATCCAGCGTGTACCCGCCGGCGGCGAGCGACACGCCCGCAGTCCACGCGGCCGCCTGTGCGCCCTGGTCGGCGCCCGTCTGCGGCGCGCTGCCGTGCGCGTCGTGCCCGTTCATGCTCTTCTCCTCCTGCTGAGTTCCCTGCTCGTGCTGAGTGCTCTGCGCCGCGGCGTCTCGCGGGGCGACGAGCGCCGCGACGCCGAAGGCCACGGCGAACGCCGCCGCGAGCCCGGCGCCGTAGAGACCCAGTCGTCCCGCGGCGTTCATCAGGCCCGGACCGCCCGGTAGCCCGCCTCGTCGACGGCCGCGAACACGCTCGCGTCCTCGAGCGGGGCGCTCGCCGTGATCCGGAGCGAGCCGTCGGCGGCGCTCACCTCGACGGCGTCGACGCCGGCGATCTTGCCGACCTCGCGGCGCACGGACATCTCGCAGTGCCCGCAGGTCATCCCGGTCACCTGGTATTCGGTCGTGGTCATGTCGTCTCCTTCAGTCGATACCCCGTCCGGGTATCCGACATCGACAACCATATACCCCCTGGGGGTATTCCGCATCCGTCGAGAATGCCGCATCGAAAGGCAGCGTCCGCGGATCCGGGAGCTGCACCGGCACGTCGGACCGGTCCGCGATCAGTGCAGCGCGCCGTCCGCCTCGACCACGCGCCATGCGTGCAGGCGCACGGCGAGGCCGGCCCGCGTCGGCGCGCAGACGAACGGACCCGCCTCGGCGGTGACCCCTGCCGGGAAGGGCAGCACGCGCACCAGCTGGAGGGGCTGCCCCAAGAGGCCGGCGCGTACGGTGAGCGCGTCCGCCCCGCGACTCACCCGCACCTGGATCCGGCGGTCCGCCCACTCCGGCACCGGGGCGAGCGACCAGTCCGACATCCCGTCGGTGACGACGGCGCCGACCTGCGGCCGCCCGTCCGCGAACTCGACGCCGGCCTTGACCCAGCGCTCCGCCGAGACGCGCACGAAGACGCCCGCCTGGTCGAACTGCTCGGAGAACGCCGCCGTGAACTCCACCTCCACGGCGGCGCCCACGGCGAACGGCACGAGGAGCGCATGCTCGCTGTCGTGCACGAAGCCGTAGGACGTGACCCGCCATGCATCGCTGCCCTCGACGGCCGTGACGACGAGGTCGCCGTGCTCTTCCGCCGTCCCCGCGGGATCGTGGGTCCAGCGTCCGTCCGACCAGGCGATGTCCGTCATGACCTCAGGCTACGGGCACGGCGGCGGCCGGGCGGGCCCCGTCGGTGCGGGTAGTCTCGGCTCCATGTCCGACGGAACCGCCGACCCCGCCGCGGTCGCCGCACCGGTCGGCGCCCGCGCCCGGCAGCGCGCCGCGGATCGCTGGTTCCGCGAGCAGGGGCTGCCGACCTTCGTGCCGCTGCGGCGCTGGTTCACCGACCTGCCGCGCCGCGTCGCCCCGCTGGTGACCGCGGTCACCCTGACCGCCGCGCTGCTCTCGGGGATGGGCGAGGGGATCGATGCGATCGCGGCGCTCCTGCCCGACGACGAATGGGCGCTGCTGGGGCTCGTGCTGCTGTTCCTCGCCCTCACCGCGGTCATCGTGTGGGCCGGGTTCCGGCTCATCCGCGCGGCGCTGCGCCGGCTCTCCGCCCCGTCCGGCACCGCGGTCGCGGGGATCGTGATCGCGATCTGCCTGGTCGCGCTCATCGTGGGCGGCTATCTGCTGAAGCCGGCGGCCCTCGTCGCCCCGGTGATCGAGGGGCTCGCCCTCGTCGCCGTCTGCATGCTGGCCACGGGCGCCGGCGGCGGTGCGCTGCTCTCCTGGGGCAGCCGCCTCGCGGTGCGCAACGTCTCGGCGGTCGGGCACATGGCGTCGATCGCGCTCCCCGTCATCCTGATGCTCGTGGTCTTCGCGTTCTTCTCCGCCGAGGTCTGGCAGATGAGCTCGGCGCTGCCCTGGGGATCCATCGCGCTCGTCGGCGCCGTCGTCGCGGCGCTCGCGCTCATCGTGGTCCTGCGGGTGTGCGCGTCCGAGATCGACGAGATCAGGCAGACCCTCACCCCCGAGGAGCGCGCCGCGCTGCTCGTCGGCACCCCCGTCGCGCGCGAGGGATCCGCATCGGCGCCGTCCGCGCCGCTGCGCTTCGTCCAGCGCTTCAACGTGATGCTCGTGATGGCGGTCGCCCAGCTCATGCAGGCGGTGCTGTTCGCGGCGATGCTCTGGGCGCTGCTCGTGCTCATCGGCGGCATCGCCATCCCGGTCGGGGTCGTCGAGCTGTGGGTGGGACCGGGAACGCCCGCCCACCCCCTGCACGTGGAGCGCCTGGCGATCGGTGGCGCGACGCTCCCGATCACGATGAATCTCGTCAAGACGGCGGCGCTGATGTCGATCATCTCCTCGCTGCCGTTCGTCCTGTCGGCGGTGAGCGAGCAGCGCTACCGCGAGCGCTTCTTCGATCCGATCATGGCCGACATGCGGCGCGCGATCGTCGTGCGCGACGTGCTCATGGCGCGCACCCGCGGAGGCCGGGCGGCCGGCTGAGCCCCGCCCTTGCGGAGTCCGCCCCGCACGCCGCGGCAGGCGGATCCGTAGACTCCGGCCATGCGCATCGTCGTCTCCGGCACGCACGCGACCGGCAAGAGCACCCTGATCTCCGACTTCGCCCTGGCGCACCCCGGCTTCGCCGTGCTGCCCGATCCCTTCGAGCTCGTGGACGAGAGCCTCGGATCCGGATCCGTCGTCGCCCAGCTCAGGGTCAGCGCCGAGCGCCTCCTCGATCCCGCTCTTCCGAGCGCCGTGATCGCGGAGCGCGGGCCGCTCGACTTCCTCGCCTACCTCGCCGCGTTCGACGAGCTCGGTCGCTCCGGGACCGCCGCCGGGCTCCTGCGCCGCGAGGCGCCGCTCGCCGCCGAGGCCATGCGGAAGGTCGATCTGCTCGTGCTTCTCGGCCCGGAGGACATCGCGGTTCCGGACGAGGAGGACCCGGAGCTGCGGGACGCGACGGCCGAGGCGCTGCTCGAGCTCGCCGACGACGAGGACCTCACCGGCGGCGCCCGGATCCTGGAGCTGCAGGGGGATCCGGCGACCCGGCTGGCCGCGCTGCGCCGCGCCCTCGAGACGTGAGCCAGTCGCGCCGGACAACGCGCGGTGCTCAGCGGGCGAGCGCCTGCTCCAGGTCGGCGAGCAGGTCGGCGGGATCCTCCAGGCCGACGGAGAGGCGCACGACCTCGATGGGGACCGCAGCCTCGGTGCCGCGCACGGAGGCGTGGGTCATCGCGTCGGGGTAGTTGACGAGCGACTCCACGCCGCCCAGCGACTCGGCGAGCTGGAACACGCGCGTCGACTCGGCGAAGCGCCGCGCAGCCTCCCCCGACTCCAGGGCGACCGAGACGATCCCGCCGAAACCGGACATCTGTCGCGCGGCGAGCTCGTGGCCGGGGTGCTCGGGCAGCCCCGGGTAGTACACGCGGGCGACGCGCGGATGGGTCACGAGGAACTCGGCGACCGCCTCGGCGTTGGCGTTGTGCTGGCGCATCCGCACCGGCAGGGTCTTGATGCCGCGCGTGGTGAGCCAGGCGTCGAAGGGTCCGGAGACCGCGCCCACCGCGAACTGCAGGAAGCCGACCTTCTCGGCCAGTTCGGCGTCGTTGAGCACGACCGCCCCGCCGACGACGTCCGAGTGCCCCCCGAGGTACTTCGTCGTCGAGTGCACCACCACGTCGGCGCCGAGGGCGAGCGGGCGCTGCAGCGCGGGGGTGGCGAAGGTGTTGTCGACGACGACCACGGATCCGGCGGCGTGGCCGATCTCCGCGAGGGCGGCGATGTCGGAGATCCGCAGCAGCGGGTTCGACGGCGTCTCGACCCAGAGCACGCGCGGAGGACGCGCGGCGACCGCGGCGCGGACTGCCTCGGTGTCGCTCATGTCGACGACCTGCACCGTGACGCCCCAGGCGCCGAGCACTCGCGAGATGAGCCGGAACGTGCCGCCGTAGACGTCGTTGCCGAGCAGCACGTGGTCGCCGGGCTGCAGGATCGCGCGGAGCAGGGTGTCCTCCGCGGCGAGGCCGGACGCGAACGAGTAGGCGCGGGCGCCGCCCTCCAGCGCGGCGAGCTGCGCCTGCAGCGCGTCGCGGGTCGGGTTGCCGCTGCGTCCGTACTCGTACCCCTGGCGGAGGCCTCCGATGCCGTCCTGCAGGAACGTGGTCGACAGGTGCAGCGGAGGGATCACCGCCCCCGTGTACGGGTCGGCGGCCTGCCCGGCGTGGATGGCGGCGGTGGCGGTCTTGTCGGTCTCGATGGTCATGTCGGATCCCTTCGGGGTCGGAGCGTTCGTGGTGTCTGCGAGGTCGTTGAGCGAGGATGGCGCAGCCGAGCCGGGGCCGCCGGGGTCGTTGAGCGAGGACGGCGCAGCCGACCGAGACGAAACGCCGGGGTGCGCAGCGGGCGCAGCCGGCACGGCGAACCCGTTCCCGGTCATCCAGTCGTCGTCGTAGAGCTTGTCGAGGTAGCCGCGGCCGTGGTCGGGCAGCAGCACGACCACGACGTCGTGCTCACCCAGCCCTTCCGCGATCCGGAGGGCGGCGACCACGGCCATGCCGCTGGATCCGCCGACGAGGAGCCCCTCCTCGCGGGCGAGCCGGCGGGTCATCGCGAACGACTCCGCATCCGAGACGCGCTCGTAGCCGTCGACCACGGATCCGTCGAACGTGTCGGGGAGGAAGTCCTCGCCCACTCCCTCCACCAGATAGGAGTGCACCGGACCGCCGGAGTAGAGGGACCCCTCCGGATCCGCGCCGACGACGCGCACGCGGCCGGCGCTCACCTCTTTGAGGTAGCGGCCGGTGCCGCTGATGGTGCCACCGGTGCCGATGCCCGCGACGAAGTGGGTGACCCGGCCTTCGGTGTCGGCCCAGATCTCCGGGCCCGTCGACTCGTAGTGCCCCCGCGGACCGTTCTGGTTCGCGAACTGGTTCGGATTGAACGCCCCGGGGATCTCCCGGGCGAGCCGCGCGGCGACCGAGTAGTACGACTCGGGGTGCTCGGGCGGCACCGAGGTGGGCGTGACGACGACCTCGGCACCGAAGGCTCGCAGGGTGGCGACCTTGGGTCCGTCGAACTTGTCCGGGACGACGAACACCATGCGGTAGCCCCGTTGCAGGGCGATCAGCGCGAGGCCGACCCCGGTGTTGCCGCTGGTCGCCTCGACGATCGTTCCGCCTGCCTGGAGCAGACCCTCTCGCTCGGCGGCGTCGACGATCGACCGCGCGATGCGGTCCTTCGCGGATCCGCCGGGGTTGAAGTACTCGACCTTGGCGAGCACGGTCGCCCGGATGGCCGGCCGCTCGGCGGTCGCGCCGACGACGGAGGAGAGACGGACGAGGGGCGTCGCGCCGACGAGATCGGCGACGTGGCTTGCGTAGCGCACGGAGGGTGGTCCTGAACGGTCGTCGCGCGAGGGCGCGGAGCTGTCTGTGGTCGTCGAAGGAGCGCGGAGGGCGCTCAGAGACAACAACGACAGGTCAGGCTCACGCGGCCAGCATACGCCTCGGGATCCGGATCCGATTCCCGCGGCGTAACAGTGGCCGTAACAGAGGCGCAGTCCGCGCACGCCCGATAGGCAGGGGCGGCGTCGACCGGGCGCCGGCGCCCGCAGCGCGGCTGACGCCGCGGCGGTCTCAGGCGCGGAGCAGGGCGTCCTCGAGGGCGACCCAGGCGAGCATCGCGCACTTCACGCGCGCCACGTAACGGCTGACGCCGGTGAGGGCCGCGGCGTCGCCGTACAGGTCCTCGTCGAGCTCGACGGCGCCGCGCGAGCGCAGGGCTTCGCGGAAGCCGTCGATGAGCGTCGTCGCCTCGGCCCGGGTCTTGCCGACCACGAGCTCGGTGAGCATCGACGCCGACGCCTGGGAGATCGAGCAGCCCGCGCCGTCCCAGCTCACCGCGGCGATGCGGTCGCCCTCGTCCGAGATGCGCGCGCGCAGCGTGATCTCGTCGCCGCAGATCGGGTTGCGCTGGTGCGACTCCGCTTCATGGGCGTCGTCCGTCGCCTCGAGCAGGCCCTTGCCGTGCGGGCGCTTGGAGTGATCCAGGATGAGCTCCTGGTACAGGTCTTCGAGGCCGCTCACTTCGGCTCCCTCCGATCGCTCGGCGCATCGCCTGCCTGACGCACCCCCTGCTCCGCGGAGGATCCGGAGACGCCGAAGAACTCCCGCACCCCCGAGACCGCGTCGAGCATGCGATCCACCTCGTCGGCCGTGTTGTACAGCGCCGCAGAGGCGCGCACCGACGCGGTCACGCCGAGGCGCGCGTGCACCGGCTCGGCGCAGTGGTGGCCGACGCGCACGGCGACCCCGCGTGCGTCGAGGAACTGCCCGACGTCGTGCGCGTGCACGCCGTCGACGACGAAGGCCTGCAGAGCCACGCGCTCCGCGCCCTCCGCGGCGCCGAGCAGCCGGACCCCCTCGATCGCGCCGAGGCCTTCGCGCAGGCGACGTTCGAGCGCCGCCTCGTGCGCGTGGACCGCATCCATCCCGAGACCGTCGAGGTAGCGCACGGCGGCGGCGAGCGCGATCGCCTGCGACACCGGCTGCGTGCCGGCCTCGAAGCGCTGCGGCGGGGGCAGGAACTCGGTGCGTTCGAAGGTGACCCGGGTGATCATCGAGCCTCCGGTAAGGAACGGCGGCAGCGCCGCGAGGACCTCCCGGCGTCCGTACAGGCCGCCGATGCCGTACGGCCCCTGCATCTTGTGCCCGGAGAACACGGCGAGGTCGACGCCGAGCGCGGGCAGATCCAGCGGCAGATGCGGCGCCGACTGACACGCGTCGAGCACGGTGAGGGCGCCGACCTCACGCGCCAGCGCCACCACCGCATCCACCGGGTTCACGATGCCGAGCACGTTCGAGACGTGCGTGAAAGCGACGACCCTGGTGCGGGATCCGATGACCTGCGCTGCGTGATCGAGATCGAGCGACCCGTCGTCGCGGATCCGGATCACCCGCAGCACGGCTCCCGTGCGCGCCGCGAGCTCCTGCCACGGCACGATGTTCGCGTGGTGCTCGGCTTCGGTCACAACGAGTTCGTCGCCCGGCTGCAGCGCGAAGCGGGCGCTCGCGGGCGCACCACGACCGAGCGTGGCGTTGCCGATCGCGTAGGCGACGAGGTTCAGTCCCTCGGTGGCGCCGTGCGTCCAGACCAAGTCGTCCGGCTGCGCCCCGACGAAGCCGGCCACGGCGGCGCGGGCGTCCTCGTACAGCTCGGTGGCCTCCGCGGCGAGGGTGTGCGCGCCTCGGTGCACGGCGGCGTTCGAGCGCTCCAGGAAGTCGCGCTCCGCATCGAGCACGACGCGGGGCTTCTGGCTCGTCGCGGCCGAGTCGAGATACGCCAGCGGCATGCCGTTGACGGACTCGGCGAGGAGGGGGAAATCGGCGCGGACGGCGGCCGCATCGAGGACGGGAGAGCTCACACATCAACGCTACGTCAGTGCGGGGCGGCTGGACGCGCTGTGGCGCCGCAGCTGCGATCCGCAGAAGCGGAGTGAAACACGCGATCGCGCCTCTGGACAGAACCGCCGCGGGGGAATACCTTGTGCCGTAAGCAGTATATCGGGGGGATTCATGCAGGGTCGTGCGCGTTCGCTACGGGGATTCGTCCCCGCTGCGCTCGCGGGCGGAATCCTCGTCCTCGGCTGGATGGCGCTGTCCATCGCCTTCGGATCCGGATCGGCGCAGGCCGCCGAAACCGCACCTCCGGCACCCCCGAGCCTCCTCGGCACGCTGCAGAGCACCGT
Organism: Microbacterium sp. MMO-35; assembly: GCF_037147555.1. Taxonomy (NCBI): domain Bacteria; kingdom Bacillati; phylum Actinomycetota; class Actinomycetes; order Micrococcales; family Microbacteriaceae; genus Microbacterium; species Microbacterium sp. MMO-35. The sequence continues at coordinate 516,823 of NZ_JBBCVH010000001.1, forward strand.
CGGTGCGGTGCAGGACACGATCGTCGACGCGCCGGCCACCGTGCAGAGCACGCTCTCGGCCGTGCAGCAGACCGTCACCGAAGTCCTCCCCTCCCCCGTCGCCGACGCGGTGGCACCCGCGACCGACGCGATCGCCGACGCACCGGCTCCCGCAGACGCCCCGGAGACGGCCACGCCCCTGGTGGCACCGCTCGTGGACGCGGCGGCCCCGCTCCTGCAGAGCCTCGGCCAGACCGCCGGCTCCGCGGTCGACGCGGTCACCAGCACGGCCGGAACCATCGTTCCGGCGCTGAGCCCCGTGCTGACTCCGGTCGGAGCTGTGCTGCAGCAGGTCCCCGCGACGCTCGATTCGGTGACCGCGACCCTTCCGAGCCTGGCGGCGTCCGTCGACGACACGGTGGGCACGGTGACCGACTCCGTGCACTCCGTGACCGGCCCCGCCCCCTCGCCCGTCGCAGGGGAAACGCCCCAGCTCATCCCTCCGGCACCCGCCGGCATTCCGGATCCCGCTTCGCCCCCGGTGGCGCCCTCCTCGTCCCCGACGGAGGAAGGACCCGTGCTCGCGGCGCCCGCGCTCGACGAGGGCTTCTCCGTCGCGCCGCCGGCCACGACGTCCGTGGTCTCTCCCGGCGCCCCCGCGCGCCACCCGGCTGGATCGCCGACCTCCGAGTTCGGCGTGCCGGGAACCGGATCCGCCTCCGGCGGCAGCACGACCGACCTGCGCCTGTTCGGCACGGTCTCCTCTCCGTCGGCGGGCGAGCGCCTGCTGACCGTCCGCATCGGATCCGCAGGCGATGACCGCCTGCCGGTCTCTCCGGTCGCGGACCACGACTCCTCTCCCGACTGATCGGGGCACGGCCGTCCTTCGAGGACGGCACGCGTCATTGCGCATGCGCGCATCCCCAGATCAGAAGGAAAGAGAACATGAATCGCATCGTCAAGCGTGCTCTCTGGGGCACGCTCCTCGCGGGCGGGATCACTCTCGCCGGCGCAACGGCGGCGAACGCCGCGGAGGCACCGCCCAACGGCGCCGACTGCGGCTGCAACGTCGTCAAGAGCGCTCTCACGACCGTGACGAACCTGCTGACCGCCCCCTGCGACCAGCCGTCCGGCGGTCAGCCGGGTTCGGGCGGAACGGAGGGATCCGGTGGGCTTCCCGCCGTGACCCAGGACGTCTCGGCCCTCGTCACGGACACCCTCGCCACCGCCACCTCCGCCGTTCCCGGCGGTTCGCCCGGTGGCGGGACTCCGGGAGGAGGAACGGATCCCGGCCTCCCCTCCGCACCGGTCGACACCGTGCTGGACACGGTGACCGGCGTCGCGGACACCGCCACGAGCGAGGTCGCGAACACCGTCAGCGGAGTCACCGGCGGTCTGCCCGACCTGCCCTCGGTTCCCGGGCTTCCCGGCACCGGCGCACCGGGTGGCGGCACCGGATCCCCGGGCGTCGTCACGATCCCGGTCCCTGGGGTCGGCACGGTCCACGCCGGCGCCACCCCGGACGGCCTCGACGTCGGGAAGAACCTGAACGTCCTCGGCATCAAGGACGACTGGGACCTCACCGCCGGCCGCAACGGCATCGCCACCACGGACCGCATCGGCACAGACACCACGAACGTCTACGTCGACGCCGCGGTGCCCACCACCGGCACCACCGCACCCCACGCGTCCGTGACCCTGCCGAGCCTCGGCGGACTCACCGACGGCGGGCTTCCCGGAGTGCCGGGCCTGCCCTCGGTTCCGGGTCTTCCCGGCGGATCCATCCCGGGTCTTCCGTCCCTGCCGATCGGTGACCTCACCGGTGCGCTCGGCGGACTGGCCGGATCCCTCCCGGGCCTGCCCTCGGTTCCGGGTCTTCCCGGCGGATCCATCCCGGGTCTTCCCGGAACGGGCGGCACCTCCGGAGTGATTACGATCCCGGTCCCGGGAGTCGGCACAGTCCACGCCGGCGCCACCCCGGACGGCCTCGACGTCGGGAAGAACCTGAACGTCCTCGGCATCAAGGACGACTGGGACCTCACCGCCGGCCGCAACGGCATCGCCACCACGGACCGCATCGGCACAGACACCACGAACGTCTACGTCGACGCCGCGGTCCCCACCACCGGCACCACCGCACCCCACGCGTCCGTGACCCTGCCGAACCTCGGCGGACTCACCGGCGGCCTGCCGGGCCTTCCGTCCGTCCCGGGTCTCCCGGGCGGCGGCACCCCCGGCGGCAACGGCGGCGGAACACTTCCGGGCCTGCCCGCCCTGCCCCTCGGTGACCTCACCGGCGCGCTCGGCGGACTGACCGGATCCCTCCCGGGTCTCCCGGGCAACGGCGGCACCCCGGGCGGTAATGGAGGAGGAACCGTCCCGGGGTTGCCCGCTCTGCCCCTCGGCGACCTCACCGGCGCGCTCGGCGGACTGACCGGACCCCTGAGCGGTCTGACCGGCGGCCTTCCGGGCCTGCCGACCCTGCCGGGGCTTCCCGGAACCGGCGGAACCCCGAGCACGGGCGTCATCACCGTCCCCATCCCGGGTGTCGGCAGCGTCCACGCCGGCACCACCCCCGACGGCCTGAACGTCGGCAAGAACCTGAACGTCCTCGGAATCAAGGACGTCTGGGATCTCACCGCAGGCCCCAAGGGAATCTCCACGACCGACCGCATCGGCACCGACAGCACCAACGTCTACGTCGACGCCGCGGTCCCCACCACCGGCGCCACCGCACCCCACGCGGCGGTGACCCTGCCCAGCCTCGGCAACCTGACGGATGGACTCCCCACCGTCCCGGGCCTTCCCGGAACCGGCAACCCTGGCACCCCGGGCACCCCGGGCACCGGCGGAATCCTCCCGGGCCTGCCCAACCTCGGCGGGATCACCGGCAGTCTTCCGGGCCTGCCCAACCTCGGCGGGATCCTCGGCGGTCTGACCGGCGGCCTTCCGGGCCTGCCGACCATCCCCGGCCTTCCCGGAACCGGCAACCCCGGCACCCCGGGCACCGGCGGAACCCTCCCGGGCCTGCCCAACCTCGGCGGGATCCTCGGCGGTCTGACCGGCAGTCTTCCGGGTCTGCCGACCATCCCCGGCACCCCGGGCACCGGCGGAACCCTCCCGGGCCTGCCCAACCTCAGCGGGATCACCGGCAGTCTTCCGGGCCTGCCCAACCTCAGCGGGATCCTCGGCGGTCTGACCGGCAGTCTTCCGGGTCTGCCGACCGTCCCCGGCCTCCCGGGCACCGGCAACCCCGGCATCCCGGGCACCGGCGGAACCCTCCCGGGCCTGCCCTCGCTGCCCATCGGTGACCTCGGCGGGATCACCGGCGGTGTCACCGGAGCTCTCCCTGCGGCGCTCGGCGTCGCCGGAGAGATCACGGGTTCCGCACCGGGCGCGATCGGCGGGATCACGGGATCCCTTCCCGGCGTGATCGGCAGCGTGATCGGGGGCATCACCGGTTCGCTGCCGGGCCTGCCGACCGTTCCGAGCACGCCGGGCACCGGAACCCCGGGAACTCCCGGCACCGGAACCGGCACTCCCGGGTCCGGTATCGGAGGAACCGCTCCGGGTGCCGGCACCGGCGGAGTCCCGATCGTGTCCACCGTGGCACACCGTCTGGTCGGTGCAGCGCACAGTCTGTACGCCTCGACCCCGAGGAACGGCTCTCTCGCGCAGACCGGGTTCTCCGACCCGTTCCTGCTCTTCGCCGGGCTGATCCTGCTCGCTGCAGGTGCGGTCACGAAGGCGTTCGAACGTCCGTGAATCCGAACGAGCGGAGGGTCGTCCTCGCGGGCGGCCCTCCGCTTCCGAGCCGCTGATCATCCGGAACGACGGTGTCGCGTCGCCTCCGACCGAGAACAACGGGGTTCTCCACACGCCCCGCGGAAGCGGCTCGCCCCCGATGCCCTGGCCGCTAGGGTGGCCGCATGACCCCCACCGCGGAGACTCCGGCAGGCCTCGGTTCGGCTGCGGCGGGAGCCCCCGCCCGCGTGAAGACGGCGGGATCCGGCCAGCCCCTGCGTGACTACCGCGTGCATCGCTACGTCAACGCGTTCTGCCCGACCTGTCACGAAGAGGATCCGGATCGCCCGCTCGCCGACGTCCGCCGGTTGAGCGGCTGGCTGGCCGTGCGGAACGATCGGGTCTGGCTGGAGCGCGGGTGTCCCGAACACGGGCTGCAGCGCACGATGTACGACGAGTCGGCCGAGATCCTCACCTACCTCGAGCAGTGGACCGCGCCGACCAAGATCCACGAGCCCGATCTCGCCGGCAACTTCAAGCCCGTGCCCTCGGCCTATGAGGACGGCCTCCCCGAGATGCAGACGCAGCACACCTGCATCCTGCTGGAGGACCTCACGGACCACTGCAATCTGCGGTGCCCGACGTGCTTCGCGGAGTCCAGCCCCGCGGCGAGCGCGATCGCACCGCTGGCCGACGTGCTCGCCTCGGTCGACGCACGGCTGGCGCGGGAGAACGACCGCATCGACGTGCTCATGCTCTCGGGCGGCGAGCCGACGCTCTATCCCTGGCTGGAGCAGCTGCTCGAGCACCTCGTCGCACGCCCCGTCGTGCGCATCCTGCTGAACTCCAACGGCCTTCGCATCGCCCAGGACGACGCGCTCGTCGAAACCCTGAAGAAGCATCGCGAGCGGGTCGAGGTCTACCTGCAGTACGACGGCGAGAGCGCCGAGGCGTCCGCCTACCATCGCGGGGCGGACATCCGCCGGTTCAAGGAGCGCGCGCTCGCCCGGCTCAGCGAGGCGGGGGTCTTCACGACCCTCACGATGACCGCGGCCCTGGGCGTCAACGACGACGAGATCGGCGCCGTGATCCGCCGCGCCATGGCGACGCCCTACGTGGGCGGCGTGACCATCCAGCCCGTGTTCGGATCCGGACGCTCCGCGGGGATCGACCCGGACGACCGCCTCACGCACACCGGGGTGCTGGCGCGGCTGGCACCGCAGACCGACGGCGAGGTCACCTGGAAGGACCTCACCGCGCTGCCGTGCAGCCACCCGCACTGCTGCTCGGTTGGCTACCTGCTCAAAGACGACTCCGGATCCTGGAACTCGCTGACCAAGCTCGTCGGCCACGACAAGCTCAAGGACTTCCTCGACCTCAACCCCGACCTCATCGCGAACCGGATCGCCGACAGCGGCATCAACCAGAAGCTCAAGGACTCGGTCAAGCAATCGCTGCTCGACCTGCTCAGCGAGCAGTCCTCACTGTCGCACCCCTCGATCGGATCCCTCTGGAAGGACATCTGCACGGGATGCGACCTCGGCATCGGCACGCTCACCAAGCTCGCCACCGCGGCGCTGCCCGGCCAGCACAAGCGACTGCGCCGGTTCCTCGGCGAGCGCGTCAAGCGCATCACGGTCAAGCCCTTCATGGACATCAACACGATGATCGAGGAGCGCCTCACGCAGTGCTGCGTGCACGTCGCGACGGTCAACGAGCAGACCTCGGCGCATCAGTGCGCACCGTTCTGCGCCGTGCAGGCCTGGGCGCCGCTCTCCCGCACGCGCATCTCGACCGCGACCGGATCCGCGGGCGCCCGCGGCGCCGGTCCCGCCCGCGACGCGGGCGTCGACGCCGGCGACCGCGCGCGACTCCCGCTCTCGGTGGGGCACTGAGCCATGTCCTCGGGTGGCGATGCACGCCATGACCGGTTCCGGACTCCGCCGGAACCGGTCGATCATGCGCCGCACGCGGCGACGGGCGGCGAACCGACGGTGCTCGGCACGTCCGGCGGACCTCCGGAGCCCGGCGAGATCGATCTGACGGGCCTGAACCGCTACGACGAGACGGTCGGATCCCCCGCCCCGCCGTTCGATCCGCTGCGGCTGTGCGTGTTCACGACGGTCGCGCTGATCGCCTGCGTACTCGGCCCGATCGCCGTTCTGGGCTTCGCGCTCATCGCCATCGCCGGCTATGCGCGCGCCCGTCGTCAGGGTCTGCTGCGATCGAAGTGCAAGCTCGGCGACACCCGCCTGGTCCTCGCGTATCTGTCGGTCCTCGCGCTTCTCTCGGCCGTCGCGACGCCGTTCTGGGTGATGTTCTGGATCGGGCGGTTCTGATGTTCCCGACGCTGCAGGATCTGCTCGGGCCCTGGGCACCCCCGCTCGAGACGCACGGCTTCTTCGTCGCGCTCGGCCTGGGCGCGGCGGGGATCGTGTTCCTCATCGAACGCCGCCGGCGGGGCGTCACGGATCCGCGGGTCGCCTATCTCGTGCTCGGAGCCCTGCTGGGCGCGGCGATCCTCAGTCGCCTCGGCACCTGGGCGCAGCACATCGACCTCACCAAGAACCGCGACCTCGTCGCGCAGCTGACGCAGGGCAACGCCTCGATCCTGAGCGCTCTGGTCGGCGCGTGGCTCGGCGTGCACGTCGCGAAGAGGATCGTCGGCTACCGCGACCGCAGCGGCGACCTGTTCGCCCCCGCCGTGGCGATCGCGATGGCGATCGGCCGCTTCGGCTGCCTCTTCACGGAGCGCCCCGGCACCCCGACCGGCACGGGCTGGGGCATCGTCCTGGATCCGGCCGCCGCGGCGCGGGTCGGATCCCCGGCCGGCGTGCCGCTGCATCCGAGCTTCGTGTACGAGATCGCGTTCCACGCGGCGGCGTTCTGCCTGCTCTGGTTCTGGCTCCGCCACCGCGACATCGCCGCCGGCGAGACCCTCACCCTGTACATCGCGGCCTACGGCGTCTTCCGGTTCTTCGTCGAGTTCGTCCGCGGCAACGACGTCGCCTGGCTCGGCCTGACCCGACCGCAGCTCTTCCTGCTCGTCACGATCCCGCTCCTGCTCGCCCGCATCGTCGGGAAGGCGCGACGAGGCGCCTTCCCGCTCACCCCCAGGAGGACCCCGAGTGAACAGCACGCCTGACCTCCCGTCCGAACCGGATCCGGCGCAGCCGCCGACGCCCCCGGACACACCGCCGCCTCCGGGCACGCCGGCGCCACCGCCGGCTCCGCCGGTGCAGCCGGTGCAGCCGGGAACGCCGGATCCTCCCGCGCCGCCGCTGCCGCCGGAACCACCCGTGCCCCTGGCGCCGCCGCTCACCCCGCCGCTGCCGCCCGCACCGGTTCCGCCGCCGGGCCCGGTCGCGCCCGCGGGCCCTCCCGCGGGCCCTCTTCCCGGCGCGTCGCTGCCCGCAGGACAACCCGGCGCACCCGGCGCACCCGCGGGAGCGCCCGGCGTCCCGGGAGCGCCCGGCGGCTATGCCGGATACGTCGGCCCGACCGGCGCACCGGCACCGCGCTCGGGACTGGGCTTCGGCGCGGGCATCGGCGTCGGGACCGCGGTGGGCTGCGTCTCCATGATCCTCGCCCTGATCCTGTTCTTCAGCCTCGCCAACCTCGGCATGGCCTTCTCGATCGGGGCGGTCGTGCTTCCGCTCATCCTGGGCGCGGTCCTGCTGATCTGGCGGCAGACCCGGGGCATCGGCGTCGGAGTCCTCATCATCTCGGCGGCCGCGTGGATCATCGTGATCGGGCCGTGCCTGGGATTGCTCAACGGCCTCTGAACCTCTCCCCCGGATGGGCCGTCGCTCTCGGCGCGGGGTCGACGATCGACTCGTCCCCAAGGAATCGGGAAGCATAGGTTAGGCTTACCTACCTACCCGTTCGCTTCTTCGAGGAGACCCATGCCCTCCCTCCGTCTGCGCCGCAGCGCGGCCGTCCTCAGCCTCCTGACCGCCGGCGCCCTCGCCCTCACCGCGTGCTCGACCGGATCCGCACCGGACGCGAGCGGGACCGGATCCGCCGACGGCGCGTTCCCCGCGACGATCGAGCACGTCTACGGCAAGACCGTCATCGAGTCGGCGCCCCGGAGCGTCGCGACGATCGGCTGGGGCAGCTTCGACGCCGCGATCGCCCTGGGCACCATCCCCGTCACGATCCCGAAGGCGACGTTCGGCGACCCGGACGGCGACGGCTACCTGGAGTGGACGAAGGCCGCGATCGAGGCCGACAAGGCGAAGCTGCCGCCGCTGCACGACGAGACCGACGGCATCCCCTACGAGAAGATCGCCGACACCTCGCCGGATCTGATCCTGGGCACCAACTCCGGCCTCACGAAGCAGGAGTACGACACCCTCACCAAGATCGCGCCGACCGTCGCCTACCCGGGTTCCCCCTGGGGCACGTCCTGGCGCGACTCGACGACGATGATCGGCACGGCGCTCGGCAAGTCCGCCGAGGCGAAGACGCTGATCGCCGACACCGAGAAGGCCATGTCGACCGAGATGGCGAAGTACCCGGCCGCCAAGGGCAAGACCGGCATGGTCATGTGGGTCGACGCGAAGGATCTCGGCAAGGTGCAGTACTACGTGCCGAGCGACACGCGCGTGCAGTACCTGAACGACCTCGGCTTCGCCACCCCGGCCTCGATCACCGAGCTCGCCAAGAACGAGAAGGGCTTCGTCGGCACGATCTCGGCCGAGCAGGCCGACAAGCTCGACGCCGACGTCGCGGTCGTCTACGTGCAGGGCGGGGATCTGTCCACCCTGCAGAACGACCCGCTGCTCAGCCGGATCCCGGCCGTGAAGAAGGGATCCGCCGTGCTCGTGAACGACGAGGCGCTGCTGATGGCCGTGTCGGCTCCCACCGTGCTGTCCATCCCGTGGGCGCTGCCGACCTACGCCAAGCTGCTTGGCGAGGCCGCCGCAAAGGCCTGATGACCCTCGCCTCCGCACCGAGGACGCCCGCGTCGGGACCCAGGACGCGCCGCCGCGCGCGCCGGGCCCCGGCGTGGGCGCTCGTCGTGTGCCTGGTCGCCCTGCTCGCCGCGACCCTGCTGTCCCTCGCCCTGGGCGCGCGCCTCGTGCCGCTCGACGCCGTGTGGGATGCGTTCCTGCGTCCGGACGGATCGACGGACCAGGCGGCCGTGCTCTCCCGGGTGCCCACGACGATCACCGGGCTCCTCGTCGGAGCGGCCCTCGGCATGGGCGGCGCCCTCATGCAGGGCATGGCCCGCAACCCGCTCGCCGACCCCGGCCTGCTGGGCGTGAACGCCGGCGCGTCGCTGTTCGTGGTGCTCGGGATGACGCTGTTCGGATGGCAGGCGCCGCTCGTGATCGTGTGGTGCGCCCTCGCCGGCGCGGCGGTGGCGGTCGTGCTCGGCTACGGCGCCGCGGCGGCGAGCCCCGGTGGCGCGACCCCGGTGACGCTCGCGCTCGCGGGCGCGGCGGTCACCGCGATCGCGACGGCGGTGATCACGGGGATCCTCATCGTCGATCAGTCGACGCTGGAGAGCTTCCGGTTCTGGCAGGTCGGATCCCTGACCGCGGCGTCGTTCTCCTCCCTCGCCCAGCTGAGCGGCCTCCTCGCCCTGGGCGCCGTGCTCGCCGTCGCCTGCTCGGGTCGGCTGAACGCGCTCGCCCTCGGCGACGACGTCGCCCGCGGCCTGGGCGTGCGGGTCGGCGCCTCCCGCCTCACCGCGGTGCTCGCGGTCGTGCTCCTGTGCGGCACGGCCACGGCCCTCGCCGGCCCCATCGGCTTCGTCGGGCTGGCCGTGCCGCATGCGGTCCGCTTCCTCGTCGGCGCCGACTACCGCTGGATCGTGCCGCTCTCCGCGGGGGCCGGGGCGGCGTTCCTGCTCGTCTGCGACGTGATCGGCCGGATCCTGGCGCGCCCCGGAGTGCTCGAAGTGGGCATCGTCACGGGCGTGGTCGGCGCCCCGGTGTTCATCGCGCTCCTGCGGCGGCGCAAGGCGGTGGGACTGTGACCGTCCTCGACACCGCGCGGACCGCGGCCGCAACCGCATCGGCGGTTCGTCTTCGCGCCGCCCGCCGCCGCAATGCCGTGCGCGACGCCGTGCTCATCGCGGGACTCGCCGCCGTCGTCGTCGCGCTGTGCACCGCCGGTCTGGTCTTCGGCGCGAAGACCCTGGCTCTGCCCGACGTGCTGCGCGCGCTCACCGGCCAGACCGTTCCCGGCGTGAGTTTCGCCGTGGTCGAGCTGCGGCTGCCCCGCGTCGTCGGCGCGCTGCTCGCGGGAGCCGCGTTCGGCCTCGGCGGCATGCTGTTCCAGACCCTGCTGCGCAATGTGCTCGCGAGTCCCGATGTGATCGGCATCAGCGCGGGATCCAGCGCCGCGGCGATCACCGCCATCTCGTTCTTCGGCGCCTCCGGACTCGTCGTGTCCGGCGCGGCCATCGCGGGAGGGCTCGCGACCGCGCTCCTCATCTGGGTGCTCGCCTACCGCCGCGGGCTCTCCGGCCTGCGCTTCGTGCTGGTCGGCATCGGCGTCGCCGCCGCACTGCAGGCGGTGATCAGCTACGTGCTCACCCGCTCAGACGTCAAGGCCGCCGAGCAGGCGACGGTGTGGATGGCCGGATCCCTCAGCCGCAGCCTCTGGGATCAGCTGGCTCCGACCGCGCCCGCGCTGCTGGTGCTGCTGGTGATCGCGCTCCTGGCGGCGCGCGCGCTGCCGGTCCTACGCCTCGGCGACGACTCTGCGACCGCGCTCGGCGCGCGTCCGCAGCGCTCCCGGATCCTGCTGATCCTGTGCGCGGTGCTGCTCGTCGCGGTGGCCACCTCGCTGACCGGGCCCATCTCGTTCGTCGCGTTCCTCGCCGGTCCCATCGCCCTGCGGCTCGTCCGGCGCGACGCGGCCCTCCCCCTGGCCTCGGCCCTCCTCGGCGCGATCATCGTGCTCGCCGGCGACGCGGTCGGCCAGCACCTGTTCCCGATCACGCTGCCCGTCGGCGTGATCACCGGCGCGATCGGCGCGCCGTTCCTGCTGTGGCTCCTGATGAGAGGACGCACGCGCGCATGAGCTCGCACACCCTCGAGGCGAAGGCCCTCACCGTCGGGTACGACGGCGACCCGGTCATCGACGGACTCGACCTGACGCTCCCCGGATCCGGGATCACGATGATCGTCGGCGGCAACGGCTGCGGCAAGTCGACCCTGCTGCGCACCCTCGCCCGGCTGCTGAAGCCCCACAGCGGATCCGTGCTGCTGGACGGGTCCGCGATCGCGCAGCTGCCCACCAAGGAGGTCGCCCGCATCGTCGGCCTGCTGCCGCAGGCGCCGGTCGCCCCCGACGGGATCAGCGTCGCCGACCTCGTCGACCGCGGGCGCACGCCGCACCGCGGCTGGCTGGGCGGACGCGATCACCGCGACGACGAGGTCGTCGCCGACGCCCTGCAGGTCACCGGCATGACGGAGTTCGCCGAGCGTTCGATCGACGAGCTCTCCGGAGGGCAGCGGCAGCGCGCGTGGGTCGCCATGGCGCTCGCGCAGGAGCCGGACATCCTGCTGCTCGACGAGCCCACGACCTACCTCGACCTCGCCCACCAGGTCGAGCTGCTGCAGCTGCTCGTGCGCCTCTCGCGCGAGCGCGGCACGCAGGTGGTCGTCGTGATGCACGAGCTGAACCTGGCGACCCGCTACGCCGACCACCTCGTCGCGATGCGCGACGGCCGCATCGTCGCCGAGGGCGCTCCGGGCGACGTCGTCACGGTCGAGCTGCTCCGCGAGGTGTTCGACCTCGAGGCGGTCGTGATCCCGGATCCGATCGCCGGCACGCCGATGATCGTGCCCGTGGACGTGCACCGGAGCTGAGCGGGCGGATCCCGGACTCCCGCCTCTCGGGGGCACAAGGTGCCGCTGTGAGCACCGGATGACGGTAGCGGTTGCGGCGGGAAGGGAGCGGCCCTGGGCGGGGCATCAGCGCGGGAGGCGCGGGAGTCCGGCACGGTGACCACCCGTGCACAACTCAGGCTGCGTGCGGCTGAGGAGCAACCCCGTCCGCGGATTTCCGCGAAGCCGGCGCCGCGCGCTTCGCACCCAGCCTGAGTTGTGCGCGCGCTAGGGCCGGGTCAGCTCCTCGAGCACCTCGACCACATGCCGGTACGGCCTTCCGGTCGCTCGGCTCATGCCCAGCTCGCAGGTGCGGTTCGCCGAGACGTAGGCGTCGAACCCCCCGCGCTCCGCGTCCGCCGCGGCGACCTCGGCGGCCTCGACCGCCGTCGCGCTCGCGGTCAGCTCGGGGTGCAGCATGCCGCGGTCGCCGGCGAAGGCGCAGCACCCCCAGCCGTCGGGCACGTACACGTCCTCGGCCACCGCCGCGGCGAGCGCGCGCAGCGCGCCGGTCGCCCCGAGCTGCGTGGTGGAGCACGTCGGATGCACCGCGATGGATCCGATCCGCTCCCGCACCTCGAGCCGCGGCAGCGCCTCCCGGGCGAGGAACGTCGTGGCGTCCTCGATGCGCAGGGCCGCGTACTCCGGGTGCTCCGCCACGGCCTTCGCGAGCATGACGTGCAATCCCTCGGTGCACGACGCCGCGTCGCAGACGACCGGCAGCGCTCCCTCCCGGCTGGCCCGCCACAGCGCCGGCAGCACGCGCTCGGTCATCGTGGCGTAGCCGTCGAGCTGACCCTTCGACTTCCACGGGGTGCCGCAGCAGAGTCCGCCGGCGTCGGCCGGCACGCTATACGCGATCCCCGCCCGCTCCAGCAGCAGCCGCACCGCCTCGCGGGAGCCCTCGCCGTGCACGCCGTCGGGATCCTGCTCCGCGCCGAACATGGTGCCGATGCAGGATCCGAACAGCACCGCCTGCGCGTCCGCCGGAGCCGCCGCGCGCAGCGCCGGAGACCCGCCCGCCGGAAGGCCGCCGTCGTAGAGCGGCACGGTGTCCGCACCGAGCACGGCCCGGCCGGCGCGGGTGGCGGCGATCACGAGCGGCGCCGGCAGCGCGTTCGCGACCGTCAGCGCGAGACCGCCGCCGCGGGTGACCGCGCCCCAGCCCTTCGCGGCCGTGTTCCAGACGCCCTGCTCGAACCGGTTCGCCTCCTCGGCGCGCAGCCGGCGCACGAGGTCGCCGGTGTTGATGTCGACCGGGCAGGCGACCCCGCACATGCCGTCGACCGCGCAGGTCTGCACCGCGTCGTAGTCGTAGTCCCGCGCGATCTCGGCCGCCACCTCGACTTCGCCGCGGTGCAGGGCGGCCGTCATGTCCCGGCGCAGCACGATACGCTGCCGAGGGGTGAGGGTCACGTCCTTGCTGGGGCAGGTCGGCTCGCAGTACCCGCATTCGACGCACCGGTCGACCTCCCCCTCGACGGTCGGCACGGTCTTCAGATCGGCGAGGTAGGACGTCTCGTCATCCGACAGCACGACACCCGGATTGAGGATCCCGTCCGGGTCGATGAGTCCCTTGAGCTCCCACATCATGTCGGTCAGCACGTCGCCGTACTGGCGCCGCACGAACGGCGCCATGATCCGCCCGGTGCCGTGCTCCGCCTTGAGGGTGCCGCCGTGTGCGAGGACGAGCTCGACGAGATCCTCGGTGAACGCCTCGTACCGGCGCAGCGCCGCATGGTCGTCGAAGCGCTCGTTCACGAGGAAGTGCACGTTGCCGTCCTTGGCGTGCCCGAAGATCACGCACCCCTCGTAGCGGTGCTTCTCGAACAGCGCCGTGAGTCCCTCGCACACGCCGAGCAGCTCCTCGACCGGAACCGCGATGTCCTCGAGCAGCGCGGTCGTGCCGCTCGGGCGAGCGCCCGCGACCGCGGTGTACAGGCCCTTGCGCACGGTCCCCAGCTCCCCGCGCTCGGCCGGATCCTGGGTCATCCGCGCCGGCGTGGTGAGCGGCAGGGTCCCGACGTGCGCGAGAGCAGCCTCGACCCCGGCCTCCAGCGCCCCGGGATCCGCGGCGTGCACCTCGATGAGCAGCGCGGCGTGCCCTCGCACGTCGATGTCGGCGATCACCTCGGGCACGGTGCTGAGGGACTGCGCCACCCGCAGCGATGCGGCGTCGAGCAGCTCGATCGTGGTGAGGCCGAGTGCGGTGAGGCCGGGCAGCGCCGCCATCGCCGCGGAGAGCGTGTCGAACACGAGCAGGCCCGTGGAGATCTCGGGCTGGATCGGGATCGTGCGGAACCGGGCCTCGGCGACGAACGCGAGCGTCCCCTCGGATCCGATCACGAGATGCTCCAGGATCCGCACCTCGTCGTCGAAGTCGAGGAGGGAGTTCAGCCCGTACCCCATCGTGTTCTTCATCGAGAACTGCCGCGCGACCTCGGCGCTCAGCGCAGGGTCGGCGCGCAGGCGGTTGCGCAGACGCACCAGGCCCTGGGCGATCGCGGGCTCGCGCTCGCGCAGCTGCGCGGCGGCGTCGGGATCGGCGGTGTCGAGGACCGTGCCGCTGGGCAGCACGAGCAGCATCGACTCGATCGTGCGGTACGAGTTCTCGACGATCCCGCAGGCCATGCCGCTGGAGTTGTCGGCGACGACCCCGCCGATGGTGCAGGCGATCTCGCTCGCCGGATCCGGGCCGAGCTTGCGGCCGAACCGGGCGAGGCGGGTGTTGACCTGTCGCACGGTCGCACCGGGCTGGGCGGCGACGCTCCGGCCGTCGTCGGAGACGCGGATGCCGCGGAAGGCCGAGCGGGTGTCGACCATCACGTCGCCGGTGACGCCCTGGCCGCTGAGGCTCGTGCCGCCCGAGCGGAAGGTGAGGGTGCGCCCGGCGGCGCGCACGGCCGCGAACACCCGGGCGACCGCGGCGGCGTCCTGCGGCACGAGGACCGCATCCGGCACGAGCAGGTAATGCGACGCGTCGTGCGCCCTGGCGAAGCGGTCGATCGTGCGGGACGCGACACGCACATCCGGGCCGAGCAGCGCGGCATCCAGCGGCGAGGTCAGGGCGGCGGGCATGGAGGCTCCTCACTCTCGCTGCACTGCGAAGCATATTGTCAGACAAGTATACCGACGGCTGGAGGATCTCCTACACTGATCGCATGGTCGACAACACACTGGCCGTCGTCGGCGTCGTGGAGGCGGCGAGCAGGATGCTGCGCGACCGGATCCTGAGCGGCGCCCTCGCGGGCGGCACCCCGGTGACCGAGGCATGGGCGTCGGCGGAGTTCGGCATCGCCCGCCCGACCGCGAAAGCGGCGATCGAACAGCTCGTGATGAGCGGTCTGCTCCTGCGCACCGCGCACCGCAGCGCTCGCGTCGCCGCGATCGACGCGGAGATGGTGCGCGACGTGTATCGCACCCGGGCACTTCTGGAGGCCGGCGCCCTGCGCACCCTGGCGAAGGAAGGGGTCGTGCCCGCCGCCGCGGTCCTGGCCAACGAGGAGATCGCCGGGATGGCGCCCGGCCCGGACCCCGCGACGGTCGACCCCGACATCCGCTTCCACACCGCCCTGATCGACGGCCTGACGAGTGCGCGCACCTCACGGATGTATCGCACCCTGCTCGACGAGGCGCGCCTCTGCATGGCGCAGGTGCAGGACCGCCGTCTGCTCGACGCGGCGGCCATCGCCGCCCAGCACCGCGCAATCCTCGACGCGGTGCGCGACCACGATGGCGACCTGGCCGCTCGGCTGCTGCACGACCATCTCGGATCCGCGGAGGAACGACTGGTGGACGCGCTCGGGGCCTGACCCTCAGCGCGCCCCTCGCCCGTCCGGGAGCACCCGGCGGACCGAGCGCTCCGCCGTCTCACGCCTCGAGAGCCTCGAGGTCCTCGATCAGCCGCGCATGCGTCGGCACCCAGCCCATCGCCTCCCGCGTGTGGGCCGAGGACGCCGGCTGGTCCGCGGCGAACACGGGCCCGATCGGTCCGAAGGCCTCGACCGGCGCCTGCTGCACAGGGAGGCCGAGACGCCGGCCGATCACCTCGGCGATCGAACGCACGGTGTCGCCCTCATCCTGCACGGCATGCCATGCGGTGCCGGGTGCGGCGTTCTCGAGCACCATCCGGAACAGGACGGCGGCGTCGAGAGCATGCACCGCGGGCCAGCGCTGTTCGCCCGTTCCGGGATAGGCGGCGACTCCGCTGCGGCGGGCCATGTTCGCGAGCAGCCCGGCGAACCCGCCGTCGCCGTCCTTGTGCACGGTGCGGGGCAGGCGGACCGCCGCGGTGCGGATCCCCCGCGAGGCGGCCGCGAGGGTGCGTTCCACGGTGACGGCACGGCCGCCGACCGGGCCGTCGGTGGGCAGCGGGTCGGTCTCGACGGAGGGGCGCCCCTCGGCGCTCGGCGTCCCCGAGACGACGACGAACGGCCGATCGCTGCCCGCGAGGGCATCGACGATGGCGTCGATCGCGGCGCTCTCCTCGGCGATGTCCCGCTCGAGCGCCGCCTGCGTCGAGAAGTCATTGCCGAACGCCAGATGGATGACGCCGTCGGCGGCCGCTGCGGCGCTCCGGATGACGTCGAGGTCGGCCAGTCCACCGCGGACCACGGCGGCTCCCGACGACTCCGCTGCGGCGGCGGACACGTCGGATCGGGCGAGCGCGACGACGGAGTGCCCGCCCTCGATGAGCTCGGCGACGACGGCCGAGCCGATGAGCCCGGTGCCGCCGGTGATGAAGACCCGCATGGAGTACCTCCGATGAGTGATGGGATAGTAGTCCCATCACTCTATGATGGGACCTTTGTCCCGTCAACTAGGATGGAGGCATGGCACGTTGGGCACCGGGAGCGCGCGAGCGGTTGGTCCTCGCCGCCGTCGACCTGTTCCACGACCAGGGGTACGACGAGACCACGGTCGCACAGATCACCGCGCGGGCGGGCGTGACGAAGAGCACCTTCTTCCGCCACTTCACCGACAAGCGCGAGCTCCTCGTCGCCGGCCAGGCGGCCATGAGCGCCCTCCTCGCCGAAGGGATCGCGGCGGCACCGCCCGAGGCTTCGGTGCTCGACGCCGTGGCCGACGGGCTTCGCAGGGCCGCCAGCGCGTACGGACCGCTGAGCCGCGAGATCGCACCCCGACTCGAGGCCGTGGTCAGCGCGAGCGCCGAGTTGCGCGAGCGGAACGCCCAGAAGTCCGTCGGCCTCGCCGCGGCGATGGAGGAGGCGCTCGTCGCCAGGGGCGTCGCGCCGGTCGTGGCGCGGCTCGCCGCCGAACTCGGCGTCCTCGCCCACCACAGCGCGTTCGTACGCTGGGCTGCGGAGCCGGACGCGACGACAGAGGCGATGGCGCACTACTCGGTCGAGGCGCTCGCCGAGCTGCGCGCCGCCGCCGCCGAACTCGCCTGAAGCCGAGCGCGGGTGATGCGGTTTCCTTCCCCTGCTCTGCACCCACCGCGTTCCCCTCCGCCGCCAGGGCCGGGCAGGGTCGAGCCGGGATCCGGATCCGGATCCCGGATCAGCGTCCGTCGGCGAGATCTCCTGGATCCGCTTCCCGGAACACGCCGTCCACGAGCACCGGCACGGTCGTGGAGACGTCGGTCTCTGCGGCGATGAGCACGTCGCCGCCCTGGCCGTAGTCGTCGCGCAGCTCGACGCCGCTGGTCGACGCGGTGAACAGGTGCCGCGCCGCCCGGGCGAGGCCCGTGTACGCGGCGCAGGCCGCGGCCGCCTCGGGAGAGCACGCATCGATGCCGAGCCCGCCGAGCGCGTCGATCACGGCGCCCGCGGTGAGCAGGTCCTCCACCGAGAAGCGCACGGTGTCGTCATCGCGCACCTCGCCGCCGGCGACCACGGCGACCTTCACCCGGTGCCCGACCGCATGCTGGCGTGCGAGGATCCACTGCGCGACGGCCGTGCGGTTGCGCAGCGAGGCGGCGAGCACCGGCACGCCGAAGACCGCCGCCGCGGCCGACAGCCGGGATCCGTTGAACGACGGCACCACCGCGCGGGTCGCGCCGAACGCCGCGACGTTCTCGGCGGTCAGGCTCGACGGCGACAGCGTCACACCGTCGCCCCCGCGGGGGCCCGCGAGCCGGGCCGCGCCGAAACCGCCGCCTGCTGCGACGGCCTCCGCCTCGGCCCTCGTGCCGGCGAACGGCTGCACCTCGAGCCCCTCGCTGACCGCCCGCTCCACGGTCGTGGTGAACGAGATCGCGTCGATCACGACGATCACGCCGGCGCCCTGCCCGATCGACCGCAGCCCCTCGCGCGCCCAGTCGAAGCGCACCTCGTACTCCTGCTGCAGCGGACGGTCGGGGCTCATCGGCGTTCTCGCGGTGCTGCTCACCCGGGGAATGCTACCGGGCCGACCGGATACCCTGGATCCCGCGTGCCCCCGCCCGCACGACCGCCGGCAGAACCCGAGGAGCGCGATGTTCGACAGCCCGCTCTCCGCCTCCGCGTACGAGGTGCTGGGCGTCGTCGCCACGGCCTCCGATGACGAGCTCCGCCGCGCCTACCGGCTGCAGCTGCGCCGCACGCACCCCGACACCGGCGGGGATGCGGCCGTGTTCATCCAGGTGCAGCGCGCCTGGGAGCTCGTCGCCACCCCCGAGCTGCGCGCGGGCTACGACCGCGGGCACGGGTTCGCCGACGACGACGTGCCCTGGGACGGCTGGCGCGCCCCCGCGGCCCGCACCGACACCCGGCCGCGCGCGAAGTCCTACGGGGAGGCGGGCGGGAGCCGGCGACGGCGCTACATCGCGCAGGTGCGCGCCTGGACCGGATCCGACGTGGCGGATCCGTACGATCCCGCCTTCGTGCGCACGGTTCCGCGCGAGCTGCGACGAGTTCTCGCGAACGCCCTCGCCGAGGAGCACACCGCCCGGACGGTCGCCGACCTGGGTATGGGCTTCACCGCCTGGCACGACGTGGCGATCCCGTCCGGGACGCCCGTGGCCGGTGCGGCTCTGTCCGGTGCCGCCGGCGGAACACCCCCGTCGCCCGACACGCTCGACCACGTCGTCCTCGGCCCCTCGGGCCTGTACGGCCTGATGTCGGCCGACTTCGGCGAGATCGCGCGCTTCCGGGGCGGCGAGGTCATCGGATCCGGCACCGGCTCCCGCGCTCCGGTCACCGCACTCGTGACGCAGGTGCGAACGATCGCCCGCGCCGCCCGGGTGCGCTTCGGCGGCGCGATCCTGGTACTGCCGGACGACGACCTGGCGCAGGCGACGACCCCGCTCGGCGCGATCCGCGGCACGACCGTCGTGGTCGTGCGCCGCAGCGCCCTGCGCCCCCTGCTCCGCGCCGGGTTGCCCGGGTCCCGCACGATCGGCGGCACCGAGCTGTTCGATCTGCGCACGCGGATCCAGCAGACCGTGCGCTTCGCCTGACGACGACCGGATCCGGATCCGGCTCTCCCGTCTGTCTCTGAGTCTCTGAGGAGGGGGGCGCGCTGCGGACCGCAGGTGCGCGTTGCAGACCGCACAGGACCCAGGCCCATGGCGACGTCCGCCGCGGCGGGCCATCATGAGGGTGGGCTTGTCGCGCACGCGACGCGGCGGAGAGGGGCGACCGATGACGACGCAGGGCGGCACCCCGGCCTCCGCCGCCGACGCGACTGCACCCGCACCCGCACCCGCACCCGCACCCGCACCCGCACCCGCACCGAGCTCGGCAGCCCCCGGCACGGTCCCTGCCCCCACTCCCTCGCCCCGCGCGGTCCCCGCCCCCGTCACTCCGCGCACCGGCGCACCCCGGCCGCTGCCCGCGGCCCTCATCATGGTCGCGGTCTTCGCGTTCCTCCTCGGCGGGGTCGAGCTCGCCCTCGGCCTGGGCGCCCGGAGCACGTTCTGGGTCGTCGCGCTCTTCACCGGCGTGTTCTGGATCTGGGTCGCCGCGGGGCTCCTGGCCTGGTGGCGCCGGCCGCACAACGCCACCGGAGTGCTGCTCGTGATCGGCGGCATCGCGCTGTTCCTCGCCGGGCTCGTGAACGTCGGCGTCGAGGTGCTCTCGGTCGTCAGCGCGGTCTTCGCCACGAGCCCCCTGGCGATGACGGTGCATCTGCTGCACGCGTTCCCGTCGGGCCGGCTGCGCGGGCGGCTCTCCATCGCCACGGTCGTGCTGGCGTGGATCTCCTGCCCGGTGCTCCAGCTCGCCGTGGTGCTGACCTCGGTGCTCGCACCGGACGCGGCCGGGGTGATCGCCACGGCGCAGAAGGGCATCGGGATCACCGCGATGGTGCTCACCGCGATCGTGCTCAGCCGACGGCTCGTCGCGGCCGATCCCGGACACCGGCGGGTGCTGGGCCCGCTCTTCGGCTACGGCATCGTCGCCGTGCTGCTGCTCGCCTTCGCGCCGACGATCGTGCACGCGTTCGGCTGGCCCCGCGAGATCGGCGGCATCACGCAGCTGCTCGTCTCCGCGGCGATCCCCGTCGCGTTCCTGCTGGGCGTGCTGCTCGGAGGCTTCCGCCGCACGGGCGACCTCGAACCCCTGAGCGCCTGGCTCGGCGTCAGCGGCGCGGGCGGTCCTGCGGTCGCGCGAGCACTGGCGGCCACCCTCGGCGACGACTCGCTGGAAGTCGTCTACTGGTCCGAGGAGCACGAGGAGTTCGTCGACGGGGCGGGCGCGCCGGTCGATCCGTCGCGTCGCGGCGCGGATCGCGGCTGGTGCGAGATCCGCATCGACTCCCGGCTCGTCGGCGCGATCGTCTACGACACCCGGATGACCGCGGATCCGGGACCGGTGCGGCGCGCGGGCGACGTTCTCGCCATCGCGATCGACCGGGAACGCCTCACCGCCGAGCTGCGGGCGAGCAACGAGGCGCTCAGCCAGTCCCGGATCCGGCTCGTCGAGACCTCCGATCGCGAGCGCTCGCGTATCGCGCAGGACCTGCACGACGGGATCCAGGTGCAGCTCGTGCTGCTCGCCCTCGCCGCCCAGACCATCGCGAACGACCCGGACGCGCGCCCGGCGACGAGCGAGGCCTCGGCCCGACTGCGGCAGGGGATCGATCAGGCGGCGGCGGATCTGCGTCGGCTGGTGCACAACGTGCTGCCGGTGGCGCTCACCGAGCGCGGGCTCACCCCGGCCGCGGAGGACCTCGTCGACCGCCTGGCGATCCCGGCGACGCTGGAGGCCGACGTCGACGACGCGGCGATCTCGTCGACGACCGCGCACACCGCGTACTTCATCATCGCCGAGGCCCTGACGAACACCGTCAAGCACTCGAAGGCGTCGCGGGTGCGCGTCGCGATGCGCACCCAGGACGGCCGGCTGCACCTGGTGATCCACGACAACGGGGTCGGCGGAGCGAGTCTCGACCGCGGAGCCGGGCTCCGCGGTCTGCTCGATCGGGTGGACGCGCTGGGCGGCCGGCTGCGCCTGCGGTCGGATCCGGGACACGGCACCGAGGTGAAGGTGGATCTGCCATGCGGGTGATCATCGGCGAGGACGAGGTGCTGCTGCGCGAGGGTCTGCGCCACCTGCTCGCACAGGACGGCTTCGAGGTGGCCGCCGCCGTCGGCGACGCCGAGGCGCTGCTGGAGCAGGTGGACCTGCTCACGCCGGACCTGGTCATCACCGACATCCGGATGCCGCCGACGCACACCGACGAGGGCCTGCTCGCGGCGCTCCGGATCCGCACGGCGCACCCCGGGATCCCGGTCGTCGTGCTCTCGCAGTACGTGCAGCGCCGCTACGCGACCGAGCTGCTGGATCAGGACGGCGGCGGCTTCGGCTACCTGCTCAAGCAGCGCATCGCCGACGTGACCACGTTCACCGCCGACCTGCGCCGTGTCGCCGCGGGCGGCACGGCTCTGGACCCCGAGGTGGTCTCGGTGCTGGTGACCCGCGCCAGCCGCGCGAGCGGAGCCGTCGGATCGCTCACCCCGCGTCAGCTCGAGGTGCTCTCGCTCATGGCGGAGGGACGCAGCAACGCGCGCATCGCCGCCGATCTCTTCCTCACCGAGAAGGCGGTCGTGCAGCACACCTCGCACATCTACACCGCGCTCGGACTGCCCGTCGACGGCGACGACCACCGCCGCGTGCTCGCGGTGCTGCGATTCCTCGCCTCCGTCGCCGAGGAGTACCGCTGAGTCCCAGCCGCTACTTCCGCGGCGGCGGGGCGTAGGCGGTGCCGAGCTCACCGGTGAGGGCGACCAGGAGCCGCACCGCGGGCGTCTGGCAGATCGCATCGCCCGGGTCGTCCGTGAGCGTGGGCGACGTCGTGCAGCCGCCCGAGGCGATGTCGCTGTTGGTCTGCACCGCGACCGTGGTGTCCGTCGCCGTGTCGTAGAAGAGCGAGGTGTTGTAGCCGGAGAGGTCGCCGGTGTGCCCGACCCACCCCTGCGAGCAGCTCATCCCGAAGCCGTAGCCGATGTCGGAGAACGAGGTCAGCCGCAGGGTCTGCGTCTTCGCGTCGACGAGCCCCTGCCCGGTGCCCAGCGCGCGTCCCATCGTCAGCAAATCGTCGATGTCGGAGATGATCTCGCCGGCCGTGAAGCTCCAAGACGGGTTCCAGTCGGTGGAGTCGGCCGGGGCGTCCGGGGTCGCGCTGTTCCCGTTCAGGGTGTAGCCGCGCGCATACGGCTCGGGCAGCGCCGCCGAGGTGCCGGGCCAGGACGTGTTCGCCAGATGCAGCGGATCGAAGATCCGGGACTGCATGAGCCGGCCGACATCCTCTCCGGTCACCTTCTCGATCACCTTCCCGAGCAGTACCGTGTTCGTGTTCGAGTAGGCGAAGCCCTCGCCCGGGGGGAACAGAGGCGAGACGGCGGCTCCTGCCGCGATGACCTCCTCGGGCGTGTAGACCGCGGTCGGATCCGCGAAGTACTTCTCCAGGAGCTTCTCGTTCATGGTGTAGCTGGCGACGCCGCTGGTCATGTCGGCGAGCTGGGTGAGCGTGATCCGGTCTCCGTTCGGGATCCCGTCCACATACTTCGAGATGGTGTCGCTGAGCTTCAGCTTCCCCTCCTGGGCGAGCTGCAGCACGATCGTCGCGGTGTACATCTTCGTGAGCGACGCGATGCGGGTGTGCATGCCGACCTGCATCGGAGTCCCGGCGAGATCGGCGTTCCCATAGGCCTTGGTCCAGGTACCCTCCGGCGTGCGCACCCCCACGACCGCGCCCGGCGAGGCTCCGAGCGCGAAGGCCTTGGCCGCCGCGGCGTCCAGCTTCGCGACGGTCTCCGCCGGCAGCGCCGACAGCGTCTTCGCGCCGGCCTTCGCGCCGATGGTGGCGGCCGGATCCGCGACGCAGCCGGCGGTCGCCGCACTCGCGGACGGCGACGGCGAGGCCGCGCCGGGCGCGGCGCCGGACGGACCGGCGCAGCCGGCCAGGACGAGGGCGCCGACGACCACGGCGAGCGCCAGGGGGCGGCGGGGGGTGCGGCGGGACGGCGTGATCATGTCAACCTCCGTAGATGCTCGTCATGAGCGTCGTGGCGATCGTCGCCGCGGGCGGACGCCCGTCGGCTGCCGGGGCGAGGTTCGTCCAGACGACGATCGTCACCTTCTGCTCCGGGTCGTACCCCATGAAGGAGTTGAAGCCCGGCAGCTCACCCGTGTGACCGTAGAGCGGCCCGATCTTGGCGATCCCCCACCCGTACTGCGGGTCGGGCAGCGGGGGCAGCGGGATGGGCACCGGCTGCACGCTGGCGAGGCGCTCCTTCTGCAGCGTCGGGCTGAGCAGGCCACCGCCGCCCAGCGCCTCGACCCAGTGCGCGAGGTCCCGGATCGTCGAGACCCCGGCGCCTGCGGCCCCCGCCCAGGACGGGTTCAGCTCCGTCGTGTCTCCGGGCAGCAGCGTTCCGGCCTTCGCCTGCGCGAGCTGATCGGGCGGAAGCTCGCTCGTCTCCATGGTGTCGACGTTGGTCGAGTACATGTAGCCGTGCGAGAACGGTGCGGGGAGGGCGGCGTCGTCGGCCGCGGGGTACGACGTCTCGCGCAGCCCCAGCGGAGTGAACAGCCGCTCCTGGAAGATCTCCGCGAGCGGCTTCTGCTCGAGCTGCTCCGCGATGAGCCCGAGCAGCACGGTGTTGGTGTTGGAGTACGCCCAGCCGTCCCCTGGCGGGAACAGCGGCGGCTCGGCGAGGCCCATGGCCGCGAGCTCCTCGGGATCCCACACCCGCTGCGGCTGCGTGTCGAGGGCCGTGTTCAGCGCGAGGGTGGTGGTGTAGTTCGCCAGCCCGCTGCGCATCGTGAGCAGCTGCTCGATCGTGATGCGGCTGCCGTTCGGCACGTCGGGGCGGTACTTCGACACCTTGTCCGTGAGCGCGATGCGCCCCTCCTGCACGAGCTGCAGGATCACGGTCCCGGTCATCGTCTTCGTGTTGGATCCGATGCGGAAGTGATCGTCGAGCGAAACCGGAGTGGATCCGTGCAGCTCGGTCGTGCCGTAGGTCGCGGTGACCTCCCCGTCGGGGGTGCGCACCAGCATCGCGGCCCCCGGAACGCCCAGCTCGGCGGCGAGGGCGGCGAAGCGGGTCCGCAGCGCAGCCGGATCCGTCGTGACGGATCGCCCCTGGGCGGAGGGCGAGGGCGACGCCGATTGGCCGACGACCGGCGCACCGGCGCAGGCCGGGAGGCACAGGGCGATGACCGCCGCCGTGGCGAGCGCCGCCACCCGGCGACCCCTGTTCGACATCCTCACGGCGACTCCTCCGTCGTCTCCCGCACACGGCGGGTTTCGCCGACGCGGTCTCCCCGATGAGATCCGCGCCGGCCCCGGCATCCCCAGCGGATCCAGTCTCCCGAAGTCGGCACCGGCGCGGAATGGGTCTACGTCTATTCCTTCGCGCGGGCCGTGATGGGAGAGTGTGCTCGGGAGGGTTCGCTCATCGGAAGGGACACCGTCATGGCCACCGCACGACTCGCGAGGCCGGTCGCGCTCGCGGCCGCTCTGCTCCTGCTCGCCGGGTGCTCGTCGCAGCCCTCGACCGGCCCCACCGCCACCGGCGCCGGCACGCCGACGTCGACCGTGCCGGCGGTGTCGACCTGCGTCGCGGATCCCGCCGCGGTCGTCGCCCGTTCCGCAGACCTGCCGACCTCCGCGATGCCCGACGACCTCGTCTCGGCGATCGACAAGGCCGCGCAGGACTCCTTCGCCCAGACGTCCGCGAAGGGCGCCCTCGTGGCCGTGCAGTCGCCGAAGGGCCTGTTCCTCAAGGCGTACGGCATCGCGGATCCCGCCACCGGCGCCCCGATGACCACCGACATCTACCAGCGGGTCGGATCCATCACCAAGACCTTCACCGGCACGCTCACCGTGCAGCTCGCCGCCGAGGGGAAGCTCAGCCTGGACGACCCCATCTCGAAGTACGTGGACGGGGTGCCGCGCGGCGGCGAGGTCACCATCCGGATGCTCGCCGACATGAGCAGCTCGGTGACGAGCTACACGAAGGACGACGCCTGGCAGAAGGTGTTCTTCTCGGATCCGGACCGGGTGTGGAAGCCGGAGGAGCTGCTCAAGGCGGGCATCTCGCTGCCGCCGCAGGATTTCGCGCCGGGCACCGCCTTCGACTACTCCAACACCAACACCATCCTGCTGGGCTTCGTGATCCAGAAGGTGACCGGCAAGAGCTATCAGGACGTGCTCGCCGAGAAGATCCTGACGCCGCTCGGGCTCACGCACACGATCTTCCCTGCCGGATCCGCCGCGTTCCCCGACCCGCACGCCCAGGGGTTCACCCTGCAGGGCGGCCACGGGACGCCGGAGAACCCGGCGAACACGACGAACTGGAACCCGTCGTGGGGCTGGACCGCGGGCGAGCTGATCTCGAGCGCGCAGGATCTGCTGCGCTACGGACGCGCGGAGGCCACCGGCGCGGGGCTCGTGCCGGCGAAGCAGCAGGAGGAGCGGCTCACCTCGTTCCGCGAGTTCAACGGCCCGGGCGCTGGCGGCTACGGCCTCGGCTGGGGCTGCCAGAACGGATGGGTCGGCCACACCGGCGAGCTGCCCGGCTACAACACGGCGATGTTCTACAGCACGGCTGACGACACCACGATCATCACCATGGTGAACAGCGACATCCCCTCCGGCGACTGCCCGAGCGACGCCCGCACGCTCACCGACAACCCGACCGACCTGCCCTGCAGCTCGCCCGCGACCCGGATCTTCCAGGCCCTCGCGACGACGCTCGGCACCCCCTTCGCCCCGCAGAAGAAGTAGCCGACGGCCCGGATCCGTCCCTCCCCCGGCGGGCGCCACTGCGGGGAGGGGGACGCGCAAGGGACGTCAAACGGCGAGCGCCGGGGCGCCCCGCCACGGACGGCCGATGAGCAGCAGCACGGCGAGCCAGATCTCGAACGCGAAGATCGGCACGGCCGCGATGCCCGCGACCACGCCGTTGAGCGGGATCGCACCCCAGAGCTGTGCGAGGTCGCTCGCGAACACCAGTGCACCGCCCGCGACTCCGAGTGCGGCGAGCGCCCGCGGCAGGATCCGCGCATCCCAGAGCAGCCAGCCCAGCACCACGGTGTTGACGCCGATGACCAGCCCCTGACCGACGAGGAACGCCGCCGTGTGCAGCGCGGACGCGGGGCCCGCCGCGAGCCAGGACGCGCCCTGCGCCCCGGCGCTCGCGAGCATCGGCAGCGTGCCGGCGAGGATGACCGCCGCCTCGACCGCGCGGAGCACGGCGAACGTCAGCGCGCGCGTCGGCGCGTACTCCTGCAGCAGCCGCCACAGCAGCACGCCCGTGCCGACGCAGCCGATCGCCAGGGCGAACTCGAGGGCGACACCGGCGCGGATCCAGCCCTGGGCGTAGGCAGGCACGGCGAGCACCGAGGTGACGTGCGTCACGAGATAGAGGATCCCGGCGAGGAGGGCCTGCCGGCGGAGAGAGGGGGTCATGACGGATCCGTTCGTTCGGGTGTACGGCGTATACCTTGCGGATCCGATCGTAGGTGTACGCTGTATACGTGTCAACATCGGTGCCGCGGACGCCCCTGGACCGGGGCCGCATCGTCGCCGCGGCCATCGAGCTCGCCGACGAAGCCGGCCTCGAAGCCACGAGCATGCGGCGCGTCGCGGAGCGCCTCGGCGTCACCCCGATGGCCCTCTACAAGCACGTCGCACACCGGTCGCAGCTCGTCGACGACATGCTCGACGCGCTGCTGGCTCGCATCCCCGCCGCCGCGCAGGGCGCCGACTGGCGCAGCAGCGTCCGCGCCAGGATCCTGGCCGCGCGCACCCTGCTCTCCGCGCATCCGTGGGCCCGCGACGCGATCGAGTCGAGCCCCCTCGCCACGGCACGGGTGCTCGCGCACATGGACGCGCTGATGGGCGCGATGTTCGACGGCGGCCTTTCGGCCGACCTCGTGCACCACGCCATGCACACGCTGAGCACGCGCATGTGGGGGTTCACCCGCGACGTCATGCCGACTCCGCGCCTGCCCGATGACGCGGAGCAGCGCGCGGCCGCGATGTCCGCCTATGCGCGGGAGTTCCCCTCCATCGTGCGGATGGCCACGACCGCGCCCGGCGCCGGCACGGACTGCGACGACGACGCCGAGTTCGCCTTCGCCCTCGACCTCCTGCTCGAGGGCGTGGAGCAGCGCCGCGTCAGCGGATGGCGCTCGGATCGCTGATCCGGCCGGCGGCGCGAGAAACCACTCTGCGCAGGAGACACCACGTCTGCCGTGGCGTCTCCTGCGGATTCCGGGTTCTCGCGGATCCTGCGCTCGGACGGCACCCGATTGCTGGGATACCGTGGCGGAATGAGCGGAAACCACGTGTACGAGACCGGAGCGATCGACACCTGGGGTGTCGACGAGGGCACCGGCAAGCGGTTCGTCGACGGGGAGTCGGCGCAGTACCTCGGAATGTCGGTCAACTCCACGGATCCGGGCGGGAGCTCGCCGTTCTGGCATCGGCACAGCCGTTTCGAGGAGCTGTACGTGTTCCTCGACGGACGGGGCCAGATGGCGCTCGACGACGAGGTGGTCGACGTGCAGCCGGGCACCGTCGTGCGGGTCGCTCCGGAGACCTGGCGCGCGGTGCACAGCGCCGCAGACGCGGGCGTGCCGCTGAAGTGGCTCTGCCTGCGCGGTGGCGGCGACAGCCTCGCCGGGATCGGCCGCGACGGCGAGCTGGACAAGGAGCGGCCGTTCCCGTGGGCGCGGTGACCGACGTCTCGATCGGCGGCGAGAGCATCCGGCTCGGGCAGTTCCTGAAGTTCGCCGGGCTCCTCGACTCCGGCGGCGACGCCAAGGAGGCGATCATCGACGGGTACGTGCGCGTCAACGGCGAGGTCGAGCGGCGTCGCGGGCGCCAGCTCACCGACGGTGACCTCGTCGGCTACGAGGAGCGGACGGTGCGCGTGCGGCCCTGAGCGCCGAGCCGGTCAGTCCCGCACGGGGCGGCGCAGCAGCTCGATCACGACGAGCAGCAGCACCGCGCCCAGCAGCACCCACAGCACGAGCCACGCCGTGAGCGGATGCACGAGCAGCACGACGGCCGCGGCGGCGAGGGCCACGACGATGAGGATCCCCCGGTGCGACCGATCGATCCATCCGCCGAGGCGTGCGACCCCGCCCGGAGCATCGTCCGAGGGCGCGCCCCCGCCGGGACGCACCGCCGCGGCCACGCGGCCACCGGCGCCGCGGACGGCGACCGCCGCGCGCGAGGCGCCGATCAGCCAGGCGACGAGGGCCGCCACCAGCGAGATCAGACCGAGTGCGAGCAGACGCTGCGTGAGCGGCTCCGTGATCCGGTCGAACACTCCCCCGGCCGCCGCCGGCGTGATCGCGGATCCGTGGGACGCCAGGGCGCCGATGCCCACCGCGCGTCCGACCGCGACCGCGGCGAGCAGCATCACCATGATCACGACCGCCGCGACACCCGCCGCGAGGATCGCACGCCGGCGGCGCCGCGCCGCCAGCACCCCGGCGACGAGCAGCGCGAGCGCGAGCCACGGCAGCCAGGCCGAGACGGTGACGACGAGGCCGTAGGCCGCGACGGCCGTGCCCATCGAGGCGTTGTGCACGAGGACGATCGAGCGGTCGGTGGTGGGGATGGCCTGCGCGAAGGTCACCCCCTCGGCGAGTAGCCGTGCGCGCACCCCTTCGAGGACGGGTCCGAGCTGCAGCGTCAGCGTGCCGTCCGCGCCGGCGACGACCGCCGTGTCGGGGCCGCCCTGCAGCGCAGCCACGGCCTGGGCGTGGGAGACGCGCAGGGTCTGCTTCCAGATGTCGGCGAACGCCGGCGAGGTGATCACGTTCTCGACCATGCCGCGCACGAGGTTCTGCGCCCCCTGAGCGACCGGAGCCTGGAGCAGCCCCAGAGCGGTCGCTGCCCGGGGCGGCAGATCGAGCGAGCGCAGACCGTCGAACACGTCGGCGGTGAGACCGGGGATGTCGACCTGCTGGTCGATCACGTCGTTCGTCGCACTCACCAGCACGGACTGCACCGCCGGGTCGGCGGCGAGCGGGGCGAACGTCGCGACGAACTGATCGGTGTCGGTGAGCAGATCCCGGGCGTAGCTCGTGACGGCGCTGACCGAGCCGAGGACCAGGCCGAGCACGATCAGCACCGCCGAGGCCGCGCTGCGCCACCCCGCGCCGGCACGCCCCGCGGCGCCCCGGCGCAGTGCATCGTTCTCGGCTTCGAGGCGGGCGATCTGCGCGGCCGGATCCTCAGCGCTCGTCATCGACGCATCCTTCCGTGGGGCTCGGTCGGGAAGGCGCCGAGCAGGTGGGCTGAGAGCAGACTATTGCCCCATTCGACGCCCCGCCGGGTCTCCGCACCCTGCCCTGGATCGCGCGCCAGGGCCGGCGCGACCGTCACCCCCCAGGCCCAGGAACACCAGGAGCAGCCGCTCGACCTGCGCGAGCTCCTCGGCCGTGGCACGAGCTGGGCACTCTTCGCGGACGAGTGCACCTGTGCGGATCGATCGTCCGGACCGGTTCCTCTCGCTCCACGGGTCCGGTCCACCGATCGGTGCTCGACCATGACCGATCGGTGGATCCGGGCGAAGCGACCTCCGAGGACTCTGGAGGGATGAACACGACAGCCACCGTCTCCCCCGTCTCACCTCGCCGCGCGGCGTTCCGTCCGGTCGTCCTCCTCTCCTGGGCGTTCGTCGCGGTCAGCGCCGCGATGATCGCCTTCCTCTCGCTCGCCACCGCGACCGGCACCGCGTTCGAGATCGCGATCTGGATCCGCTGCTCCCTCGTCCTGGCCAGCGGGATCGTCGTGGTCGCGATGGCCGTCGCCGCCGCCCGCGGCTCCCGCGGCGCCTGGGTGCGCCTGCGGATCGTCAGCCCGATCATCGTGGCCGCGGTGATCGTGATCGTGTCCATCCCCGGCTTCCTGCCCGACGGGGTGCGCATCGAGCAGGCCGTGTGCGGGCACCTGCTGCTGCCCGTGGCGATCCTGGTGAACCTGCCCCGCATGCGGGCGCTCTTCGCGCCGAAGGCGTAAGGTCGGCCCGTGATGGACTCGCGCTGGCGAACCGTGCTCTCGGTCGCCCCGTACGTCGTGCTGGGGCTCCTGGCCGGGTTCGCGGTCCTCACGGAGGCGCGGCAGCCGGAGCGGCTGCTGCCGACGCTCGCCCTGTGCGCGGCCTACGGCCTGTGGGTGCTGGTCCTGCGCACCCTGCCGTTCCGGTGGCGCGACCGGCCCGCCGTGATCGCGGTCTTCCTCGCCGGCGCGATCGTGCTGAACCTGCTGCTCGTGCTGCGCGAGGGCACGTTCGGCTTCCTGGCGGTCGCGACCTTCTCGTTCGCGTACTCGCTCGCAGCCTGGCCGTGGGAGCTGATCCCCGTCGCGGGCACCGCGGTCGTCGCGGGGATCGCGCAGAGCTCGGGGTTCCGCGCGGATCCGGCCGGCATCGCGGGAACCGCGGCCGTGATCCTGCTGAACGTCGTCGTGATGTGCGGGCTCTCGTTCGGACTCCACCGCGCCGAGTTGACGATGCACCGCACCGCCATCCAGGACGAGCGCGCCCGCCTCGCCCGCGAGATTCACGACACCCTCGCCCAGGGCTTCACCGGCATCATCACCCAGCTGCAGGCGGCGGAGCAGGCGGCCGACGACGGCGCGCGCCGCCGGCACACGGAGGCCGCACTGACGCTCGCCCGCGACGGGCTCGCCGAGGCCCGCCGCTCCGTGCAGGCGCTGCGCCCGGCGGCGCTGGAGCAGACCTCGCTCGCGGACGCCCTCTCCGGCGTAGCCCGGTCGTGGTCCACGCGCACCGGCATCGCCACGACGGTGACCGCAGCCGGTGACGCCCGAGGGCTGCCGACGGAGACCGAGGTGGCGCTGCTCCGCATGGCCCAGGAGGCGCTGGCCAACGTCGAGAAGCATGCGGCCGCGACCCGGGTGACGCTCGCCCTGCGCGTGGGGCCCGCGACGGCGAGCCTGGAGGTGCGCGACGACGGCCGCGGCTTCGACGCCGTCGACCGCCTTCGGGGCGCCGCGGACGGCTCCGGCGGGTACGGCCTCATCGCCATGCGGGAGCGGCTGGAGGCCGCGGCAGGGGCGCTGATGGTGGACTCCCGCCCCGGGCGCGGAACCGTCGTGCGCGCGGAGGTGCCCGCATGACCGCACTCACCCTGCTCGTCGTCGACGACCATCCCGTCGTGCGCGACGGCATCGTGGGCATGGTCGGATCCGCCGAGGACATCGACGTGATCGGCGAGGCGTCGGACGGGGTCGAGGCGGTCGCCCTCGCCCTTGTGCACGCCCCCGACGTCGTGCTCATGGATCTGCGGATGCCGCGGATGGACGGCGTCGCCGCGCTGCGCGAGTTCGCGCGCCTCGGCATCACCAGCCGCGTGGTGGTGCTGACGACGTTCGACGCGGACGCCGACGTGCTCCCCGCGATCGCCGCCGGCGCCACCGGATACCTGCTCAAGGACGCCACCCGAGACGAGCTGCTGGACGCGATCCGCGCCGCGGCGGCCGGACGGACGGTGCTCGCCTCCGAGGTGGCCTCACGGCTCGTCGGCCGGGTGCGCGCCCCCGAGGCGAGCCTCCTCACCCCGCGCGAGCTGGAGATCCTCGCCCTGGTCGCCGAGGGCACCACGAACCGCGCCGCCGGCGACCGGCTGCACCTCAGCGAAGCCACCGTCAAGACGCACCTGCTGAGCATCTACGCCAAGCTCGGCGTCGGCGACCGTGCCGCCGCCGTGGCCGAGGGTTTCCGCCGCGGCCTGCTCGACACGGCCCGCTGAGGCCCACCCACCCCGACTTAGACTGGGGCGATGAGCGATGGGGAGCTCGACAGTCCGGGAACACGCGCATTCGCGGACGCTTTCGCCGATGCGATCGCTCGCCGCGACCTGACACTGTCCGCCCTGCGGACGCGTCTCGAGGATCGCGGGAATCCGGTCTCGCTCGCGACCCTGAGCTCCTGGCGGTCGGGAACGCGCACCCCCGACGTGCAGCGGAGCTGGGCGGCCCTCAGCGACCTCGAGGATCTCCTGCAGCTCCCCGCGGGCGATCTGGTGCGACTCGCCGTACCCCGCCGCGCATCGGCGAACATGACTCCCGCCCGGTTCCTCTTCGACGAGGCGCGCGCCGCCGGTCTCGACACGAAGATCGACGACGTCGTCGACGATCTGATCCGCGTCCTCGAGCTGGCGCCTCAGGATGCGTTCCGCGAACTGTCGATCCAGCGGATCGTCGACGTCGACGAGAACCTCCTCGTCGCACGCGAGGTCACCTACTCCGTGGTCGAATGCATGACCGGAGAGGTGTCCCGTTTCGGCTGGCTCAAGTTCAGCGACGAGCCGCAGTTCGACGGGATCGGTCAGATCACGCTCGACGGGCACGCCAGCGAACACCACGTCGATCCCTCGGGACGCATCCATGTGACGGTGTTCGAACTCGAGGAACCGCTCGCCCCCGGCCAGACCACCCTCCTTGCCGTGCGTCAGGACATCCCGGTCGAGCAGCGGTCCCAGCGCCGCGAGACGGTCACCCACGTCCATCACCCCGCGCAGAAGGTCGTGAGCTGGATCCGGTTCGATCCGCGCAACGTGCCGGAGCGGATCGAGGAGTTCGATCGCACCGAGACGGCCGAGCACACGACTCTGCGCGTCCTGGACACCCCGACGTCCCTCCATCAGGTCCGCTGGGACTACGGTCCCGGGGCGCTGGGCCTGCGCTGGGGCGACCCGCAGCCCGCCGACGACTGAGCCGGCTCCGCGCCGGCGCGCGCGGCGCGCTCCTCAGTCGTCATCGAACCCCCAGCGCATCCTCAGGCCACCCGGACCGAAGTCGCGGCGCAGGCGGTGCACCGATCTCGTCGTCCCCGCCGCCACCGTGACCGTCCGGGTGCCCCGGGACGTCATCTCCGTCTCGTCGAACCACTCCGGGGCACGGTCTCCGGCGGCCCGGAACCACTGCACGATCTCGCGCACCGGCCGGCGGACCGTCATGAGATGCTCACGAGGCGCGGGATAGCCCTCGGGAGACACCGCCTCGAACGAGACCATCGCGGTCTCACCCGGCTCGAGCGAGCGGTCGAGCGCCAGGGCGAAACCGCTCATCGTCCCGCCCGGGTGCCGGACCGTCCGGGCGAGCGTGCATCCGGCGAGGTTCCTCAGCACCGGCACGATCTCCGTGGGGCGGGACGCGGCGAGCAGAACCCCGAGCGAGTCCACACGGTCCCGCACGCACTGCACGAGGAGCACCGAGGAAACCTCCCACACCGTTCCCGATGCCGAGATCTCGATCGTCTCGCGGAGCGAGAGGATCCGCAGGCTGTCCGGAGGCGAGACCGCCAACAGCGCGAACGTCTCCGCGCCTTCGGAATCGCGGAGCGAGGCGGGCGCGGACACCCTGCCCCGCCGCCGGGATCGCCCCGCCAGAAAGCGTGTGAGCGCACCCGACTCGAGACCCAGCTCGTCCTCGATCCCGGCCACGATCGCAGCCGACGCCGCCCCTTCGGGGTGCCGCGCCCCCGTCCGCCAATAGCTGAGCGTCGCAAGCGAGATCGACAGTCCCCGCCGGGAGAGCCGGTCCCGCAACGCCGACATCGAGACCCCGCCGGCCGCGAGCGCCTCCGCGAACTCCTGCGCGAACGCCCGCTCCCCTGGCATCGGTCCTCTCCCGCCGTGCTCGTCCCTTCACCGGAAGTATCCTCCGATGACGCCGGATCCCGCGGATCCGCTCCATCCGGATTCACACTTCCAGACCTCCTGTGAAGGCCCGCTTCCTATCGTCGAGCATGTCGGAGACCGCGAGCCGTGACTCGCCGCCTCCGCATCGCCGAGGGGAGACGGGGACATGCTGACGGAAGAACGACGCGCGCGAATACTCCGCGAGATCGCGCGGCGCGGCAAGATCGAGGTCACCGCCTTCGCAGAGACGTGGGGATTCTCGGAGATGACCATCCGTCGGGATCTGGACGCGCTCGCGAGCGAGGGACTCGTCCGTCGCGTCCGCGGCGGGGCCGTGCCCCGCCGGGAGGGCGCCGGGCTCCTTCCCGAACGCGGCACGACTCGGGGCACGCTGGGCCTGATCGTGCCCGACGCCGGACGGCACTTCTCCGGCGTGATCCGGGGCGCCGGCGAGGCGGCCCGCACGGCGGGGTATCGCCTCGTCGTCGGCTCCTCGCTGTCCTCGCGCGCCGAGGAGAGTGCGCAGCTCACTCGAATGCTGGAGGCGGGCATCGACGGCCTCCTCTTCGCTCCGGCCGTCGCGGCCGCACCGGAGTCCCTCGGTTGGGAGCAGATCCGCGGCCTCCCGGTCCCCGTCGTGATCGTCGAGCCGGCGCCTCTCCGGCTGCCGACGGATCTTCGCGCCGACGTCGTGCAGACCGATCATCGCCACGGCGCCCGCATCGCAGTCGAGCATCTCGCCGGCAACGGCTACGGCCGTGTCGCGCTGTTCGCGCCGGACTCGGTGACCGCCCTCACCCTGCAGCGGGGATTCCGCTGCGCCATCGCGGAGCTGGCCCTCGACGCCGACGTCCCCGAAGTGGCGTTCGGGAGGCACGACGATGTCCCTCCCCTCTCCGGATCCGTCACCGCGTTCCTGCGGCACTGCGAGGAGGCGGCGGTGCACGCGGCGTTCGTCGGTTCGGACGAGGCGGCTGCACTGATGCTGCTGGTGCTGCAGCGCGCGGGGAGCCGGGTGCCGGACGACTTCGCGATCGTCGTCTACGGCGACGACTCCGCCGGGCTCACCGGGACCCCTCTCTCGGCCGTCGCGCTGCCCTCGCTGGCCGTCGGCGCCCGTGCGGCGGCGCTCTGCGTGCAGCGACTGGAGCAGGATCTGCCCGCCTCCCCGGCGAAGCTCTCGCTCGTCCCGCATCTGATCGCCCGGGAATCGAGCCGCGCCACGCTCGCCCGCGGTCGGGAGATGCTCCGCGTCTCCTGACGGATCAGCAGGGTCCTGGGAGCCGCAGCGACTGCGGTCGCACGCAAGCCGTCAGCCCAGGGCCTCCGGGAACACGACGTCGATCTCATGGATCCGGTCGCCGAAGTCCTTGCGATTGTTGGTCAGGAACCGATCGGCGCCCGCCGCGATCGCAGTCGCGAGATGCACGGCATCCGGAGCGCGGAGGCCGTACTTCGCTCCGAGCGTGACCGAGAGGTTCGCGATCACGCCGTCCATGGGCAGCAGACGGAGTCGCCCGAGGAGCTGAATGAGTCGCGCGACCTCTGTCGACGCAGGACCTGCGCGCAGCGGCTTCGGAAGGATCTCGGGCATGAGCAGGAGCGACCCGATCGCGCGGTCCTCGGCGCCGGCCTCCTCGAGCAGTGCCGCGAGCGCGCCTTGGAAGGGATGCTCATGGTCGGCTGCGTAGATGAGCACATCGGCATCGAACGCCGTGATGCCCCTCATCGAGAGTCGCGACCTTCGCGGATCCAGGCGATGAGATCCTCCGCGTCCGCGTGATCCAGCGCGGGCTCCCGTCCGAGAGGCTCCGTCCGGGCCGCCTCCAGACGGGCTCCGAGTTCGTCGGCGGCCCGCCACGCCTCGGCCGCGCGAGGGGAACGGAGCTTCGTCGGGCTGACCATAACCGCAACCACCCGGCCATGGCGAGTGATCCGCACGTCTTCCCCCGCCTCGACCCGATCCAGGAGCGCGGGAAGGGTCTGCCGGGCGACGGATGCACTTACACTGTCCATGGAGAAATCGTACGCTGTTGTACGAAATAGTACGATCTACGAACCGTGAGCTGCGCGAGTGCCATCTCCCGACTCTGACGACCCGCGGCATGCCGCGGGGATCGATCTCCGTGATCCGTGCACAGCGACGCGGCGCGCATGGCTGTGCAGGACGGAGCCGCAGGTGCCGGGCCCTCCGGCCGCCCCAGGACCCAGGGGATCCGCTACCCCGCCGACTCCACCGCGGCGAGCGCCTCGATCGCACCGCGGGTCGGGGCGATCCGCACGAGCGCGCGGTACAGCCGGATCAGCGCCTCCCGGTCGGTGACGCCGGTGCGCACCCGATCGCAGTGCACCGACTGGATCGCGGCCTCGAGCTGGAACCGCCCGGCGTCCCCTCCTCCGGCGACGCCGCTCAGCCGCGCCGCGCGGTGCAGCAGCGCCTCCCCTTCGGCGATGAGCGCACGATCCCACCGGGCGGGATCCTGTTCGGCGAGCGACGGCCAGCGCCCCCCGGGCTCCGCAGGCGTCCGCGCGGGGGCGCGCGACTGGGCGAGCGTGAGCAGGGCGGCCAGCCCCCATGCCTCGGGATCGACGTCGAGCAGGGTCGCGGTGAGCACGGCGAGCCAGCGGGCCTCGTCGGCGAGCGACGTGCGCACGTCGTCGTGCGGATCCAGCCAGTCCAGTGCATACGCGCCGTAGATCGCCTCGAGCACGGTGGTCGTGCGGGCCGGCATGTCGGCCCGCACCGGCAGCGCGAATCCGATGCCCGCGTCCCGGATCTTGCGCTTCGCCCGCACCAGGCGCTGCGCCATCGCCGCCGGCTCCACGTCGAACGCCCGCGCGACCTGTGCGGCGTCGAAGCCGAGCACGGTCTGCAGCATGAGCGGCGTGCGGATCCCCGCGTCGATCGCGGGGTGCGCGCACGCGAACAGCAGCTCGAGGCGCCGGTCGGGGATCGCATCGCCCCGTTCCACCAGTGCGACGACGTCGATCCCGGCGTCGAGCGCGGGACCCTCGTCCGCGCCGGCGTCGTCGAGCGGTGCCCGGGTGCGGTGCGCGGCCGAGCCCCACACGTCGCGGAGTCTGTTGCGGGCCACGGTGAGCAGCCATCCTTCCGGGTTGTCCGGCACTCCGGCGTCGGGCCAGGAGCGCAGCGCGCGCTCGAGCGCGTCGGCAAGGCAGTCCTCGGCGAGCGCGAGGTCGCCGGTCCCGCCGGCGAGCAGCGCCACGAGCCGCCCGTAGGAGGCGCGCACGGCGTGCTCGGCGGCGGCCCGCGCCTCGTCGACCGAGCTCACGCGGCCCCCGCGGGCTCCCCGCGGCCCCCGCGTGCCCCGGGTGCCCCGCAGGCCGCGCCAGATCCGCGAGACCGAACCCTCATCACGAGACCGCGGATCCCATCGTCGGTCTCGTGACTCCGGTTCGGTCTCGCGGTCTCACGGCGGCGGTCAGCCGCTGCGTCCGTCACCGCACCGGCGAGGCGCCCTGCCAGGCGCCGTCGACGTAGCGGGTGGCGACCGGCCGCACCTCGACGGCTCCCCAGGCGACCGACGGCGCCTGCTGGGCCCACCCGATCGCCGCGTCGAGGTCGTCGACCTCGATCACGACCGTTCCCCCGAGCTGCTCCCTGGTGTCGGCGAAGGGCCCGTCCTGGATGACGGGGTGGCCGTCGCGGACGCGCACCGTGGTGGTCGCCGCCGAGGGATGCAGCACCTCGGCGCTGCGCAGGACGCCGGCTTCGTCGAGCGCCTTCGCATAGACGTCGAAGGCGCGCATGCCCTCGGCGAGCGCCTCGGGCCCGAGGTCCTCCGCGGTCATCTCGGGGTACTGCAGCAGAAGCGTGTAACGCATGATCGGCCCTTTCTCCGTGATGTCGAGGCCCTGGCGGCCACCGACACCCTGATGACGATCGAAGGATCCGCCGATCGACATCCTCCTCCGCCACAGTCGGATCCGCATCCGCCGGCGCGGGTCCCTCGAGGCGGGGCAGGAGCCTTCCCGTCGCAGAAAGCGTCGCCATCGCCCGCTCGGAGCGACACTTTCTGCGACGGGAACAGACCCCGCGCCTCAGACGCCTCGCTCAGAGGTCTCCGAGCACGTCGGCCGGATCCGCGTCGAGGGCCAGCGTCTCGAGCACCCGGAGCAGACTACGCTCCTCGAAGGCGAAATGGTTCTCCATGATCGCCGCGACGCCGTCGAGGTGCCGGGTGAGCTCCTCGGGGGACGCGCTCGCGTCGACGATTCCGGCGAGCGCGGTGAGCAGCCCGTCGATCATGGCGTGGTCCCGGGACAGCGTCCGCAGCACCGGAGCGAGCTCCGGGTGTGCGGTCTCGATCGCGGGGAACAGGGCGCGGTCCTCTCCGCGATGGTGCCGATCGAGCGCGACGCAGAACCCCCGGCAGTACAGCAGCAGATCACGGCCCGGCGGGGGATCCGATCCGCCCGCACCGGCGCGCGCGAGGGCGAGAGCCTCGCGCAGCCGGGTGTGCGCGCTGCGCAGCTCGTTGCTCCAGGCGATCAGCCTGGTCGTCTCCCGCTCAGTCACGCGGGAGCGAAGGGCGGGACGAGGTCATCGTCGTTCCTTCCGTCCGGCGCCTCCATGCCTGACACGGTCTGCCACCGGCACGCGACGCGGGGATCAGCGTACCCCACGCCCTCGGCGCACGGCCGCCCGCGGGCGTAGGGTGGCGGCGAAGTCACTCACGCGACCAGAGGAGACGCGATGTTC
Organism: Microbacterium sp. MMO-35; assembly: GCF_037147555.1. Taxonomy (NCBI): domain Bacteria; kingdom Bacillati; phylum Actinomycetota; class Actinomycetes; order Micrococcales; family Microbacteriaceae; genus Microbacterium; species Microbacterium sp. MMO-35. The sequence goes on from NZ_JBBCVH010000001.1 coordinate 555,195, forward strand.
GGAGACAAGCGGCGCGAGGAGAAGCGCGAAGAGGCGGCACTCGCGGAGGCGAAGGCGCAGGCGGCGGCCGCGGTCGAGGAGAGCGAGACCGACGACGCCTCCTTCGAGCCCGACGAGCGGCTGGAGGAGCAGGAGGAGCCGGACAGCGGCGACGTCCGGCGGTGACCCACGCCCTCAGGGCGCCGTCAGCACCTCCTGCAGCACGGTCGCCTCGCTGATGTCGGCGCGCCGGGCCGCGGTCAGCAGCGTCACCGGCCCCTCGCGCACGAGCGCGCGCAGGCCGGCGAGCGCTGCGGCCTGCGCCGGATCCTCCAGCTCGGCGCGATACCGGCGCGCGAACTCGGCGAACCTGTCCGGATCATGCCCGTACCACTGGCGCAGCGCGGTGGAGGGGGCCACGTCCTTGCACCACTCGCGCAGGGCGGCGCGCGCCTTGCTCACCCCGCGCGGCCAGAGCCGGTCCACGAGCACCCGCGCGCCGTCGTCGGGCGCCGGCGCGTCGTAGATGCGGCGCACCCGCACTCCGACCGGCGCGCCGTCTCCCGCGGTCATCGCCGCGCCCTCACCGGAGGACGACGCTGGCCTCGGACGTGTAGGCCGAGAAGGTCACCGACTCCTGCGCGTACAGCCGGATCCCGTCCGCGTCGTGCGAGAGATACCCGATCGACACGTCCTGGCCGAGCGTGAGCGCGTAGTCGCCTCCGCGCATCGTCAGCACGATCGCCCCCTCGAGCGCGGGCGCGAACACGATGGCGCCGTCGTCGCCGAGCAGCCGGGCCAGGTGCTGGTGCACCGGGTGGCCGTGATCGACCGTCTCGGCGGCAGCGGTGTACAGCTCGGCCGACAGCAGGAGCGCGTACGGCCCCTGCACACCGACCGTGCGGAGGACCGTGAGCGCCTGCGCGACCGCGGCCGGAAGCTCCTGCGGATCCGACGGGAGCGGGATCACGGCGTTCGAGCTGCTCGCGACGATGCCCTGCACGCCCGCCGCCTGGGATCCGGCGAACACCAGGGTGTCCTCGGCGGTGGCCAGCGCCTCCACGGCGTCCTTCACCGGCTGCCAGTCGGAGTCCTGTGCGCCGCGCTCGACATCGTCGACGGCCGCGTGGGTCACGGTGAACGGGGCGCGCAGCTCGATGAGCGGCTGCACCTGCCGGCGGCGCGCCTCGACCGCCCCGGCGGGGGCGTCGATCGACTCGACATGCCCGGTGCCGATCGCGGACAGGCCGGGTCCGCCCGCCTCGGGCACGTCGACGACGCGACGTCCGGCGATGCGGGTGATGAAGGTGCGGCGCGCCTCGTCGTCGATCTGATCCCATGCGGCGGAGGAGATCGGTGCGAGTCTGCGGTGGAGGTTGTCCATGTCTGCGGCCTTTCGCGGGGTGGGGGTCAGTGCGCGGCGGCGGTTCGGAGTCCGCCGATGCCCAGGTCCGTCGCCGGCGCGTCGGCATCCACCGGCGCCGCCTCGGCCGGAGCCGCGGCGGGTCCCGGCCCCGGCACGTCGTCGAGGAAGTCCACGGTCGGGGTGAAGAACAGGGTGCCGGTGCGAGCGGTCGAGAAGTCGAGGATCCGGTCCGTGTTGCCGGGAGGGCTGCCCAGGAACATGTTGCGCAGCATCTGCTCGATCACGCCCGGATCCGCGGCGTAGCCGATGAAGTAGGTGCCGAACTCCTCGGTGCCGAGCTCGCCGAACGGCATGTTGTCGCGCAGGATCTGCCGCTGCACTCCGTCGGCGTCGATGACCGTGTTGAGGTGCACGTGGGAGTTGACCGGCTTGACCGCGTCGGGCATCTCGACGTCCTCGAGCTTGCTGCGGCCGATCACGCGCTCCTGCTCCTCGATCGGCAGGGCACCCCACGCCCCCAGATCGTGCGTGTACTTCTGCACGATCACGTAGCTGCCGCCGGCGTAGTCCGGATCCTCGTCGGCGATGAGCACCGCGGCCGGAGCGGCGGCCCCCTCGGGGTTCTCGGTGCCGTCCACGAAGCCGAGCAGATCCCGCTCGTCGAAGTACTTGAAGCCGTGGGTCTCGTCGACCACCACGGCATGACCGCGCAGCCGGTTCATGACCTGCCGGGACAGCTCGAAGCACACGTCCATGTGATGGGCGCGCACGTGCAGCAGCAGGTCTCCTGGGGTTCCCGGCGCGCTGTGCCGCGGACCCTCCAGCGGCACGAACGGGTGCAGACCCTTCGGGCGCGGCAGCGCGAACATCCGGTCCCAGAAATCCGCGCCGATGCCGAGGACGCAGTTCAGCTCATCGTCCGGGATCCGGAACGACACCGATCGCGTGATGCTGGACAGGTCGGCGAGGACGTCGCGCACGACCTCCTCGCTGCCCTCGTTCACCGTGAGGACGAGGAAGAGCGCGGCCCGGGCCGGCGGTGCGACGAACTGCTGAGTGACCACCGGATCCGTCCCCTCCGCGCGCGTTCGCGACGCACGGTCAGCCTGTCATGGGAGGGCATCCGCTTCAAGCCGGTTGTCGTCGCGATCAGCGGGACTTGGCCCGGAGGACAGGCGGACGGCCCGGCGCGCCTGCTCCGGAGGCGGCGCCTCGATCGCGTCCCGGGCACTGTTCCCCGGTCCTCGCCGGCCGGTCATCCCCACGCCGGATCGCCGGGAACATCGAGGTAGCCGGCGCGGAGCTCATCCACCAGCGAAGGCCGGGTGGTGCGCCAGCCGAGCCGCTCGCGCGCCCGGTCGGCGGCGGCGTGCTGATCGAGAAGGAGCACCCCGGCGAGCGCCGGTCCGATCCGTCGAGCGGTCTCCTCGGCGGTCTCCGCGCGCACCGTCGCGCCCTCTGCCGATGCGGCGGCCGCCGCCAGCTCGGCGACGGTCTCGGTCGCCCCGGATGCCGCGATGTACACGTCGTCGACGTGCGATTCGGCGCCGATGATCCGGACGTACAGATCGGCGAGGTCATCGACGTGCACGGTGGCCCACTGCTGGGAGCCGTCTCCGATCAGCGGGAGCACCGGCTGTGCCCCGCTGCGGTCGATGTCGTCGACGAACCGGCGCGGGATGCCCTGGCCGTGCCCGTACACGATCCCGGGCGCGACCACGACGACGCGCATCCCCTCGCCGTCGTCCGCGAGCAGCCCCCGCGCGGTCTCGTCCATCCAGGCCACCGCCGCCGGCGGCGCCGAGGGCGACTTCTCCGTGAGATCCCGTCCCGATCCGTAGGTCCACAGACTGCTCGTGTAGACGAAGGGCTTGTCACTCGTCAGCAGCCCCGGCGTGACGGCGGCGATGAAGTCCGCATCCTCGGAACGGGACGTGGCGGTGTGGATCACGCCATCCGACTCCAGCGCGAGATCCGACACCGTGCGGGTGTCCTCCTCGGAGGCGAGGAACGGATCCGCTCCCGCCGCACGCACCTCGTCCGCATCGTCCTGGCCGTCGACGAGGGCGGTAACCCGATAGCCGGCGGCGATCAGCGCCTCCATCACACCTCGTCCGATGAAACCCGTCGCACCGGTCAGCAGCACGCTCATCTTTCCTCCTCGTCCGTTCCGGTCTCCCCCGTCGCGAGATCCTCCGGCCCCTCATAGGCGAGCAGGTAGGAGAACCACCGGCCGTCCCGCTCCTCCGGTTCGATGTCGTAGACCTTCACCCATCGCCGGCCGTCGTGCTCCACGATCCGGCGGAGCTCGTCCTCCGGCCTCCGATCGACGAGGACGAGCCCTTCGACCCGCTCCACCACGGGGCCGAACGGCCGATCCCGCAACACCGCCGCGTACGTCTCCGGGTTCATCCTCACCGCCCCCGCTGCTCGTGGCCACCCCCTCGTGGTCCGCCACGCTAATCCTCCTCCGCCGGTGGCGGGAGGGCGTCGTGGCGGACCTGTCACGGCGCACAAGCGGCACTGTGGGCGGTGACAGACGTCCCGTCCGGCAGCGCGGCCGCGCGTTCGGGCCGTGATCTGCTGGAGGCGCGGGGCGGCCTCGCCGACGGCGTAACCTCGCTGTCAGCGATGCGCACGGGACGGAGCGGCCTCCCGGCGGGATCGAGGAGAGCGGATATGACGGAACGCGCGGCGGATCTCTCGCACACGGGGATCCGATGAGCACGACCGACCGCGATGAGGGCATCGCCTGGGTCGAGCGCCGGCTGCCGAGCCTGATCGAGAGGGTCTACACCCGCAGCGTCGAGACCCTGCCCGTCTACGAGGACGAGAAGCACGTCTCCACCGGGGAGCTGCGGCGCTCGATCGAGGAGAACCTGCGCTTCCTCGTGCACGCGCTGCGGCACCCCGGAGAACCGCTCGACCTCGCCGTCCCCGAGCAGACCGGCAGGCGCAGGGCGCACCAGGGCGTGCCGCTGCCCGAGGTGCTGCAGGTGTACCGGATCGGCTTCGGGACCCTGTGGGGAGCCCTCGTCGAGCGCGCCGCCCAGAGCGCACGCACCGAGGTTCTCTCCCGGCTGCTGGACACGTCGACCCGGATCTGGACCGTCGCCGAGGAGCACGCCACGGCGATCACCGAGGCCTATCGCGCCACGACCGCCGAGATCCTGATCTCCCAGGAGCACCGTCGCGCGGCGCTCGTCGAGGTGCTGCTCACCGGGCACGTCAGCAAGGACGCCGGCCCCTGGGAGGCGGCATCGCTGCTCGGCTTCCCCGCCGACGCGGACCTGGTCGTGGTCGCGGCGCAGACGAACGAGGTGGCGGCGGAGTCGCTGCCCGGGATCGCCCGGCGCCTCGCGGACCAGGGGTGCGTGTCGGGCTGGCGTCTCACGCCGGCCCTGCAGCTCGGTGTGATCGCCCTCGCCCGCCCCGAGGCGATGGACGAGGTCCTCGAGACGCTGCGCGGCTACCCGGGCGCCCGGGTGGGCGTCAGCCCGCCCTTCGCCGCACGCACCGACGCACCGCGAGCGCTGCGTCTCGCCCGCGCGGCTCTCGCGACGACCTCCCGCAGCGCGATGAAAGTGCGCGTGTTCAGCGCGAGCCCCATCGCGGCCATGATCGCAGCGGATCCGCACGAGGCCGAGCGCCTCACCGAAGACGTCCTGGGCCCCGTCCTGCACCTCGCCGAGAGCGACCGCGACGTCATCCTCGAGACCCTCGAGACGTACATCGACACCGGCGGATCCGCGACGGATGCCGCGGCGCTGCTGCACTGCCATCCCAACACGGTGCGGTACCGGCTGCGACGGATCGAGGAGCTCACCGGGCGCAGCTTCACCCGCCCGAACGACATGGCGGAGCTCGCCGCCGCGGCATACGGGCTCGAGCTGACCAGGATCGCGCAGCACCGCGGCGCCTGATCCGGTCCGGCCCGACACACCCGGGACCCCGACGCGGTGACGGACAATGGGGGTACCCCCTTCCCCCCGACCGAGGACCTGCGTGAGTGACACCGTGAACGCCGTGGGCCGTTACGTCCGCGCACGACGCGACGTCGTGCAGCCCGAGGACGTGGGACTGGCCCGGAACCCCGGAAGGCGCGTTCCGGGGTTGCGGCGCGAGGAGGTCGCCGAGCTCGCGGGCATCAGCGCCGAGTACTACCTGCGCATCGAACAGGGCCGCGTCGGCCGGCCGTCCGAGCAGGTTCTGGCGGCCCTCGCGCGCGCCCTCCGACTCGACGACGAGTCCGTCGCGCACCTGGACCGTCTGGTCACCGGCCGGCCCCACCGGACGCCCGTCCCCGATGCAGGGACCGCCGAGCGCATCGCGCGCACGCTCTCGCGCTGGTACCGCACCCCGGCGTACATCTCCGATCCGCACCGGGACATCGTGGCCGCCAACGCCCTCGCCACAGCGCTGGGACACGGCGGCCTTGCCGTGGGGTCGAATCAGATCGCCGGGCTCTTCAACGACCGCATGAAGAGCACGCTCCGGGAGTGGGAGGAGATGACCCGGTCCGCCGTGGCCACGCTCCGCCGTGACGCGCACCCCGATTCGCCACGCCTGGCCGAGCTCGTCCGCGCGCTCTCGCCGGATCCGGATTTCGTCCGCATCTGGGGGCGGCACGACGTCTCGGGACCGGAGGACACGACGTTCCACATCGCGATCGAGGGATTCGGCGACGTCGCGATCGATGCGCACAACTTCGCCGTGCGCAGCCTCCCGGGCTATCAGCTCACCGTGCTCTCCGCCGGACCCGGCGGGATGGCCGAGACGCTCTTCGCCGGACTCGCGGCATCGGTGCCCCTCTCGACCGAGACGGCCCCGTCGTAGCCCTCGCCCCCACGGAGGCCGCCGAAGGGGGTACTGACCGGGCCTCCCACTCCGAACCGGCCCCGATCTAGCGTGTGTCTCGCGACCTGCGACGGTCCCGCCGCCTCGTGTCGCGCACCCCTCCCCCAGGAAAGGACACACGATGCCCTACATCACCACGCCCGACGGCACCGAGATCTACTACACCGAACTCGGTGAGGGCCGCCCCGTCATCTTCAGCCACGGCTGGCCGCTGAGCTCGGACGCCTGGCAGAAGGAGCTGAAGCTGTTCGCGGACGCCGGCTACCGCGCCATCGCGCACGACCGCCGCGGTCACGGCCGCTCGTCGCGCACCTACCGCGGCAACGACATGGACACGTACGTCGCCGACCTGGCCTCGCTCGCCGAGCAGCTCGACCTGCAGGACATCCTCCTCGTCGGGCACTCCACGGGCGGCGGCGAGGTGGTCCGCTACGCGGCCACCCGCGGAGCCGGACGCGTGTCCAAGGTCGCTACCGCGGGCGCCGTCCCGCCGATCATGCTCCAGTCGGCGACCAACCCGGAGGGCACGCCGCTGGAGGTGTTCGACGGCATCCGCGCCGGAGTCCTCAACGATCGCTCCCAGTTCTACAAGGATCTCGCCGAGTCGTTCTTCGGCTTCAACCACCAGCCGGAGAAGCGCTCGCAGGGCCTGGTCGACGACTTCCAGCGCCAGGGCATGATGGCCGGGCTGAATGCCGCCTACGACTGCGTGAAGGTCTTCTCCGAGACCGACTTCACCAAGGACCTGCAGGCGCTCGACGTCCCGATCCTCCTCGCCCACGGTGACGACGACCAGATCGTCCCCATCGCCGCTGCAGCGGAGAAGGCGATCACGCTCGTCTCGCAGGGAACCCTGAAGGTGTACGAAGGGGCCTCCCACGGGATCTGGGGCGACTACCAGATCGCGCTGGACGACGACATCCTCGCGTTCTTCGCGGAGTGACACCGAGGCGGCGGGGGTCTCGGGATCCCCGCCGCCTCCGGACCGCGGACGATCGCATCGGCGACGGCGTCCGCGGTCCCGCCGGATCAGATCCGGTCGAGGCCCTCCTTGCGGCGCTCGTCCTGCGATCCCTCGTCGTCGACGCCGCCGGTCTCGTCGAAGGCCTCGTCGCGGTGATGCTGCCGGCGCTCCTCCTGCTCCTGCCGGTCCTCGCGCAGCTCGTCGTTCTTGTCGTGACCCATCTCGTCCTCCTCGTCCGCGCGCGTGAGCACGCTCAGGGACAGGATCCCCCACCCGAGCCGGATCCGCACGGGTTTCTGTGCAGGGCGACAATCAGGACGATCCCCCGGCAGTCCACCCGCCCCTGGTGAGCTCGCCCCCGGATGAGCCGCGCGGCTCACCGCCCGGGCGGGCCGTCGAGCACGGTCGGCACGTACTCGAGCAGCTGCAGCCGTCCGTCGAACGTGCGCGATGCGACGAGGTCGAGACGCACGTCGGGGTACCCGTCGAAGATGCGGTCCTGCCCGGTCGCCCCCGTGATCACGGGGAAGAGCACGACCCGGTAGCGATCGACGAGACCGGCGCTCAGCAGCGACCGGCACAGGGAGACGCTGCCGAGGGTGCGCAGCGGTCGATCCGACTCCTCCTTCAGACCGCGCACGAACTCGACCGCGTCTTCGCGGACGAGGGTGGAGTTCGCCCACTCCAGGGGCTCCGGGAGCGTGGCCGAGAACACGTACTTGGGGATCGGGTCGAGCACCCCGACGCCCTCCTCGCCGCTCGCGGCGAAGGCGGACATGAGCCGATAGGTCGTCGCCCCCATCAAGATCGGGTAGTCCCCGTCCGGCGCCGTCGCGAGCCACTCGAAGTACTCCGGCCCGCCCATGCCCCACAGGCCCGGCCAGCCCTCGGCGGCGCCGTAGCCGTCGAGGGAGCAGATGAAGTCGATCGTCAAGGTCTGCATGTCGTCTCCTCCGCACGCCGTCCCGCGCCGGGATCCCGGCGCGATCGGCGGCTTCGCGCAGGAGTCTAAGCGCGTTCTGCGGAAGCCGCTCGACAATTTACGTGTCACGACATATAGTGTCGTGACATGAACATCATTCAGAACGTCGCGGTCGTCAGCACCGGAACCGTCGCGATCCGGCCCGAGCATGTGGCACGACCCTCGACGCCCATGCTCTGGTGGCTGGCCACCTCCCGCCGCTGGACGGCGCCGCGCCCCATCAACGTCTACGTGATCGAGCACGAGAAGGGCCTGGTGCTGTTCGACACCGGCCAGGATCGGGCCTCGGTCACGGACCCCGACTACTTCCCCGGCGGACTGAACGGCTACTTCTACCGCCGTCTCGCCCGGTTCACGATCGGCCCCGAGGACACCCTGACGACGCAGCTGGCCCGCATCGGCTACGACATCGCCGACGTCACCGCGGTGGTCGTCTCCCACCTGCACCAGGATCACATCGGGGGCCTCTCGGAGCTCACGCACGCGCGGATCCTCGTGGGCCGGGCGGAGCTGGACGCCGCGCGCCGCAGGTCCGCCGAGCTCAACGGGTATCTGGAGAAGCACATCTTCCTGCCGGGGCTGCGCTGGGAGCCGCTGGCCGGCGAGCTCGATCTCTTCGGTGACGGGGCCATCACCCTGCTCCCCACCCCCGGGCACACGCCGGGCTCGCTGTCCGCCCTCATCCAGCGCGCAGGACGCAGGCCCCTCCTGCTCGTGGGCGACCTCACCTATGACGTCACCCTGCTCGAGCAGGGCATCATCCCCGGCGTCGGCGACAGGGCCGGCCTGCTCGCGTCGACCCGGTACGTCGCCGAGCTCGCCGCGCAGCACCCCGGCCTCGTCGTGCTCGCGGCCCACGACCCGGGTGCGCAGCGTCTGCTCGCCGAGGCGGACCGCCCCTAGAGTGAAGGGATGAGGCAGGCAGAGCAGATCCGCTACCTCCTGCTCGCCGCGCAGCGCGAGGGCAACCGCCGGCTCGCGGCGGCGCTCGAGCCGATCGGGCTCTCCCCCGCGCAATCCGAAGTGCTCCGGATCCTCGGGGATCACGGCGACCAGGGCGAGCTCACCGTCTCCGGAGTCGGACGGATGCTCGTCTGCGACAGCGGCACCAACCCCTCTCGGCTGATCGAGCGCCTGGTGCAGGCGGGCTACATCGAACGCGTCGACGACGGCGAGGACCGTCGCCGCGTGCACCTGCGCCTGACCCCGACGGGGAGGGCGAAGGAGCAGGAGACCCGCGCGATCGAGGACGCGATGTACGCCGAGATCGACGCGCTGCCCGGCGCCACGGATCTCATCGCCCCCCTGGAGCTGCTCGTGACGGGCGCTCCTGCCGGTGAGGCGCTGAGAAGGCGCATCGACGCGCCCCGCGGAGCCTGAACGACGCCTGACCCGCGCGCGTCCACGGCCGTGTCGCCGCCCCGGATAGTGCCCGATCCCGAGAAGCGCAAGCCCGTAGGTCTCCGCGACGCGAGCGCATAGCCTGCACGAATCAGCGCAGGCGGATCCTCCGTCCTGCGGATCCCCGTCGAAGAAGGAGTCCCATGAACGCCCCGGCGACGACTGCCCCCAAGAACCGCCGCAAGCCCGCGAAGGGCGCGGCACGCACGGCCGAGGAGAACGCGGAGAAGGGCTTCGCCGCGTCCCAGGAGCTGAGCGACAGCATGCAACGGGTCCTGGTCGATCTGATCGAGCTCTCCCTTCAGGGCAAGCAGGTCCATTGGAACGTGGTGGGCCCGAACTTCCGCGACACCCACCTCCAGCTGGACGAGATCATCGACGCCAGCCGCCTGTTCGCCGATACCGTCGCGGAGCGGATGCGCGCCCTGCACGCGCTCCCCGACGGTCGCAGCGACGTGGTCGCCGAGACGACGACGCTGCCCGAGTGCCCGCACGGCGAGATCGCGACGCGAGACGCGATCGATCTGATGACCGAGCGGCTCGACGGCGTTGCCGCGACCTGCCGCGACGTGCACGACCAGGTGGACGAGGAGGATCCGACCAGCGCCGACATCCTGCACGCGGTCCTCGAGCGGATCGAGCAGCTGTCCTGGATGGTCAGCGCCGAGAACCGCACCCCGAAGGGATGAGCGCGGCGGCGCGCTCACGCCAGGACCGACGTCTCACCGTCGCGCCATCCGCGCACCCGACACCACCACCAGCAGGCCGGCGAGGGCGCTGAGGCCGATGAGCACCGCGACCGGAGACCAGAGACTCAGCGCGGCGGCCGCGAGAAGCGGAGGCAGGGTCATCCCCGCGTAGGCGATCAGGAAGACGGCGGCGAGCGCCTCGCCCCGTCGCTCCGGCATGGCCGCCGATGCCGCGGTGGTCAGTGCGTTGCGGAAGAGGATCCCGATGCCGCCACCCGTGATCCCCGCCCCGGTCAGGAAGAGCGCCAGCGACGTCAGCGCGGCGCCCGCCCCGACCACGCCCAGGCCGAGCACCGCGAGGACGATCGAAAGGGTGAGCTGCGCACGTGCCGACACCGTGGTCGTGAGGATCTGCGCCGCCGCGGCGGTCATGAAGAGGATGAACGGAGCCACACCCACCAGCAGCGGCGAGTGCACGCCGAGCACGCGGCCGAGGAACGTCGAGGAGAGCCCCATGAACGTGCCGAACACGGCGAACGCACCGAAGGCCGCCGCGGCCGCCGACCAGAAGGCCGCGCGCCCCGCCGCCGGCACGGTCACGCGCTGCGGCCGGTAGGCGGGTCGCTCCTCACGGCGTTCGACCGTCTCCGGCACGAAGGCCACGACGACAGCCTCGACGGCGAGCAGGACGGCGAAGATCGCGTAGGGCGTCACGAGCGGACGCGCCGCCCAGGTGGCGATCAGGCCGCCGACCAGGGGCCCGAGCGAGATGCCTCCGAGGTTCGCGAAGGTCGACACCAGGGCGGAGCGCCCCGCAGGGCGGCCCGCGGCGGCACCGAGCTCGGAGAGATGTGCCGTGGCGGTGGCGGTGAGGATGCCGACGCCGAGCCCGCACACGAAGCGGGCGATGATGAGGCCGATGACGTCGGTCCACACGAGGAAGAGGACCGCGGAGAGCACGGTGATCAGGAGCGATCCGAGGATCACGCGCCGACGGCCGAGCCAGTCGGAGACATGTCCGGCCAGGTACAGGCTCACCATCACGCCGACCGCGTAGGAGACGAAGATCACGGTGAGCACGATCGTGGGGAAGCCGTCGCGCTGCTGATAGATCGCGTAGAGCGGCGTGGGGATCGCGCAGAACGCCATCTCGGTCAGGAACGCGACCGCGATGATCCAGAAGCCGGCGTGGTGGGGAAGCCGTCGGGGGGACGCGAGGGGAAGCGATGCTGTCGTCGTGGTCACGGTTCCATGCTTTCCTCGACGCGTCATCGAGTCCAACGGTTATCCTTGATCACTGCCATCGCTGCGATCGATGACCCGGGAGGTCATGTGGACACCCGCCAGGCCGAGTACGCCATCGCCGTCGCCGACGAGCTGAGCTTCACCCGTGCCGCACAGCGCGTGTTCGCCGGACAGTCGACGGTCTCGGCAGGCGTGCGCGCGCTGGAGAAGGAACTGGGCGTCGCCCTCTTCGAGCGCGATCAGCGCGGAGTGCGGATCACCGCCGCCGGGGAGGCCGTGCTTCCCGTGCTGCGAGAGCTCGTCGATGCCGAGGCGCGCGCCAAGGCCGCCGCGGATCCCCGGGGCGAGCTGCGCGGTCTCCTGCGCATGGGCATGTTCACGAGCATCAGCTCCATGGCCGTGCCGCGGATCATCGGCGCCTTCCACCGCGCGAACCCGCTGGTCGAACTCCGCCTGCGAGGCAACTCGGGCGGATCCGGTGAGCTGGTCGAGTCGGTCCGACGAGGCAGGGTGGATCTCAGCCTCTTCGGCCTCCCTGCGACGGCGGCTCCGGGCCTGGCCGTGCATCGACTCGCGACGACGCCGTACCGGGTCGTCCTCGCTGAAGGTCACGCGCTCGCGCAGCGGGCGGAGATCGGCCTCGCCGAGATCGCCGGCGAGCACTTCGTGGACACCCCCGTCGGGTTCGGCAATCGCGATGTCCTCGACTCCGCGCTGGGCGCGCGGAGCATCGTCCGTGACGTGCGGGCCGAGGTGACGGAGACGAGTGCGATCCCGGTGTTCGTCGCCACCGGCCTCGGCATCGCGCTCCTTCCGGAGCTGCTCATCACGCCCGTCGACGGCATCGTGTCGGTGGCACTCGCCGAGCACATCGACTGGGATCTCAGCATCATCAGCCCGCGCTCGCCGAGCGCACCGGCCGCGGCCCTCATCGAGGAGTTCCTCGCCGCCTATCGCTGATCCCCGCGCCGAGCCGGCTCAGGACTCAGGGCCCGGAGCCGGCGAACAAGGGGAGCCGGACGGAGGCGAAACCGTCCGGCTCCCCGGCGTTCCACGGCTTGGCGAGCGACCGGAAGCCTGGGGGACCCCGCATGCGCCGTGGAACCTTCCCACGCTTCACGCTATTGCCCTGCACCCGCGTCGGGCAGGGGCTTGACGACGGATACGGGAGCGGCTAACCGAGACCTTCTCCCGGGTCCAGGGGGCGGCCGGCTTCTGCTGCGACGTCAGCCCCCGACGGGGCGGCGCGCGAGGTTCGCCGCCCGGATCCTGCGACGCTCATAGGTCAGCGTGGCGCCGAGCAGGACGATACCGACCGTCGCGCCCGACAGCTGCGCCCCGAGCAGGGGCGATCCGATCCCTTCGGTGAGCGCGAGGGCCACCAGCGCGCCGCCGAGCACGCAGTTCACTGCCGCGATCATGCTCGCCATGGTGAACAGGAAGGAGCTGCGTCCGTACCGGACGCCGTACTCCCCGGTGCGGGCGTCGCCCCGGACGAGAAGAGCGGGCCCCGACGGATGCACGCCCGCGAAATGCGCTCGGATGTTCTCCATCCGCTGGCGCACGGCGATGTTCTCGATGGTGTTGTCGACGAGCCGGACGACCGTGAACCATCCGAGCACGAAGATCGTCGGCAGCAGGGTGAAGGTGAGGATCGCGAGAAGGCCCGGGGTCCGCGCGGAGAATCCGAGCGCGACCAGGCCGCTCGACAGCGTCGAGAGGTAGATCGTCGACCTCGCTCCGGACTCGCTGACGGTCGCGCTCGCGACCGACTGCAGGACGATCTGCTCGTTCGCCAGGGCGCTGCGGAGAGCTGCAAGATCGGCGGATGCCGACGACGTCGATTCCGTCATGGAGGGCCTTCCCGGTGTCTTTCCTGCGGGCAGATCGCCGCTACCAGGAATGACCGGCGAGGGGGCGCGCCTGTGACGGGTGGGGGCAGATCGGGGCGCCCTGTCCGGCGGCGACGGGAAGACCGGTGAGGAGGCGAGGCTGTGACAATGGTGGGGAGTTCCCGCAGAGCGTCACGTTTCGTGCACGTACTCGGTCAATGTCATCGAGAGCACTGCGATCGAGTCGCGCGGAGAGGGTGAGGATCACGGACGAGCGGATGACGGCCGAGTGGGCCGACCTGGACACGGCGGTGGCGGTGTTCGCGCAGGAGCGCCGGCGGTTGTTCGGCATCGCGTACCGCATGACGGGGAGCGTCGCCGACGCGGAGGACGTCCTGCAGGAGGCCTGGATCCGTTGGCAGCACACGGACCGGTCTGTGGTGAAGGAACCGGGAGCGCTGCTGACGACGGTGGTCACCAGGCTCTGCATCAACGAGATGCAGTCGGCCCGTGCCCGTCGGGAGACCTACATCGGTCCCTGGCTGCCTGAGCCGGTGAACACCGAGGATGACCCGCTGCTCGGCGCAGAGCGCGGCGAGGCCCTCGACTTCGCCGTGCTGCTCCTGCTCGAGAAGCTCACCCCGACCGAGCGGGCCGCGTACGTCCTGCGTGAGGCTCTCGGCTATCCCTACGATCGGATCGCCCTCATCGTGCGGGCCTCCGTTCCCGCGACACGACAGCTGGTGAGCCGAGCTCGCAAGCACCTGGCCGACAGCAGGCGCAACGCGGTGCCGGCGGGCGAGCACCGTCGTCTGCTCGAGACCTTCCTCGCGGCCGCCCAGACCGGGGACATCTCGGCGCTGGAGGATCTCTTCGCCTCCGACGTCGTGAGCTACACCGATGGGAACGGTGTCAGACTCGCCGCCCGCATCCCCGTCTCCGGCCGGACGCGCGTGGCGAAGTTCGTCGCCGCGTTCTCCGGCCATTTCTGGCAAGGGAAGACGCAGCGCTGGATCGAGGTCAACGGGCGGCCGGCCGTGACGCTTTCCGAGGACGGCATCGTGACGACGGCCCTCACCGTGACGGCATCCCCGGAGGGCATCACGCAGCTCCTCTGGGTGATGAGCCCCGAGAAGCTGCAGCGCCTCGCGTCGGCCGGAGCATGACCGCTCGACCCGGACCGATGCGCACCGCGCACCGCGCAGCACGGCGAAGCGCATCCCGACGGGTGTCTCGCGTGGAGATCATCCGCGAGCTGCTGGCGAGGGGCGACCGCACCCCGCTCTCGAGGAGACTGCACCGCAGGGTCTCTTTGATCGTCGACGGCGGCGGTCGCGTCCTGGCTCCGAGTTCACCGGTGGTCGGGCGAGACGATGTCTCCCACGCCCTCGTGGACCTTCTGGGGCCGGCGTCCGGCTGGATCTCCTCGATCGTCGAGGTGAACGGCGCACCCGCCGTGGTCTTCCACGACGGCAGTCGCGTCGCCGGGGTCCTGAGCCTGCGCATCCGGGCATGTCATGTCTCGGGCATGTGGGCGGTCGTCAACCCGGACAAGCTGAGGCACTGGAACACGCCGTGAGCCGTCACAAACCCGGTTGCCCGCCGGTCAGCACTGGGAGGCGCCGATCACGGCGTCGTGAATGACGGGAGGCAAGGACATGGCGAAGATCGTTGTGATTGGCGGCACGGGACTGATCGGCTCGAAGGTGGTGTCGAAGCTCACCGCTCACGGGCATGAGGCGATCGCCGCATCCCCGAACACCGGCGTCGACACCGTGACCGGGGAGGGCCTCGCCGAGGTGCTCGTCGGTGCGGATGTCGTGGTCGACGTGTCGAACTCTCCGTCCTTCGAGGAGAAGGACGTCCTGGAGTTCTTCACCACCTCCACGCGCAATCTGCTCGCCGCGGAAGCAGCGGCCGGCGTCGGCCACCACGTCGCGCTGACCATCGTCGGCACCGACCGCCCGCAGAACATCCCCTACTTCCGGGCCAAGACCGCTCAGGAGAAGCTGATCCGCGAGTCCGGCATGCCGTACTCCCTCGTCCACGCCACCCAGTTCTTCGAGTTCCTGGGCAGCATCGCCGACATCTCCGTGGGCGCCGACGGCGCCGTGCACCTGCCCGGTGCGCTCATCCAGCCCATCGCGGCCGAGGATGTCGCCACGGCGGTTGCGCGAGCGGCAGCGGGAGAGCCCCTCAACGGGGATCGCGAGATCGCGGGACCTGAGCAGTTCACCATGGACGAGTTCGTCCGCCGGGGCCTCGCCTTCCGGGGCGACAGCAGGACTGTGGTGCAGGATCCCGACGCGCAGTACTACGGGGCGCACATCGACGAGCGCACGCTGATCCCGGTCAACGGCGCGGTGATCTTCGAGACCACCTTCGAGGAGTGGCTGCCGGCCAATCCTCCTCGCGGCTGACCTCACGAGGGCGATGCCCGAATCACGGCCGCCTCGCCAGGTGCACTGCACCTGGCGGGGTGGCCGTCCGGTCGATCAGGGGCGGGTCCGGCGAAGCCCGGATCTAGTGGAAGTCGCCGCCGTCCTGGAAGTCGCTGGCCATGTCGGCGAAGCGCGAGAAGTGGCCCTGGAAGGCGACCTGGATGGTCGCGGTGGGGCCGTTTCGGTGCTTGGCGACGATGAGGTCGGCCTCGCCCGGGCGTACGTCTTTGTCGTAGACGGAGTCGCGGTGCAGCAGGATCACCATGTCGGCGTCCTGCTCGATGGATCCCGACTCGCGCAGGTCGCTGATCGCGGGCTTCTTGTCCTGCCGCTGCTCGGAGCCACGGTTCAGCTGGGACAGCGCGATCACCGGCACCTGCAGCTCCTTCGCGAGCAGCTTCAGGGCACGCGAGAACTCGGAGACCTCCTGCTGACGCGATTCGACCTTCTTGCCGCTCGTCATCAGCTGCAGGTAGTCGATGACGACCATCCGCAGGCCGACGCGCTGCTTGAGCCGGCGGCACTTCGCGCGGATCTCGACGAGCGTCATGTTCGGGCTGTCGTCGATGTAGAGCGGGGCATCGTTGATGCGTCCGCGGGTCGAGGCCACGGTCGTCCAGTCGCGCTGGTCGAGCGTGCCCTTGCGGAGGTTCTGCAGGGGAACGGCGCCCTCGGCGCTGAGCAGGCGCATGGCGATCTCCGCCTTGCCCATCTCGAGCGAGAAGAAGATGGAGGGCTGGTTGTGCCCGATCGAGGCCGCACGGGCGAAGTCGAGCGCGAGGGTCGACTTTCCCATGGCGGGGCGGGCGGCGACGACGATCATCTGACCGCCGTGCAGGCCGTTGGTGAGCTCGTCGAGCTCGCGGAATCCCGTCGGCACGCCCGTCATGGATCCGTCGCGGCCGCTCGCGGCCTCCATCTCCTCGACCGCCGCGTCGACGGCCACGGTGAGCGGCACGTAGTCCTCGGCCTGCTCCGTGCCGGTGACCGAGTAGATCTCGGCCTGCGCACTGTTGACGAGGTCGGTGGCGTCGCCCTGCCCGTCGTAGCCCATCTGCACGATGCGGGTGCCGGCGTCGACGAGCTTGCGCAGGATCGCACGCTCGGACACGATCCCGGCGTAGAAGCCCGCATTCGCCGCGGTCGGCACGATCGACGTCAGCGAGTGCAGATAGTCGGCGCCGCCCGCGCGGGACAGGTTGCCCGTCTTGATGAGCTCGTCGGTGACGGCGATGACGTCGGTCGGCTCGCCGTGCGAGTACAGCGAGAGGATCGCGTCGAAGATCAGCTCGTGCTTGGGGATGTAGAAGTCGGCTCCGCGCAGGGACTCGATGACGTCGGCGACCGCGTCCTTGGAGAGCAGCATGCCGCCGAGCGTGGACTGCTCGGCCATGAGGTCGTGCGGAGGGGTCCGTTCAGGCCTCCGCTCGCCACCGAGCCGCTCTTCGGCGATGTCCGCGATCGACACGCGCGCCCCCTTCTCCTACCCCACCGGCTGTGCGCAAGGCCCGGTCGGGATCCGGCCTCGCGGGGTTGATCTCCCCGTGGGCACATCGCATCACAGACCACCGACATCGGGTTGCTGGACCACGCTACCCGCCCGCTCGGAGGGCCTGTGGATAACTCTGTGGAGGAATTGCGCGTAAGTCGGGAGAGTCTGTGCAGAACACCTGGGGATAACTGTGGGGAGTCTTTCGTATCTGAACTTTTTTATGGTGGTTGATCTGGGATTATCCGTTTCCCCAGCCTGTGGATGGGAATCTGTTTAAAGTCCCTCTTTAAGGTTCGTCGAGCGTTGTGCGGATGTGTACAACCTGGGGAGGAAACTCATGCTCGGGGCGCTTTGTCAAGTCGGCCGTTCGGCGGGAGTGGCGACGCTCGAAGGAGCAGTCCGAACAGCCGAGAGCGCGCCGACGCGCACGTCCTCGGACGTGGCTCAGCGCCTCTCGGCGCCCATGCGCCGGCCGCGCGCGTCGCCCGCCGCGCACCACCGCCCGAGCCGTCGCTGCGCCACCGTGCTGCTGAGTTCGTCTCGGCGCTCAGGGTGCTCATGCCAGTACCGCAGCGCGGCATAGAGCACCCACGGTGGGGCCGCATAGTCATCGACCCCGAGGTCCCAGGGCGCACTCCCGTCGCGCTCGATACGCACCCGCCGCGCCCCCTCGGTCGAACGGTCGTCCCGCCCGAGGGCGGAGACGGCACGCACCTGCTCCCATCGCACGATCTCGATCGCGTCCAGATAGTGCCGGGTGATCCCGGAACGACCGATCGCGATCCCGATCGGGATCCGCCCGAACGAGGCGCTGCGGAAGGCGGCGACGAGCGCGATGACCCCGCACAGCACCAGCACGGCGGTCCCCAGCACCAGCGGCGCGATCAGCAGCAGCCAGGCTCCGGCACCCCGCTCGACGACGCGGGCTCCGGCCACCACGAGCAATGCGCCCGATCCCGCGCCGCCCAGCAACAGCGCCCAGCCGAGCCCCCAGGATGCGAGCTGCTGGCGGAAGAAGTGCACCCAGGAATCGGGCGGCTCCTGGTCCGCTCGCGTCAGTGCGACGGCGTTCATCAGGACCGGGCCCCGGTAGCGGCGCGGCGGGCCCTCTCGTGAGACCGAGAGCCCCGCCATGAGCGCCCCGAAGCTCACCGCCCAGAACACGGTCCACAGCACGTCACCCCGCACCGCACAGGTCGCCCCGAGCACCAGCAGGGCGGCGGCGGTGAGCGCCATGAAGACGGCCGCCACCGGTGACACCGCGCCCATCCCGCGCTCGTCCCAGTTCGCGGGCAGCGGATAGGGGATCGGATCCTCCGCGTCGTCGCTCATGCTCCCCCCTTCGGCTCGACAGTAGCGCGCCCGGAGGACGAGTACTGCTCGGCCCTCGTCCGGTCGCCCCGGCACGCGAAAGGGGCCGCCTCCCGGAGGAGACGGCCCCTGACAGGGAGTCGGCGCTTACTTGGCGGCGACGACCTGCAGCGTGATCACAGCGGTCACGTCGTCGTGCAGACGAACGGTGGCCTCGTGGTCGCCGACCGACTTGATCGGCGAGGTGATGTGCACCTTGCGCTTGTCGATCGCACCGATGCCCGCGGCCTCGACGGCGGCGGCGACATCGGCGGTCTTGACCGAGCCGAACAGACGGCCCTCAGCGCCCGCCTTGACGGCGAGACGGACCTTGGCGGCCTCGATGGCGTTCTTCAGCGCCACCGCGTCGTCGAGGTCGTGGATCGCACGCGCCCGACGGGCGGCCTGGATCTGCTCGACCTGCTTCTCGCCACCGCGCGTCCACGCGACGGCGAAACCCTGCGGCACGAGGTAGTTGCGGGCGTACCCGTTCTTGACCTCGACCACGTCACCGGCGCTACCGAGCCCGGCGACCTCATTCGTGAGAATCAGCTTTGCCATGTCGGTACCCCTTAGCGGCCAGCGCCGGCGTAGGGCAGGAGAGCCATCTCGCGAGCGTTCTTGATCGCCTTGGCGATCAGACGCTGCTCCTGCACCGAGACACCGGTGATACGACGGGCGCGGATCTTTCCACGCTCCGAGATGAACTTGCGGAGGGTCGCGACGTCCTTGTAGTCGATGACACCCACGCGGATGGACTTCGCGGGAGCGGTGGGCTTGCCACCCTTCCGCGGCTTGCGGCGGTCGCCGCTCGACTTTCCAGCCATGAGTCTTCCTTACGAGAAATGGTTTTCGGATCCCTCGGGATCCGCAATCTTGGTGTTGCTTCGGGTCAGAACGGGGTGTCGTCGCCGAAGCTGCCGGGAGTGCTCCACGCGTCGGCGCTCGAGGAACCGGGCGTCGACCACGGCTCGTCCGAGCCCTTGGGCTGCGGACGACCGCCGCCGCTGCCGCCCTGACCGCCCTGGAAGTTCCCGCCGCCGTTCGAGGCGGCACGGGTGACCTGTGCGGTCGCGTAGCGGAGCGAGGGGCCGATCTCGTCGACCTCCAGCTCGATCGCCGTGCGATTCTGGCCCTCGCGGTCCTGGTAGGAGCGCTGACGCAGGCGGCCGGTCGCGATGACCCGCATGCCCTTCGTCAGGGATCCCGCCACGTGCTCGGCGAACTCGCGCCACACGGACGCACGGAGGAACAGCGCGTCGCCGTCCTTCCACTCGTTCGCCTGGCGGTCGAAGGTGCGCGGCGTCGAGGCGATGGTGAAGTTCGCCACCGGCAGCCCGTTCTGCGTGTAGCGCAGCTCGGGGTCGGCGGTGAGGTTCCCCACCACGGTGATGACGGTCTCGCCGGCCATGATCCTTAGACCTTCGCGGCCTTGGGCTTGCGAGCGGCCTTCTCCTCGGCGCGCTTGGCCTCGGCTGCGACCATCGCGTGCGCCTCTTCGGCACGCAGAACCTTGGTGCGGAACACGAGCTCCGACAGGTTCAGCTGGCGGTCCAGCTCGTTGGTGGCCTCGCTGGTCGCGGTGAAGTTCACGACGGCGTAGATGCCCTCGGTCTTCTTGTTGATCTCGTAGGCGAAACGGCGCTTGCCCCAGATGTCGACCTTGTCAATCGAGCCACCATCGTTGGTGATGACCTTCAGGAACTTGTCGAGGTTGGGGGCAACCTGGCGCTCGTCCAGCTCGGGGGTCAGAATGACCATGAGCTCGTACTGGTGCGTCACTTACCCACCTCCTTCGGACTAGAACGGCTTCCGGGACTTTCCCGGAAGCAGGAGGGTGTTGTGCACGTGTCCGGGCACAGATGTACCCAGACAACCTGAACAGCTTAGCGGATCCGCCGGGATCCGCCGAATCCGGAAGGTTGCCCCGGTGGTCGCCGGCCGACTCGGCAGAGTGACCGGCGGGGGCGCGGCGGCCCGCCGGCCGACCACCCGTGTTTCCCCCGGAGGAATCCCGCGTCTCGCAATAGCGTGAGAGGGTGAGCACTCCATCGCCCGCCGCCCCGCCCGCGTTCGACGCCCGCGCACTGACCGAACCGGTCGACCGCGTGCGGCTCGCCGCCTGGTCGCGCGAGGCCAGGGCGAGCGGCGTCGGCCCCCGCACCGGGCAGATCGTGCTCGTCCTCGTGATCGCGCTGTTCATCGCCTTCGTCGGGTTCGGCGTGGTCGGGGTCTTCCTGAGCGTCGCGCTGGGCTCGTCCGGCGGCGTCGTGATGCCGCTGCTGATGCTCGTCGTCATCGGGCTCGCCGTGTGGGGCGGGATCGCCTGGTGGAACCGGCAGCTCGTGCGGGGCTACCGCCTCGCGGGGTTCGCGGCGGCGAACGGCATGGGCTATCTGCCCCGACTCGCGGATCCGCAGCTCCCGGGGATGATCTTCTCGCTCGGTCACGGTCGCGAGGCCACCGACCTCGTGCGCGGAACCGTGCCGCGCTTCGCCGAGTTCGCCAACTTCCGGTACACGACCGGATCGGGCAAGAACAGCCAGACGCACGACTGGGGCTACATCGCGATCAAGCTCGACGTGCCGCTGCCGAACATCGTGCTGGACGCGCAGGCCAACAACGGGTTCTTCGGGACGAACCTGCCCGCGGCGTACCAGGGGCACCAGAGGCTGTCGCTCGAGGGCGACTTCGACCGGTACTTCGCGCTCTACTGCCCCGAGGGCTACGAGCAGGATGCGCTGTACCTGTTCACACCGGACATCATGGCCCGGTTCATGGACACCGCCTCCGCCTTCGACGTCGAGATCGTCGACGACTGGCTGTTCCTCTACGCGCAGAACCGGCCGGTCAGCACCCTGGATCCGGCCGTCTGGGCGCAGATGTTCGGCGCGGTCGGGGCCGTGATCACCAAGCTGCAGCAGTGGGCGCGCTGGCGCGACGAGCGCCTGCGCGCGGCGGGCGCCGCATCGGGTCCGGGGATCCCCGGCCCGGCTGCGGCGGGACAGACCGCGGCGGCTCGCTTCGCCGGCCCGGTCACACCGACGCCCGGCGAGCCCGGGCGGCCGTGGGCGCCCCCGCCCGGCGTCGCACCCGAGGGACGCCGCCTGAAGCGTGCGTTCCCCTGGGCGACGGTGGTGGTGTTCGCCGTCGCCATCGGAGGCTGGATCGTGTTCCGCCTGGTGCTCGGGCACTGACGCGTCGCCTGCTCCGGGGGGGTCGCGCGAGCCGAAGGCGAGACGAAACGCGGCGCCCTCGAGAGAGCACCGCGTTTCGTCTCCGTCGCACCGGCGCGGGGTCGACGCTCGACCCCGACCGGGGGCGGGTCAGGCGCCTCGGCGCACCGCCTGCCAGAGCGCTCGGCGCTCGGCCTGCTCCACGGGATCCGGCACGGGAAGGGCCGCGAGCAGCTCCTTGGTGTAGGAGCTCGACGGATCGTTGAGCACTTGCGCGGTCGTGCCCTGCTCCTGGATCCGTCCCTGCCGCAGCACGATGATCCGGTCGGAGACGGCGTCGATCACGGCCAGGTCGTGACTGATGAACAGCGACGCGAAGCCGAGCTCGGCCTGCAGCTGCACGAACAGGTCCAGCACCTTCGCCTGCACCGAGACGTCCAGCGCACTGGTGGGCTCGTCCGCGATGAGGAGCTTCGGATCCAGGGCCAGGGCGCGCGCGAGCGAGGCGCGCTGACGCTGACCGCCGGACAGCTCGTGCGGGTAGCGGTCGCCGAAGCTCGTCGGCAGCCGCACCGCGTCCAGCAGCTCGTCCACGCGGGCACGGGCGGCGGCGACGCTCGTCGCCCGGCCGTGCACGACGAGGGGCTCCGCGATGCACTCCGCGATCGAGAGCAGCGGGTTGAAGCTCGTCGCCGGATCCTGGAACACGAACCCGATCTCGGGCCGGAGCGGCGCCAGCTGTCGCTGCTTGACGCCGTTCATCTCCTGGCCGAGCACGCGCAGCGATCCGCCGACCACGGTCGTGAGACCGACGACGGCGCGGCCGATCGTGGTCTTGCCCGATCCGGACTCGCCGACGAGGCCCACGACCTCGCCGGGACCGACGTGGAAGTCGATGCCCTTGACCGCGACGACCCCGCCTCGGCCGAACCGTCCGGGGTAGCCGATCTCGCAGGCCTGCGCCACGATGAGGCTGCCCTCCGGTGGCGCACCGGCGGCGCCCTCCGCGGTCGAGTCCGCCAGAGCCGACTTGCCCTGCCCGACGTGCGGCACGGCGGCGAGCAGCTCGCGGGTGTACTCCTGCCGCGGGTTGGCGAAGAGCTCGCCCACGGGCGCCTGCTCGACGATGTCTCCCCGCAGCATCACCACGACCCGGTCGGCGAGGTCGGCCACGACGCCCATGTTGTGCGTGATGAGCACGATCGTCGCGCCGAACTCGTCGCGGCAGGCGCGCAGCAGCTCGAGGATCTCGGCCTGCACCGTGACGTCGAGGGCGGTGGTCGGCTCGTCCGCGATGATGAGACCCGCGTTCAGCACGAGGGCCATCGCGATCACGATGCGCTGCTTCTGCCCGCCCGAGAACTGGTGCGGGAAGTCGTCGACGCGCTTGTCGGGATCCGGGATGCCCACCTTGCGGAGGATCTCGACGGCCTTCGCCTTCGCCTCCTTCTTGGAGAGCCTGCCCTCGTGGTGGGCCCGCAGGCCCTCCGCGATCTGCCAGCCCACGGTGTACACGGGGTTCAGGGCCGTCGAGGGCTCCTGGAACACCATCGCGGCGTCGCGCCCGCGCATCGCGCGCAGCTTCGCCGGCGTGGCATGCACCACGTCGGTCTCGCCGCCGCGGCCGCGCACGATGACCGCACCCGACATGGTCGCGGTCTCGGGGAGCAGTCCGAGCAGGGCGTTGGCGGTGACGGTCTTGCCGGATCCGGACTCGCCGACGATCGCGAGCACCTCGCCCGCATGCGCCTGGATGTCGATGCCCTTGACCGCGTCGACGGGCTCGCCGTCGGTCGCGAAGCGCACCTTGAGCCCGCGGATCTCCGCCACATCGGGAAGGCCGGTGTTCGTCATCGTGCCGGTCATGCCGCACCTCCCGCGCGACGGCGGGTGCGCAGTCGCGGATCGCTCAGGTCGTTCAGGCTCTCGCCGACGAGGGTGATGCCGAGCACCACCAGCACGATCGCGAGGCCGGGGAAGATGGACGTCCACCAGATGCCGCTGGTGACGTCCGCGACGGCGCGGTTGAGGTCGTAGCCCCACTCCGCGGCCGAGGTCGCCTCGATCCCGAAGCCGAGGAAGCCGAGTCCGGCGAGGGTCAGCAGCGCCTCGGAGGCGTTGAGCGTGATCACCACCGGCAGCGAGCGCGTGGAGTTGCGCAGCACGTGACGGATCAGGATCCTGCGGGTCGGCACGCCGATGACCTTCGCCGACTCGACGAACGGCTCGGCGCGCACCCGCACCACCTCGGCGCGGATGACGCGGAAGTACTGCGGCACGAACACCACGGTGATCGACAGCGCCGTGGCCATGATGCCGGACCACAGGCTCGACTGGCCGTGGCTGATCACGATCGACATGACGATGGCGAGCAGCAGGGACGGGAAGGCGTAGATCGCATCCGCGATCACCACGAGCGTCCGGTCGAGCCAGCCGCCGAAGTAGCCGGACAGCAGACCCAGGGCGATCCCGACGAAGATCGAGCAGGCGATCGCGGCCAGGATCACGAGCAGCGCCGTCTGGGATCCCCAGATCACGCGCGAGAGCACATCGAAGCCGCTGACCGTGGTGCCCAGGAGGTTGGTGGCGCTCGGCGGCTGCTGCGTGCCGAACTTCACGCCGTTCACGGACTGCTGCGCCCACGAGTACGGGGCGAGGACGGGCGCCAGGATCGCGACCAGCACGAAGAGGCCGGTGATGACGAGGCCGGTGATGAGCATGCCGCGCTGCAGCCCGACGCTCTGACGCAGCTGCGAGATCACGGGGATCCGCTCGCTCCAACGGCGCTTGCGCGGCGCCTGGGCCGCGAGCGCCTCGGTCTTCGGGGTGGGCAGATCGCGGTCGATCACGGGTTCGGGGGTGTTGTCGACAGTCATCTCAGTACCTCACCCGCGGGTCGATCATGGCGGCGACGATGTCGACGATGAAGTTGGTCACCGCGACGATGACCGCGATCATGACGACGATGCCCTGCACGGCGACGAAGTCGCGCGCCTTCAGGTACTCGCTGAGCATGAAGCCGATGCCCTTCCACTCGAAGGTCGTCTCGGTCAGCACGGCGCCTGCGAGCAGCATCGCGATCTGCAGCCCCATCACCGTGATGATCGGGATCAGCGCCGGGCGGAACGCGTGCTTGGTGACCAGGCGGTACTCGCTCACGCCGCGCGAGCGGCCCGAGGTCACGTACTGCTGGCCGAGGGTGCCGATCACGTTCGTGCGGATCAGCCGCAGGAACACGCCCGCGGTGAGCAGCCCGAGCGCGAGCGCGGGCAGGACCGCGTGCCACAGCACGTCGAGGATGGCGGGCCCGTTGCCCAGGCGGATCGCGTCGAGCAGGTAGATCCCCGTCGGGGTGCTCACGCCGCTCATCAGCAGCTCGGTCTGGGTGCTCGCGCGCCCCGAGACCGGCATCCAGCCGAGCCAGACGGAGAAGACCAGCTTCAGCAGCAGGCCGACGAAGAAGATCGGCGTCGCGTACGCGAGGATCGCCATGATCCGCAGCGACGCGTCCTGCCACTTGTCGCGGCGGTGCGCGGCGATGAGGCCGAGGGGGATCGAGACCGCGAAGGCGACGATGAGCGCATAGATCGCGAGTTCGAGGGTGGCGGATCCGTAGGTCAGCAGCACCGTGGTGACCTTCTGGCCATCCGTGATGGTGGTGCCGAAGTCTCCGCGGAGGATGTTGCCGAGGTATTCGAAGTACTGGATGAGCACGGGCCGGTCGTAGCCGGCCTCGTGCACGCGCTGCGCCAGCTGCGCTGCGGGCAGGCGTCCGCCGAGGGCGGCGGTGATGGGATCGCCGGTGATCCGCATCAGGAAGAAGACCAGGGTGACCAGGATGAGGACGGTGGGGATGATCAGCACGAGGCGGATCAGGATGTAGCGCCACAGTCCTCCTCCGGAGGACTTCGGGCGCGTCGCCGCGGGATCTGCGGCGAGGACATCAACGGCCATGGAGAACCTTTGTGAGGAGATCGGGAGTGATGGTCCCCGAGCCCGTGGAAGGGCCCGGAGACGAAGACGGGGCACCGTCGCGTGTGCGGCGGTGCCCCGTCTGAAGGTGCGCTACTTCGTCAGCGGCGCGTAGCGGAACTTGAACGAGGCGTCGAGGGTCGCACCCGAGACGCCGGAGCCCACGACCGCGATCTGCTTGCCCTGGAGGATCGGCAGGGTCGACAGGTCCTTCGCGACCATGTCCTGGATCTGAGCCAGGTCGGCCATGCGCTTGTCCTTGTCGGTCTCGGTCTGCGACTTCACGATGAGGTCGTTGACCGCCGGGTTGTCGTAGTGGTTGCCGAGGAAGTTCTCCTTGAGGAAGAACGGCGACAGGTAGTTGTCGGCGTCGGAGTAGTCCGGGAACCAGCCGAGCTGGTACTCGGGGTACACGTCCGCCGTGCGGTCCTTGGAGTACTGGGTCCACTCGGTGCTCTGCAGGTTGACGGTGAACAGGCCGCCCTCCTCCAGCTGTGCCTTGTAGGCCGCGTACTCGTCACCCGAGGACGGGCCGTAGTGGTCGCCGTTGTACTGCAGGTTCAGGGTGACCGGGGTGGTCACGCCGGCGTCCGCGAGGACCTTCTTCGCCTTGTCGAGCGACGGACCGCCGTTGCCGTCTCCGTACATCGACTTCAGCGGCGTGGTGGCGCCGGACATGCCGTCCGCGACGAACGAGTACAGCGGGCTGTAGGTGTCCTTGTAGACGTCCTTCGCCACGGCCGCGCGGTCGATGAGGTCGGCCGCGGCCTGGCGCACGGCCTGCGCCTTGGCCGGGTCGGCCTCGGGGGTGGTCGCGCCGAACGGCATGGTGTTGAAGTTGAAGACGATGTAGCGGATCTCGCCACCCGGGCCCTCGACGAGCTTGACCTTCTTGTTCTTGCTGAGGTCCTCGGTGTCGGTGGCCGACAGGCTGCGGTACGCCACGTCGATGTCGCCGTTGCCGATCGCGAGCTTCAGGTTCGAGGCGTCGGCGAAGTACTTGACGTTGACCTGGCTGTTGGCGGCCTTGCCCAGCTCGCCCTCGTAGCCGGCGTACGGCTTGTAGGAGATGAGCTGGTTCTTCTTGTAGTCGGTGATCTCGTACTGACCGGCGAAGGCCTTGCCCTTGACGATGGTGTCGTCGTCGGTGACCTTGTCGGCGGAGAAGACCTTCTCATCGACGATGGGCGCCGCCGGGCTGGAGAGGATCAGCGGCCAGATCTGGTCGTTGCCGTTCTTCAGCGTGAAGACGACCGTGGTCGGATCCGGCGCAGCGGTGCTGTCCAGGTTGCCGAGCAGCGCCGCCGGGCCGTTGGGGTCGTTGATCTTGACCATGCGGTCGAAGGAGAACTTCACCGACGCGGAGGTCAGCGGGTCGCCGTTGGCGAACTTCAGACCCTTCTTGAGCTTCACCGTGTACTCGGTCGGGGAGGTGAACTCCGCCGACTCGGCGATGTCGGGGGTGACCTCCGCCGTGCCGTACTTGCTGTTCATCAGGAAGGGGTAGATCTGGTTCATCACGGCGAAGGAGCCGTTGTCGTACGAACCAGCCGGGTCGAGGAACGTGATCTTGTCGGTCGTGCCGACCGTGATCGTGCTGCCGGAGGATCCTCCGGTCGACCCCCCCGCCGCCCGTGCTGCTCGTCGCGCAGCCCGCGAGGACGAGGGCTGTGGCGCCCAGCGCGCCGATGGCGAGACCGAGACGGCCTCGAGTGCTGTGGAATGACATATACACCTCTGTATCGGTTCCGTGGCCGCGCTTCAGTGCGACCGCAACATCCATGGCCGTCAGGGTTCACGGCGCACGGGACACCCGATTGTATGCACGCCTGCGCATTTCTCGGGAGATCCGAGTCCGAGACGTGACCTCCGCCGGAGATCTTCCTGCCGCGGATCCGCTCACGCCTCCGAGCCGTGCGGGAACTGGCGCGCGTAGTCCTCCTTGAGCACGGCGAGGTGCAGCCAGGCCTCGGTGTGGGACACCCCGGGCAGGGAGCGCAGCTGTTCGAGGCCCGCGTGCAGCGCCCCCGGCGTCGGCTCCACGAACGTGATCACAGCGTCGAAACGGCCGATCGTGCGGGCGGCGAAGTCCACGCCGGGCCAGGTGCGCACCACCGAGAGCACGGCGTCGTCGTCGCCCAGCAGGCTGAGCCCCACGCCCATCGACTGCCTCCGGTGCGCGGGACCACGCGCCTCCACGGCTCCGATCTGGATGACGTGCGCCGCGCGGAGCCGCTGGACCCGGGTCGCGACCGCGGACGGCGACAGCCGCACGACCTCGCCGAGGGCGCGGAAGCTGATCCGTCCGTCCTCCTGCAGCAGCTCGATGAGCGCGGTGTCGGTCTCGTCCAGCACGACGTCGCCGCGATAGCTCGAGACGAACGGGCCCTTCACGACCGAGGTGTAGACGAGGGTGTTCACATCGAGCACCTGCGGGATCGCCCTGATGTCCTCGATCACCGCGTGCAGCTCCGGCATCGTGCCGAGACGCACCTCCGCCACCAGGTCGTAGACGCCGCCGATCGCCGACACGAACACGGTCTCCTCCCGCGCCTGGAGCGCCGCGGCGACTCCGGCGCTCGCGCCGGCCGTGCGGATCGAGACGTGCGCGATCACGTGCTGTCCGAGGAAGAACGGATCCACCGCGCCGATGATGCGGATCGTCCGATCGTCCAGCAGCAGGCGCAGGCGCGACGCCACCGCGGTCCTCGTCTGACCCAGTGCCGCCGCGAGCGAGCGGATGCTCGCCCGCCCGTCCTCACGGAGCGCGCGGATGAGTTCTGCGTCGAAATCGGACATGATTCAGGCGATCCCCGACTTTCCCGGTTTGGATTCCGAAGCTGTCACAATCGCAGTCATGACCCGGTTCACGTCGCGGAACGGAGTCAGGATGCGCACTACTGCGATCAATACTCCAGCTCACAGGCTCGCAGACGCAACTTTTGACGTTGCACGGGCTCGGATCCGCCCCTAGCATCCTTCGCATCCCTGACACCGCAAAGGAGCGGGCATGACCTCCACCCACACCAAGGCCCGGCGCGCCGGGCTCGCGGCCTTCGTCGGCACCACGATCGAGTGGTACGACTTCTACGTCTACGCCACGGCGGCGGCGCTCGTCTTCGGCCCGCTGTTCTTCCCCAGCAAGGACCCGCTCGCCGAGACCTCTGCGGCCTTCGCCACCTTCGCGGTGGCCTTCCTCGTCCGCCCGATCGGCGGGATCCTGTTCGGCCACATCGGCGACAAGCTCGGCCGCCGGGTGTCGCTCGTCATCACCCTGCTGCTCATGGGCGCCTCGACCGTGCTCGTCGGATGCCTGCCCACCTATGAGAACGTGGGCATCCTGGCCCCGATCCTGCTGATCCTGCTGCGCGCGCTCCAGGGCCTCGCCGTCGGCGGCGAATGGGGCGGCGCCGTGCTCATGAGCGTCGAGCACGC
Source organism: Microbacterium sp. MMO-35 (assembly GCF_037147555.1). NCBI lineage: Bacteria > Bacillati > Actinomycetota > Actinomycetes > Micrococcales > Microbacteriaceae > Microbacterium > Microbacterium sp. MMO-35. The sequence continues at coordinate 584,376 of NZ_JBBCVH010000001.1, forward strand.
CCCCGAGAAGTCGAAGACCTTCTACGGCGGGTTCACGCAGCTCGGAAACCCGGCCGGCGCGCTGCTCGCCTCGGGCATCTTCGCCATCATGTCGCGAGGCGGAGAGGACTTCATCCGGAGCGGTGGCTGGCGCATCCCGTTCCTGCTCTCGATCGTGCTCATCGCGGTCGGCTTCTGGGTGCGGTACCGCGTCGAGGAGTCCCCGGTCTTCGAGGAGAAGATCGAGGGTCGCAAGCAGTCGATGCCGCTGGCCTTCGCGCTGCGCGCGAACTGGCGGCCGATCCTGCTGGGCATCGGGATCCTGCCGATCTCGACCGGCGGCTACTACCTCGCGACCACGTTCGCCACCGCCTACGCGACCGGTGCCCCGATCTCGATCAGCGAGCAGGTGATCCTCGACGCGATGACGATCGCCTCGTTCGTGGAGTTCGTGGTCACGCTCCCCGTCGCCTGGCTGGGCGACAAGTGGGGCCGCAAGAACGTGATGTACATCGGCCTGATCACCTCGGTGCTGACGTTCGCGCCGTTCCTGCTGCTCATGCCGGGCCGGGTCGAGCCGCTCATCTTCCTCTTCGCCTCGCTCGTGCGCATCGCGATGAGCGCGACCTACGCGCCGATCGCCGCGATCCTCGCGCAGATGTTCCGGCCGCAGGCCCGATACACCTCGATCGCGCTCTCCTACGGCGTCGGCGCCGCGGTGTGGGCCGGCTTCTCGCCCTGGTTCGCGACGCAGCTCGTCGCCTGGACCGGCAGCGTCTGGTCGGTCATCGCGATGTTCGTCGGAATGGCCGTGCTCGCCGGGATCTGCACCCGGCTGGCGCCGCAGCACTCCGACGCCGCCCCGGTCACCGACTCCTTCACCCCCCGTACCGACACCACCGCGAACAGGCTGCCATGAGAAAGCTCGTCCCCTTCGACCAGTCGCCGCAGACGACCCCCCGGCTCGTCCTCGCCCGCGCGATCCACCTGCTCGACGCGTCCGCCACCACCGCGACGGCGATGCTCGTCGATCGCGGACGGATCCTCGCCACCGGTTCCCCGGCCGAGTGCCGAGCGGTGGCGGAGGCTGCCGGCCTGACGCCGGAGCCGGTCGACCTCGGCGATGCGACGATCGTGCCCGGCTTCATCGACGCCCACGCGCACCCGCTCATGTACGGCCAGATGATGACGTGGGTGGACTGCGGTCCAGAGAAGGCCGCAAGCATTCCCGAGATCGTGGCCCTGCTGCAGGAGGCGGCCGCCGCGCTCCCCGCAGGGCGCCCGGTGCGCGGCTATGGCTATGAGCACCGCAACCTCGCCGAGCAGCGCCACCCCACCCGGTTCGAGCTCGACGAGGTTGCGACCGACCGCGAGGTCTACCTCATGAACGCCTCCGGGCACGGCGGCGTCGTGAACTCCTACACGCTCGAGCGCAGCGGGATCGACCGTGAGACGCCGAACCCCGCCGGCGGCGAGTTCTTCCGCGACGCCGACGGCGAGCTCACCGGCGAGCTGTCGGACGCGGCCTGCAACATCCTCACCGGCGTGCACGGCGTGAAGGTCGGCCACCACGGCCCGAACTTCCACCTCGCGGACGAGCCGGAGGAGCATCTGCGCCAGCTCGACGTCGCGACCTCGCGCTTCCTCGCCGGCGGCGTCACGGCGATCGGCGACGCCCAGGTGAGCCGCCGCGAGTTCGACATGTACCTGCGGCTCGCGCAGGCCGGCCGGCTGCCGCTGCGCATCTCGATGTACCTGCTCTCGCATCTGCTCGACGAGGCGCTGGAGATGGGACTCGTCGGCCAGTTCGGCAACGCCCACCTCAGCTTCGCGGGCATCAAGTTCTACGCCGACGGCACCCTCGGCGGCTGGACCGCCTACTTCCCCGACGGCTACGTGGGCGACCCCTGCCGCACCGGGCAGCTGTACCACGAGCCCGCCGAGTACGCCGCCCTCATCCGGCGCGCACACGCGGCAGGCCTGCAGACCGCCACGCACGCACAGTCGCCCACGGCGATCGAGATGGTCGTCTCGGCGATCGAGTCCGCGCTCGGGGAGCACCCCGACGACGACGCCCGCCACCGCATCGAGCACTGCGGACTGCCGACCCCCGAGCAGATCGCACGCATGGCGGCGGCCGGGATCCGCCCGGTCAACCAGCCCCAGCACTACTACAACTGGGGCGAGGGCGTCGAAGAGGCGATCGGGACACCCGGCGAGCGCTTCAATCCCCTGGGCGAGTTCGAGCGCGCCGGGGTTCCCGTCACGATCTCGTCCGATGCTCCCGTCGCCGACCCGATCCCGCTCGAGGCGATCCAGGCGGCCGTGACCAGGGTCACCCGCCGCGGCCACCGCCTCGGCCCGGACGACCTGCGCATCTCCGCCCTGTCCGCCCTGCGCGCCCACACGATCGAGGGAGCCGTCTCCCTCGGCCGCGAGGACGACCTGGGCAGCCTCGAGGTCGGCAAGCTCGCCGACTTCGTCGTGCTGGACGAGGATGTGCTCGAGGCGGATCCCGAGCGGATCGGCCGGATCAGGGTGCTCGAGACCTGGGTCGACGGCGAGCCGCGGCACCGCGCGGCCTGAGGGGACGAAGAGATGACCATCGAGACCGACCCGTACGCCGACACCGCCGGCCGCGCCGTCCTGGAGACGATCCGCAACTACGGGGTGGACGCCGTGTTCGGCATCCCTGGCACGCACAACCTGGAGTTCTACCGCCCGCTCGCCGACCTGGGCTTCCGGGTCGTGACGAACCGGCACGAGCAGGGATCCGGATACGGCGCCGACGGCTGGGCGCAGCAGACCGGACTCCCCGGCGTCGTGATCACCACCTCCGGGCCCGGGCTGCAGAACGCGATGAGCGCCGTCGGCACCGCCTTCTGCGAGTCGCGTCCGCTGATCGTGCTCTCCCCCGGGGTCGCCCTCGGCGCGGAGTTCGCCGACGTCGGCACCCTGCACGAGACGAAGGATGCCTCGGCGATGGTCGGCGCCATCGCCGAGTGGTCGCGTCGCGTCGGCTCCGCCGCGGAGGCGGTCGCCGCCGTCCACGACGCGTTCGCCCTGTTCCGCACCGGACGCCCGCGGCCCGTGCACATCGAGGTTCCGCTGGACGTGCTCGAGGCCCCGGCCGGGGTTCCCGCAGCCGACCGTCTCCCCCGCCCCCTTCCCGCCGCCGAGGGCGGGGACGCGGCGGCGATCGCCGAAGCCGCCGCCCTGCTCGGCGCGGCGCAGCGACCCGTCATCGTCGCCGGCGGCGGTGCGACCCGTGCCGCCGCGGCGCTGACCGCTCTCGCCGAGCGCCTCGGCGCCCCGGTGCTCACGACGCTCAACGGCAAGGGCGCGCTCGACGAGCGCCACCCGCTCTCCCTCGGCGCCAACCTGCGCCTCGCGGCGGCCCGTGCGGTCGCCGAGGACGCCGATGTGCTCCTGGTCGTGGGATCCAAGCTCGGCGAGGCCGAGCTGTGGGCGCCGCGGCTGGAGGCGCGCGGCGCGGTGGTGCGCGTCGACATCGCCGCGGGGCAGCTCGCGAAGAACCTCGACCCCGCGATCGGGATCCGCGGCGACGCCCGCGCGGTGCTGGAGCAGGTCCTGGACGCCCTGCCTCCTGCCCCGCCGCGCACGCCCGCGCTCGACGACGTGCGCGCCGGGATCCTCCGGGAGATCCGGGAGGCCGCCCCGGCGACCGTCGCACTGGCCGAGGAGATCGCCACGGCGCTGCCCGACGACGCGATCGTGGCCGGCGACTCGTCGCAGATCGTCTACCTCGCCCTCGCGAACGTGCTCCGCCGCTCCGGCCCCCACGCGCTGCTGTACACGCCCACGTACGCGACGCTCGGGTACGGACTCCCCGCCGCGATCGGCGCGCGGGTCGCTCAGCCGGACCGGCCCGTCGTCGCGGTCGTCGGCGACGGTGCGCTCATGTTCGCGGTCAACGAGATCGCCACGGCGGTCGAGCAGCGCCTCGACCTCACGATCGTGTGCGTCGACAACGGCGGCTATGCGGAGATCCGACAGAACGAGGTCGATCGCGGAATGACCCCGGTCGGCGTCGACCTCGTGCAGCCGGACTGGCCCGCCCTCGCCCGCGCCTTCGGCGCCGAAGGCGAGCGCGTCGAGGCCGGCGAAGATCTCGCCCCTGCGATCCGCACGGCGATCGCCGGCGGCGGTGTCCGTCTCGTGCACGTCGTGCAGCCGAACCCCCATCCCTCCCCGGAAGAACAGAAGGACCGCGCATGACCACTCCGATCGGCCCCGTCGACGCCTCCCTCACCCCCCGCTATGCGGGCTTCGCCACCTTCGCCCGCCTGCCGCGGCTCGAGGAGGTCGACCACGCCGACATCGCCGTGGTCGGGGCGCCGTTCGACTCGGGCGTGAGCTACCGCCCCGGGACGCGGTTCGGGCCCTCGCACGTGCGCGAGTCGTCGCGCCTGCTCCGCCCGTACAACCCGGCCCAGGACTTCTCGCCCTTCGCGCGGACCCAGGTCGTCGACGCCGGCGACCTCGCGCTGAACCCGTTCGACATCACCGAGGCCGTCGAGGAGACCGACCGCGCCGTGACGGCGCTCCGCGAGCGGGTGTCCCGCGTCGTCACGATCGGCGGCGACCACACCCTCGCCCTGCCCCTGCTGCGGTCGGTGGCGCGCGAGCACGGTCCGGTCGCGGTGCTGCACTTCGACGCGCACCTCGACACCTGGGACACGTACTTCGGAGCCCCGATCACGCACGGCACCCCGTTCCGCCGGGCGAGCGAGGAGGGTCTCATCGACATGACCGCCAGCTGCCACGTCGGAACCCGCGGCCCGCTCTACGACAAGAGCGACCTCGAGGACGACGCGCGTCTCGGATTCTCGATCGTCACGAGCGAGGCGATCGAGGAGCACGGAGTCGAGGCCGCGATCGAGCGGATCCTGACCCGGATCGGCGACGCACCCCTGTACGTGTCGATCGACATCGACGTGCTCGACCCCGCGCACGCGCCCGGCACGGGCACGCCGGAGGCCGGCGGACTCACCAGCCGGGAGCTCCTGCGGATCCTGCGGAGCCTGCGCGACACGAACATCGTGGGCGCCGACGTCGTCGAGGTCTCCCCCGCCTACGACCACGCCCAGCTGACCGGCATCGCCGCGAGCCACGTCGTCTATGAGCTCATCACCCTGCTGGCGATGCAGATCGACCGCACCCGCTGACACCGGGGATCCAGGGGGCCGGCCGTCGCATCGACGGCCGGCCCCTGCCGGTTCAGGCCAGCGAGAAGTGCTCGAGCTCGGCCTGATCGAGCATCCGCGATCGGGTCAGGAACCTCCTGCCGGTCGGCGCCTCGACGCTGAACCCGGATCCGCGTCCGTCGACGACGTCGATCGTGAGGTGCGTGTACTTCCAATATTCGAATTGCGACTCGGACATGTAGACCGGCACCGCGTCGTGCAGGCCGACGTCGAGGGCGCCGAGGAGCACGTCGCCGGGCCCTGTGAGGAACATCCCCACCGGATAGCACATGGGTGCGGAGCCGTCGCAGCAGCCGCCGGACTGGTGGAACATCAGCGGGCCGTGCTGCGCGGTCAGCTGCCGCAGCAGCGCCGCCGCCTCGGCCGTGACGTCGACGCGATCGAACTCGGGCATCGTCCCCTCCTCTCGTGATGCGGGGCGGGCACCCTCGAGAGGTGCCCGCCCGCTCCTGGGGATCCGGATCAGAAGAAGCCCATCGGCCCCTCTGCGTACGAGACGAGGAGATTCTTCGTCTGCTGGTAGTGGTCGAGCATCATCTTGTGGTTCTCCCGGCCGACGCCGGACTGCTTGTAGCCGCCGAACGCCGCGTGCGCGGGGTACTGGTGGTAAGTGTTCGTCCAGACGCGGCCGGCCTCGATCGCCCGGCCGGCGCGGTAGGCCGTGTCGCCGCTGCGGCTCCACACGCCGGCGCCGAGGCCGTAGAGCGTGTCGTTCGCGATCGAGATCGCGTCGTCGAAGTCGGAGAAGCTCGTCACCGACAGCACCGGCCCGAAGATCTCCTCCTGGAAGATCCGCATGTCGTTCGTGCCCTCGAACACGGTCGGCGCGACGTAGTAGCCCTCGCTGAGATCGCCGCCGAGGTCGACCCGCTCGCCTCCGGTGAGGAGCCTCGCGCCGCCCTGCGTGCCGATGTCGATGTAGCTGAGGATCTTCTCGAGCTGGTCGTTGGACGCCTGCGCACCGATCATCGTGGTGAGATCCAGGGGGTTGCCCTGCACGACCTTCTTCACGCGTTCCAGGCCGTCGGCGAGGAAGCCGTCGTAGATCGAGCGCTGGATGAGGGCGCGGGACGGGCAGGTGCAGACCTCGCCCTGGTTGAGCGCGAACATCGTGAAGCCCTCGAGCGCCTTCTCGTAGTACGGGTCGGATGTGGAGCTCGCCACGTCCTCGAAGAAGACGTTCGGGCTCTTGCCGCCGAGCTCGAGCGTCACCGGGATGAGGTTCTGCGACGCGTACTGCATGATCAGGCGGCCCGTGGTGGTCTCACCGGTGAAGGCGACCTTGCGGATCCGCTTGTGCTGCGCGAGCGGGGCGCCGGCCTCGATGCCGAAGCCGTTGACGATGTTCACGACGCCGGCCGGCAGCAGATCGCCGATGATGTCGAAGAGGAAGAGGATCGACGCCGGGGTCTGCTCCGCCGGCTTGATCACGACGCAGTTGCCCGCGGCGAGCGCCGGGGCGAGCTTCCAGGTGGCCATGAGCAGCGGGAAGTTCCACGGGATGATCTGCCCGACCACGCCGAGCGGCTCGTGGAAGTGGTACGCCACGGTGTTTTCGTCGAGCTGGCTGATGCCGCCCTCCTGGGCCCGCAGCACGCCGGCGAAGTAGCGGAAGTGGTCGACGGCGAGCGGGATGTCGGCGGCGAGGGTCTCCCGGATCGGCTTGCCGTTCTCCCAGGTCTCGGCGATCGCGATGATCTCGAGGTTCTGCTCGATGCGGTCCGCGATCCGGTTCAGGACGTTGGCGCGCTCGGCGGGGCTGGTCTTGCCCCAGCTCGCGAACGCCTTCCATGCGACGTCGACGGCGCGGTCGATGTCCTCGCTGGTGCCGCGGCCGACCTCCGTGAACGGCTTGCCGTTGACGGGACTGACGTTCTCGAAGTACTGGCCCTTGACGGGCTCGACGAACTCGCCGCCGATGTAGTGCCCGTAGCGCGGGCGGAAGTTCGCGAGTGCGCCCGGCTGCCCCGGGGCCGCGTAGGCGGTCGACACGCTCTCCTCGATGATGGTCATCGCGTCTCCTTCGACGTACCGCGGCTCCGATGCCGCGCGGGTGGATGTGCCTCGAAGCTAGGCGCGGGGACGTTGCGACCCCGTGCGTCACGTTGCATCCGGTTGCGCCCCCCGGGTCGTGGAGCGAGCACGCGGAGGGACAGGAGACGACGCAGCACCGCCGAGGGCGCGCCTCAGTCCTGTTCGAGCCGTTCGATGCGGCTGACGAGGCCCGCCCGCTTCGGCGAGCGCGCGGGGAGCAGCTCCAGGCACAGCCGCAGGATCTCGGCGTCGTCGGCGCCCTCGGGGATCTCGGCGTAGCTCAGCAGCACGTCGACGCTCGCCTCGGTGCGCATCGCCTCGCGCAGGGTGGAGCGCACCGACTCGCGGTACTCCTCCACACCGGGCGACGTCGAGTCCGGCAGCACCGGTCCGCGGTAGGCGCTCAGGGCCACGCGGTGCGCCCCGCGATCGAGCAGCGACAGCACGACCTGTGCATCGGTCTCGAGAGGCACCGTCAGCCGGTACGGCCGCGACTCGGGCACGAGGGCCGGCCAGATCCGCTCCAGCGCCTTGCGCAGGCGCACCATCTCGGGGCGCAGGGTGTCGGCCGAGGATCCCTCGCCGTACACCAGTTCGGCGAGTCGCTCGGCGCTGAGTCCCTGCCGGTGCACGGCGAGCAGCAGCAGGATCTCGGCGTGCCGGGCGCTGAGCTCGACCGATCGCTCGCCGTCGTCCCCCGCCACCTCCAGGCGGGCGCGGTCTCGCCCGAGGACCCGCAGCGTGGCGCGGTCGGGGGTCTGCCTCCGCAGCGGTGCCGCGGCGGGGACCGCGGGCTCCGCGCGGGCACGGAGCCGCGCCACGAGCAGCTCGGCCTCGACGGCCCGCGCGGTGGCGTCGACGAGCATGCGGGCCTGCGGGCTCGCCGCCTCGCGCCCTCCGGTGACGTCGATCACCCCGAGGATGCGCCGGTCCTCCGGGTCGAACACGGGCGCGGCCGTGCACGACCACGGCTGCACGAGCCGGTTGTAGTGCTCCGCGCCGTGGATCTGCACCGAGGCGCCGAGTTCGAGCGCCGTGCCGGGAGCCGAGGTCCCGACCGCCCGCTCCGACCAGTTCGCCCCTTCGACGAAGCCCATCTCGCCGGACAGGATCCGCTGGTTCAGGTCGCCCTCGACCCACAGCAGGCGCCCGGCGTGGTCGCCGACGGCGACGATGACGCCGGAGTCGTCCGCCGAGCCCGGCAGCAGCAGAGCCCGGATGGTGTCCATCGCCCCGGCGAGGGGATGCGCGAGCCGGTACGCGTCGAGCGCGTCCGGAGTGAAGTCGAGCGGCGGCAGTCCTTCGGCGCCGACACGCTGCCGCCACGACCGCTCCCACGACTCGCGCACGAGCGACCGTACGCTCTGCAGGCGCTCGTCATCGACGTTGCCGGCCACGAGCTCCTCATGCGCGCGCTCGATGAGCAGACGCGATGCGGCGGGGGCAGGATCGCGGGAGGGCTGCCAGGGCGAGGACACGGAGTCTCCGATCGTCGGCGACGGAGTGGATCCAGTGTACGGCGGCGCGGCCCGGCCGCGGCGGTCCCTTCGTGTCAGGCCGGAGCCTCGTGCTCGTCGACGGTGCGCGCATCGGTGAGGGTGAGGGCGCCGATGCCGGCGATGAGGCCCACCACCACGGCGAGCACCGCGAACACCACCTGCTCGCCGTGGAAGAAGGACGCGACGAGCGCCGACTCCCACGCCCCGGCGGGGAGCGTCACCGTGACGAGCGCGGCGATGAGCGTGCCCACGACCGCCGTGCCGACGCTGGTGCCCAGTTCCTGGGCGGTGTCGTTCAGGGCGGCGCCCATCGAGGTGCGGTTCTCGGGCATCGCGCCGACCAGCGCCACGGCGCAGATCGTCATGACCGTGCGCAGTCCCGCCGTCATGACGATCATCGCGAGCGCGATCGCGAAGTAGTTCTGCTGGACGGCCCAGGCCATGAGGCCGAGACCCGCCGCGAGCAGTCCCGCGCCGATGAGGCACGCGACCCGGTGCCCGAATCTGCGGACGAGCCACTCGGTGACGGGGGTCGCGAGGATCATCGTCGCGATGAGCGGCAGGTTCGCCAGTCCCGCCTGCAGCGGCGACCAGCCCCACGCGTACTGGAAGTGCAGGATCAGGGCGAACATCACCCCCGCCATCGCGACGGAGGTGCCGATCTGGGCGATGGCCGCTCCGCGGACGGTGCCCTGCCGGAAGAGGGACAGGTCGAGCATCGGCGCGGCCGCCCGGCGTTCGCGGAGGATGAAGAGTGCGAGCGCCACCACGGCGCCGATCCCGACCGCGAGGGTGATCGGCGAGGTCCAGCCGTTCTCGATGCCGCTCGTGAGCAGATAGCAGGCGAGGCCGATGGTGAGGATGCTCAGGGCCGCGCCCGGCAGGTCGAGGCGGTCCCTGGTGAGCCCGTCCGCGATGTCGGCCGGTACGCCGAAATGGACACCGGCGGCGGCGATCAGCGCGATGGGCGCGTTCACGAGCAGCAGCCACTGCCAGGGAAGGTGCGCGAGCATCGTGCCGCCGAGGAGCGGGCCGAGCACGAAGCCGGACATGCCGACGACCATCATGAGCGTGATGGCGCGCATCCGCAGCTTCTCGTCGTCGAACAGTCGGAAGACAAGGGAGTTGGTGATCGGCGCCATCGCGGCGGCGGCGATGCCGAGCAGGGCGCGCAGCGCGATGAGCTCGCCGGTCGTGGCGACCAGCAGCACGGCCAGGCTGATCAGCCCGAAAAGGGCGAGACCGATCTGCAGCACGCGGCGGCGTCCGAAGCGGTCCGCGATCGAGCCGGCCGTCAGCAGCAGGCCGCCGAAGGTGAGCGAGTAGGCGCCGGTGATCCACTGCAGCGCTGTCGTGTCCCCGCCGAGCTCGCGTCCGATCGTCGGCAGCGCGATCGAGAGGAGGGTGTTGTCGACCATCTCCACGAAGAAGGCGAGGCAGAGGGCGGCGAGCGGGATCCACGCCGCCCGCAGAGACGGGTAGGTGCGAGTGGGGGCGAGAACGGGTGCGTCGGTCATGTCATTCCTCCGATCGGACGATGACTCGAACAGTGTTCGATGCTCGAACACTGTTCGATACAATAGAACGATGTTCGATAATGTGCAAGCGCCTCCCGCGTCGAGGCGATCCGCATGGTGGGATGGACCCATGGCAACCACACCGCAGCGGAGCGGCGGCCCCTCCCGGCAACGCGGCCCCCGCACGCGCTCCCGCGCCTCCCACTCGCTCGAGTCGGTCCTGGCGGGTGCGGTGGAGATCCTCGATGAGTCCGGGGCGCAGGGCCTGACCATCCGCGCTTTGGCCGCACGGCTGGGCGGCGGCGTGGCGAGCGTGTACTGGTACGTGTCGGGACGCGACGAACTGCTCGACCTCGCGGCCGACTCGGTCATCGGCGGCGTGCTGGACGCGACCGCCGACGTCGGCGGGGAGGATCCCATCGAGGATCTGCGGACGATCGCCGTCACGATGTTCGACGCGATCGTCGACCGCCCGTGGCTGGGCGCGTACGTGCTGCGCAACACCGCGGTGCAGATCCACTCCCTGCGGCTCTACGAGCGGATCGGGGAGCAGGTCCTGCGCCTCGACCTGACCGCGCGGCAGTCGTTCCACGCGACCTCGGCCGTGGTCGGCTACGTGATCGGCAGCGCGGCCGACCTCGGACAGGAACCGCCCGAGGCCGTCATCTCCGGGGAGATGAGCAAAGAGGAGTACATGGCGGGCGCCACTGCGCAGTGGCGTGCACTGGATGCGCGGGAGTTCCCCTACATCCACCACATCATCGACGAGTTCGACGGTCACGACGATCGCGACCAGTTCCTCGGCGGCCTGCACCTGCTCCTGGCCGGACTCCGCCTGCAGGCGAACGACTAAGTCCGCACCGATCCGCCGGCCGCGGCGCACCCCGGGACCGTTGCGCCCCGCGAGACCGCCGCGCCCGCAGAACCCCGCGCCCGGCCGGACCCTGTGCGCGGGACCCTTGTGCTCGGCGACGCCTCGGTGTACGGCACGCTGCGCCGGCTCTACTCCGCAGGCGCGCTCTCGAGCTACGTCGTCCCCTCCGACGGCGGACCGCACCGCAAGTACTACGCGATCACGACGCAGGGCAAGCACATGCTCGACGAGCAGATCGGGACCTGGTCGCAGTTCGCCGTGGCGATGTCGGGTCTGCTCGCCCCCCATGTCCCGACCTCGGCTAAGGGTGCCCCCGGCGCGCCGACGCCGCATCCTCTGTTCCATCCCCCCGTCAACCCCACCGGCATCCTCACAGAAGGAGCTCAACGATGAACGACACGACCCTCACCGCCGCCGAGCGGATCCACGGCTTCGCCGAGGCCGTGCGCGCACAGCTCGCCGACCTTCCCGCGGACGAGGTCGACGACCTGGTCGAGGGACTCGTGGGCGACCTCTCAGATCAGGCCGCGGACCACGGCGGCCAGATCGACCTGGGGGATCCCGCCGCCTATGCGCAGGAGCTGCGCGACGCCGCCCTCTCCGACGGCCTCGCCGACTCCGACGCCCGTCCCGTCGCCGACGAGCACCCCGGCGGACTGAGCCGTGCCCGAACCCCGTATCGTCTCGATCGATCTCACGCACCTCGTCGAGGCGGCGCTCCGCGGCGATCATCACGGGCAGTCCGCCGACCGTCCGGTTCCGAACTCCGTCGATACCGCGCTTCGACCGGCCGATCAGCTCCGGGGAGACCGAATCGACTGAGTTCCGCACCACCCGGGCGGGCGACGCAGATCGGTGAGCCTCAGCCCCGCGCGGCCCACCAGTCGCGCAGGCGCTGCTCGGCGGCCTCGGGGCCGATGAGGCCTTCGTCGAGGCGGAGCTCGAGCAGGAAGCGGTACGCCTCGCCGACCTCGCGTCCCGGCGCGATGCCGAGGATCCGCTGCACGTCGTTGCCGTCGAGCTCGGGGCGGATCGCGTCGATCTCCTCCTGCTCGCGGAGGTCGGCGATGCGCTGCTCGATGTCGTCGTACGCCGAGGCGAGACGTGCCGCCTTGCGCCGGTTGCGGGTCGTGACGTCCGCACGGGTGAGGATGTGCAGCCGCTCGAGCTGGTCGCCCGCGTCGCGCACGTAGCGACGCACCGCGGAGTCGGTCCACGCCCCCTCCGCGTAGCCGAAGAACCGCAGGTGCAGCTCGATGAGCTTCGCGACCGCATCGGTCGACTCCTTGTCGAACCGCAGCGCCTGCAGACGCTTGCGGGCGAGGCGGGATCCGACGACGTCGTGGTGGTGGAAGCTCACCGCGCCGCCCGGCTCGAGCCGGCGGGTGCGCGGCTTGCCGATGTCGTGCAGCAGCACGGCCAGACGCAGGATCGCGTCGGCGGGCTCGTCGGGGTGGCGTTCCCGCTCGAGCGCGATGGCCTGCTCCAGGGCGGTCAGCGAGTGCTCGTAGACGTCCTTGTGGTGATGGTGCTCGTCGATCTCGAGGCGCAGCGCGCTCACCTCGGGCAGGAACTCGTCGATGAGGCCGGTGTCGACGAGCACGCGGATCCCCCGCACGGGGTCCGCCGACTGCAGCAGCCGTACGAGTTCTGCCTGGATGCGCTCCGGACTCACGATCGTGAGCGTCTGCCGCAGCTCGGCGATCGCCGCGAGCGTCCCCTCCTCGATCCCGAAGCCGAGCTGGGCGCTGAACCGGGCGGCACGGAGCATGCGCAGCGGGTCGTCGCCGAAGCTCACCTCGGGTGCCGTCGGGGTGCGCAGGAGACCGGCGATGAGGTCCTCCACTCCGCCGGTCGGATCCACGAGGCGCTGCTGGGGAACCAGGAACGCCATCGCGTTCACCGTGAAGTCGCGACGCACGAGGTCGCCGTCGATGTCGTCGCCGAACTGCACGACGGGCTTGCGGGTGACGCCGTCGTAGGCATCCGCGCGGTAGGTCGTGATCTCGACCTGCTCGCCGTGCACACGCGCGCCGATCGTGCCGAACTCGCGCCCGATGTCCCAGTGCGCAGTCGCGAGGGGCTTGACAAGGCGGAGGATGTCGTCGGGACGCGCGTTCGTGGTGAAGTCGAGATCGTGGGTGACCCTGCCGAGCAGGGCGTCACGCACCGGGCCGCCCACCACCGCGAGGTCGAACCCGGCGCCGGCGAACGCATCGGCCAGGATCCGCACGACCGGATTCTCGGCGAGGGCGCCCAGGCGCGCGAGGGATTCGGCCATGTTGAGCATGGTTTCCAGGGTACCGGGGCGCACGTGGGAGGTGCGGTGCCGGCGTCTCGCCGACCGCGTCCGAGGCGGCGCGACGACCGCCGCTCAGACGTCGTGGATCAGCAGGGGATCAGAGCGTCGGGCCGCTGGACGACGGAAGCGGCGTACCACCAACCTCGCGGATGGCCCGCTGCTCAGCCCTGATCTGACCGAGGATCAGAGCGCTCAGCGCCATCCCGCTGATCACCGCCACACCCACGACGAGCCACATGCCGAACTGCGGATCCACGAGCTTGAGCACGTAGACGACCACGATCGCGCCCACCAGCACCGGAGCCTCGACGCACGCGAAGGCGACGAGCATGCGGGTACGACGGCGCCGGAAGTCCTCGGCGATGCGACGCACCTGCGCGGGGGTCAAGTAGTCCGTCGCGTCCGTCATGCCTCCGACCCTATCCGGGTGCCGCCGCCGGCGCCCGGGGCGGACAGCACCGGGGGGATCCGCGACCGCCCGGACGCGAGCGGTTGAGGACTCAGTCCGCCGACGCCGCGGCGCGCTCCGCCAGGCGGTCGGCGAGGAAGACGGCCGCGCGGTCGAGCGCGCGATCGGCCGCGGCGAGCGCACCCACGGCCGTCTGATAGTTGTGCGGCGCCCGTGCCGCGGACTCCAGTGTCACGTCGACGTCGGCGTGGGCCGCGTTCACCGCGAGACGGAGCGCGTCGTCGTGCAGCAGCTCTCTGCTGCCCACCTGGATCAGCAACGGAGGAAGGCCGCCCAGATCCGCGAAGACGGGGCTCGCCAGCGGCGAGCGCGCCGCCTGTTCTGCGTCGTGCTCGGGAAGGTAGCGGCGTGCGTATGCGGCGATGTCGTCCGGGCGGAACAGCGGATCGTCTCCGTCGCGTCCGGTGAAGGAGGCGCCGCTCAGGGTGAGGTCGGTCTGCGGGGAGAACACGGCGGCGGCGGCCGGCATGCCGAGCCCGGCTTCCCGTGCCGCGAGGAGCGTGGCCACCGCGAGTCCGCCTCCCGCCGAGTCGCCGGCGATGACGAGCCGATCGGCTCCGTGCCGATCCGCGAGTTCGGCGTACGCGGCGAGGGCGTCGTCCACGGCCGCGGGGAACCGGTGCTCCGGCGCCAGCCGGTAGTCGAGCGAGTACGCCGTCGCGCCCGTCCGCACGGCGAGTCCCGCGGCCACGCCGACGCCGGTCTCCGCGGATCCGAGCACGAAGCCTCCGCCGTGCAGGTAGAGGAGGATCCCCTCTCCGGCGCCGTCGGGGCGCAGCTCGATCGCGGGCCGGCCTCCCAGCCGCCGGAGTGCCGAGGCGACCCCGGCCGGCGGTGGCACGGCGCCGCCCGAGAACGCGCGCCTCATGTCCTCGACGGTCGCGTCCGCAGGGAAGCGGTTCTTCGCGTAGTTCCCGGACAGCTGGTCGAACTCGGCTCGCGTCTGCATGGCTCCCGAATGTAGAGGAGGCCTCAGACCTTTCCGCGGGGGTTCAGACGGCGTCGCCCTGCACGGGCCCGTCGGTGTTCGGCTTCCAGCCCAGAGCCGGGGCGACGTGTTCGGCGAACGCCTGCAGCACGTGCAGGTTGTACTCCGGCCCCAGCTGGTTCGGGATCGTCAGCATGAGGGTGTCGGCCGCCATGACGGCCTCGTCCTGCTTCAACTGGGAGATCAGCACGTCGGGCTCGGCCGCGTACGTCTTGCCGAAGGTGGAGCGGAAGCCGTCGATCACGCCGATCTGGTCGTGGTTCTCCTCCGAGCGCAGCCCGAAATAGGCGCGGTCCTGGTCGGACACCAGCGGGAACACGCTCCGGCTCACCGAGACCCGAGGGGCTCCGGTGTGGCCGGCGTCCTTGTACGCGGTACGGAACAGCTCGATCTGCTCCCGCTGCAGCTCGTGGAACGGCTGTCCCGTGGCCTCGGTGACGAGCGTCGAGCTCATCATGTTGAGGCCCATCCGCCCGGTGCTCTCGGCCGTCGCGCGGGACCCGGATCCCCACCAGATGTGATCGCGCAGGGTCGGCGACTGCGGCTCGATCGCGAGGTAGTGCCCGGCGCCGACCATGCGCGGGTCGCCGGGGGCGATGCGCTCGCCCTCGATCGCGCGCAGGAACAGCTCGAACTTCTCGCGCGCCATCACGCTGCCGCGCTCGGAGTCCTCGCCGTCCTCGTAGCCGAACGTGCGGTAGCCCTGCAGGGCCGTCTCGGGTGAGCCGCGGCTCACACCGAGAGCGATCCGGCCGTCGGCGATGAGGTCCAGCGCCGCCGCCTCCTCGGCGAACTGGAAGGGGTTCTCGTAGCGCATGTCGATGACGCCTGTTCCCACCTCGATGCGGCGGGTGCGGGCAGCCATCGCCGTCAGCAGCGGCATCGGCGACGCGGCCTGTCGCGCCCAGTGGTGCACGCGCACGTAGGCGCCGTTCACGCCGATCTCGTCGGCGCCCTCGGCCAGTTCGATCGTCTGACGCAGCATGTCGCCGGCGGTGCGCGTGACCGATCCGGGCACGTCGCCGTAGTGCCCGAAGGAGAGGAATCCGAAAGCCTTCATGATCTATTCGAACGCATGGATCCGGGATCTATTCCGCGATGTCCGGATCCACTGGGACGAGGAAGCCGTCGGTCACGAGCGTGCGCAGCCTCGGTTCCAGATCGGCCCAGAGCGCGGCCGGCGGCACCTCGAACAGCTCGGCGAGCGCGCTCGTGATCTGTCCGACCGTCAGTTCGCCGTCGCAGACCCCGACGAAGCCGGCGAGAGCCGGATCCACCGACACGGTGCGGCCGAACCCGCCGCCCTGGCGCAGCTCGATCACGGAGGGCGCGTCCTGACCCGGGATGTGGTGGCGCGCCTCGGTGACATCGGGAGCGACGAGCAGCCGGTCGGGCACTCCGTCGGCGAGCGCGTCATGCCCGGCGAGGCCGTCCCGGAAGGCCCGCCCCGCGCTCGTGACCGCCTGGGCGATGGTCTCGAAGCGGCGCAGCGGCGGCACCGGAGTGCCGGATTCCCGCACTGCAGGGCGGCGGATCAGCACATACCCGAAGCCGATCTCGCTCACGCCTCGGGCATCGAAGTCGTCCAGCCACGCATCGAGCAGCGAATCGAACGCCGGGTCTCGCGGCGTCGTGCCGCCGTCGCGGATCCACAGCTCCGCATAGCCGAGCGGCGACAGCGTCTCGCGCTGCACGACCCAGGCATCCAGCGCCGGATCGATCCACGACTCCAGCCGGCGCATGCCCAGCGCCCCGGTCTCCGAGCCCGTCGCCCCCGCCCCGGGACCCGTCGAAGGGTCGATGGACTCCCAGTTGCCGAGCAATTGCGCCGACCCTCCTGGAACGAGGTGCTGCGGCGCGGTGCGCACGAACGCCTCGACCAGCGCGTCGCCGACGAGCCCCCCGTCGCGGTACTCGTACTCGGGCACGTCGGCGCCGCGCGGGGTGATGACGAACGGCGGGTTGGAGACGATCAGACCGAAGCTCTCCCCGGCCACCGGTTCGAAGAGACTCCCGAGCCGGAACTCGATGTTGTGCACGCCGGCGAGCATGGCGTTCAGCTCCGCATAGGCGAGCGCGCGTTCGGAGATGTCCGTCGCGACCACGGATCCGGCGTGCCGCGAGACCAGCAGCGCCTGGATTCCGCATCCGGTGCCGAGATCCAGGGCTCGTTCGACCTCGATCGGCATCACCAAGGACGCCAGAGTCCGGGAGGCGCCGCCGACGCCCAGCACGTGATCGGGAGGCAGCACGCCGTCCTCGTCGAGGTGCTGCAGGGCCAGCTCGTCGAGGTCGCTCGCGATCCACCACTCCCCCACGCCGTCCGCGTCGACGAAGGACTGCGGGCGGATGAGCGCCGCGGGCACGACCAGATCGTCGGAACGGTACGCCAGCCCCAGCTCCTCGACGCCGTCCACGCCGGTGCGGGGCAGGGCCGACGCGACGTCGGAGAGCGGCTGCGGCATGCCGAGCACGAAGAGGCGTCCGAGCGTCGCGAGCGGATCGGTGCGTGCGGCGAGCGCCCGCAGGAGCGGCGACCGGATCCCTCGGGCGAGCGCGTCGTCGGCCTCGGCGCCCCAGGCGTCGCGCAACGGCTCGGAGCGCAGATCGGCCGCGTCGAGGTCGGCGGCGAGCGCCGCGCAGAGCAGCGAATCAGGGCGGGGCGTCAGGTGTCGGACCACGGCGTCAGCCTACGCGGCACAGCGAGACCGGCATCTTCCCCGATGCTCGTCCTGCCCACCTCCAGGGATCCGCACACCGCGCCGCCTAGACTCTCAAGGCCAGCACTCGCCGCGCCCCGCGCGCCCGACGGATCCTCGATGACTGCGACAACGACTGTGAGATCTCCCCTGCGCCAGCGCCTCCGCCGCGCGGCCGGGGCGCTCGTCGTCGCCCTCGGCCTCGTGCTGCCGCTCGCCGCACCGACGCCGGTCGCTGCAGCGAGCACTCCGGCGCCGAGCCCCACGCAGACGCCCTCGCACGCGGGCCTGCTGCTCTCCCTGCTCCCCGACGCCAACGGCGCCTATGTCTCCGGCAGCCCGCTGACGGCGACTCTGACGCTGCGCAATGACGCCACCACCGGGCTCGGTGCGGGCACGGTCCACCTCGAGCTCGGCCGCACGGCCCTCGCCGACCGCCGTGCAGTGGGCGCCTGGCTGGACGGATCCGCCGACGCGCCCGCACTCAGCCCCATCGGCGATGTGCGCACCACGGTGCTGGATGCCGAGGGCACCTCCCGCACGCAGGTCGTCGTACCGGGCGCCGATGTCGGGGCGCTGAACCCCGGCGTCTATCCCCTGCGCGCGCGTTTCGAGGCGGCAGCGACGGGGAGCCCGACCTCCTCGGCTGAGTCGCGCACCGCCCTCGTCGTCGCGCAGGGTGCGCCCGCGACGGTCGTCACGGTCGTCCCCATCACGGCGGCGCCCGAGGGCGTCCTGCTCAGCGCGACCGAGCTCACGGCGCTCACCGCCCCGGAGGGAGCCCTCACCGCGCAGCTCGACGGCGTCGCGGGCACACCGGCCGTGCTCGCGGTCGACCCCTCGATCGTCGCAGCGATCCGGGTGCTGGGCACCGCCGCCCCCGCGACGGCTGTGGCATGGCTCTCCCGGCTCGAGGCCCTGCCCAACGAGCGCTTCTCCCTGCAGTTCGCCGACGCCGACACCACCGCACAGGCGGCGGCCGGGCTGACTGCGCCACTCGCGGTGGATGACTTCACCCCCTTCCTCGGTCCCGCGGGCACTCCCACGACCCCGACGCCGACCCCCACCGCGACGACGGCCGCGACGGCCGGTGCCGTGCCCTCCACGGCCGATGCGATCGCCGGCGCACGCACCGACATCCTGTGGCCGCGCGGCGAGGTGACCGCCGATCAGGTGGCGACGATGTCGCACTACGGCCCGGCAGGGGGCGACACGGTGTCGATCCTGCCCTCGACGAGTTTCACGGCGGGCGCGCAAGGTGCGGCGGTCGCCGCACGGGGCTCGGTCGGTGGCTCCTCCGTGCTCGTCGCCGACGCCGCCGTGTCCGCCGCGCTGAGCGCCGCAGCGGCGCAGTCCGATGCCTCGGCCCGCGGCGGGGCACTGATCACCGCCAATGCGATGCTCTGGTTCGACGCCCCCGGTTCGACCGTTCTCGCCGGGCTCGCACGCGCCGACACCCGCTCCGAAGAGGGGCTCTCCAGCGCGGTGACGGCCTTCAGCGGAGGCCTCGATGGCCGCCTCGACCGCGTGCTGTCGAACCCTCCCACCGAGCTGACGGTCTCCACCGAGTCGGCCGAGGACAGGGGCGCCGCCGTCGTCACGCTGAATCAGGATGCCGACAAGCTCACGCAGTTCGCGACCATCCTGGAGCGCCCCGCCGACCTGACGGTACGCGAGCGCATCTCGATGATGCGCCTGCTCGGCGTCGGGGTGCACACCACGCCCGATGACTTCGCCTCGGCGCTGCGGACGCACCGACAGGCGACGCAGAAGACCCTGAACGCCGTCGGGATCCAGCCGTCCAATCCGATCCTGATCAGCCCCAAGGTCACCGTGCCCGTATGGGTGCGCAACGAGCTCCCGTACCCGGTGCGCGTGCGGCTGAACGTCGTCCCCAGCGATTCGCGGATCGACGTGCCGAAGGCGACCGACGTCGAGGCCCAGCCGTCCAGCACCACGCCGGTGCGCCTGCCGCTGGAGTCGCACGTCGCCACCGCCGAGATCACGCTCACGATGTCGCTCACGAGCCCGACCGGCGTCGCGATCGGGCCGCAGCAGACCGCGCGACTCACGATCCGTGCCGAGTGGGAGACCATCGGCCTCGTCGTGTTCGGCGCCCTCGGCCTGCTGCTCATCGCCGGAGGAATCTTCCGCACCATCCGCCGGCGCAGGGCCGCCGCGGAGAAGCATTCCGCAGACGGCATGGATCCATCGGAGGATGATGTCGCAACGGACGGTGATGTCGCCACGGGTGAGGAGAAGCATGAGTAGCCTCGGCCGCGCGAGCGCCCTGCTCGCGGCAGGCACCATGGTGTCGCGGATCACCGGCCTGCTGCGCACGATCGTGCTGGTGGGCGTGATCGGGGCCGTGGGCAAGGCCCCGGATGCCTTCGCGCTCGCCAATCAGCTGCCGAACGATGTGTTCTCGATCATCTCGGTGGGGCTGCTCACCGCGGTCCTCGTGCCCCAGATCGTCAAGGCGGTCGCCGGGGAGGACGGCGGCAGCGCGTTCATCTCGAAGATCTTCACTGCCGGCACCGTCCTGCTGCTCGCAGCCACCGCCGTGGCGATGCTCGCCGCGCCCTGGATCGTCACCGTCATCATGAAGGCGGGTACGACCGTCGAGCAGCAGCAGCTCGCCATCGCCTTCGCGTACTGGTGCCTGCCGCAGATCTTCTTCTACGGTCTCTACGCCCTCATCGGGGAGACGCTGAACGCGCGCAGGATCTTCGGGCCGTTCACCTGGGCGCCGGTCGTGAACAACGTGGTCTCGATCGCCGGTTTCCTCATCATCGGCTCCCTCTTCGGAACGCCGCTGACCGATGTCTCCGACTGGCCCGCCGACCGCATCGCCTGGCTCGGCGCCACGGCCACCCTGGGCATCGCCGTGCAGGCGGGCGTCCTGCTCGCGTTCTGGCCGCGCACCAGGCTCGCGCTGCGCGTTGACTTCCGCTGGCGCGGGGTGGGTCTCGGCAACGTCGGCAAGCTCGCCGGCTGGACCATGCTCATGGCGCTGTCGAGCCTCATGGCCGGGTTCTACCAGCACAGCGTCGCGCTCGAGGCTTCGGGACCCAATGCCTCGCTGACCGTGATGAACAACGCCTGGCTGATCTTCATGCTCCCGTACTCGGTGATCGTGCTGTCGATCGGTACCCCCTACTTCACTCAGCTCAGCGAGCACGCCCATGCCGGACGCATCGATGACCTGCGCGGCGACATCGGCCGCAGCATTCGCACCCTCGGCTTCTTCCTGACGGGCGCACTCGCGGCCGTGGTCGCCGCGACGATCCCCGCGTCCCGCATCTTCACCGACAACCGCGACGAGGCCCAGGCCGCGGCCCTCGTGCTCGTCGGCTACCTGCTCGCCCTGCTGCCCCTTGCGGTCCTCTTCATCGTGCAGCGCACGTTCTACGCTCTCGGCGACACCCGCACGCCCTTCTTCTTCACGATCTTCCAGTGCGTGCTCATCGCCGCCACCGCTTTCGGGACGAAGCTGCTCCACGAGGCCGGCATCGTCCCGCTGTCGGCGCTGGCGGCGACACTGGCGCTCGGCCAGTCCCTGGCCAGCATCCTGCAGACGATCGTCGCGACGGCGCTCCTGCACCGTCGTCTCAACGGCATCGGCACAGGCCGGTGGATCCTCGCGCTGGGCCGATTCGTCCTCGCGGCGATCCCCGCCACGGCGGCGGGCTGGGGAGTCTTCCTCCTCCTCGGCGGCGCGCACGGGTGGACGACAGCGGACCGGATCCCGGCGGCGATCGGCTGTCTCATCATCGCTGGGGCGGTCCTCGTGGTCTACCTCGGCCTGCTCGCTCTGCTGCGCGCTCCGGAGCTCGACGCGCTGAAGGGACTCGTGCGCCGCTTCGCGCCGTCCCGATGAACACCGGCATCCACCCGCCGTCATGACACGCACCTACCCCGGCACGATCGCCGCCGCCGTCACGCGCGAGCTCATCGTGAAGAAGTCGCGCTTCATCGCGCATCTGGTCCCTGTCCGGTCCGTGGCTGAGGCGGACGAGGTGATCGCGTCCGTCCGCCGGCAGTACTGGGATGCCCGTCACAACTGCACCGCGATGGTGACCGGCGTCACCGGGGATCAGGCACGATCCTCGGACGATGGAGAGCCCTCCGGCACAGCCGGGATCCCCATGCTGGAGGTGCTGCGCCGGCGCGGCCTCACCGACGTGGTCGCGGTGGTCACCCGCTACTTCGGCGGCGTCAAGCTCGGCGCCGGCGGCCTGATCCGGGCGTACTCCACGGCGGTCTCCGATGCGCTGGACGAGGCCGTGCTGCTCCATCGTCGCGAGTTGCTCGAGGCGCGCGTCGATGTGCCGCATGCCGACGCCGGGCGCATCGACAACGGTCTGCGCGACTGGGCCACAGCCCATGGATCCTCCTTCGGCGAGGTCGTGTACGGCGCCCTGGCGTCGTTCACCCTCTGGATCCCGCCGTCCGACAGGGCGCTCTTCGTCGACGATCTCGCCTCATTGTCGGGCGGGTCCCTCTCCCCCGTCTTCGGCGGGACCCGCATCGTCGACGTCGCCTGAGCCCCTCGCCGCCCCGAGCGTGCGATCGCACCGCGAGGTCGCCCAGCCGCGCGGAATGCCGCGCCGGTACCATGTGTTGAAGCGTGCGAGAGCAAGGAGAAGCAATGCGACAGGTCATCATCATCGGTTCGGGACCCGCGGGGTTCACGGCGGCGATCTACGCGGCCCGCGCGAACCTCAACCCCGTGCTCGTCGCGAGCTCGGTCGAGGTCGGCGGTGAACTGATGAAGACCACCGAGGTGGAGAACTTCCCCGGCTTCCCCGAGGGGATCCAGGGCCCCGACCTCATGGCCAAGATGCAGGAGCAGGCCGAGAAGTTCGGCACCGAGGTGCTGTACGACGACGTCACCGAGCTCGAGCTCGACGGCGACATCAAGAAGGTCACGCTCGGCAGCGGGACGGTGCTCGAAGCCGCTTCCGTGATCTACGCGACCGGATCCGCCTACCGCACGCTCGGCATCCCCGGTGAGGATCGCCTGTCCGGCCACGGTGTCTCCTGGTGCGCGACCTGCGACGGCTTCTTCTTCCGGGAGCGCACGATCGCGGTCGTCGGAGGCGGCGACTCCGCAATGGAGGAGGCCACCTTCCTCACGAAGTTCGCCTCGAAGGTCTACATCATCCACCGCAAGGACACGCTGCGGGCGTCGAAGATCATGCAGGAGCGGGCCTTCGCGAACGACAAGATCGAGTTCATCTGGAACAGTGCCGTCGAAGAGGTGCTGGGTGACGACGCGACGTCCGGGGTGCGCCTGCGCAACACGGTCGACGGCACCACCACGGATCTTCCGATCGATGGACTCTTCATCGCGATCGGCAATGACCCGCGCACCCACCTGGTGCACGGCAAGCTGGACCTCACCCCCGAGGGAACGATCTGGGTCGACGGGCGCACGTCGCGTACGTCCGTTCCGGGCGTCTTCGCCGCGGGTGATGTGATCGACCCGACCTACCGTCAGGCGATCACGGCCGCGGGGTCGGGCACCGTGGCGGCGCTGGACGTCGAGCACTTCCTGGCGGCGCTTTCGGACGGAACCCCTGCGGAGTCGGTCCTCGCCTGAACGGCGGGAACAGTTCCGCCCCCATTGCTGTTGACTTCACCGAGCGTGACACGCTCACACGAACAAGGAGAATCATGACTGCCAAGGCAACCAGCCAGGCGACCTGGGAGCAGGACGTGCTTCAGGCCGAAGGCCCCGTTCTGGTCGACTTCTGGGCTGCGTGGTGCGGACCGTGTCGCATGGTCGCACCGGTGCTGGACGAGATCCAGTCGGAGAACCCCGACAAGATCACCATCCTCAAGCTCAATGTCGATGAGAACCCCGATCTCGCCATGAAGTACCAGATCACGTCGATCCCGGCGATGAAGGTCTTCCAGGGCGGAGAGGTCAAGACGACGATCATCGGCGCCAAGCCGAAGTTCGCGCTCGAGCAGGATCTGGCATCCTTCCTGGGCTGACCCCCTGACGACGAAGCCCGCCCTCCTCCGAGGGCGGGCTTTTTCGTGTCTGCGCGAAACCGGCCCGCCTGCCCGATGTGGCTTACCCGCACAGGGCTGTTGTGCGGGTCGTCCTGCCCAGCCGGCGCGGCGCTCCGCGCAGCGGGTTTCACGTGAAACAACCTCTCCGAGTGGACTCCCCTCCCGCTGCCCATGCGCGGTGCAGGTCACGTGTTCTTCACAGCCATCAGGAATGCTGGCCCAGGGGCTACGTATCCGGCCGGCCGGACTGTGATGCAGTGCCCCGGACTTGAGGTTTCACGTGAAACGCCTAGCTCGGGGAGCATGCCCGGAGCGTCCGCATCGCGACAGCGCGGACGCGGACGCGGACGCGGACGCGGACGCGGAATGTTATCGCCAGTTCATGTGCAGGACCGGTGCCACGACAAGGACCAGACTCCCGACTTGTCCTGTGACGCTCCCACGTTTCACGTGAAACACGTGGGTCGCTAGGAGCGAGCGTCGTCGGCCAGCAGGTCCCAGCGTCGATACTTGGGCCCGTCCCCGAGCAGGCCCCACACGATCGAGGTCAACTCCGGATAGTCGAGCGCGATACGACGGAGGACCTCGAAGTTGCGTGCCTCGTCAGGACGGACGCCCCCACTCTCGACGATCTCGTCGGCGCGCAGCAGAAAGACCACGAGCTCATCGACGCTGGGCAGCTCTTCCATGAACGCCCACGGGTCTTCTCCCCCGAGCAGCCTCTCCTGCACGAGAACGGCCAGCTCGTCCGCCGCCTCAGCGCGCAACACCTCCAGGCTGGCACGACGCGTCGGGGACTCACTCACCCGTCAAGCCTACGCGGCGCCGCCGACACGAAGGCCCGGAACGCATCCGCTGTCAGCGAAGACGTTCCGGGCCGAGTGATTACCAGGGGTGTCTCAGAGGCTCAGGAGCCGAAACCCTCCTGGCCGATCTCCTCGAGGATCCGATTCAGATCCTGAATGGAGGCGAACTCGATCTTGACCTGGCCTTTCCTGGCGCCCAGCGCGATCTGGACCCGGGTGTTGAGGCGGTCTCCCAGCTTGCCGGCGACGTCGTCGAGGTAGGCGCGGCGCGCGCCCGCCTGTGGCTTGACCGACTTCGTCACGGTGCCGGAGGCCGCAATGACCTTGGCCGCCTCCTCGGTCGCGCGCACCGAGAGATCCTCGTTGACGACCTTGTCGGCCAGCCGCTGCATGAGGTCGGCATCGTCGAGGGAAAGGATTGCGCGCGCATGGCCCGCGGTCAGCACGCCGGCAGCTACACGCTGCTGCACGGGAACCGGTAGACGCAGGAGGCGGATCGTGTTGCTCACCTGCGGTCGGGAGCGTCCGATCCGTGTGGCGAGCGCCTCCTGAGTGATGCCGAAGTCTTCGAGCAGCTGCTGGTAGGCGGAGGCCTCCTCGAGGGGATTCAGCTGAGCGCGGTGCAGGTTCTCGAGAAGAGCGTCGCGCAGGAGATCTTCGTCGGCGGTCTCCCGAAGGATCGCCGGGATCGAGTCCAGGCCGGCCTCGCGCGCGGCGCGGGTGCGCCGCTCGCCCATGATCAGCTCGTACTGGCCGTCGGAGTTCTGCCGCACCACGACCGGCTGAAGCACTCCGAACTCGCGCACGCTGTGCACAAGCTCAGCCAGATCGTCCTCGTTGAAGTGCGTGCGCGGCTGGCGCGGGTTCGGAACGATGTCGTGCGGGTCGACCCGGATCAGGCGGGCACCCGGAACCGCGACGAGATCCGCCTCGGGCTCCGCACTGACCATCGGCGTGGTCTCCTTCGCCGTCTCCGTGGTCCGCGCTCCGGGGAAGAACACGTCGACCGGACGCTCTGCAGCATCCGAAGTGGGGATGAGTGCGCCGATCCCCCGGCCGAGTCCCGTGCGTTTGGCCATCAGTGCCCCTTCTCGTTCTCTTTCGTCGCCCGTCGAGCGATCTCCACTGCTGCTTCGCGGTAGGCGACGGCGCCCACCGACTGTCCGTCGTACGCGATGACCGTCTGACCGAAGCTCGGCGCCTCGGAAACACGGACAGAGCGCGGAATCACGGTGTTCAGAACCTCGTGCGGGAAGTGTCCACGGACCTCCTCGGCGACCTGCTGCGCAAGACGGGTACGTCCGTCGAACATGGTCAGAAGAATGGTCGACATCGTGAGCTCGGGGTTCAGATGCTTCTGAATCATCCGGATGTTGCCCAGCAGCTGGCTCAGCCCCTCGAGTGCGTAGTATTCGCACTGGATCGGGATCATCACTTCCGTCGCCGCCGTGAACGCATTGATCGTCAGCAGCCCCAAGGAGGGCGGGCAGTCGATGATCACGATGTCCATGGGGTGCGCCGCCAGGTAGTCATTGAGTGCCGTGCGCAGTCGGTGCTCGCGCGCGACCTGGGAGACCAGTTCGATCTCGGCGCCCGCGAGATGGATCGTGCTCGGCGCACAGAGGAGATTCGGCGACTCCGGACTCACCTGCACGACGTCCGCGAGAGGCACGTCACTGATGAGAACGTCGTAGATGCTCTGCAGATCTGCGGTGTGGGGCACTCCCAGCGCTGTCGACGCGTTTCCCTGCGGGTCGAGGTCGATCACCAGCACTTTCGCGCCGAGCTCCGCCATCGCTGAGGCGACATTGACCGCGGTGGTGGTCTTACCGACGCCGCCCTTCTGATTCGAGGTCGTGAAGATCCGCGTGGGTCCGTCGAAGTGCACGGAGACGGCTTCCAGAGCCTTGCGACGCGCAGTGAGATCTGCGAGCTCCCGCGCCAGGGGAGTGTCCACGCCGTATTCAGCAGTCGAGGTGTTCGAGGACTGTTTCACGTGAAACATCCACTCCTTTCGACGATCTCCGACGGGGAAACGACGGAATCTCCACTCTAACTTGAACCACCGACCATCCCACCGTCGAGGACGGGATCTGTGCGATGTTTCACGTGAAACCTGATTGTGTGGACCGATCCCTCAGTCGTGCAGCGCATCCGCCATGCGATCACACCTGGGATCTCGGCACCTAGCCCCGTGACGGAGACCCAAGGGTGCAGGGGCGGACTGCAGCGGAAGGAAGTGAAAGGGAAGTGAAGAGGTACAGGGGGGTACAGGGTTACGGGAGGTACAGGGAGGCACAGGGGTACGGGAGGCACCGAGAGTGAAGAGGTGCGGGGAAGTACAGGGACGTGAAGGGGTACTGAGACGTACAGAGAAGTGAAGGGCTCCAGGAACGTACGAGGTAATGGCGCGTGCAGGGGTAAAGGAGGTAGCGGTCCGCAGCGCACTACCCGGGGGCGCAAGGACGTACAGGGGTAACGGGACCTATAGGGGTAGCGGGACCCAAAGGGGAAAGGAGGCGTAGAGGGGTAGCGGGACCCAAGGGGGAAAGGAGACGTAGAGGGGTACAGCGAGGTATCGGCCCACAGCCAGGTACCCGGGGACACAGGAAGGTGCCGCGGCGCAGAGAAGTACAGGGCTCAGGAGACGGGGTGAGGTTGCAGCAACGTACAGAAGTAGAGGGACGTACAGGAGTAGACGGACGTACAGGCGCACAGGGACGTACAGGGAGACAGAGAGGTGCAGGGAGACAGCGTCCCGAAGTCCCGCGTCCCAGGCGTCACGACATTCAGGGCCCCTTTCCACCCTGAGGAGCGGTCGTGCGTCATCCTCACGCCGGACCGCAGCCCCCACTCCCCTGCGAACCCAGGGAACGATCGTCATCGTGGGCAAGAGGAACAAGGTGACACGTCCCGTGGGTGAGACTCGAGGCCTCCCCCACCCAGCGCGGGGCTATGTTTCACGTGAAACGCGTCACAACAGCCCCGAGTGATCGGGCAACGTGCTGAGGGAATCACAGAATCGCGAGGCATCGCCTGCGCGGGCACATCCACTTGTTGCGCAGGACGCGTCGTAAGGCGTCGGTGAACGCGGCGCGTGGGAAGTGATGGCGCGGGGTCGGATGGGGAAGCGGAACGATCGCCTGAAGGGTGATTCTCACCCCGCCGCGGATGCGCTACCTGCTCTGTCTCTGTACGCCGGTTCTCTCCAGACCGCACCGCACTCTGCGTTCGTGAGGGAGGGGAGCCATACTCACGACTGCCGATGCCGCTGCAGAATGCAGACTCAAGCACTCCAGAACCGGCACCAAGTCCACGGCAAGCCGGGAAAGACGGCAGCACAATAGGGCGAACTAGGTCGCACGACTCCAGATGGCTACCGTTTCACGTGAAACACGCCCGCCCCATCCCTGCCTGAGAACGAGCACTCAGCATCCAGTTGCTGGGGGCCGAAGACGCCCCAGGAACCGCCGACTCCCCGCGTCGCGGGTTCGATTCGGGGCAATTGCGTCGGGTGGCCCGTGCGGCGTCAGGCGCGGACGGTAGCGCGGAGAACGCGTGTGGTCTCCGCGAGCACGCTTTCGCCGAGGGTCTCTACTCGAACGTCGCTCAGCAGGAATTTCCGGATCTGCTTCTGAGCCGCAGTGATCTCGTTCTCCGCATTCGCACCCTTCAGCAGGGCAAGCTCGCCGCCGTTGCGCACGAGAGGTGCCGTCCACGGAAGCAGCGTGCGCAGTGCACTGACCGCACGCGCGGTCACCATGTCAAAGCGTGCACTGAGACCCACGTCTTCCGCGCGGCCACGTACGACGGTCACGTTGGAAAGCCCCAGCGCCGACACCTGTTCGTCGAGCCACGCGACGCGGCGCTCCATCGGCTCGATCAGTGTCCACTCGACGTCGGGTCGGGCGATGCCGAGCACGATGCCGGGCAGTCCTGCACCGGATCCCACGTCCGCCACTGAGCCGTGAAAGAGCGGCGCCGCGATCGCACTGTTGAGGATGTGGCGGGTCCAGAGTCGGGGAACCTCAAGGGGCCCGATCAGCCCGCGCTCCTCCCCCTGTGCCGCCAGCGCCGAGGTGAAGCTCCGGGCGAGGTCGATCCGATCGCCGAAGAGCGTCGCGGCGACAGCCGGCTCCCGCTCCAGGGATCCCGAGTCCGAGTCAGACATGTTTCACGTGAAACGTTAGTGGCGGCGGATGACCGTGTGTCGCGTCGGACCGTCGCCGTACGACTCGGAGACCAGTCCGCGCTCCGCCACGATGTCGTGCACCAGCTTGCGCTCGTAGCTCGACATCGAGGGCAGCGATGCCTGGGAGGCACCCTCGTCGAGCTTCGCCACGGCGGAGTCGACCAGGCGCTCCAGCTGGGTGCGGCGCGCGTCGCGGGATCCTGCGACATCCAGGATCACCCGCGAGAACGATCCGGTGCTGCTCTGCACCGCCAGGCGAGTCAGCTCCTGCAGTGCCTGAACAGTGTCCGGCGCGGAAAGCAGCCGCAGTCCGTCTCCCTCGGCCTCGACCGAGACGTAGGCACGACCCTGCTTGACGTCGAGCGTCAGGTCGCCGTCGATGTCAGCGATGTCCAGCAGTCCCTCGATGAAGTCCGCTGCGACATCACCCTCGTGCTCCAGGTCGGAGACCGTCGGCTCCGCCACATCCTGCTCGGTCACGCCTTCTCCCCGCTCTGGTCCTTCTTCGCGCGCTTGGCGCTCTTCGGCTGCTGACGCTTGGGCTGTTGCGCACGAAGGCGCTCGGCGTCCTCGAGCATCTTCTGCTGCTCTGCCTCGTACACCGCCACCGGCACGACCTTGCCCTCGGAGTTGATGGCCTTGCCCTTGCGGGCGAGACGCTCCTCGCGCGCCTTGGCAGCGTCGGATCCGGGCGTCGGCATCTCACGCAGCACGAGGAACTGCTGTCCCATCGTCCACAGGTTGCTGACGAACCAGTAGATGACCACGCCGAGCGGGAAGAACAGACCCGAGAAGATGAAGCCCAGCGGAAGGATGTACAGCATGATCTTCTGCATCTGGTACGCCTGGCCGGTCTTGGCCTCGGGCGACAGGTTCTTCGAGATGATCTGCAGCTGCGTGAAGAACTGGGATCCGATCATGAGGATCACCAAGACGATGAGGATCGCGACCGTGGTCTCCCAGCCGGCCGGCTTGTGCTGCACCGCGTCGACGAGGCTGGTGTGCAGCGGAGCCACTCCGAACAGCGTCGCGTCGTAGAACTGCTTCGTGAGCTCCTTGGTCAGAAGCCACACACCGCCGACACCGGCCTCGGCGTGCTTCTTGACGTCGCTCAGCGTGTAGAACATTCCGAGCAGGAAGGGCATCTGCACCAACAGCGGAAGACAGCTCGACATCGGCGTCGTGCCGTGCTTCTTGTACAGCGCCATGGTCTCCCGACTCATGGCCTCGCGGCTCAGCTGATCGCGCTTGCCCTTGTACTTCTCCTGAACTTTCTTCAGTTCAGGAGCGATTTCCATCATCTTGCGCTGGCTCTTGATCTGCCGCACGAAGAGCGGGAACACCGCCGCGCGGATGACGAGCACCAGGCCGACGATCGACAGCACCCAGGTGAGGCCGGCGGCGCCGGGCATCCCGACCGCGGTGAAGAGCCAGTGCCAGGCGACGAGGATCGCCTCGACCAGGGCCTTGAAGGGCCACATGACGGTGCCGAGCAGGTCGAAGCCACCGCTCGAGGCAGCGGGCGTCGTAGACGCGGCAAACAGGAGGTCGGAACCCACTGGTCAGTCCTTTCGGGAGGGTACGACGAATCCTCGAGGCGTGAGGGCGTGTCGGAAGTTCTTGTGCGGCGGCACATCGTCCACGCCGCCGTGGCTCCAGGGATTGCAGCGCAGGATCCGCCACGCCGAAAGGCCTGCGCCCTTCACCGCACCGTGCTGCTGCACCGCACCTACAGCGTAGGCGGAACAGCTGGGGTAGTACGCACAGACATCGCCGTACAGCGGGGAGACCACCGCGCGGTAGGCGGTGAGGAACCCCAGCACCAGATTGCGAGGCACCAGGGGAACCGCCCGCAGGGCGTCCGCGGCATGCAGATGCGCCGTCCCTCGGGAGTACGCCGGAAGCGCGCTCATCGCGCACCCCGGGCGACGGCGCCGTCCACGTCTGCGAGCAGCTCGGCGAACGTCGCGCGTGCCGCGGTCGGCAGCGCACGGATCACGACGTCGATCCCGTCGCGCAGCGGAAGCTGACGGGCACAGGCATCCTTCAGACGACGCCGGACGGTGTTGCGGGTCACCGCGTTTCCCACCTGCTTGCTCACGATGAAACCGAAGCGCACGGGGCGCTCTTCACCGGTGTCGAGCACCGAGACGATCAGCCGGGGCCCGCCGTATCGCCGCCCGCGCCGAACCACCGTGCGGTAGTCGGACCCGCGGACGAGGCGATGCGGGCGGGCGAGCACGGATTACGCCGAGAGCTCGACACGGCCCTTCGAGCGGCGTGCCGACAGGATGGCGCGGCCGGCGCGGGTGCGCATGCGGGCGCGGAAGCCGTGCTTCTTGGCGCGGCGGCGGTTGTTGGGCTGGAAAGTGCGCTTGCTCATGATTTCTCCGGGAAGGGAAGCTGTCACCGGGATCGATGCGGCCGGAGACGGGTGGACAAAGACTGCCGAAATGGCATAAGTCAACCGATTAAGGCTACGACGTCGCCGCACACATCGCAAACCGAGCAGGCGAAAGGAACATTATCCACACCTGTGGACGGATCCGCTCACAAGGACACGCCGGCCGTGGATCCCAGTCACAGGTTGCCCTCGCGGCCCAGGCTGGCTACCGTGGCACGAGCAGTTATCCACAGGAGCGAGATCGAATCCGCGGCTGTGCCGAGCCACCCCGGGGGAACCATGTCCGCATCCGCAGCGTCCGACGTCCCGATCTGGGACGAGCTGCTCGCCGAGCTCGTCGGCGATGAGCGCGTGACCGCCCCCCTGCAGGGCTTCCTCAATCTCGCCGTCCCCGCCGGGGTCATGACGGCGACGCTCTACCTCGAGGTTCCGAACGACCTCACCGCCGGCCAGATCAACAAGCGCCTCCGGCTGCCGATCATGGAGGCGCTCGCGCGCATCGGCGACGAGGTCACGTCCTTCCGCGTCACGGTGAACCACGACATGGTGGAGCAGCAGACCGCTCCGATCCCCGTGGCCGACTTCGGCGCGACCCGTCAGGAACCCGCCCGCGTCGAGTCCCCGATCGAGCAGCAGCCGACGCCGATCCGGCACGAATCTCGGCTGAACCCGAAGTACGTCTTCGACAACTTCGTCATCGGCCAGTCCAACCGCTTCGCCCACGCCGCCGCCGTGGCCGTGGCCGAGGCGCCGGCGAAGGCCTACAACCCGCTGTTCATCTACGGCGGGCCCGGGCTCGGCAAGACCCACCTGCTGCACGCCATCGGCGACTACGCCCAGTCCCTCTACGCCGGGGTCAAGGTGCGCTACGTGTCGAGCGAGGAGTTCACGAACGACTTCATCAACTCGATCGCGAACAACCGCGGATCCGCGTTCCAGGCGCGGTACCGCGAGGTCGACATCCTGATGATCGACGACATCCAGTTCCTGCAGGGCCGCGCGGAGACCCAGGAGGCGTTCTTCCACACCTTCAACCAGCTACACGATCACAACAAGCAGGTCGTCATCACGAGCGATCTCCCGCCGAAGCACCTCACCGGCTTCGAGGAGCGGATGCGCAGCCGGTTCGAGTGGGGCCTCATCACGGACGTGCAGGCGCCCGACCTCGAGACCCGCATCGCCATCCTCCGCAAGAAGGCGCAGAGCGAGCAGCTGCATGTTCCGGATGATGTGCTCGAGTACATCGCGACCAAGGTGTCGTCGAACATCCGCGAACTGGAGGGCGCGCTCATCCGCGCCACGGCGTTCGCGAACCTGAACCGCTCCGCGCTCGACATCGCCACCGCGCAGACCGCCCTGCGCGACATCGTCGACCAGGACGAGGACAGCATCATCTCGCCGACCGACATCATCACGACGACGGCGAACTACTTCAAGCTCACCGAGGACGACCTGTACGGCTCGAGCAGATCGCAGCAGATCGCGACGGCTCGCCAGATCGCCATGTACCTGTGCCGCGAGCGCACCAACCTCTCCCTGCCGAAGATCGGCCAGCTCTTCGGCAACCGCGACCACACCACGGTGATGTACGCGTACAAGAAGATCAGCGAGCTCATGAAGGAGCGTCGCGCCATCTTCAACCAGGTGACCGAGATCACCGCACAGCTCAGCCGGCGCTGATCCGGGTCCTCGCCCCCGCGGCTCGGTGCCCGCCCTCCGCTCCCACGTGGACCGCTGCGGGCCTTTCGGCGACTCCTCGGCGAAATCCGGCATCCGCCCCGCCCGAGAGTCCACATGTGGATAACTTGGGGATATCTCGTCCGACAGACGGCGTGGATTCCCCACACAGCACCCTGATCTGTGGATAACTCGGAAGACACGTTCCTCCGGGCACGGCCTCGGACCCCACTGTTTCCGCAGGGTCTCCACAAGTCACAGTCGTGTAGTTCCCTACGGCCGCAAAGCATCCCCAGAGTTATCCACAGTATCCACAGGCGTTAACACCGTTAAGAACTCTCTTCGAATCTCGGTCCATCGATCACCTCCCGAGGCCGACCTGGGGATGGATCCGGATCCGAGGGCCTGCGACCTGGACGGGAAGCCTGCTGGCATTAGCATGGGATCCCCTGGTGTCTGCCGGGGTCGGAGGGAACGACGGTCATGTCCCTGCGGGTCGAATCGACGAAGGAGCACCGGTGAGGTTCCAGGTCAATCGCGATGTCTTCAGCGAAGCAGTGTCCTTCGTCGTCAAGCTCCTGCCCCAGCGCAACCCCCAGCCGATCCTCGCGGGCGTGCTGATCGAGGCCGGCGACGACGGCCTCACGCTCTCAGCGTTCGACTACGAGGCCTCCGCGCGCACGACCATCGAGGCGACGGTCGAGGAACCGGGCACGATCCTGGTGCACGGCCGCCTGCTGTCCGACATCGCCAGCCGCCTGCCCAATGCGCCCATCGAGATCTCGGTCGAGGAGGACGGAGGGATCGCGGTGCGTTGCGGATCCGCCCGGTTCACCCTCGCGGCCATGCCGGTCGAGGAGTATCCCTCGATCCCCGAGGTCTCCGGCACCAGCGGTCTGGTCCCGGCCGAGGAGTTCGGCACCGCCATCGCCCAGGTCGCCTTCGCGGCGTCGCGCGACGACGTCACCCCCGTCCTCACCGGCGTCCAGCTCGAAGTGGGCGACAACACGCTGAGCCTCGTCGCCACCGACCGCTACCGGGTCTCGCTCCGCGACGTCCCCTGGGACGGCGCGGCCGGGGAGCAGACCGCGCTGGTCCCGGCGCGCACGCTGCAGGAGGTCGGGAAGACCTTCGGTCACGCGGGCACCATCCAGATCTCGTTCTCCGGAGCCGGGGACCGCGAGATCATCGCGTTCACCGCCGGCAACAAGACCGTCACGTCGCTGCTGATCAAGGGCAACTTCCCGCCGGTGCGCCGGCTCTTCCCCGAGCAGACCGATCACCACGCGGTGGTCAACACGGCCGACCTCACCGAGGCCGTCCGCCGTGTGGCGCTGGTGCTCGACCGCTCCGCACCGCTGCGGTTCACGTTCGACACCTCCTCGGTCACGATGGACGCATCGGGCGGTGAGCAGGCCAGGGCCTCCGAGTCGGTCGACGCGCACCTGAACGGCGAGGAGGTCACGCTGGGACTCAACCCGCAGTACCTGCTCGAGGCGCTCGGCGCGGTCAAGAGCGAGTTCGTGCGCGTCACGTTCACCTCGTCGGACAATGCGAACAAGCTCAGCCCGGTGCTCGTCACCAGCCAGACCTCGGTCGACCAGGCCGGACTGGACTCGTTCAAGTACCTGCTGCAGCCGAACCTGCTGCTGCGCTGACGCGCAGCCCGTCGCGAGATCCGCGAGACCGAAACTCCTTCACGAGACCGACGTTCTCATCGTCGGTTTCGTGACGCGGGTTCGGTCTCGCGGCTGTTCCCCGGCTCCGCGGGTCCGCTGTTCCGCGGGGCCGCGGGGCAGCCGCGCAGCAGCACGGCGGGGCAACGGCGCCGGCCGGGTCGAGCGCTCCCGCCGGTCCGGCTGTCGGGGGCCGCGGGTAAGGTTGCTCGGGTGATTGTGGAGCACCTCAGCCTCGTGGATTTCCGCAATTACGCGACCGCCGAACTCTCCCTGCACCGCGGGCCGAACGTCCTCGTGGGGCGCAATGGCCAGGGCAAGACCAATCTCGCCGAGGCGATCGTCTTCCTCGCCACCCTCGGCTCGCACCGGGTCTCCTCCGACGCGCCGATGGTGCGCGACGGATACGACGCGGCGATCGTCCGCACCCGCCTCGCCCACGGTCCGAGAAAAGTCCTGATCGAAGTGCAGATCAATCGACAGGGATCGAACAAGGCGCGCATCAACGGAGCGCCGGGCCGCACGGCAGACCTCCCGCGCTACGCCCACGTGGTGCTGTTCGCCCCGGAAGACCTGCAGATCGTACGGGGCGACCCCTCGGCGCGGCGGCGGTTCGCCGATCAGCTGCTCATCCAGCGCACGCCGCGCATGTCCGCGGTGCTCGGCGACTACGACCGCGTGCTCCGGCAGCGCACCGCGCTGCTCAAGTCGGCGCGCGCCCGGGGCATGAAGGCGGAGGGCCTGACGACCCTCGACGTCTGGGACGACAAGCTCATCGCGCTCGGATCCGAGATCATCGACGCGCGATCCCGACTGGCGGCGGATCTGCAGCCGGGCGTGGCCGCGGCCTATGCGGCGATCGCCGGGGCCGACCACGATCCGCGCCTGCACTGGGCGCAGTCGATCCGCGGCGGGGATCCGGAGGAGGCCTCCCTGAGACCGGTCGCCGAGACTGCCGAAGCGCAGGGACCGGATCCCGCGGAGTCCGCCGGTTCCACGGCCGAGCTCTTCCGCGCCGCCCTCGTCGCCAAGCGCCCGGCGGAGCTCGAGCGCGGGCTCACCCTGGTCGGACCGCACCGCGACGACTTGCTGCTGCGGGTGCGGGACCTGCCGGTGAAGGGATACGCCTCGCACGGCGAGTCCTGGTCGATCGCGCTGGCGCTGCGCCTCGCCTCCGCGGAGCTGCTGCGCGCGGAGTCCCCCGCCGGCGACCCGGTGCTCATCCTCGACGACGTGTTCGCCGAGCTCGACGCCGAGCGCCGGCGCCGGCTGGCCGACCTCACCGCGGACTACGAGCAGGTGCTGGTCACCGCCGCGGTCGAGGAGGACATCCCGGAGGTGCTGCATCGGCATGTGGTGCGGATCTCCGCAGGCACGATCACGGATGAGCGCGAGAACCCTGCGGACGGGGAGGCGGACCATGACTGAACCCGTCGAGCCCGACGTGCCGGAGACCGTCGCGACCTACCTGCGCCTGCGCGGACTCAAGCCGAGCTCGAAGAACTGGAAGCGAAAGAAGCGCCTCGTCGACGACGAGAACGCGCCGTTCACCGCGGGCCGGGATCCGGGCACGCTCGGCGACGTGCTGGCGAAGCTCACCAGGGATGCGGGCTGGGAGGCGGCGCTGAGCCGTGAGGACCTGGTGCTCCAGTGGGCCGAGCTCGCCGGGCCGGACACGGCGAAGCACTCGGAACCGGTGTCGCTCGAGGGCGGGATGCTCACGGTGAAGTGCGACTCGACGGCTTGGGCGAAGAACCTGCAGTACATGCGCGCCGTGATCATCACGGAGATCGGCCGGCGCTACCCCGAGGCGGGCGTGGAGAACATCCGCTTCGTCGGGCCGGACGTCCCTTCCTGGAAATGGGGCCCCAGAGTCGCTCCAGGGCGCGGTCCGCGCGATACCTACGGTTAGGACATGATCCATCCCGTCGAGGGGGGCTTCAGGCGCGCAGAAGCGCGTACAACGAGACAGGAAGGGGTCTTTCCGATAGACTGACGACCTAGATCTTCGATGTGGAGCCTCCCCTCAGATGACGCCTGAAACCCCCTCTGACGCGAACGAATCGACCCAGACGGGGGCTGAAGCACCCGGATCCGCGACGAACCAGAGCACCGCCGGCACGCCGGCCGAGCCTGCCGAGTACGGCGCCGACTCGATCCAGATCCTCGAAGGCCTCGAGGCGGTGCGCAAGCGCCCCGGCATGTACATCGGCTCGACCGGCCCGCGGGGTCTGCATCACCTGGTGTACGAGATCGTCGACAACTCGGTCGACGAGGCCCTCGCCGGTTACGCCGACACGATCCTCGTCACGCTTCGCGCCGACGGCGGCGTGCGCGTCGTCGACAACGGCCGCGGCATCCCGGTGGATCCCCACTCGTCGGATCCGACGAAGTCGACCGTCGAGGTCGTGCTCACGATCCTGCACGCCGGCGGCAAGTTCGGCGGCGGCGCCTACGCGGTCTCCGGTGGTCTGCACGGCGTCGGCTCATCGGTCGTGAACGCCCTCTCCACCCGCTTCGAGGTCGAGGTCAAGCAGAAGGGCTTCGTCTGGCGGCACAGCTTCGCCGACGGCGGGGCGCCGCAGCAGCAGCTCGAGAAGGGCGAGGCCACCGACGAGACCGGGACCGCGATCACGTTCTGGCCGGACGGCAGCATCTTCCAGGAGACCGTCGAGTTCGACTACGACACCCTCCGCACCCGGTTCCAGCAGATGGCGTTCCTGAACAAGGGCCTGCGGATCGAGCTCGTCGACGAGCGCGAGGGCGCGACGGTCGACGAGGAGGTCGACGGCACCGTCGTCACCCACCAGCGCGCGGACGTGTTCTTCTACGAGCGCGGCCTCGTCGACTACGTCGAGTACCTCAACCACGTGCGCAAGGCCGACGTGGTCAACGACGAGATCATCGCCTTCGAGTCGGAGGACACCGAGCGCAAGATCTCGCTCGAGGTCGCCATGCAGTGGACCACCGGCTACACCGAGAACGTGTTCACCTACGCGAACACGATCAACACGCACGAGGGCGGCACCCACGAGGAGGGCTTCCGCGCGGCGCTGACGACGCTCGTCAACCGCTACGCGCGCGCGAACAACATCCTCAAGGAGAAGGACGACAACCTCACCGGCGACGACGTGCGCGAGGGCCTCACCGCGGTCATCTCGATCAAGCTCGGCGAACCGCAGTTCGAGGGCCAGACGAAGACCAAGCTCGGCAACACCGAGGCGAAGGCGTTCACGCAGAAGGTGGTCGGCGACCAGCTCGGCGACTGGTTCGACCGCAACCCGAAGCAGGCGAAGAACGTGGTGACCAAGGCCGTCGAGGCCGCCACCGCCCGCATGGCCGCCCGCAAGGCGCGGGAGACCGCCCGCCGCAAGAGCGTCTTCGAGTCGGCCGCGATGCCCGACAAGCTCAAGGACTGCACGAGCAAGGATCCGTCGATCTCGGAGATCTTCCTCGTGGAGGGCGACTCGGCCGGCGGTTCGGCCGTGCAGGGGCGCGACCCGCACACCCAGGCGATCCTGGCGCTGCGCGGCAAGATCCTCAACGTCGAGCGCGCACGACTGGACAAGGCCCTGGCCAACAAGGAGGTCCAGGCGATGATCCAGGCCTTCGGAACGGGCATCGGCGAGGACTTCGACCTCGAGAAGGCGCGCTATCACAAGATCGTGCTGATGGCCGATGCCGACGTCGACGGCCAGCACATCACGACCCTGCTGCTGACGCTCCTCTTCCGCTACATGCGCGGGCTCATCGAGGCCGGCTTCGTGTTCCTCGCGATGCCGCCGCTGTACCGCCTCAAGTGGACGAACGCCCCGCACGAGTACGTGTACTCCGACGCGGAGCGCGACGCCCTGCTGAACGACGGGCTCGCGAACGGCAAGCGGATCCCCAAGGAAGCGGGCATCCAGCGCTACAAGGGTCTGGGCGAGATGAACGCCAAGGAGCTGTGGGAGACCACGATGGATCACACCACGCGAACGCTCCGCCAGATCACGATCGACGACGCCGCCGCGGCGGACGAGATCTTCAGCGTGCTGATGGGCGAGGACGTCGAGTCCCGCCGCAGCTTCATCCAGCGCAACGCCAAGGACGTGCGGTTCCTCGACATCTGATCCCGTGACGGGATCCGCGCGCCGCAGCGCGCACAGAACTTCTGGACCACTCAGGAAGAGCAGACATGGCTGACGACGAAGAGATCATCACGAACGAGGGCGCGCAGGACATCCGGGACGGCCACAACCACGGCAAGATCGACCAGGTCGACCTGCAGTCGGAGATGCAGCGGTCGTACCTCGACTACGCGATGGCGGTCATCGTCGGCCGCGCGCTGCCCGACGTGCGGGACGGGCTCAAGCCCGTGCACCGCCGCGTGATCTACGGCATGTACGACGGCGGCTTCCGCCCCGACAAGTCGTTCTCCAAGTGCGCCCGCGTGGTCGGCGAGGTCATGGGTCAGTACCACCCGCACGGCGACACCGCGATCTACGACACCCTCGTGCGCCTGGTGCAGCCGTGGTCGCTGCGCTATCCGCTCGCGCTCGGTCAGGGGAACTTCGGCTCCCCGGGCAACATGGGCGCCGCGGCCCCCCGGTACACCGAGACGAAGATGGCTCCCCTCGCGCTCGAGATGGTGCGCGACATCGAGGAGAACACGGTCGACTTCTCGCCGAACTACGACGGCCAGACCGAGGAGCCCGACGTCCTGCCGGCGCGCTTCCCGAACCTGCTCGTCAACGGCTCGATCGGCATCGCGGTCGGCATGGCGACGAACATCCCGCCGCACAACCTGCGCGAGATCTCCGACGCCGCGCTGTGGGCGCTCGAGAACCCCTCGCTGCCCCGTGAGGAGCTGCTCGAGGGCCTGATCCAGCGGGTCCCCGGCCCCGACTTCCCGACCGGCGCGCAGATCCTCGGCACGAAGGGGATCCAGGAGGCGTACCGCACCGGACGTGGATCCATCACGATGCGCGCGGTGGTCGGCGTCGAGGAGATCCAGGGCCGCACCTGCCTCGTGATCACCGAGCTGCCCTACCAGGTGAACCCCGACAACCTCGCGGTGAAGATCGGCGACCTCGCCCGTGAGGGCAAGATCACCGGCATCGCGGACATCCGCGACGAGTCGAGCGACCGCACGGGCCAGCGCCTGGTCATCGTGCTCAAGCGCGACGCGGTCGCCAAGGTCGTGCTGAACAACCTGTACAAGCACACCCAGCTGCAGGACAACTTCGGCGCGAACATGCTCGCGATCGTGGACGGGGTGCCCCGCACCCTGGCGCTGGACGGCTTCATCACGCACTGGCTCGACCACCAGATCGACGTCATCGTGCGCCGCACGAAGTTCCGCCTGGCCAAGGCCGAGGCGCGCATGCACATCCTGCAGGGCTACCTCAAGGCGCTCGACGCGCTGGACGAGGTCATCGCCCTGATCCGCCGCTCGCCCTCCGCGCAGGAGGCGAACGAGGGTCTGCAGAAGCTCCTCGACATCGACGAGGAGCAGGCCCAGGCGATCCTCGACATGCAGCTGCGCCGCCTCGCGGCGATGGAGCGCCAGAAGATCATCGACGAGGCGGCCGAGCTCGAGGTGCGGATTGCCGACTACAAGGAGATCATCGTCGACGAGGGTCGTCAGCGTTCGATCATCCGCGACGAGCTGACCGCGATCGTCGAGCGCTTCGGCGACGAACGCCGCACGCACATCCTGCACGGGTTCGACGGCGACGTCTCGATGGAAGACCTCATCGCCGAGGAGGAGATGGTCGTCACGGTCACCCGTGAGGGCTACATCAAGCGCACCCGGAGCGACAACTACCGTTCGCAGCACCGTGGCGGCAAGGGCGTCAAGGGGGCGCAGCTGCGCGCCGACGACCTCGTCGAGCACTTCTTCGTCACGACCACGCACCACTGGCTGCTGTTCTTCACGGACAAGGGTCGCGTCTACCGCACCAAGGCGTACGAGATCCCCGAGGCCGGTCGTGACGCGAAGGGCCAGCACGTCGCCAACCTGCTCGCCCTGCAGCCGGAGGAGAAGATCGCCCAGATCCTCGACATCCGCGACTACGAGGCGGCCCAGTATCTCGTCCTCGCCACCCGTGGCGGCCTGGTGAAGAAGAGCCGGCTCGGCGACTACGACACCAACCGTCAGGGCGGTGTCATCGCGATCCGCCTGCGCGAGGAGGACGAGCTGGTCAGCGCGTTCCTCGCCGACGCGACCGACGACGTGCTGCTCATCAGCCGCCACGGGATGTCGGTGCGCTTCCACGCGACCGATGAGGCGCTGCGCCCGATGGGACGCGCGACCGAGGGTGTCAAGGGGATGCGGTTCGCCCCCGAGGACAGCCTGCTCTCGGCCTCCCTCGTCACCGATTCCGGCTTCGTGTTCGTCGTCACCGACGGCGGCTATGCCAAGCGCACCTCCGTGGACGAGTACCGTGTGCAGGGCCGTGGCGGTCAGGGCATCAAGGTCGCGAAACTGAACGATGATCGGGGGATTCTCGCCGGTGGTCTGATCGTCCAGGAAGACGATGAGGTCCTTGTGGTTCTTGCCAGCGGCAAGGTGGTACGCTCTGCCGTGGCCGAGGTGCCGGCAAAGGGTCGCAACACCATGGGCGTGGTTTTCGCCCGGACCGACGAGGACGATCGGATCCTTGCGATCGCCCGGAACACCGAGCGCGGCCTGGCCGACAGCGAGGAGTCCGAGGACTCCGGTGCGGCCCCCGAGACCGAGTCCCCCGAAGCCCCCGAAGGAACTGACGCATGAGCACGGTAGCCGACAAGCTCGCGAAGAAGTCATCCCGGAAGACCTCCAGCAAGCAGGTGCGTCTGCGCCTGGTCTACATCGACTTCTGGTCGGCGGTGAAGCTGTCCTTCCTGGGGGCGATCGCGATCGCGATCGTCACGCTGGTCTCGTTCCTGCTGATCTACCTGGTGGTGGACGCCACCGGCCTGATGGGGAAGGCCGATGAGTTCGTCAGCGGCATCGCCGACGGGTTCAAGCTCAGCAAGGTGATCGGCCTCCCCCAGGTGCTGGCCTTCGGATCGGTCTGCGCGATCCTGAACCTCATCGTGTTCACGGTGCTGGGCGCGGTCGTCGCCGGGATCTACAACTTCGCGGTCAAGGTGACCGGCGGACTGCTGGTCGGCTTCACCTCGAACTGACGCAGCGGACTCGCGAAAGGCCCGGATCCCTCGGATCCGGGCCTTTCGTCGTCGGGGTGCGGCCGAGTCGGCGTCAGACCACTCCGGTCGTGCCCAGCAGCGTGCCGATGAGCCAGGTCGCGACGAGGGCGAGCGCGCCGCCGATCACGAGACGGAGCGATGCGCGCACCGCGTTCGAGCCGCCGATCCGTGCCGAGAGGGCGCCCGTGGCCGCGAGGGCGACGAGCACGGCGACGAAGGTGACCGGGACGCGCCAGGCCGGCGGCGGCAGCAGGATCGCCAGGAGCGGCAGGATCGCCCCCGCGGTGAAGGCGATCGCCGAGGAGAGGGCGGCGTGCCACGGGTTGACGAGGTCGTCCTGATCGATGCCGAGCTCGACCTCGAGATGCGCGGCGAGGGCGTCGTGGGCGGTGAGCTCGACCGCGACCTGATGCGCGGTCTGTTCGCTCAGGCCGCGCTGCTTGTACAGCTCGGTCAGCTCGGCGAGCTCCGCTTCCGGCATGGTGCGCAGTTCCTCGCGCTCCTTGGCGATGAGGGCGTGCTCGCTGTCGCGCTGACTGCTCACCGAGACGTACTCGCCGAGCGCCATCGAGATCGCGCCGCCGATGAGGCCGGCGAGGCCGGCGATGAGGAGCGCGGCGTTGTCGGTGGTCGCCCCGGCCACGCCGACGACGAGGGAGGCGACCGAGACGATGCCGTCGTTGGCGCCGAGGACTCCGGCGCGCAGCCAGTTCAGGCGCTGACCGAGTCCGGAGCCGTGCGGTTCCTGCGGATGGAGTGCGCTCACGTGGTGCTGTCCCGTTCTCTCGCTGCGTGCATGAGATCATGTAAGCATGAGCGGGCGCGCTCGTCCATCGAGGATAGGCATGCATAAGCCGCGCCGATCCGGATCCCGAGACATCCCGAGACGGCTTATGGAAATCCCGAACGGCTTCCTCCGGCTGCCTCCGTTCCCCGTCCGCGAGCACCCCCGTAGCGTGGAGCCATGTCTACCGCTCCGTCCTACAGCCCGCCCCCCTCGGGGGCGACCGCCGGCCCGCTTCCCGCGGCCGCCGCACGCACGCCGCTGCGCCTGTTTCTCACGATCCTCGAGCTCGCCGCCCTCGGCGTCATCGGATCCGGGCTCGTCGGCTTCCTGACGGCGTGGCTGTTCGGCGGGGTCGGCCTCCTCTTCGTCGGCGTCGGGATCGTGATGCTCGTGGGGCTGGTCTACGCGCTGTTCGGGCTCGGCTGGTTCGAGATCGCACGACTGAACGGCCTCTACGGCTTCGACCTTCCGGCTCTGCGCTGGCGTCCTCGCGAGCGGCCGGGCTTCGGCGGCTGGCTGCTGTCGCTCTGGCGTCAGGCCTACAACGGGCGGATGTGGCGGGCGATCGCGAACTTCGCGATCGCGTGCGCGCTGGGCTCGCTGGTGCTGCGCCTCATGACCTGGTTCGGCTGGTCCGCCGTGACGGCGTTCGCGCCGCTGTTCACCGGCGGCGATGTCGACACCGGCTGGGGCACGAGCTATCCCCGCGAGTGGGCCCCCGTCCTCGGCGGCGCGGGCGCGGCGGCGGCCGTCGTCGGCATCATCAGCCTGGCGCTGCTGCACCGGGTGATCTCGCGCGGCATCGTGGCGACGCCCGACCGCAACCTCGATCTCAGCGAGCAGGTGCGCACCACCACCGCGCAGCGTGCGGGCGCGGTGCGGGCGGCCGATGTCGAGCGCACCCGGATCGAGCGGGATCTGCACGACGGCGTGCAGCCGCGCCTCGTGTCCGTCGGGATGACCCTCGGGATGGCGCAGCAGAAGATCGACACGGATCCGGAGGCGGCGAAGGCGCTCATCGCCGAGGCGCACACGTCCACCAAGGCGGCGATCACCGAGCTGCGCCAGCTGGCGCGCGGCATCCACGCCTCGGTGCTCGACGACCGCGGGCTCGACGCGGCGCTCTCCGCGCTGGCCGGACGCTCGCCGGTGC
Source organism: Microbacterium sp. MMO-35 (assembly GCF_037147555.1). Taxonomy (NCBI): domain Bacteria; kingdom Bacillati; phylum Actinomycetota; class Actinomycetes; order Micrococcales; family Microbacteriaceae; genus Microbacterium; species Microbacterium sp. MMO-35. The sequence goes on from NZ_JBBCVH010000001.1 coordinate 627,860, forward strand.
CCGTGGCGCTCGACGTGCGGCTGGACGGCCGCTGCTCCCGTGACGCCGAGGCGGCGGTGTACTTCGCCATCGCGGAGTCGCTCACCAACGCCGCCAAGCACTCCCGGGCGAGCGAGTGCCGTGTCGTGGTGCGCAAGCGCGACGGCGGCACGCTCTGGGCCCGCGTCGAGGACAACGGCATCGGCGGTGCGACCGTCATCGCCGGCGGGGGCCTCGACGGGATCGGCAACCGCGTGCTCGCCGCCGGCGGCACCATCCGGCTGGACAGCCCGGTCGGCGGTCCCACGAGCCTGGAGGTGAGCGTCCCGTGCGCATCCTGATCTGCGAGGACTCCGTCCTCCTGCGCGAGGGCCTCGTGCGTCTCCTCGAGGACGCCGGGCACACCGTGGTCGCGGCCCTCCCCGACGCCACCGAGCTCGACGAGACCGTCGACGCCCGCGATCCCGAGCTCTGCATCCTCGACGTGCGCCTGCCGCCGACGTTCGTGGACGAGGGGATCCGCGCAGCTCTGTCTCTGCGCAAGCGCCTCCCCCAGCTGCCGCTGCTCGTGCTCTCGCAGTACGTGGAGGAGCGGTACGCGTCCGACCTCATCGCGGCTCAGGGATCCGCGGGTCCGCTGGGCTACCTGCTGAAGGACCGCGTCGCGGACGTCGCCGAGTTCATCGAGTCGGTGCAGCGCATCGCCGCGGGTTCGACCGTGCTGGATCCGGAGGTCGTGGCGCAGCTGCTCACCCGGCGGAGCCAGGACGACCGGATGCGGAGTCTCACCGATCGCGAGCGCACGGTGCTCGCGATGATCGCCGAGGGCCGGTCGAACCAGGCGATCGCGGGCACGCTGTTCCTCTCCGAGGCGAGCGTCGAGAAGCACATCACCGCCATCTTCCAGAAGCTCGGGCTCGAACCCGACGAGTCCGGCAACCGCCGGGTGCTCGCCGCGATCGCCCACATCTCCAGCACCGGCCGGGGTGGATCCCCGGCCGCCCCTTCACAGACGGGAACGAACCGATGACCGATGTCACCCCTCCCGCCCCCGGCACGGACCCGTTCGGCGGGGCGCCGGCGACGCCCGCGGCCCCGGGGACCCCGGGCGCCGAGCACTCCCCGGGTTCCTCTGCGCCACGGCCGCCGCGCGGTGCGCTCACCGCGATCACGATCGCCGCGGCGATCATCGGCGGCGGCGCGCTCGTCACGGTCGGCGGCACGTCGGCGTTCGCCGCGATGCATCAGGTCGCGACCGGGAACGGATCCGCGCGGAGCAGCAGCACGGTGGACGCCGACGGGATCACCACGCTGAAGGTCGACGTCGGCCGCGGCGATGCGACGATCCGGTTCGGCGACACGACCGACGCGACGATGATCGTCGACGGCCAGGACGCGGGCGACTGGACCATGCGCCGTGAGGGCGACGTGCTGCGGATCGAACGTCCGGGCGGAGCCTTCGGATGGTGGATCGGCGCCTGGTTCGGACAGGATCCGCAGATGACGCTCACCCTCCCCCGTGAGCTGGAGGGTGAGCTGAACGCGGACCTCCAGCTGGATGCGGGATCGCTTACGGCGGAGGGGCGGTTCGACACGCTGTCCACCACCGTGAACGCCGGGCAGCTGACCGTCGACGGAGGAGCGAAAGCCTTCACCACGCGGATCAGCGCCGGATCCGCCACGGTGCGCCTGCAGGACGTGACCACCGCCGACCTGTCGATGTCGGCCGGAGACATCAGCGCCACGATCAGCGGCTCCCAGCCCGACCTGATCCGCCTCGACGTGAGCGCCGGATCCATGGACGTCACGGTTCCGTCCGGCCGCTACGACCTGTCGAAGGACACCTCTGCGGGGAGCCTGGACGCGCAGATCCAGACCGATCCGTCGTCCTCTCATCGCATCCAGTCGACCCTGTCCGCAGGGAGCATCACCCTGACCGAAGGGCGCTGACCGCGCCGATTTCGTGTTCGCGCCGCCGTCAGGTAAAGTCTTGGAGGTTGATACGGGGCTATAGCTCAGGCGGTTAGAGCGCTTCACTGATAATGAAGAGGTCCCAGGTTCAAGTCCTGGTAGCCCCACCGACATGTGAGCGGATCCGAGAAATCGGATCCGCTCATTCGGTCGAAACCCGTCATCGACACGGGGCCTTAGCTCAGTTGGTAGAGCGCCTGCTTTGCAAGCAGGATGTCAGGAGTTCGAATCTCCTAGGCTCCACAGTTTCCTGATCATCGACTCGTCGCCTCTCTCACAGAGGGTGCACAGCGCGCGTGCGCGCCGTCGCACCTAGGCTGACGAAGATGTCGACCGCGCAGGAGACGGAGCCTGAAGAGCTGCTTCTCGACCCGATGACCCGGCGGGCGCGGCGCCGACGAGCGGCCATGATCGCCGGGGCCTCGCAGGAGTCGTGTGAAGTGCTGAGAGGATGGCCGCGAGGGGGATTGGCATGTCGACGAGATCGCAGACTCCGAAGGCGAGACGCCGATTCGGCGGCTGGATCGTGCTCGGAATCGTCGTCGCCGCGATCGTCGGTCCTCCGGTGACGATCACCCTGGTGAACGACGCCTCGGCGCGAAGCGTCGAGTCGTCGTTGCGGGCGCTTCCGTTGCCGGAGAGGACTGAGCTGGTCGACTCGACGTCCCGCGCGGCGAAGATCGTGGGCAACGGGAACGGCATGCAGTACCTGGGTGCCCTCCTCATCCGCAGCGACGAGAGCGCGGTCGAGTTGCAGGCCTTCTACGACGCGCAGAGCATCCCCGGCGATCTGACCGTCGCCGTCGCCCCGTCCGGGCGGCTGAATGACTTCCACGGTGCGGGTGGTTTCCTCGATGAACCCGGTGAGGCCGGGACGTTCGTTGTCTACGCGTGGGGCGAGGGTCCGGGCGAGGTGTTCGAGGAGTTCGACCTGCGCGGGCACTGACCTGCCGTTCCGTCGCCGGTCCCGGCGGGCGAGGCACGGGGCCCGCGTGCTACACGACCGCCTCGGCGAGGGCGGCGATCGGAGACAGGCGCGGAGCGCCCGCGGTGACGCGCCCCCACGATGCCGCGAGGATCTCGACGGCCCGCTCCAGTTCGCGCGGCTCGGCCGTGAACGGGATCCGCAGTCGTCGTTCCTGGCCGCCCTCCACCGCGAAACGGCCGCCGGCGCTCAGATGCAGACCGTGCGATGCGGCGTCGATCACCAGCGCCGAGCTGAGCGGTTGTGCGAACCCGGTCCAGAGCGCGACCCCGCCGTGCACCCGGGGCACAGACCACTCCGGCAGCGCGCGGGCGAGCGCGCCGCTCAGGGCGTCCCTTCCGGCGCGCAGCAGTGCCGAGCGCTGCGGCAGGATCTCATCCAGCCGCTGCACCACCCGCGTCGCGACGGCCTGCTCGAGGTCGGGAGTGCCCAGGTCGTGGGTGGGGCGGGCGGCCCGCAGGCGCCGGATCACGTCGTCGGCCGCGCGGATCCAGCCGATCCGCAGGCCTCCCCAGACCGACTTGCCGAGGGATCCGACCCGGATGGTCGAGGTGTGCCCGACTCCGAGCGGGTGCAGGCGCGGGAGCCCGTCGATGTCGAGATCGGCGGTGGTCTCGTCGATGAGGAGGAAGGATCCGGCGTCGTGCGCCGAGCGTTCGAACACCGCCCGCTCGGCGATGCTCATCGTGCGGCCCGTCGGATTCTGGAACTCGGGCATCAGGTAGGCGAGCACCGGTCTCGTCCGGGCGAACGCCTGGGCGGCCCTATCCACGTCCCAGCCGAGGTCGCAGTCCACCGGCACGCCGACGAGCCGGGCGCCCACGCGGCGGAACGTCTCCATGGCGTGCGGATAGCTCGGCGTCTCCAGCAGTACCCGGTCGGCGCGTCGCAGCACCGTGGAGGCGATGAGGTTCAGTGCCTGCTGCGCACCCGTCGTGACCATGATCTGCGACGGCGTCGTCGCGATCCCCTGTTGCGCATAGCGATCGGCGATCGCCCCCCGCAGCTCGGCGTGACCGAGGATGTCGTATCCGGCTCGGGAGACGAGCGCGGTCGCCGAAGCCGCGGCCTCGGCGATCACTCCGGGAAGCCCGGGCCAGGCGGGAGGACTCGCCTGCTGCAGATCGATGCCCTCCCGATCGAACCAGCGTGCCGCGGCCGTGCGTCCGAGCGGGCGGGTCACGCTGCCGGATCCCTGCCGGCTCACGATGTGGCCCGTGCTGCGCAGGCTGCGGTAGGCGGCCGCGACCGTGGTGCGGCTCACCCCGAGCGCTGCGGCGAGCTCGCGTTCCGCCGGGAGGGCGGTCTCGGCGGCGATCCGGTTGTCCAGGCACAGCAGGCGGATGGCGTCGGCGAGGGCGTCGAAGGCGGGTTCGCTGGTGCGCCACAGTCCGAGCAGCTCGACCAGGGCGCGAGCGGAGAGCCGGGAGTCCATGAGGCCAGCCTAGGCCGATTGGACTGGTGTCAACAGTCCATTTCTGCTCGATCATGGAGGCATGACACGAAGGGTGCTGCAGCTGCTGATCGGTCTCGTGCTCTACGGCGTCGGAGACGGACTCATGATCACCGCCGGTCTGGGCGTGGATCCGTGGACCGTGTTCGCCCAGGGCCTGGCTCGTCACACCGGCATCGGCGTGGGCTGGATCACGAACATCGTCGGGCTGCTCGTGCTGCTGCTGTGGATCCCGCTGCGCCAGAAGCCCGGCATCGGCACCCTGCTCAACGTGCTGCTCGTGGGCACCGCGATCCAGGCGACCGTCACGGTCGTCCCGCCGGTGCACGGCCTGCTCGCGCAGGTGCTCGTGCTGGTCGCGGGTGTGCTCGTCGTCGCTCTGGCGAGCGGGCTCTACATCGGCGCACGGTTCGGCCCCGGCCCCCGCGACGGTCTCATGACCGGCATGAACGCGCGTCTCGGCTGGCCGATCTGGGTCTCCCGTCTGACGGTCGAGGTCACGGTGCTCGTGATCGGCTGGCTGCTCGGCGGCACCGTGGGCATCGGCACCGTCGTCTTCGCGCTCGGGATCGGTCCGCTCGTGCACATCGCGCTGCCCCTGCTGGATACGGCGCGCGCGAGCCGCAGCGACCGTGAGGCGCCTGCACAGGTCGAGCCTGCATGATGGAGTCATGGCGGCGAGACGTGGGGTGGCACCGTTCGCGCTTGCCGCCGTGCTGCTGGCCGTCGCATTCGTAGCGACCTACCTGTTCTTCGTCCGCACCTACGTCGGGCAGATCGTCGACGAGCGCGCCTTCGTCGGCGCGTCGGGTCAGCACGACGCCGTCTACCGGGTGGCGGGCTTGGTCCTGGGCAACGTCCCGACCGTCGCCGTCGGCGGCGGGATCCTGGTCACGCTCATCATCGGCATCGTGACCCGCCGGTTCCGGCATCTGACGGTGGCGCTGGGCGTCGGCGCCGTGGCGGTGGCCGCCGCAGAGCTCGCCAAGCACGTCTTCCTGGAGCGGGCCGCGACCGGCGCGACCGACCTCCTCGACAATTCATTCCCATCCGGGCATGCGACGGTGGCGGCGGCTGCGGCCTTCGCCGTCTTCGTGGTCAGCCCTCCGCGCTGGCGTCCGCTTGCGGCGGCGCTCGGCGGGGCGTTCGCTGTGCTGACGGGCATCGGACTCGTGATCCAGCAGTGGCACCGCCCCAGCGACGTGGTCGCGGCGTTCATGCTCGTCGCGGCATGCGGATGCCTCGGCGGCATCGCCCTCCTGCTGTGGCGGGTGCCGGAGGCCGTTCCCCCGGCGCGGTCGCTGGGAGCGCTCTGGTGGGTCTCCGGAGCGAGCGCGGTCGCATCGGCGATCGCGTTCGTGGTCATCTTCGTCACCGTGGAGAACCACGGCAGCCATCTGCAGATCGCCTACGCCGGCGGCAGCACGGCCATCCTCGCCGTCGGCAGCGCATTCGCGGCCGCCGGGAATTCCCTCTTCCGCCGGATCTCCTGACGGGTCCGACAGGTTCTCCCGAGCTTCCGCACAGGCTCGGGAAAGGAAGGGATCCGTCTCGGTCGCGCGCCGGATCCTTTCCTGCGAGGAATCGGAAAACAGCCGGTGAACAGCCGGTATCCAGGCGAGCGATCCGGTCGGACAATGTCGTGCGGGATCATTTCCGCATTCCCTGAGTAATCCACATGTGGATGAACCTGTTAATAGATTCCGCAGGACCGGGAAGTCGTCATCAGCGAGGCCGGACCGACCACGTCTGCACGATCCGCCGACGCCCTCTCGCGCCCGATCGGGGGCGCGCCGGGATTGCGCCGATCGCCCGCGCGGGGTCCATACTCGTCGTCATGCCTTCCACGCTCTCCCTCGACGGGCTGCGCTTCGCCATGGTCTCCTCGACCGCCAGCGCCGTCGACTCCGCCGCTCCGACGACCTTCGACTATCACCAGGACGGCCGGTTGATCTGGGGCGAGTACACCGGGGACACGGTGACGGAGGGGCGCTTCGTCGGCGAGGTGGCGGGTGCCGAGGTGCGGGTCTCGTTCGCGCATGCGCTCGTGGCGGATGGCACCGTCGTGCGGGGAGACGCGGTCAGCCGCGCCGAGCAGGCCGAGGACGGCCGGATCCGCCTCGTCGAGGACTTCGCGGTCGACGGGGTCGACCACGTGAGCGTCTGCCTGCAGGTCTGAGGCGCCCGCACCCGGTCCGTTCAGCGCCGCCGACCCGGGGTCGCTCCGGTTACGCCCGTGCTCGCTCAACGGCCCCGGGGCTGAACCTCAGATCCGGGTGCCCCTGCTGCCGTCGGTGCGGGTGAACCGCATCAGACCGCTGTCGACCCCGATCGCCGCGCGCTGCGGGATCTCGTCCGGCAGCACGAACGGACGGCGGAACACCTCGCCCATCACGATCGCCGTCTCGACCTTGGTGACCTCGGGACGGTCGGCGATCGTGCCGATCACGAGCGACTGCATGCGCTCCATGTCGATGCTGCGGACGATCAGCATCACGTCGTGCTCACCGGTCATCACCATCGCCGACTCGACATCGGGCATCTCGCCGATCGCCTGGAGGAACGACGTCCAGGACTGCGGCTGGATCGTGCAGAACACGAGGGCGCTCACGCCGAGGCCGAGTCGTGTGGTGTCGACCTCCGCGGTGTACCCGGTGATGATGCCCGCCCGCGTCAGCGACTCGACGCGGGAGTAGGCGCTGGCACGCGAGATCCCGACCTCCTGGGCCAGGGCGGCGATCGAGATCCGTCCGTTGCGACGCAGCGCGCGGAGGATGTCGTACGCGATTTCGTCGATCGCGGGCACGGATCGTCCAGATACGTGAGGCTGATCTTCGCTCATGCTGGACATATTGCCGTAGTGATGGAAGCGTGACAATGGATTGCTCGAAATTGAGCCGATCCGTCGGATATAGTGCCGGGAAACCCGATCTGGTCGTCTGACCTGTCCATTCTTTCAATGAGGAGGAAGCCGTGGCCCGTTCTTATCGCCACGTCGCCGCAGCGGTCATCGCCGCGGCCGCCATCGCGCTCGCCGGCTGCTCCGGCGGCAACTCCGCGAGCAACAACTCCAGCGGATCCTCCTCCTCGGGCGGCACGCTCGTGGTCGACACCGCGTTCTCGCTCGAGACGGGCGACCCCGGTCGCAACTATGTCCCGACCGGCAACATGGTGCTGCACGCGGTGTACGACACCCTGCTGACGTTCCAGGGCGCCGACTCGACCACCCCGAAGCCCGACATCGCGACCATGAAGCAGAACTCGGACGCCACCGAGTTCACCTTCACGATCCAGGACGGCCGCACGTTCTCGGACGGCACTCCGATCACCGCCGATGACGTGGTCTTCTCCTTCGACCGCGTCGCCGGCATCACCGACTCCAAGGCCAACTTCCTGATGACAGGGATCACGGTCACGAAGGTCGACGACAAGACGGTGAAGCTGTCGACCAAGACGCCCTCGCTGCAGCTGCCCGCGATCGTCACCAACCCGTCGCTCGCGATCCTGAACTCCAAGGTCGTGAAGAAGAACGGCGGCACCACCGATGACAAGGACGGCGCGAAGAGCTGGCTCGACGCGAACTCCGCCGGATCCGGCCCGTACAAGCTGCAGTCGCTCGACCTCACCACCCAGGTGGTGCTGGTGAAGAACGACAAGTACGACGGCGAGGACAAGCCTGCCTACGACAAGATCGTGGTGCGCAACATCTCGCAGTCGTCCACGCAGCTCACCAACCTCAAGGGCGGCGACTCGAACGTGGCCGTCGACCTCTCCGGCGACCAGGTCAAGAACCTCGGTGACGGCTTCACCGTCGACTCCGCTCCGTCGGCCGAGACCCTCTTCCTCCTCATCAACCAGGACAAGAACGTCGGCGGCGTGACCGCGAACCCGAAGTTCGCCGAGGCCGTGCGCTACGCGCTCGACTACGACAAGCTGCTCGAGCTCGCCGGATCCGGATCCGAGCAGGCCACCGGCGTCATCCCGCCGATGTTCCCCGGCGCGAACAAGACCGGCGTGAAGCAGGATCTGGACAAGGCCAAGGCCGCGCTCGTCGCCTCCGGCTACACCGGCCAGGAGGTCAAACTGCAGTTCCCGAACGACAACCCGGTCGGCGGCGTGGAGTTCACGCCGGTCGCCGAGCGCGTGCAGGAGCAGCTGAAGGCGGTCGGCATCAACGCGACCCTCGCCCCCGCCCCGTTCGCGACCGAGGTGCAGCCCTACGTCAAGGCGCAGGAGGCGTTCTCGCTCTGGTACTGGGGTCCCGACTACGCCGACACCTCGTCGTTCCTGCCGTTCGGCCCGGGCCAGAAGGTCGGCCTGCGCGCCGGCTGGACCGCCGAGGCCGACCCGGCGATCGCCGACCTCGTGACCAAGGCGCAGAACGCGACGACCGTGGACGCGCGCAACACGGCGTTCAGCGACTACGCGAAGGCGATGCAGGAGTCCGGGCCGTTCGTGCCGCTGATCGTCCCCGGCATCAACCTCGCCAGCTCCACCAAGGTCGCCGGTCTCGAGTACAACGTGACCTGGACCCTGGACCTGCGGACGCTGCACCCCGCCAAGTAAGCCCTGCGGGGGCCGGATCCACCGGGATCCGGCCCCCGCAGCACCACGCCGTCACCGCCCCGCAGACCCGGAAGCGCCGACTTTGTCCGAGACCCAAGCCATCGCCACCCGCAGGACGCGGCAGTCGCAGCACACCCTGCTGCGGTTCCTCGCCCGCAGGGCCGTGACGAGCGTCATCCTGCTGTTCGGGATCGTGCTGGTCACCTTCTCCCTCACCGTGATCGTGCCCGGCGACCCGGTGCGCGCCGCCCTCGGCGAGGGCGCATCGTCGAACCCCGCCACGGTCGCCGCGTTCCGGGAGAAGTACGGGCTCGATCAGCCCGTCTGGATCCGGTTCTTCCGCTACGTGGGCAACCTGCTGCAGGGCGACCTCGGCACGTCGATGACCACGGGCCGACCGGTCTCGGCCGACCTCGCCAAGGCCGTGCCGGCGACCGGGGAGATCGCCTTCTACGCGATCATCGTGAGCCTGGCCGTCGCCGTCGTGCTCGGCACGCTCGCCGCCTACCGCCGGGGCAAGGCCACGGATCAGGTGGTGCGGGTGGTGACCCTGATCGGGCTCAGCATCCCCACGTTCTGGATGGCGATCCTCTGCTACCAGCTGTTCTTCATGAACCTGCACTGGGTTTCGGGATCCGGACGGATCTCCCCCACCATCACCCCGCCGCCGCGGATCACCGGCTTCTACACGATCGACTACCTCCTCAACGGGGACTCGGTCGGGTTCTTCGACGCGACCAGCCACCTGGCGCTCCCGGTGCTGGTGCTCAGCCTGTTCACGATCGCGACCCTCACCCGGTTCGTGCGCACCTCGGTGCTCGAGGTGCTGGACATGGACTACGCCCGCGCCGCCCGGGCGAAGGGCCTGAGCGGCCGCCGGGTCGTCGTCGGCTACGTGCTGCGCGGGGCGGCCCTGCCGATCCTGACCCTCGTCGGCATCGCGTTCGGCAGCCTGCTGTCGGGCACCGTGCTCGTCGAGGCGGTGTTCGCCTGGCCGGGCCTCGGAACCTACGCCTACAACGCGTCGAAGAACCTCGACCTGCTGGCCGTCACCGGCGTCGGCCTCGTGGTCGGCGTCATCTACCTCGTCATCAACCTCGTCGTCGACGTGCTCTACGGCGTCCTGGATCCGCGAGTGAGGCTTTCGTGAACCTCGTCATCCCCGAGAAGCTCGCGCCGAAGCGCCGCAAGCCCTGGCTGCCGCGCGCCTGGCGCACCCCGCTCGCCCTGGTCGGCACCGTGATCGCGCTGGTCTGGATCCTCGTCGCGATCCTGGCCCCCTGGATCGCCCCGCACGACCCGCTCGCGCAGGACCTCCCGCGTCTCGCGGCCCCGAGCGGCGAGGCGATCATGGGCACCGACGTCAACGGTCGTGACGTGTTCTCGCGCCTGCTGCTCGGCGCGCAGACCACGATCCCCCTCGCGCTCATGCTCGTCGTCTGCGCCATGGTCGTGGGCACGATCGTCGGCGCCGTCGCGGGCTACCTCGGCGGCTGGTTCGACGAGGTGCTCATGCGCATCACCGACATGGTCATGGCGTTCCCGACCGTGATCCTCGCGATGGTCATCGCCGCGTCCCTCGGCCCGTCGATCATGAACGCGGTCATCGCCGGCATCATCGTGGCCTGGCCGCCCTACGCCCGCATCACCCGCTCGCTCGTGCTCGGCCTGCGCACGCAGAACTACGTGATCGCGGGAAGGCTCCTCGGATCCTCGCCGCTGCGCTCGCTTCTTCGCGACGTGCTGCCGAACATCGCCGGCCCGGTGCTCGTGCTCGCCTCGCTCGACATCGGCACCGCGATCCTGCTGCTCTCGGGCCTCTCGTTCCTCGGTCTCGGCGCCCAGCCGCCGACGCCCGAGTGGGGCACGATGATCGCCGCGGCCATGCAGAACACCTCCGCCTGGTGGCTGGGGCTGTTCCCCGGCCTCGCGATCCTCAGCATCGTGATGGCGTTCAACTTCATCGGCGACTCGCTGCGCGACGCCCTCGACCCGCTCGCCGCCCGCGAGCGCGAGGCCGAGGCGCCCACCGCCGTGTCGGCCGCCGCCGCGACCGGGGAGGTGGTCCCGTGAGCGCCGCACTCGCGATCCGCGATCTGCATGTCGAGCTCGGGCAGAGCAGGAGCCGTCGCACCGAGGTCGTCAAGGGCATCTCGCTCGACCTGGTGCCGGGGCGCATCCAGGGACTCGCGGGCGAGTCCGGTTCGGGCAAGAGCATGACCGCGATGGCGGTGCTCGGCCTGCTCCCCGCCGGCGGCTCCGCATCGGGATCGATCCTCCTCGGCGGCGACACCGAGCTCGTCGGGATGACCGGCCGCGCGTACCGGAAGGTGCGCGGCAAGCGCGTCGGGATGGTGTTCCAGGATCCCTCGGCGAGCCTGCACCCGCAGATCACCGTCGGCTCCCAGCTCGCCGACGGCATGCGCGCCCACCTCGGCCTCTCGCGCGCAGAGGCCCGCACGCGCGCTGCCGAACTGCTCGCCCTGGTGCGCGTGCCGGAGCCGGAGGAGGCGCTGCGGAAGTACCCGCACCAGTTCTCCGGCGGCCAGCGTCAGCGCATCGCGATCGCGATCGCCCTCGCCTGCGAGCCCGAGGTGCTGCTCGCCGACGAGCCCACCACGGCCCTCGACGTGACCGTGCAGGCGGGCATCCTGCACCTGCTGCGCGATCTCGCCACCGAGCGCGATCTCGCCGTGCTCCTCGTCACCCACGATCTCGGCGTGATGAGCGCGATCGCCGACGAGGTCGCGGTGATGCGGGGCGGGCTGATCGTCGAATCCGGATCCCGGCAGCAGATCTTCCAGGATCCGCAGCACCCCTACACGCGCGAGCTGCTCGACGCGATGCCCGATGCGCAGGACTCGCTCGTGGACGGTCCTGCCGCAGGCTCCACGACCGCCGAGCCGGAGGAGAACCGATGAGCGATCAGAAGCCGGTGCTGCACGTCGACTCGCTCGTCGTCGAGTACGGCGGACGCGCGGCGTTCCGCGCGGTCGACGGCGTGAGCTTCGACATCGCGAGCGGAGAGGTGCTCGCCCTGGTCGGCGAGAGCGGCTGCGGCAAGTCCTCCACCGCGCGCGCGGTGATCGGCATGGAGAAGCCCGCGGGCGGGACGGTGCTCTACCGCGACCGTCCCGTGCAGCCGCTCGGGATGCGCACGAGGCCCGCCGAGCTCACGGCGATCCAGATGGTGTTCCAGGATCCGAACTCCTCGCTCAACCCGCGGATCAGGGTCGCGCAGCAGATCGCCGAGGGATCCAGGGCGGCTCGCGCCCGGGGCCTCGACACCGAGGCGCCGTCGCACTGGCTGAACGCCGTCGGCCTCTCCCCCGCACTGGAGAACCGCTACCCGTACCAGCTCTCGGGCGGGCAGCGTCAGCGCGTCGCGATCGCCCGCGCGCTCGCCGCGAAGCCCGACCTCATCGTGGCGGACGAGCCGATCTCGGCGCTGGACGCGTCGGCTCAGGCCTCGGTGGCCGCGATGATGCGCGAGCTCTGCGTCGCCTCGGGCGCCGCGATGCTGTTCATCTCGCACGACCTCTCCGTGGTGCGGCTGATGGCCGACCGCGTCGCCGTTATGTACCGCGGGCGGATCGTCGAGTCCGGCGCCACCCCGGTCGTGTGGGCGAACCCCGTGCACCCCTACACCGAGGCCCTGCTGGACGCGATCCCGCACCCCGACGGCGAGGGCGTGCTGCCCGCCGCGCCGGCATCGGAGGCGCCGTCGTCGTGGCGCGTGGACATCCCCGAGGCGCTCGACCGCGTGCGCTGAGGCGCAGGCCGAGTCGGAAGGCCGCGTCATCGGCCCCGGCGCGGGGCTATCATGACGGTGCTATCCCATTCGTCAGCCCGGGTGCAGGGAGGCGCCGATGACGGTTGCAGCGGCTGCCGCTCTTCTCGAGGATCGCGCCGTTCCGCTGCTGCAGGGAACGAGCGACCATGATCGGGTCGTCGAGCTGTGCACGGGGTCGCTCCGCCCGCATGCGCTCCTCGTCGGAGGGGCGCATGCGCATCTGCACACGTCCCTCAGCTCGGCGCCGGTCGCGACGAGCTCGGTCAACCGGCTGCGCTACGGGGCGCCGGTCACCGTCCTCCCGGCGGGACCGGAGGAGGAGACATTCCTCTTCGTGATGCCGCTCGGTGGCGCCGGCGAGCTCCGTTACGGAGCGCAGGAGACCACCGCCCGAGCAGGAGCGCTGTACGTCGTCGGTCCCTATGAGCCGTTCCGCTTCGATTTCTCCGCCGCATACGACCAGATCGTCGTCCGCATCCCCCGGGCCACAGTCGAGCGGATCGCAGGCCTGGAGTCCGGAACGAGGCGGAAGGTGGAGGTGCCGCTGGAGGCGACGGCGTCATCCGCCGCCTTCATCAGCCTGCTGGGCAGCGGGTTGTCGCTTCCGCTGGACAGCCCGCACGGAGGGCGGATGGCGTCGCAGATCGAGGAACTGCTCGTCGAAGCGGTCCTTGCGCCCTACGCGGCGGATCAGCAGACTCCGGCCCGGGGGACGCACTCCGCTCGCACCGTGGCCGCTGCCCAGGAGCACATACTGGAGAACCTCGCAGAGCCGCTCAGCCTCACGTCTGTCGCGATGTCGTGCGGAGTGAGCGTGCGTACACTCCAAGCCGCCTTCCGCCGCGAGTTGGATACCAGCCCGGGCGCCTGGATCCGCGCGCAGCGCCTGGAACGGGTGCATCGCGCGCTATCGGAGGCGCGGCCGGATGAGGCGTCGGTGAGCACGATCGCGCATCAGTACGGCTTCCTGCACCTCGGTGACTTCGCCGCGCAGTTCCACACGCGATTCGGTGTGCTCCCGTCCGCGGTCCTGCGCGAGAAGAGCATCTGAGCACGACCTCGAGACGGCCGCACACCGCAGATCGTCGCAGCTCCGGACGAGCCTGCACGAACCCGATATCGGCGTGCGCGAATCCGATGGTCCGCTCCTTCAGGTCGATCGAGACTGAAGCTCCGGTGCGTGCAGCAGACGTCTCGCACCCCGACGAAGGAGCACACGATGAGGTTTGTCCTGGTACACGGCGCCTGGCACTACGGCGAGCTCTGGGCCGACGTGAAGGCGCACCTGGAGGCGGCGGGGCACGAGGTGCATACGCCGACCGCCGGTGGTCTGGGCGCGGACGACGACAAGCACGTCGGTCTGCGCGAGGCGTCGGCCCCGATCATCGACCATCTCGTGCGCAACGACCTGCGGGATGTCGTCCTCGTCGGCCACAGCTGGGGTGGCTATCTGATCTCCCGGGTCGCGATCGAGGTGCCGGAGAGGATCCGCCGCCTGGTCTACTTCGCGGCGTTCGTGCCGGAGCACGGAAAGGCGCTCGTCGACGAGATCCCGCCGGCCCTCGTCGGCGCCTTGCAGGCGAGCGCGGCCGAGCGTGGTGACGGCGGGGTCGTTCTGCCGTTCCCGGTGTGGCGCGACGCGTTCTTCAACGACGGCACGCTCGAGCAGGCCCAGGCGGTGTACGACGTGCTGCGCCCGCAGCCGTTCGGGGCATTCACCGACCCCGCCGACATGACGGGATGGGAGAACGTCACGCCGGCGCGCAGCTACCTCGCGCCGTACGAGGACAACGACATCACGCAGGGCGAGTGGGGACGCCACCCGCGCCTGTCGAACCGGCTGGGCGTCTTCCGGCTGATCGGCATGTCGGGCAGTCACGAGGTGCTGCTCACCGACCCCGAGCTCACGGCGCGGAAGTTCATCGAGGCCGGTCGCGACTGATGCCGACGGTTTCGCTGCTGCAGATCGCCAGCCCGGATGACGAGACGACCGCCGAGCGGATCGTGCGTGTCGAGGAGATGCTCACGCAGAATCCGGGCGCGGACCTGTACGTCCTTCCCGAGCTCTGGAACGTCGGCTACTTCGCTTTCGACCGCTACGAGGAAGGCGCGGAATCCCTGAACGGCCCCACGGCGGAGATGGTGCGCGGAGTCGCTCGGCGCCTCGGCGCCTGGATCCACCTCGGAAGCATCGTCGAGCGAGGCCGGGGCGGGCAGCTGCACAACACCGCCGTCCTGGTGGATCCGCAGGGCCGGATCGCTCAGGTGTACCGCAAGATCCACGTGTTCGGCCATGACTCCCTGGAGGCGGAGCTGCTCACCCCCGGTGACGCCCTGAGTGTCGTGGACAGCCCGGTCGGCCGCCTTGCGAGCACCACCTGCTACGACCTGCGCTTTCCGGGGCTCTGGCAGCAGGTCAGCGCACGCGGGGCCGAGACCTCGGTGATCCCTGCCGCATGGCCGGCGGCCAGGATCGAGCACTGGTGCCTCCTCACGACGTCACGTGCGGTGGAGCATCAGTCCTGGGTCCTGGCGGCGAACGGCTGCGGGACACAACGCGGGGTCGAGCTCGGTGGTCGCAGTCGGCTCGTGGATCCCCGTGGAACCGTCGTGATCGAGTGCGACGACGCAGAGCAGATCGTCACCGCGGACGTCGACACCGGGCTCACCGCCGCCACTCGCTCGTCGTTCCCGGTGCTCGCTGACCGGCTGGCGGAGTATGCAGCGCTCTCCCACGCGTCAGGAGCAGAGTCATGAGTCTCGTCCTCGAGGTGATCCAGGGCGGCACGATCACCCTGTCCGGGTTTCGTGCGGTCGTGGCGGGCTACACCGGCCGCGACGCGGCGGCGGTGCAGCACCACATCGACGAGCTGGCCGCCATCGGGATCCCCGCGCCGCCCGTGGTTCCCATGTTCTATCCGATGCCGACGGAGGTGGTAACCACCGCGACCGTCCTTGCGACGTCCACGGATGCGCTCACGAGCGGCGAGGTCGAGCCGGTGTACATCCGTCACCGGGGCGCGTTCTACCTCGGCGTCGGCTCCGACCATACCGATCGAGACCTCGAGCGTTCGGACATACCGGCGTCCAAGCGAGCCTGTCCGAAGCCGATCGGCCCCACCGTCCTCCGGATCGACGACTTCGAGGCGCTCGACCTCGACGGCGCCCTCGCGGTGTCGACGGTCGACGACGTGCCGTACCAGCGGGGGAAGCTCGACGCGCTCCGCCGGCCCGCCGACGTCGTCGGCCTGCTCCTCGACCGGCTCGGTCTCGAGGGGGAGGACTTCGTGTGCTTCGGCGGGACGATACCGCTTCTGGACGGTCGATTCTCCTCGGGCCGCGCCTGGGGCATCGAGATCGCACTCGGCGCGGGAAAGCGACTCACGCATCACTACTCGATGGAAGGAACGGGACGATGAGAACCGGAGCAGAGTATCTGGCAGGCCTCGATGACGGCCGGACCGTCATCCTCGACGGCAAGGTCGTCGAGGACGTGGGGGCGCATCCCGCGTTCGCGGGAATCCGCACGACGATCGCCGAGCTCTTCGACATCGCCGCTGAGCCTGCTCGCGGGATGCAATACCAGGCGCCGGAGACGGGTGAGACCGCCAACCTGGTGTTCTCGGCACCGCGGTCGCAGGCCGATCTCGATGCCCGTAGACAGGCCGTGCAGACGTGGGCGAAGCACACCCACGGCTGGGTCGGGCGCAGCCCCGACCACGTCGGCACGTTCTTCGCGGGCTTCGCTGCGCACCCTGAGGTGTTCGCCGGTGTCGAGGGCGACGACCGCGACTACGCCGGCAACGTGCGGCGCTACTACGAGCGGATCCTGCGCGAGAACCTCTACGTCACGTATGCGATCATCCCCCCGCAGGTGTCCCGGGCGACGACCGCTTCCGGTTGGGAGGGGGACTTCCTGCAGGTCGGCGTCGTAGAGGAGCGCGAAGGCGGGCTGGTCATCCGCGGATCGCAGATGCTCGCGACCGGGGCCCCGGTCGCCGACGAGGTCTTCGTCACCTGCATCAAGCCGCTCGGTCCTGACGACACCGACTTCGCGATCAGCTTCGCCCTTCCGGCCGCCACGCCCGGCATGAAGATGTACTGTCGGCGTCCGTACTCGACGACCGCGACCAGCGACTTCGACTATCCCCTCACGTCGCGCTACGACGAGCACGACGTGCTCATGGTGTTCGACGACGTGCTGGTGCCGTGGGACCGCGTGTTCATCAATCGCAATCTCGATGCCCTCCGACGCCAGTTCTTCGACACGGGCGCACACGCCCTGGGCAACTGGCAGGCCCAGACCCGGCTCACCGTCAAGCTGCAGTTCATCGCAGCCGTCGCACGCAAGGTCACGCAGGTCAACGGCACCGACCGGATTCCCGGCGTGCAGGAGAGGCTGGGCGAACTCGCCGCGATCGTCTCCTGCGTCGAGTCTGCTCTACTCGCCGCCCAGATGACAGCGGCCCCGGACGACAGCGGTCTCTACGTGCCGGGACGACGGGCGCTCTACGGAATCATGGGCCTGCAGTCGGAGACCTACCCCAGGGCGATCCAGATCCTTCGCGATCTCGTCGGCGGCGGGGTCATGCAGCTCCCTTCGAGCGTGGAGGATCTCCGCAGCGACCTCACCCGCGCCGATGTGGAGCGCTACATCCAATCGCCCGGCGTCTCGAGTGAGGAGCGGGTCAAGCTCTTCAAGCTCGCCTGGGACATCATCGGCTCCGAGTTCGCAGGCCGGCATCAGCAGTACGAGCTCTTCTATGCGGGCGCCCCGTTCGTGGTCAAGGGAGCGTACACGTACCGCAACTTCGGTTACGAGGCACTCGTCGCCGAACTGGATGAGTTCCTCGCCGGATATGGTGCGGGAATTCCCGAGGAGGTGGTGCACGATGCCTAAGCCGGAGTTCGAGTTCGGGCCGGTCGACCGGATCCCGCACACCGACTGCTTCCCGCACATCGAGGGGCTCTCGGAGCAGATCCTGGCGAGGGACAGCGACAGTGACGCGGTGACCAGGATCCTCACCTTCGCACCGGGCGCGGACACGTCGCCGAACGGGGCGCTCGCGCACGACTTCTGGGAGGAGGTGTTCATCTTTGAGGGTTCCTTCACGGATCTGCGCCTGGGCCGCGACTTCCAGGCGGGTGACTGGGCGACCCGTCCTCCCGGGATGGAGCACGGCCCCTGGCGCTCGGAGCACGGTGCCCGCATGTTCGAGGTGCGCTACTACCGCCGGGGAGACGCCGCACGGGAGACCGCAGCATGAGCCGTCTCGGGAAGTACGTCGATGATCCGGATCCCCTGCAGATGCGTCGCTCGATGGGTCGGCTGCTCAGCGGCGTCTCCGTCGTGACCGCGGTCGATCGGGCCGGCGATCGGCACGGCATGACGATCAGCTCCCTGGGGTCCATCAGCCTGGCACCGCCCATCGTCATGATCGCGCTGAACTTCGACACGCGCACCGGCGTCGCGCTGCAGGAGACCGGTCGCTTCGCGGTCTCGATCCTCGGCGAGAAGCAGGAGGCGATCGCCCGGCGATTCGCGGTGCCGGGCGGCGAGCGATTCGAGGGCGGCGAGTTCGAGGAGGCGCCGTGCGGGATCCCGGTCGTGGCCGAGGCGCTCGTCCAGTTCGAATGCGAGGTGCACGGCCGGGACGTCGTCGGCGATCATGAGGTGTCTTTCGGCCGTGTCGTCGCCGCGCGGTTCCGCGAAGGCGCTCCGCTCGGCTTCCTCGGCGGACGCTTCGGCGCGTTCCAGGACTTCGGGCACGAGATGCTTCCCTGGTCCTTCTGATCGGCGACCGCCGGGACCACTCCGTGCTGCGCCCCCGGGGCTTCGCCCGCCTGGGTCAGTCCAGGGCGGGCGTCAGCTCGTGCGGCGTGGTGTTGAGGTTCGTGCACCCGTCGGCGGTGACGACCACGATGTCCTCGATGCGGGAGCCCCACTGCCCGGGGAAGTAGATCCCCGGCTCGATGCTGAATGCCATGCCCTCACGCAGGGGCAGGGCGTTGCCGGGCGCGATGTACGGCTCCTCGTGCGTCGTGACGCCGATGCCGTGGCCGGTGCGGTGCAGGAACGCCTCCGCCAGCCCCTCAGCGGCGAGCACGTCGCGGGCGGCGGCGTCGACCTGCTCGGCGGTGACGCCGGGGCGCACCGCGTCGACGGCGGCCTGCTGGGCCCGCACGAGCACGGCGATCCTGCGCGCGGTCTCGGGATCCGGGGTGCCGACCGCGTAGGTGCGGGTGCTGTCGGAGTTGTAGCCGCTGGGAACCGCGCCGCCGATGTCGACCACCACGATGTCGCCGTCCTGGATCACGCGATCCGACACTTCGTGGTGCGGATCGGCGCCGTTCGGGCCCGAGGCGACGATCACGAACTCGACCGTGCGGTGCCCCTCCTCGACGAGCGCTGCGGCGATGTCGGCCGCGACCTCGCGCTCGGTGCGTCCGGCGCGCAGGAGGCCGGGCACGCGGCGGTGCACGGCGTCGATGGCGTCGCCGGCGCGGCGCAGCTCGGCGATCTCGGCCGCGTCCTTGATCATGCGGCTCTCGCGCAGCACGGGCGTCGCGAGTTCGGGGCGGGCATCCAGACGCGTCGTCAGCGGAACCACGTGCAGTGCCGGGAGGGCATCGGCGACGCCGAACCGCGAGACGGATCCGCCCATCGCCGCGGTCACGAGGGCATACGGATCCTCGCCGTCCACCCAGTCCGCCACGGCGAGTCCCAGCGCGCCGACCGCGGTGTCGCGCACCTTCGCGAGCTCCATGCGCGGCACGACGACCGTCGGTTCCCCCGTCGCGGGGATCACGAGCGCCGTGAGCCGCTCGATCGTGTCGCCCTCCACGCCGGCGAGATAGGTCAGATCCGGACCCGGCCCCACGACGATGGCGTCGAAGCCGGCCTCGGCGGTCAGGGCGCGGGCGCGGTCGAGACGGGCGGCGTACACGGAGGCGGGGAACGGGGTGCTCACCCCTCCACGCTAGGCGGCGTGCGCCCGCGTGCGCCAGGATCCCGAGGCCGGTCTTCCGAACTCAGGATGAACTGCGGAAAACAGCCGATTTCGAGGCGGAATCGTCTGTTCCTGCACTTGTGGCCTGAGTTAGGACGGACACTTGTGCGCTCGTCGGGCCGGCTCGACACGCCGATGCCGATGGCGGGCGGTGCAGCCCACCGGACGACACGCCGCACGAGGCGCGGTCACGCGAGCGCGATGCCCGACTCCTCGAGGCGGGCGCGGACGCGCTCCACGTCGTCGTCGCCGGGGAGCTCGCCCAGCACCCTCATCATGAGCACCTGCGCGTCGACGAGGGAGACATCGGGATCCGCCCCGGTCTGCGCCGCCACGGCCTCGCAGACCTCCTGCACCTCGTCGTCGGTGAGCCGACGGCGCAGCAGGGCCAGGATCGGCACCCGATCCTGCGCGGGGATGCCGTCGGGGTACCCGGCTCCCAGCCAGCGCAGCGCCTGCGCGATCGGGTTCGGGGCGGTCGCATCGACGGAACCGGCCGTGGTGCCGGCACCGGCACCGGGCGCGCCGGCAGCAGCGTCTGCGACGTTCTCGCGAGCGGCGACGATCCGCTGCGCCCTCGTGCTCAGCGGCACCCCGCGGGCAGCCAGGTGCGCGGCGACGCGACGGACCTCGTCCTCGCCCGGGTTCGCCGCGGTGATCTCGGCGATCGCCGCGCGGATCTGCGAGACGCGCACCGGATCGGTCTCCTGCCGGGCGAGCGCGGCGACGACGTCGGCGAGCTCCTCCGCGGTGAGAGTGCGGTGCAGGAGGGCGAGCAGCGGGCTGTAGTCCTTGGGCGGCACGCCTTCGGGGTAGCCCGCGCGCAGCCAGTCGAGGACGCGGCTGAGGACGCTGCCGCTCATTTCCCCACCCCGAACAGGGAGATCCCGAAGTAGTGGTAGATGCTCAAACGGGTGATGAAGAGCACTCCGGCCAGGACGACCGCGATGACGATCGCGAACAGGATCCAGCCCGCCACGGTGAGCACAGGGCGCCGGGTTCCCGGAGCCTCCCCGTCGACCTCGCCGGTGCCGGCAGACTGGAGTCGCATGCCGAGTGCGAACAGGGCGGGCAGCCCCGCCCCGAACAGCAGGCCGACCAGCAGGACGCGCCCGGCGGAGAGCGCCATCTGCGCGATGTCGAAGTTCATCTCATGCGTCCTTCGGTTCAGGCCGTCGCGCCCTGCGCGGCGGCGTTCGGCGCGAGGGATCCGTCCCACTCGGCGTTGACGTTGTGGTGGTCGACCTTCTGGCGGCGGCTGCGCAGGTACATCAGCGCGGCGGCCGCGAGCAGCAGCACGAACACGGTGATGGCGCCGGCGAGACCGCCGATGCCGTGGGCGAGGAAGAAGCACAGCGCCCCCACCACGCCCGCTGCCGGCATCGTGATCAGCCACGCGGTGACCATGCGGCCGGCGATGCCCCAGCGCACCTGGGCGCCGGGGCGCCCCACGCCGGATCCGAGGATCGACCCGGTCGCGACGTGCGTGGTGGACAGCGCCATCCCCATCGAGCTCGAGGTGAGGATGATCGCGGCCGACGACGCCTCGGCGGCGAGGCCCTGCGGCGACTCGATCTCGACGAGGCCCTTGCCCAGGGTGCGGATGATCCGCCAGCCGCCGAGGTAGGTGCCCAGCGCGATGGCCGCGCCGCAGCTGACGATGATCCAGATCGGCAGCCCCTCGGCGAGGATCTGGTCCCCGGTCAGGGTGCCGTGCGCGATGAGCGCGAGCGCGATCACGCCCATCGTCTTCTGCGCATCGCCGGTGCCGTGCGCGAGGGAGACCAGCGACGCGGTGCCGATCTGGCCCCAGCGGAATCCGGCCTCGCGGTGCTTCGCGTGCACGGTGCGGGTGAGCCGGTAGACGAGCCAGGTGCCGACCGCCGCGACGACGCCGGCGATGACCGGCGAGAGCACCGCGGGAACGATGATCTTGCCGACGATCCCGGCCCAGTTGACGGTGGCGGCACCCGCGATCCCCGCCCCGATGAGTCCGCCGAACAGCGCGTGCGACGAGCTCGAGGGCAGCCCGAGCAGCCAGGTGAGCAGGTTCCACAGGATGCCGCCGACGAGCCCCGCGAAGATGATGATCATCGCCGCCTCCGGGGAGAGCCCCGGGACCAGGTCGCCGTTCGGCCCCTGGATCGTGAGCACGTCCTTGGTGATGGTCGCCGCGACCTCGACCGAGAGGAAGGCGCCGACGAGATTCAGCACCGCGGAAAGCGCCACCGCGACCTTGGGCTTCAGCGCGCCGGTGGCGATGGACGTCGCCATCGCGTTGCCCGTGTCGTGGAAACCGTTGGTGAAGTCGAATCCGAGGGCGGTCACGACCACCAGGACGAGGATCAGCACTTCGGCGCTCATGGTCGTCAGCTTCGCGCGGCCCAGCCCCGCCGACGGCCGGTTTCCCGCACTCGACCGCCAGAGTTCACTCGGCGTTAAGACGGCGATCGGATCGGATCCCATCGCGCGCATAGGCGTCGGGCGTAGCGTCGTCGCGGCCCGCCGCGGGTGGTGCCGCATCCGCACCGGACGACGAGGGGAGAGCGCGTGCCTCCCATCCCCGTCTTCCTCGGCACCTGGAGCGTGGATCCCGCCGCGCTCGTCGTGCTCGTCATCGCCGCCGGGCTCTATCTCGGCGGTGTCGCGGTACTGCGGCGGCGCGGGCACCGCTGGCCGCTGCGGCTGACGCTGATGTACCTCCTGCTGGGCCTCGGCTCCTATGCGGTCGTGTCCTTCGGCTTCCTCGGCACGTGGAGCCCGGAGCTGCGCTGGGCGTTCTCGACCCGGATCGCACTCCTGCTGTTCGTCGTGCCGGTCCTGATCACCCTGGGCCGACCGGTGTCCCTGGCCCGCGCCGTGCTCTCGGCGGGTCCTCGCGCCCGGGTGAACGGGTTCCTGCGCTCCTGGCTCGCGAGGTTCTTCGGCAACGCGATCATGGCGCCGGTGTTCACCTGCCTCGTCTTCTCGGTGTTCTTCACGCCGCTGTCCGCGGTGCTGCGGTTCTCTCCGGTCGCCGAGGGCGCGATCTCGGCCCTCGTCCCGGTGCTCGGCCTGCTCATGGTGCTGCCGATGGCCGCGCACACGGTCGCGCGCACGAGCCTGTTCATCGTGGCCGAGTTCCTGTTCGCGTTCGTGGAGCTCGTGCTCGACGCCATCCCGGGCGTGCTGCTGCGGCTGGGCACGGTCGTGTTCGACCAGGCCGGATCCTGGCCCGGGACGCTGCCGCTCTGGTTCCCGAATCCGCTGCGGGATCAGCAGCTCTCCGGCGACTTCCTCTGGTTCATCGCCGAGATCGTCGACGTGCCGATCTTGGTGATCCTGATGATGCGGTGGATCCGGTCCGACCGGCGCGAGTCCCGCAGCATGGACGAGCTCAGCGACGAGGAGATGGCCGAGCTCACGGCCGCACACCTGCGCGGGGAATGACGGCTCCCGGTCCCGGCTCAGGCGGCGGGGGCGGCGGTGCGGATGCGCTCGCCGAGGAAGGCGAGGTCCTCCGGTGTGAGCGCGGTCACCGCGTAGGAGACGGGCCACACGGTCCCGTCGTCGAGCTGCGCCGGCCACTCGAACTCGAACGTGGCGTAGCGCACCTTGAACTTCGCCTTGGGCTTGAAGAAGCAGACGACCTTGCCCGCGGCGTTCGCCCAGGCCGGCATGCCGTAGTAGGTCTTGGGCACGAGGTGCGGCGCGTTCTCGGAGACCAGCCGGTGCAGGGCGGTGGCGAGGGATCCGTCCTCCTCGTCCATCTCCGCGATCTTGGCCAGCACGTCGGCCTCCCCGGCGGCGCGCAGCTCCTCCGGCGAGGCCTTCTTGCGCGCGACGCGCGTGCGGCTCTCCTTCGCGGCCTCCTTGACGGCGGCCCGTTCGAAATCGGTCAGCACGGGTGCGGTGTTCTCGGTCATGGCATCCTCCGTTCGTCCGACCCGGGATTCGGGTCGCCCCTCAGCCTAGGAAGGCGTCGGCGGGCGTGCTTCTTCAGAACTGATCGATCCGCCTGCCCTCTCCTCGCGGACGGGAAACCTGCCACGATGGGCGCATGACGACGCTGTTCACGGGCCGGATCCGGCCGCTCTCCGCTGCCGCTCCCGCTCTCGTCGAGGCGATGCTCGTCGACGACGACGGACGCATCGTCGCGGTCGGCGCCGCGGCGGACCTCGCCGCGCAGGATCCCGCGGCCGAGCGCGTGGCGCTGGACGGCTGGGCCATGCCGGGGCTCATCGAGCCGCACGGGCACCCCGGCACCGCCGCGGTGCTGCTCTCGGACCGCGTGCTCGATCTGCGGCCTGTCGTCGTGCCGGGCGCCGACGGGGTGATGGCCGCGCTGCGGGCGGCGCTCGCCGCCGCAGACGGCGCACCCGTGTATGCGAACGGGTGGGACGCCCTGCTGCAGCGCGGCCTGCTGGATCCCGACCTGCGCCTGCTCGACGAGCTCGCCGGATCCACCCCGCTCGTCATCGTGCACAACTCGGGGCACTCGGCGTACTTCAACACCGCGGCCGCCCGCCTCGCCGGACTGGACCGCTCCACGCCCGACCCGGTGGGAGCGTCGTTCGGCCGCACCGCGGACGGTGAGCTGAACGGGGTCGCCCTCGAGGCCGGCGCGGTCGAACGCGTCGCCGCCCCGTTGCTGCAGGCCGCGCAGGCCGACATCGTCGAGCTGCTCGGCGCGCACTTCGCCGACCTCTCCCGCCGGGGGATCACCACGGTGGCCGATCTCAGCTGGAACCCCGCGCTCTCCCCCGCCGTCGATGCACTCCGCGCCGCCGGCCGCATGCCGCTGCGGCTGCGCTGGTACGAGATGTCCCGTCCCGGTGGGACGCCGGCCCCGCACCCGGGACGGCGGGGAGGGAACGAAGA
The DNA here is from genome assembly GCF_037147555.1 of Microbacterium sp. MMO-35. Taxonomy (NCBI): domain Bacteria; kingdom Bacillati; phylum Actinomycetota; class Actinomycetes; order Micrococcales; family Microbacteriaceae; genus Microbacterium; species Microbacterium sp. MMO-35. The sequence continues at coordinate 652,477 of NZ_JBBCVH010000001.1, forward strand.
GTCCCTCCCCGAGGACGCGGTGATGCGCCAGGTCGGGGTCAAGACCTGGACCGACGGATCCCCGTGGATCGGCAACATCGCCACGAGCTTCCCCTATCTCGACACCGCGGCCACCCGCGACCTCGGTCTGCCGCCGGGGCACCGCGGCGCCTCCAACTACACCGCAGAGCAGCTGCACGCGATCGCGGAGCCCTCCGCGGCGGCCGGCTGGCAGCTGGCCTGCCACGCGCACGGCGATCTGGCGGTCGATGAGACGCTCGACGTCTACGAGCGACTGATCCGCGATCACGGCCTGGTCGACCATCGCTTCCGGCTCGAGCACGTCGGGGCGATGACGCCCGCGCAGTTCGCGCGCGCGGCAGCCCTCGGGGTCACGGTCAGCCTCTTCGTCGATCACATCACCTACTGGGGGGAGGTGCTCGTGGACGATCTGTTCGGCCCGGAGCGCGGCGGCGCCTGGGCCGACGCCGGTGCCGCGTTCGCCGCGGGCCACCGGGCGACCTTCCACAACGACGGCTGGGTCACCCCGGCCGAGCCCCTGCGCAACATGGCGGTCGCCGAGATCCGGCGCACGAGGTCCGGCCGGGTCATGCCGGGCGGCACGCCCGTCACGCGCCCCCAGGCGCTCGCCGCGCACACCGGCAACGCCGCATGGCAGCTGTTCAGCGAGCACGAGATCGGATCCCTGGATCCCGGGCTGTTCGCCGACATGGTCGTGCTCGACCGGGATCCGCTGACCGTGCCGGCGGAGGAACTCGCCTCCGCCGAGGTCCGAGAGGTACGTCTCGGGGGACGTCGCGTGACCTGACGACGCCATACCGGCTCACAGCGCCTAGGGTGTGTCTCATGGACATGCGGGTCGCGGCATACGCGGTCATCGTCGACGATGACGACCGGGTGCTGCTGGCGCGCTGGACCGAAGGCCGCCGAGTGTCGTGGACCATGCCGGGCGGCGGCCTCGAAGACGGCGAGGATCCCCAGGTCGCCGCACGCCGCGAGGTGCTGGAGGAGACCGGCTACAAGGTCGTCATCGATGATCTGCTCGGGATCCACTCCCGGGTGATCCCTCCGCGCCGCCGCGTCACGCCCGGCGCGACCGCGCCGCTGCACACGCTGCGCATCGTCTATCGCGCGCGCATCACCGGCGGCCGGCTGCGGTTCGAGAAGAACGGGTCCACGGACATGGCGGCCTGGTATCGGCTGGGTGAGATCGGCGGCCTGCAGCGGGTGCGGCTCGTCGACATCGCGCTGGGGATGGCCGGTCTGACGGCCTGAGTCAGCGCAGCACCTCGACGAGAGCGATCCACGAGATCACGATCGCGACCACGATCGCCAGCAGCGCGCCGGCGGCGATGAGCCCGAGTCCGAGGGGCGGCGCCAACAGCAGCTGCGCACCGCCCGCGACGTACGCGGCCAAGGGGAGGAAGCCCAGAGCCGCCCGGAGCAGAGGGCTGCCGTTCCCGCGATCACGCCGGAGCGAAAGCGCGGCGTGCACCTGAAAACCGGTCGCGCCGGCGGCGACGAGCAGCACGAGTGCACCGAAGAGATCCAGCGCGATGTGCGGGATGAGCGCGATGCCAGAGGTGAGGATCGCCAGTACGAGTGTCGCGATCGCCGCGGCGAGACGTGCGGTGAGGGTCTCCGCGGCGATGATCTTCGCGATGTTGACGCTTGCGGCGACGATGAGGAGGCCGGCGAGGGCCGCGGTGGCACCCAGCATCGCCACATGGAACTCCGACCACGCCTGGAGTGCATCCGTCATCCCCGGATGCTACTCCCGCGAGGGTTCAGCGTGCGGGAGCGGGTCCGACCCGGGTCACTCGGGTTCGGAGATGTCCGCCACGGTGGCGTCGTAGGCGGCGATGAGGGCGTCGCCGTCGACGAACAGGCTGTACCCGTGCGCGCCCGCGCCCATCGCGATGCGGCGGCCGCGGATCGTCTCGTCGGCGAACACCGGCCACGCCGTGGTGCTGCCGATCGGCACGATCGTGCCGCGCTCGTAGCCGGTCGCGGCGAGGGCCACGTCAGGATCCGGAAGCTTGAGCCGGTTCACGCCGACGACGGCGCGCAGCTTGGGCCAGGAGATCTTGCGACCGCCCGGGATCAGCGCGAACAGGAAGGTGTCGTCGGATCTCTTGACCACGAGGGTCTTCACGATGCCGGAAGGATCCAGCCCGAGCAGGGCAGCGGCCTCGTGCAGGCTGTTCGCGGCGGGGCGCTGCCGGATCTCGATGTCGAGTCCGCGTTCTGCGGCGGCATCGCGCACGCGCGCGTGCGGATCCGACCCGTCGTGCGGGTCGGAGGACGAGGGCGTGCTCACACCTCGGGGGCGTTCAGCGGGTCGTCCGCGACCCAGAGCTCGTCATCGGCGCGCAGGGCCTGCCAGGCGGCGACGAGGACGCCGACCGCGGCGGCGGCACCGAGGATGATCGCGATGACACCGCCGATGCCGAGGCCGCTCTTGCGCTCGGCGGGCACGGTGACGAGCGCGCGCGGGGCGTGCGTCGTGCCGGTGCGCTTGGCGTTGGCGATGTCCCACGCGGTGAGCGCGGATCCGACCACGCCCCCGATCGCGGGGACGACCTTGTGGTCGACGATGTCGCGGGAGAACTTGACGCCCTTGTCGACGGCGGGCACCACGCGGTGCTCGTAGACGTCCTGCACGGTCGGCACGACCTGCTCGCGGCGGAAGTTGTCGAGCTGGCGACCCGCCTCTCGGGCGACGTTCGCGGCTTCGCCGACGACGACCTGCTGGGCGGCCCACAGCTTGGCGGCCTCGCTCTGCAGCTGGCGGAGTTCCTTCTGACGCTTGCGGCTCAGGCTCACGATGCCCTCCCAATCGAAACGGGGTTCGGACTCTCCATCTTGCCAGACATGCTCCTGTGCAACGCGTGTGCGTTCGAGAAGTTCACCGATGAATCGGAGGCTCGGCGGGATCCGATGCGAGAGAATGGATCCATGCCTCACGCCACTCACGTCGCCACGCTGCACACCAACCACGGAGACATCGTCGTCAACCTCTTCGGCGACCACGCTCCCCGCACGGTGAAGAACTTCGTCGAACTCTCCGACGGCACCGGATCCTGGACGCACCCGGCCACCGGGAAGCCCGGCGAGGGCGCGCTGTACAACGACGTCATCTTCCACCGGATCATCCCGAACTTCATGATCCAGGGCGGCGACCCGCTCGGACAGGGCGTCGGCGGTCCCGGCTACACCTTCAACGACGAGATCCACGGCGAGCTGAACTTCAACGAGCCGTACATCCTCGCGATGGCGAACGCCGGTCTGCGTCGCAACGCCATCACCGGCCAGGCCGAGGGCACCAACGGCTCGCAGTTCTTCATCACGACCGACCCGACCCCGTGGCTGCAGGGCAAGCACACGATCTTCGGCGAGGTCGCGGACGACGCGTCCAAGGCCGTCGTCGACGAGATCGCCGCCGTGCGCACCGGCGCCGGCGACCGTCCGGTCGAGGACGTCGTGCTGCAGTCCGTCGACATCGTCGCGAACTGATCATCCTTCCGCGAGTGGACTCCGGAGCGCACGGATGACGACTTCGGAGTTCCACGCGAATCCCGACAACTTCTGCTACCGCCACCCGGGCCGGCAGAGCTTCGTGCTCTGTCAGCGCTGCATGCGCACGATCTGCCCGGAGTGCCAGACGCAGGCCCCGGTCGGCGTGATCTGCCCCGAATGCATGCAGGAGCAGCGTCGCAACCAGACGCCCGCCCAGCGCCGCGCCAACCGGCGCTGGGGCGCGCGGTCGATGACCGCGGTGGGCGGGCGTCCGATCGTGACGTACTGGATCCTCGCGGTGACCTCTGCGGTGAGTCTGCTGCAGATGATCCCGGGCCTCCAGGGACCGATCACCGGGGCGCTGCAGTTCGCGGGCGCCTATCTGTATCCGTCGCTGTCCGGACTCCCGTTCGAACCCTGGCGCCTGCTGACGGCGCTGCTCGTGCATCAGGGACTGATCCACCTGGGCCTCAACATGCTGGCGCTGTGGATGGTCGGTCAGCAGCTCGAGCCGCTGCTGGGCAGGGCGAGATTCCTCACGCTGTATCTGGTGAGCGGTCTCGGCGGTTCTGTCGCGATGGCGCTGATCGATCCGGGCCAGCCCACGATCGGAGCGTCCGGGGCGATCTTCGGCCTGTTCGTCGCCCTGATCGTGATCGGGCGTCATCTCGGCGGCAACATCGTCGGAGCGCTCGTCGTGCTCGCGATCAACTTCGCGTACGGCTTCATCGTGCCGGGGATCGCCTGGGAGGCGCATGTCGGCGGTGCCGTCGTCGGAGCCCTGGTGGCGCTCGTCTACGTCCGTACGAACGGGCGCCGCAACGCGAAGTTCTGGTGGATCGGCCTCGTCGCGGCGATCGTGCTCGTGCTGCTCGTCGTGGTCGCCGTCGTTCCGCCCTTGATCATCACCGCCGGTCACTGACCGCGCACCACGAAGGCCTCCGCTGCGGCGGAGGCCTTCGTCGTCTCCGCCGCGGGTGTGAATGACACCCGTGTAATTCTCCCCACATGGGGATAGATCTGTGGATAACTCCGGGGAGGGGGTGTGCATATCCATCCCCAGATTGTGGATAACCGGCCGGATCCGTGGACAACCCTGCGGGATCCGGTCTCCCGAGCCCATCGAACGCCGGAAAGCAGAAACGCCCCCGCATGAGCAGGGGCGTTCCGAAGAGGAGGGGCGGCGTCAGCGCCAGCGGGTCGTCATCAGGAAGCCGATGAGCGCGATCCCGAGTCCGATCAGCAGGTTCCAGGATTGCAGGCCGGGGATCGGGTACTGCATGCCGGTGATGTAGAACACCAGGATCCAGGCCAGGCCCAGCAGCATGAAGCCGACCATGACCGGCTTGAACCACACGGCGTTGGGAGCGGCTTCGCCGTCGACCTTCGGGGTGGCGGCTTCTTCGGGCTTGCGGGATCGTGCCATGCGCACAGTCTACCCAAAGGCCCGTGCCGACCAGAGGGCGGAATCGGGCGCAAAGGAGGGCTGGGTAGGATCGCGGCATGACCGACGCTCCGCGAGCCTCCGCCCGTCGCGTCGGCCGCCGTCCGCGGCGGCGCGCCACGTTCGTCAGCGTGCTGGGCGAACTGCTGCTGACCGCGGGTGTGCTGGTGCTGCTGTTCGTCGCCTGGCAGATGTGGATCGGCGACGCGATCATGAGCGCCGAGGCCAACGACAAGGGCCGGCAGGTCTCCCAGAAGTGGGCGGACGCGAAGCCGCCGCTGCCGCCGATCGCCGACGACGGACACGGCACCGACGGAGCGCATCCGCAGTACGTCCCGCCGGTCATGAGTCCCCCCGAGGACGGCGTCCCCTGGGGTGCTCAGATGCACGTGCCCCGCTGGGGCTCCGACTACAACGTCGAGATCGCCGGGGGCGTGACCCGGCCCGCCACCCTCGACCACGGCTGGATCGGCGTGTACCCGAACTCGGGGATGCCGGGACAGGTCGGCAACTTCTCCATGGCCGCGCACCGCACGACCTGGGGCAAGCCGTTCAATCAGCTCGACCGGCTGCGGCTGAACGACGCGATCGTGATCGAGACGGAGCAGGGGTGGTACACCTATCGGTTCCGCACGCTCGAGTACGTCACCCCCGACAGCGTCGACGTGCTGGATCCCGTGCCCCAGGCGCCGGAGGCGGCCCCCGGCGGACGGTACATCACGCTCACGGCGTGCTCGCCGCTGTACTCCCTCGCGGAGCGCATCGTGGCCTACGGAGTGTTCGAGAGCTTCCAGCCGAGGGCGCTGGGCGCCCCGGCCTCGTTGAAGGCGGTGAGCTGATGTACGGCGCCCTGTGGCGGATCCTCCCCGGCCCGTGGTGGGTGCGGCTGATCGTCGTGCTCGTGCTGCTCGCGGCCGTGCTGTACGCCCTGATGTTCTGGGTCTTCCCCTGGGTGAGTCCTCTGGTGTCGCCGGGCGACGTGAGCATCGGGTCGTCGCCGGCTCCGTCCGCCGGCCCCTGAGGGCCGTCGTCGCGCGCCGTCGCTCAACGAGCCCCGGCGCCGGTCACTTGCCGGTGCAGTAGGAGAGATCGACCGTCGACTGCACGGGCACGTCGCCCGGCGGCACCGACATCGAGGACACCGTCTTCGGGTCGGTCGCCTTGCATCCGGGATTCTCCACGGGGTTCGCGGTGAGTCCCTGCTGCTCCAGCCATTGGGTCGCCGAATCGAGCGACCAGCCGGTGAGATCGTTCACCGTCACGACCCCGCTCGCCACGAGCAGGTCGACGACGGTGCCCGGCGGGACCTTGGCTCCGGCCTGCTCGCTCGCGGACAGGACGATGTCGTGCTGCGTGCGGGGATCGTTCTTCTGGGTGACCGAGCCCAGCTGCAGCCCGGCCTTGGCCAGTGCGTCCTTGGCGGCGGAGGCGCTGAGCCCCTCCAGCGTCGGGACTACGATCTGCGCGGCACCGGTCGAGACGTAGACGGTGACCGACTGGCCCTTGTCCATGCCGCTGCCGGCCGTCGGATCGGTGCTGATGACCTTGCCCTTGTCGACGGTGGCATCCGCCTGGTCGATGCGGATCGCGCGCAGGTCGTTCTTGTCGAGCAGCTCGACGGCGGTCTCGTAGGTCTGACCGACCACGTTCGGCACCGTGCGACCGGCGCTCGGGACCCCGGTGGTCGGCTTGATCGCCAGCACCCAGATGAGCACCGATGCGAGCAGCACCACGAGCAGGGCGACGCCGGCCCAGACCCACGCGACGGGCGGACCCGACTGCGTGCGCGTCATCGTCGTGTCGGAGGAGAGCTGGCGGAGCGTCCGCGCGGTCTCCTGCGCGTGCCGGGGGCTGGCGCCGTACAGCTCGCTGGTGAGCGAGGAGAGCTGCTTCTTCGTGGGAGCCGCGCCCGTCACGGCCTCATCGAGCGCGGTGCGGAACGAGGCCGCGTCGGGGAACCGCTGGAACGGGTCCTTCGCCATCGCGCGCAGCACGATCGGCTCCAGGGCCCTGATGCGCTGGAGCTCTGCGGACGAGTGGTCCTCCTCGTGGACCTCGCTGGGCGGCAGCGGCGTCTCGCTGACGTGCTGGTACGCGACCGCGACCGGCGACTCCCCGCGGAACGGCTGGCGCCCCGCGAGCATCTCGTACAGCACGACCCCGGTCGAGTACAGGTCGGTACGCGCGTCGACTTGCTCGCCCTTGGCCTGCTCGGGCGAGAAATAGGCGGCGGTGCCGATGATCTGGGTGGTCTCGGCGACCGTCGACGACGAGTCGGACACCGCTCGGGCGATGCCGAAGTCCATCACCTTCACGGTGCCGGCGGGCGTGATCTTGACGTTGCCCGGCTTGATGTCGCGGTGCACGACACCGGCGCGGTGCGAGTATTCCAGAGCCTCGAGGATCCCGTCGGCGTAGCGCACGGCGTCGGCGGTGGGCACCGGGCCGCGCGCGATGACGTCCTTGAGCAGCTCGCCGGGCACCAGCTCCATCACGATGAAGGGCACGGGCTCGGCGGGGGTGCCGCCGGCCTCGGGGGTGGAGTCCTCCCCCGCGTCGAAGACGCGCACGATCGACGGATGCGACATGCGCGATGCGGCCTGCGCCTCCATCCGAAAGCGCGTGCGGAAGCCGGCGTCGCGGGCGAGCTCGCGGTCCAGGATCTTGATCGCGACCTCGCGGCCGAGGGTCAGGTCGTACCCCCGGTGCACATGGGCCATGCCGCCCCGGCCGATGAGGTCATCGACGCGGTAGCGACCGGCCATGACGCGCGTGGTCGTCGTCACGGAGGACCCCCCTCGTTCTCGTGATTCTGCTGCGGTGCCGCGGTTCAGGGCGTGGGCGGTACCGTCACCGGAGGCGTCGGCCCGGACTGGATCTGCGCGGTGCGCGCGTCGGAGTCGGGACTCTGCTGGTCGCCGCACTTGACGGAGAACTTCGCGGTGAAGTCGCCGCTCTGCGCCAGCCGGACCTCGGTGCTCGTCGTCTCCGCCGGGAACCCGGGGCCGCCGGACATGAAGGAGCCGCCGTCGATCGTGACGATGTAGCCGGTGATCGACGTGCCGTTGGGGCAGACGTAACCGGATCCCCAGGAGACGGTGATCGTGCCCCCGGCGACCATGTCGCCGGAGAAGGTCGGCGCGGACGCCGGCTTCGGGGGCTGCGTGCGGTCGGCATACCGGGTGAGGGCGATCGAGGATCCGCTCGGCACCTTGCCGGTCGGATTCACGTTGTAGACCTTGCCGACCTGGTCGGCCGCCGGAGCCGGGTCGCCGTCCGCACAGGTGGCCTGCAGGCCGGCGTCGCGCGCCTTCGCCGTGGCGTCGTCGCACGTGAGGCCGACGAGCCCGAGGGCGTCGACGTCGACCCTGGTCTGCGTGGGCGTGGGTGTCGGCGTCTTGGACGGCGGGGTCTGCGACGCCGACGAGCTGGGTGGCGGCGTGGGCGCCTTCTGGTTCGACAGCAGGGCCCACACGGTGCCGCCGAGCACGATGATCAGTAGCGCGATGAGAGCGATCAGCGGCCAGGTCCAGGGGCTGCGCTTCTTCTTCTCCGGAGCCTGGTCGGCCTCGGTCGGGATCTGCGCCGTGGTCGGCATGATCGTGGTCGCGCCCTGGGTGGCCCCGAGCAGCTGGGTCATGGCGTCGTCGCCCCCGGGCGCGGCGGCGCCGACGCCTACCACTCCGGCGATGACCGCGGGAACGGCGATCGCGGCGGAGTTCAGGTCGCCGCGGCGCAGCGCCTGCGCGGCCCGTGCGACGGTCGCCGCGGAGCTCGGCCGGTCGGCCGGCTTCTTCGCGATCATCGCCATGACGAGGTTCTGCACCGGCTGCGGCACCGTGGGGGGCAGCGGCGGCGGGGTGTCGTTGATCTGCGCCATGGCGATCGCGACCTGCGACTCGCCCGTGAACGGGCGCTTGCCCGCCAGGCACTCGTACGCGACGATGCCGAGCGAGTAGATGTCGGTCGCGGGCGACGCGGCGTGTCCCGAGGCCTGCTCGGGCGAGAGGTACTGCACGGTGCCCATGACCTGGCCGGTCGCGGTGAGCGGCACCTGGTCGGCGATGCGGGCGATGCCGAAGTCGGTGATCTTCACGCGGCCGTCGGGCGTGATCAGCAGGTTGCCCGGCTTGATGTCGCGGTGCACGAGGCCGGCGGCGTGCGCGGCCTGCAGCGCCGAGGCGGTCTGCGCGACGATGTCGAGCGTCTTGTCGGCGCTGAGGGATCCCTCGCGCTCGATGATCGTCGACAGCGCCTCGCCCGGCACGAGCTCCATGACGAGGTACGCGGAGCCGTTCTCCTCGCCGTAGTCGAACACGCTGGCGATGCCCTCGTGGTTCACGAGGGCCGCGTGGCGGGCCTCGGCGCGGAAGCGCTCGAGGAAGCCCGGATCCCCCATGTACTCGTCCTTGAGGATCTTGATGGCGACGGTCCGTCCGATGACGTGGTCGGTCGCCTCCCACACCTCGCCCATGCCGCCGATGGCGATCCGAGACTGCAGCTCGTAGCGACCGCCGAAATGCACACCCTGCGTCGGCCTCATCTGTTCAGCACCGCCTCCATGACCTTCTTCGCAATCGGTGACGCGATCGTGTCACCGGATCCGGACTGTCCCTGCCCACCGCCGTCTTCGACGACGACCGCAACGGCGATCTCCGGGTTCGAAGCGGGCGCGAAGCCGGTGAACCACAGCGTGTAAGGGTCTGTGTCGCCGTTCTCCGCCGTGCCCGTCTTCCCGGCCACGTCGACTCCGTCTATTCTTGCACCCTGCGCCGCGCCGCTTGAGACCGACGCCTGCATGGCGGCCGTGATCGCCGCAGCCTCGTCGCCGGTCATCGCCTGCCGGAACTGGCTGTTCTCGTACTGCTTCTGCACCGAGAGGTCGTCTCCGACGACCTGGTCGACCATGCGCGGGTTCATCACCAGGCCGCCGTTCGCGATGCCGGCGGAGACCATGGCCATCTGCAGCGGGGTCGCGCGCACGTCGCCCTGGCCGAAGCCGGTGAGGCCCGTCTTGTCCGGGGAGAGGTTCTTCGGGTACGTCGACGCGGACGACTGCAGGGGCAGCGAGAACTCCTGGCCGAAGCCGAACTTCTCGGCGGCGGCGCGGATCGCGTCATCGCCGAGCTGCACGGCGAGCTCGGCCATCGGGATGTTGCAGCTGTAGCGGATCGCATCGGCGAGGGACACGTTCTGCCCGTCGCCGCCGGGGCAGGTGCCGCCCCAGGCGTTGTGCACGGCGGTGCTGGTGCCGGGGAGGGTGAAGGCGGCCGGGTTCGGGAACGTCGACTGCATCGTGAACTTGCCCGAGTCGAGCGCGGCCGCGGCCACGACCAGCTTGAACGTGGACCCGGGCGGGTTCATGTTGCCGCCGATGGCGCGGTTGGACAGCGGCTTGTTCGGGTCGGCGACCAGGGCGTCGTAGGTGGTGTTCACGGCCTGGGAGTCGTGCGCCGCGAGGCTGTTCGTGTCGAAACCGGGGGTGGAGACCAGCGCGAGGATCCGGCCCGTCTTCGGCTCGATCGCGACCACGGCGCCCTGGTAGCCCTGCAGCGCGTCGTAAGCGGCCTTCTGCGCGACCGGGTCGAGCGTGAGCACCACGTTCGCGCCCTTCTGCGGCTGGCCGGAGATGATCCGCTCGATCGAGGACAGGAACTGGGAGCCGCCCGTGCCGCTGAGCTCGCTGTTCATGGCCTTCTCGATGCCGGTCGCGCTTCCGAGGGCCGGGTTGTAGTAGCCGGTCACGGCGGACCACATCTGCGGGTCCGTGTAGACGCGCTGGAACGAGTACATGTCGTTCGACGGCACGGAGGTCGCGATCGGGGCGCCGCCCGCGATGATCGATCCGCGCTGGATCTCGTAGCTGTCCAAGCGGGTGCGCCGGTTCGCGTCGTTCTGCGCGAGGGCGTCGGCCTGCACGACCTGGATCCAGCTGATCGAGCCGAACAGGGCGAGGAACATGACCAGCACGAGGATGCTGATGCGACGGAGCTCTTTGGTCATCCGATCACCACCCGGGGTTGGCGGCGCACGCCGTCGGAGATCCGCAGCAGCAGTCCGACGATGAGCCAGTTGGCGATGAGGGACGATCCGCCGGCGGCGAGGAACGGAGTGGTGAGACCCGTCAGCGGGATCACGCGGGTGACGCCGCCCACCATGATGAAGACCTGCAGGCCGATCGTGAACGAGACGCCGACGGCGAGCAGCTTGCCGAAGTCGTCCTGTCCGGCGACGCCGATGCGCAGGCCGCGGCTCACGAACACCATGTACAGGCAGAGCAGGGCGAACAGGCCGATCAGGCCGAGCTCCTCGCCGAGGCTGGTGATGATGAAGTCGCTCTCGGCGACCGGGGTGATCTGCGGGCGGCCCTGGCCGAGACCCGTTCCGATCAGGCCGCCGTGCGCGAGCCCGAAGATGCCCTGGGTGAGCTGATAGCTCTGGTCCTGCATGAGGTCGGGGTCGAACGCGTTGATCCACGTGTTGAAGCGGTTCTGCACGTAGGTGAGGAACTGCGAGACGACCGCGACGCCGACGACCACGCCCGCGACGCCGATGAGCACCCAGCTCGTCTTGCCGGTCGCGACGTAGAGCATCACGATGAACATGCCGAAGATGAGCACGCCGGTGCCGAGGTCGTGCTGGGCGACGATGATGCCGAGCGAGATGAGCCAGACCACGATCACGGGGCCGAGCTCGCGCATGCGCGGCCAGGTGATCCCCGCGAACCGCTTGCCCACGGACGACAGGCTCTCCCTGGTGCGCACCAGATAGCCCGCGAAGAAGATCGCGAGGAAGATCTTCGACAGCTCTCCCGGCTGGAAGCCGAGCCCGCCGATCGAGATCCACACATCGGCGTTCGCGTCGGCCTTCAGACCCGGGATGAAGGGGAGCACCAGGAGCACGAGACCCGTCAGCCCCGAGACGTAGGTGTACTTGTAGAGCACCCGGTAGTTGCGCAGGAAGATCACGATCGCGATCGCGCCGACCACGGAGATCGCCATCCACATGAGCTGCTTGTTGGACGACGCGTTCCAGCCCGTGTCGTGGTTCGCGATGTCGATGCGGTAGATCTCCGCGATGCCGACGCCGGTGAGGAGCGTCGCGATCGGCAGCACGAACGGATCCGCGTCGCTCGCGACGAAGCGCAGCACGATGTGCAGCGCGAACACCAGCACCGCCAGTCCGCCGCCGATGAGCAGGATCATCGGGTCGATGCGCCCGAGCGCGCCGAGCTGCACGAGGGTGAGCGCCGCGCCGGCGACGACCACCGCGAACAGCAGCAGCCAGAACTCGCGGTTGCGCTGCGTCTGCGGACCGCGGATGCGGCGCAGCGCGCGCAGCACGGCGGTGTCGGCCGTGACGTCGGGGGCGGTGGCGGTCATGGCGTCTTCCCCGTCCCTGCGGCGGCGCGGAGGCTGTCGACCGTCGTCTGCGCCGCCGCGAGCGTGCTGGCGCTCGTGGTCTCCTTGACGGCCGACTGGTAGAACGCCGGCAGGTCGGAGACCTTGATGCCGGTGTCCTCGTAGACGTGCGAGAGCGAGATCGGCCCGAGATCCTGCTGGATCCCCTGGAAGATCACGACGGTGCCCGTCTCCTCGCCGACCCCCACGAAGTAGCGGGTCTGCGTCCACGCGTAGGCGCCGAAGAGCGCGGCCGCCATCAGCGCGATCACGACGATGAACCCGGTGATCCAGCCGATGCGCCGTCGCACGGCGCGCCGGTGGTCCTCCTCGATGAGCTCCTCGAGGTAGCCGGCGGCGGGCTCGAAGTGCGTGGGCTCGTTCGCCGCCTGGCGCACCGGATGCAGCCAGCTCGGCCGGGCAGGGCGCGCGGCGGGGACGATGACGCCCTGGGGGTTCGCGGCCGCGCCGACGATCGTGGCGGATCCGGAGAGCACCGGATGCTGGCCGCCCACGTCGACGATCACGATCGTGACGTTGTCGGGCGCGCCGCCGTCGAGCGCGAACTTGAGCAGGCCGTCGGCGGTGCGGCCCGGCGCCATCCCCAGGCGCAGCGCCTTGAGCATGTGCGTCTCGTCGACCACGCCGCTGAGGCCGTCCGAGCAGAGCAGCCAGCGGTCGCCCGGCTGGGTCGGCATGACGAACATGTCGAGCTCGGGATCCGCGTCCATGTCGCTGAGCACGCGCATCAGCACCGAGCGGCGCGGGTGGTAGCGCGCCTCCTCCGGGGTGATGCGCCCGGAGTCGACCAGCCGCTGCACGAACGTGTGATCCGTGGTGATCTGGGTCAGCGCCTCGTCGCGGTAGAGGTAGATCCGCGAATCGCCGATGTGGCCGATGACGGCGTAGTCGTCGACCATGATGATCGCGTCGAGGGTGGTGCCGAGGCCGGCGAGCTCGGGGCGGTCCTTCACGGCGCGGATCATGTCGCCCGCCGCGGTGGTGGCCGCGGCCTGCAGCGACGCCTGCGCGTCCATCGTCGAGGGGTAGGCGTGGTCGAGGTTCTGCAGCCGGTGGATCGCGATGCTGCTGGCGACGTCGCCGCCCGCGTGGCCGCCCATGCCGTCGGCGACGACGAACAGGTTCGCCCCGGCATAGCCGGAGTCCTGGTTGTTGGAGCGGACCTTCCCGGTGTGGGAGATCGCGGCGCTCGAGCCCTCGAAGACCATGGCCGCCGGTTACGCCCGCAGCTCGAAGGTCGTGGCGCCCACCTTGATGGGGGCGCCGACCGCCACCGAGACGGGGGCGCCGACGCGCTCGCCGTTCAGGAAGGTGCCGTTCGTGGAGTCGAGATCCTGCAGCATCCACTGCTCGCCCCACAGCAGCAGCCGCGCGTGGTGGCTGGACGTGTAGTCGTCGCGGATCACGAGCCCGGACTCGCTGGAGCGGCCGATCGACATCGGCTCGGAGCCGAGCGGCACCTCGAGGCCCGCTTTCGGGCCGGAGGTGATCACGAGCTTCGTGACGGTGGACGTCGTGGCGGGGCCGCCCGGCTTGCTGCGCGGGGGCGCCTTCGGCTTCGCGGGCGCCGCGGCCGGCTTCGCGGGCGCGCTCGCCGCGGCCGCCTCGCCCTGCGGCATCTTGCGCACGCGCACGCCGAAGAGATCGGCGCGCAGCGAGTAGACCACGGCGAACACGAAGAACCACATCAGCACGAGGAAGCCGATGCGCAGCAGGAGCAGGGTCAGTTCACTCATGCCGAAGGCTCCTGGTCGCGTCGTCGCCGCGGCCGCCGCGCGCGGGGGCGGACACGGGAACCACCTGGAACGTGAGGTCGGTGCGGCCGATCGTGATCACCATGCCGCTCTCGAGCTGGGCCTCGCGCACGCGCTGGCCGTTGAGCTTGGTGCCGTTGGTGGATCCGAGGTCGCGGAGCATGGCGTGATCGCCGTCCCACAGCACCTCGGCGTGCTTGCGGCTGGACCCCGCGTCGCCGATCGTGATGTCGGCGTCGCTGCCGCGGCCGATGACCGTGCGCGCCCGGGTGAGCGGGTATCGGGAGCCTCCGGTCGCGATCTCCGCCTGCCAGGTGACGCGGGCGCCGGCGGAGGACGTCGAGGTGGACTCGACCCGCACGGTGCCGGTCGTGAGCCGGTCGTCGGCTTCGATGGCGATGTTCACGGGGCCGGAGAAGCTGTAGCCCTGGGCCTTGGCGTGGTCCTTGACGAGCACGTGCAGCTCGTCGAGGAGGGCGGATCCGAGTCCGTGCATCGCGGTGGCGTCGTCGCCGGCGAGGTGCACGAGGAAGGTGCTGGGAACGATGATCCGGTCGCGGCTGACGACCGCGGCCTTCGTGTCCATCTCGCGCCGCAGAGCCGAGGCGATCTCCACGGGCTGGATGCCGCTGCGGAAGGTCTTCGCGAAGGCGCTGTTCACAGCGCGTTCGAGACCCTTCTCAAAGCTGTCTAGTAGTCCCACTGGGCTCCCATGGCTCACCGATCGGTAGGGCCATGTTAGCGACACGGCCTGAATGATCCCCCGGGCCGGGCGGGAGACACGGGAAACCCCGAAGGAGCCCGCGGTTCGGCGGAGGTCCGTGCGCTGCTGCGGCTCTGGTTCGAGCACGGTGCCGGAGCGTGATATTCTCGGGAGGTTGGTTCGCGAGGACCGACATGCGCGAGTGGCGGAATAGGTAGACGCGCTGGCTTCAGGTGCCAGTGCCTGCAAGGGCGTGGGGGTTCAAGTCCCCCCTCGCGCACAGTATGAGAGGCTCGGATCCATCGGATCCGGGCCTCTTCTGGTTCCTGGCGGTCGATGGGGGCGGCGATGACTTCGGTGAACGGGCGGTTGTCGGCGGGTCTCCTGATGCCGGTGCTCCCCTCGATCGCGCCGGCCGACTCTCCGGAGGCCGTCCTGGGCGAGGCCGTGCTCGCGGCGGCCTCGCTGTTCGCCGTGACCGGCCCCTCGGGTGCGGGCAAGACCGTGTGGGTGCAGCAGCTCGCGGCGGTGGCCGCACGCCCGGGAGCCGTGCGCTGGCGCGTGGTGTCGGTCGTCGCCGACCGTGGCCGGCGCAGCACCCTCTATGCGGTCGCCGAGCAGCTCATCCACGCCGCGAGCCCGGCGGGCCGGGCGGACGCCGCCCGCGTCCGCACGGCGTCCGCCCGGTCGAGGTCCGGCGCGGAAGCGGATCCCGGATCCGCGTCCGCGCCCGGTGCCGCGCCGACGCTCCTGGCGCTGGCCGAGCGGCTCTCGACGGCCCTGCAGCGAGGGCTCTCCTCCCGACGGCGCCTGCTGCTCGTGGTCGACGATGCGCAGCGGGCCGATGAGGGGTCCGTGCGCGTGCTGCGCCTCGTGTTGCGCCAGCTCGCCGGCCGAGGCGTCTGCGCGGTGCTCGCGGGACGGGATCCGGACACCGGCGCCCTGCGGGAGACGGTGCTCGCCGCGGATCCGGATCGCTGGCCGGTGAGCCGCCGCATCCGCATCGACGCGCTCGATGCGGCGGGCGTGCGCCGGTACGTCTCGGCGATCCACGGCATCGAGGTCTCGCTCGAGCTCGCCGAGCGGATCCGCCGGGTCTCCGGCGGCGGACCGCTGCTCGTGGACCAGGTGGTGAGCGGAATGGCGCCGGTCTGGGCGGAGCGGGCGCGGGTCACCTCGGAGCGGCGGGCGAGGTTCGACGAGGACGTCACGGATGCGGACATCGCCCGGGGCTTCGTGCCGGGCAACCCGTTCGGGGAGCTCGGCGCCGGCCTGCCGGGGGCGGCCCGGACCGCCGTCGAGATGGCCGCGGTCCTGGCCACGCCGCTGCGCGCCGACGAGCTCGCCGGTGTCGCGGCGCTCTGCGGCGAGCCGATCGACATCGCCGAGGCCTCCGCACACGGACTGCTGATCTCCCGCGCAGCAGAGCACGGCGGTGCCGAGGGGGAACGCGAGTGGACGGTGTTCCACGATCTGTACGGCACCGACGTCGCGGCGCACCTCGACGACGAGCGGCGCGCCCGCATCCTCGTCGCCGGTGCGGAGGCCATCCCCGGGGAGGCGGAGGGCACCCGCCACCGAGCGCTGATCTGGCTCCTGGACGCGGCGCTGCTGCGGGGGTCGACACTGAGCCCCGCGCTGCGCGACCTCCTCGTCGCGGGCGTGGCCGAGAGCGTGCGCGCGCGGCGCACCGAGCACGTGTTCGCCGTCGCCCGACGGGCCATGGAGCTCGCGGACCGCACCGGGGACGACCTCGCCGACGAGATCGTCGTGGGGCTGTACCGCGCGGCGAGTGCGCTGTCGGCGCTCCCGCGGATGATCGAGTACATCCCGCGGCTGGAGCGCGCCGCGCCCGGTCCGCTCCGCGACCTCGCCCTCCTGCACGTGCGCGAGTTCCGCGGCGATTACGACTGGGTGCGCCGCTTCGCCGAGGATCTCCTGGCCCGGCTGCCGCGCTTCCCGGATCCGCTTCCGCAGACGCCGGAGGACGTCGCGGCGGTCGGCGGCCTGCTCGCGCCGGATCCGCTCGGCGGCCTGATCGTGCGCCTCCAGGTGCTGATCGTGCTGGGCATCATGGCGCCCCAGGCGGATCCCCGCGACTTCGGCATGGAGCGGTTCTCCGAGGCGCGTTCCGGGGCGGAGTGGCTGATCGCGGTGCAGGAGGCGGACCCCGAGACGTGGCGCGCCGCGTGGGCCGCGCTGGGCGGAGCGTACGAGGGGCTGCCGAGCCCGCACGACGTCCGGATGCGGGCGACAGGGATGCAGGTGTTCGGCATCAGCGTGCTCGGCCCGGCAGAGCGGCTGCCCGTGGAGTTCGCGGCGCTGGGCCGGGCGATCGCCGCGGCACCGGCCGAGTCCGCGACCCTGTTCGACGCACGGGTGATCCATGCCGGGATGCTGTCGGGGGCGGGGTTCGTGCGCGAAGCGGCGGCCGACCTCGACGCCTGCATGCGGATGCTGCGCGCCGGCACCGCGGGATGGGGTACGGGCACCGCGCGCGGCCTGCACATCTACGGCCGGTACCTGCTCGGCGACACGGCCGAGGTCGAGGACGCCCTCGCCGAGGCCGCGGTGACGATCTTCGACGACATGGATGCGGTGGGCCGGCCGGTGTTCTACGCGCTGCGCGCCGTGCGGGCCGCCGACGCCGGCGACGAGGAGGCGTGGCGCGCGGACATGGACGCCGCGGCGCGCCTGGCGCAGCGGGGGTACGACACCGTCGGGGTCGAGTACGAGATGCTGGCGCACATCGCGCGGGCGAGGGCGCGCCACGATCCGGCGGCGCAGCTCGCGGTCTTCGACCCGGAAGGCCCCCTCGCGGGACGCCTGCTGCGCAGCCAGAACCTCTATGCCTACAAGGTCGACGCGCTGGCGTCCCTCGGCCGGGCCGAGGAGGCGGATCGCGAGCTCGCGCGTCTCGCCGCGCTCCCGGCGCCGGGGTTCCAGCCGGTCTACGCCTCGATGACCTGGCTGGAGGGACGGGTGCACGAGGCGTACGGCCTCGTCGAACGGGCGCTGCGGGCCTACCGGGCCGCCGCCGAGGAGGACGCGCCGGGAGCACCGCTGCCTGCGGCGCTCGCCCAGGCCGCCCTCGACGCCGGCCGGCTGACTCTGGCCACCGGGGGCTCCCAGCGGACGGCCCGCCGCTGCCTGAACGCGGCGGAGCGGGGCTTCCTGCGCCTCGGCAGGCCGGTGGCGGCGGCGGAGGCGGCCGCACTGCTCGACGGTGCGCGTCGCTCCGCGTACGCGGTCGGGATCCGCTCGGCTCCCGCGGCTTCGGCCGCGACGGGACCCGACGCGGCGGGCGGCGTCCGGGCGGCGTGGACGCACGCGGCGCTGACCCCGCGGGAGCGCGAGGTGGCGGCGCTCGCCGCCGAGGGGCGGACCAACGCGGAGATCGCCCAGGCTCTCGGCATCGGCGTGAAGGCGGTGGCATTCCACATGGGCAACGTGCTGCGCAAGCTCGGGCTGGGCTCGCGCAGGCAGCTGCGTCCCGGGGAGCCACCGGCGTCGGGCACCGCGCCGTCCGCGGTGCGCGACGACGCGCGCTGGGCGGCCCTGAGCCGCCGCGAACGGGAGATCGGCGAGCTCGCGAGCAGAGACCTCACCGACGCGGAGATCGCGGACGAACTCGGCCTGAGCGTGCGCACGGTGAGCGGCCACATGAGACGGGTGCTGGCCAAGCTCGGCGCGCGTTCGCGACGGGAGCTCGGCCGCTGACGGGACCGCCGAGCGCGTAGTTGATACCAGGGTTCCGCCGCCGGCGGGGATGAGGCGGATGGCCGATCTATCGTGGATCGTCGCCTCCCGTTGCCTGAGCGGGGGCGCAGCGACGCGCAGGCACGTCGCGCTGGGGACGCACGGTTGCGCCCGTCGGTTGGGGCCGGCGGGCGCACCGCTTCTCCCGGCGATCCCTTTCTCCCGGCGATCCCTTTCTCCCGGCGATCCGCTTCTCCTGGCGATCCGCTTCTCCTGGCGATCCCCGCGCACCGATATGTCGGCGTCCCGCCGGCGCAGCGCCTGCTCGGAATCAGGCCCTCGCGCCCGGCCCGGACGCCGCTAGTCTGACCTCAGCCGCAGACCCGCGGCGCGAGCCGAGGGAGACGTCGTGGATCCGGAAGACAGCGCCGCCGCGGGATCCGGCGATCCCCGCCCTGCCGGCCGAGGCGCTTCGGCCGTGAACCGGCTGAGCACGCCGCTGCGGATCGTGCTGGGCCTCGCTCTCGTCGGGGTCGGCGCGGTGTTCCTCCTCGTGTCGATGACCGTGCAGACCATCGCGCTCGTCGCCGGCATCGGGATCCTGCTCGCGGGGGTCGCGGTGCTGGTCACCCCCGGTGACGGAGCAGACGCGCCCGCGCCGGGACCCGGATCCCGATCGCTGCCCCTGATCCTCAGCCGGGGCCTCGGCGCGCTGCTCGTGCTGCTCGGCGCCGGGATGGCGCTGTGGCCGGCGGCGGGTGCGCCGATCCTCTCCCTCCTGCTGACCATCGCGCTCGTCGCCTTCGCCGTCGCGACCGCGGTGCGGGCCTTCCGGCCGGGTGCGGATCAGCGTGCGACCGCGCTCATCGCCGCCATGGCCACGCTCGCCGTCGCCGCGATCACCGTGTTCTGGCCGGTGCTGACCCTGGTGGTGTTCCGGCTCGGCGTCGGCGCGTGGTTCTTCTTCCTCGGCGTGCAGCTCATCGTGCGCGCCGTGTGGCGGCGCTCCCCCGCATGCCCGGCCTCCGCCCGACGCCGCGGTGCGCGGTGGCTGCGCACGATCGGCGCGAGCGCGGCACTCGTGCTGGCGGTCGCGCTCGCCGCGGGCAGCGGCGCCCTGCTCGGCGGCACCCCCCTGCCGACGCCGGACGCCTTCTACACGCCGCCCGCCGAGGTGCCCTCGAAGCCGGGCACGCTGATCCGCTCCGAGCCGCTGACCGTGGGCGTCCCCGCGGGGGCCAGGGCCTGGCGGATCCTGTACACGACGACGAATCCCGACGGATCGCCGGCGGTGAGCAGCGGCACCGTGCTCGCCCCCGCCGACCCGGGGCCGGATCCGCTGCCCCTGCTCACCGTCGCCCACGGCACGGTCGGGGTCGTTCCGGGCTGCGCGCCGTCGCTGAGCGCCGCGCCGTTCGCCGACGGTGCGGGCACCGCCATGGCCGACATGGTGACCCAGCACGGCTGGGTCGCCGTGACCAGCGACTACATCGGCCTGGGCACGAAGGGGCCGCACCCCTATCTCGTGGGCGACGCGGAGGCGCGCAACGTCTGGGACGCCTCGAAGGCGGTGCTCGGCTTCAGCGAGCTGAAGGTCTCCACCGACACCGTGATCTGGGGCCACTCGCAGGGTGGACAGGGCTCGCTGTGGACCGGGCAGATCGCGTCCTCATACGCCCCGGAGTTCACGGTCAAGGGCGTCGCGGCGTTCGCCCCGGCCTCGAACCTGTACGCGCTCGCCGAGGCGATCAAGTCGGAGACGGCGGGCAAGACGGTCTCGGCCTACATCGCGGCGACCTGGGACAAGGTCTTCCCCGAGCTGAACGTCGAGAAGAGCCTCACCCCCGGTTCCGCAGGGCCGGTCGAGCGCATCGGCGGGCTCTGCTTCAACGGGCACGACGGCCTCGCCGCGATCCTGCGCGGCAGTCAGGTGCCGAACCAGATCTTCCCCGACGCCCTCCTCGACGGGCCCTTCGGCGACGAGCTCAAGGCGCAGGAGCCCGTCGGGCCGTTCCCCGCCCCGGTGCTCGTCGCGCAGGGACTCGCGGATCCGCTCGTGAAGCCCGCGATCCAGGACGCGTGGGTCACGGCCCGCTGCGCCGCCGGGATCCCGATCGACTACCGCACCTATCCCGGTCTCGGGCACGTCGAGCTCGTCGGCCCCGACTCCCCGCTCACTCCGCAGCTCGAGCAGTGGACCCTCGACCGCTGGGACGGGAAGGCGCCGACCCCCGACTGCGACCACCTGCCGGCGGGCTGAGCGCGCTCGCGAACTGAGTGCGCTCGCGAACTGAGCGCGCTCGCGGGTCGCGCGGCCCGCGTGGCGCGGACGCGGGTCGCGCGGCCCGCGCGGCGCGGACGCGTGCGGCAGAAGGCGCCCGCGGACCGCGGGCCTCACCGTCGGAGATGTGCACCACCCTCGGAGGGATTCGGCGATTCCCTCCGAACGTGGCGCACATCTCCGACGGTGGTGCACGCTCCGAACGACCGAGAGGCGCCCTCTCGGCGGAGGCGTCGGGGTCGACGCCCGGAACCGGATCCAGATCCGTGCGTGCAGGAAAGCTTGCAATGGTGTAACATTGCAGGGTTGCAAGTTTTGCGCCGGCGTCGGCGCCCGCGTCGATCGATGAAGTCCGCGGGCGGGATCCGCACCGCACCATCCCCCGC
Source organism: Microbacterium sp. MMO-35 (assembly GCF_037147555.1). Taxonomy (NCBI): domain Bacteria; kingdom Bacillati; phylum Actinomycetota; class Actinomycetes; order Micrococcales; family Microbacteriaceae; genus Microbacterium; species Microbacterium sp. MMO-35. The sequence goes on from NZ_JBBCVH010000001.1 coordinate 673,684, forward strand.
TCTCCTGGAAGGACCTCCATGGCAACCGCCACCGACACCGTCACGACGGTCGAGGCGCCCGCTCCGCTCGCCGCGAAGCCGATCATGACGCACAAGCAGATCATGCTGGTGATCTACGGACTGATGAGCGGCATGTTCCTCTCGTCGCTCGCGCAGACCGTCTTCGGCACCGCGATCCGCACCATCGGCGACGACCTGCACGGCCTCGACCAACAGGCCTGGGTCACCACCGCGTTCCTCATCACCTCGACCATCGCCGTGCCGATCTACGGCAAGCTCAGCGACATCTTCGGCCGCCGCCCGCTGTTCATCCTCGGCATCGTGATCTTCATCCTGGGATCCACGCTCTCCGCGTTCTCGACGTCGATGATGATGCTCGCCGCGTTCCGCGCCTTCCAGGGCATCGGGGCCGGTGCGCTCATGGCTCTGCCGCTCGCGATCATGGGCGACATCCTCGCCCCGCGTGAGCGCGCCAAGTACCAGGGCTACTTCTTCGCGGTGTTCGGCATCGCGACCGTGATCGGCCCGCTCGTGGGCGGCCTGTTCGCCGGAGCGAAGGAGATCCTCTGGATCGACGGCTGGCGCTGGACATTCCTCATCAACATCCCGCTCGGGCTCTTCGCCCTGTTCATGGTGATCACCTTCCTGCACCTGCCCAAGGTCGGAAAGCACAAGGGTCCCCGGATCGACTGGTGGGGTGCCGCGGCCGTGATCGTCGCACTCGTGCCGCTGCTGATCGTCGTGGAACAGGGCCGCGCCTGGGGCTGGGACTCCCCCGCCTCCATCGCCTGCTACGTGATCGGCGGCATCGGCCTCGTCGCATTCATCGTGATCGAGGCGCTCATGAAGGACGACGCGATCATCCCGCTGAAGCTGTTCCGCTCCGGCACCTTCTCCATGGCCACCGTGCTCGGCTTCCTCGTGGGTTTCGCGATGTTCGGCGCGATGATGACGATCCCGCTGTACATGCAGATCGTCGTCGGCATGAACCCGACCCAGTCCGGCCTGTCGATGCTCCCGCTGATCGTCGGCCTCATGATCGCCTCGCTGACCTCGGGTCAGCTCACCGCGCGCACGGGCAAGTACCGCATCTTCCCCGTCCTCGGAACGCTCTTCACCGCCGTCGGCTTCTTCTCGCTCACCCTCATCCGGTACGAGACGCCGCTGTGGCAGATCTTCGCCGGGATGTTCGTGCTGGGCCTGGGCCTCGGCCAGCTCATGCAGCCGCTGACGCTCGCGAGCCAGAACTCCGTCGCCCCGCACGAGATGGGCGTCGCCTCGAGCGCCGCCACCTTCTTCCGCCAGATCGGCGGAACCCTGGGCACCGCCGTCATGCTCTCCGTGCTGTTCTCGATGCTGCCCGCCAACATCCTGCACGCCACCGAGGACAAGGCGAACCTGACCGCCGCGCTCGACACGGCGCTGGATCCGGTCGCGTCGTCCAAGACCGAGAACGCCGCGATCATGAAGCAGCAGTGGAGTGCGATCGTCGGCCCGCTGACCGAGAACATCCAGGCGCAGCTCGACAAGGGCGTCGCCGAGGGCGACGCGAAGGCGAAGGCCGCGGCGGACGAGGCGGTGACCTCCGCGGTGACCGCGGGCGTGGATCAGGCGGTCGCCGCCGGACAACTGCCGGCCGAGGCCGCCCCCGCGGTGATCGCGCAGAAGGTCGCCGAGGCGACGCCCGCCGCTGAGGCGGCGGCGCACGAGAAGGTGCTGAGCGCGGTCGCCGAGAAGGCGCACGCCTCGGTGCAGGGTGACAAGGTCGCGGTCGACTGGGCCGACCACGACCAGCGCACCTACTGGGTCGACCAGCTGGTCCCGACGCTGCAGGACCAGATCAAGAAGAAGGAGAGCGATGCCTCCGGATCCGCGTCGTCCGGCACGACGGTGAACGACACCTCGTTCCTCACCGGTGCCGACGCCGCGCTCAGCAAGCCGTTCATGATCGGCTTCATCCAGGGCCTCGTGACGCTGTACTGGGTCGGCTTCGGCGTGATCCTGCTCGCGTTCGTGCTCACCTGGTTCTTCAAGGTGCCGCCGCTGCGCGCCCGGTCCGCGCTCCAGGAGCAGGCGGACAAGGCGGGCATGACCGAGACCGGGAGCATCAGGACCCACAAGGCCTGAGCCGAGCCTGACGGGCGCCGGGGCGCACCCCGCCCCGGCGCTCGAGGAGAGCGAGATGACGAACATCGACGAGGCCGCCGCGGCGGATCCGCACGCGGACACCTGCGGGCGCCGCGAGCGCAAGAAGCAGCAGACCCGCGAGGCCCTGCACGAGGCCGCCCTGCGGCTGGTGGACGAGAAGGGCCTCGACGGCACCACGGTCGAGCAGATCTGCGAGGCGGTGGACGTGTCGCCGCGCACCTTCTTCAACTACTTCCCGTCCAAGGCCGCGGCCGCCCTCGACCTTCCCGACTCGGCCGTCTCCCCCGACGGCGCCGCGGCCTTCCGCGCGGCGGAGGGCGAGCTGGTGCCGGCGCTGTGCGCGCTGATCGGCACGTCGATGGACGACGCCCAGCAGCGCCGGCGCATGAAGGCGCTGGTGGTGCGCCGCCCCGAGCTCATGCCCGCCTTCGCGCAGTGGATGGGCTCGGTGCGCCAGCAGTACGTCGATCTCGTGCGCGAGCGTGCGGACGAGGACGATGCCATGGCCGCCGTGGCCCTCACGATGGCCGCGCTCAGCGTGATCGTGCACGACGGCACCGCCGGTGGCGAACGTCCCGGTGCGGATCGGCTTCTCGAGGGCGTCGAGCAGCTGGTCGCCGCGCGGGGCGCACGGCTGCGCGACGCGGCCTGAGCCGGGGCGCCCGCGACCGGGCAGGATCCAGGAACCTCATAGCGAAAGTGCGTTTGCGCAACCTTTCCTTTCGTGTAATCTTGCAGGGCTGCAACATTCTTGCCGCCAACGTCGGCGCTCGAGGCGACCGGTGTCGACGACGAGCTCCGGCGTCCTCGATCCACCCGAAGGGACTCCATGTCCACCGCGACAGCAACCACGGGGGCGACGCGCACCGAGCGCAAGCAGAACGCCCCGATCATGACGCACAGGCAGATCCTGCTCGTCATCTACGGCCTCATGGCCGGCATGTTCCTCTCCTCGCTCGACCAGACGATCGTCGGCACCGCGATCCGCACCATCGGCGATGACCTGCACGGCCTCGACCAGCAGGCCTGGGTCACCACCGCGTACCTGATCACCTCGACGATCTCGGTGCCGATCTACGGCAAGCTCAGCGACATCTTCGGCCGCCGCCCGCTGTTCATCTTCGGCATCTCGGTGTTCATCATCGGATCCGTGATGTCGACGTTCTCGACGTCGATGATCATGCTGGCCGGGTTCCGCGCCTTCCAGGGCATCGGCGCCGGCGCGCTGATGTCGCTGCCGCTCGCGATCATGGCCGACATCCTGGCCCCGCGCGAGCGGGCCAAGTACCAGGGCTACTTCTTCGCCGTCTTCGGCATCTCCTCGCTCATCGGCCCGCTCGTCGGCGGCCTGTTCGCGGGCGCGAACGAGATCCTCTGGATCTCCGGCTGGCGCTGGGTGTTCCTCATCAACCTCCCGATCGGCCTCATCGCCCTCGGCATGGTGATCGCGTTCCTGCACCTGCCCAAGGTCGCCAAGCACGACAACCCCCGGATCGACTGGTGGGGCGCCACCGCGGTGATCGTGGCCCTCGTGCCGCTGCTGCTCGTCGCGGAGCAGGGTCGTGAGTGGGGCTGGGCCTCGTTCGCCGCGATCGCCTGCTACGTCATCGGCGGCCTGGGCGCGATCGCGTTCGTGCTGATCGAGATCGCCATGAAGGACGACGCGATCATCCCGATCCGCCTCTTCCACTCCAACACCTTCTCGATGGCGACCGTCATCGGCGTGCTGGTGGGCTTCGGCATGTTCGGTGCGATGATGACCATCCCGCTGTACATGCAGATCGTCGCCGGTCTCACCCCGACCGAGTCGGGCTTCGCGATGCTGCCGATGGTCGTCGGCCTCATGACCTCGTCGATGGCCGCGGGCCAGATCACCTCGCGCACCGGGAAGTACGGGATCTTCCCGCGCACCGGCACGCTGTGCACCGCGCTCGGCTTCCTGCTGCTCACCTTCGTCTCGTCCAGCACCCCGGTGTGGTTCATGATGATCGGCATGTTCGTGGTGGGCCTGGGCCTCGGCCAGCTCATGCAGTCGCTGACCATGGCGAGCCAGAACGCGGTCGCCGCGCCCGACATGGGCGTCGCCACGAGCGCCGCCACCTTCTTCCGCCAGATCGGCGGAACGCTGGGCACCGCGATCATGCTGTCGATCCTGTTCACGCTGCTGCCGCTGAACATCACCCACAGCATGGCCGACAAGCCGACGCTCACGGCCGCGCTCAACGCGGCACTGGATCCTGCCGTCGCGGGCAAGGAGCAGAACAAGGCCGTCATGAAGCAGCTGTGGAACCCGATCGTGGGACCGCTGGAGGCGAACATCCAGACGCAGCTCGACAAGGGCGCCGCCGAGGCCAAGACCGCGGCGGGCAAGGCGGTGACCGACGCCGTCACGACCGGGGTGAACCAGGCCGTCGCCGCTGGTCAGCTCCCCGCCGCGGCCGCGCAGACCGTGATCGACCAGAAGGTCGCCGAAGCGACTCCCGCCGCCGAGGCGAAGGCCCTGCAGGCCGTCGCGGACAAGGCGCACGGCACGGTGCAGGACGGCAAGGTCGTCGTGGACTGGTCGAACAAGGATCAGCGCACGTACTGGGTCGGCCAGCTGGTGCCGAACATCGTCAAGGAGATCGACAAGGGCACGTCGAAGGCCTCGAGCGGATCCAGCAGCTCGGTCAGCGACACCTCGTTCCTGAACGGGGCGGATCCGGCGCTCACCAAGCCGTTCATGGTCGGCTTCACGAAGGCCATCGACGTCATCTACTGGGTCGGCTTCGGCGTGCTGATGCTCGCGTTCGTGCTGAGCTGGTTCTTCAAGGCGCCGCCGCTGCGCACGCGCTCGGCGCTGCAGGAGCAGGCCGACGCGGCGGGCGTCAGCGAGACCGGCACCATCAGGACCCAGCAGGCCTGAACGGAGGGGCCGGAACGGGCCGATTCCCGTTCCGGCCCTCCCGTCGGGGAGGATGAGGAGCATGATCGAGATCGCGGAAGGCACAGGCGCGGTGAGCGAGCGCGCCGGCGAGGGCCGACGCGAGCGCAAGAAGCAGCAGACCCGCCAGGCACTGCACGAGGCCGCCCTGCGCCTCGTCGAGGAGCAGGGGCTCGACGGCACCACGATCGAGCAGATCTGCCAGGCCGTCGACGTGTCGCCGCGCACGTTCTTCAACTACTTCCCCTCCAAGGCCGCGGCCGCGCTGAAGCTGCCCGCCTCCGGTGCGGCGGACGACGTGGTGCGGCGGTTCCTCGCGGCACGCGGCGAGCTCGTCCCCGCGCTGTGCGAGGTGGTCGGCTCCTCGATGGACGAGGGGATGGACCGGCAGCGGATCAAGCAGCTGCTCATCCGGCGGCCCGAGCTGCTGCCCGCGTTCTCGCAGTGGATGGGCTCGGTGCGCGAGCAGCTCATCGAGCTCGCCGAGCGTCGCTCGTCCGACCATGACGAGGCCGTGCGCGCGGTGTCGCTCGTGCTCGCGGCGATGAACGTGCTGGTGCACACCCGCACCACGCCCGATCGCCCCGGCGCCGCCCGCCTGCTGCAGGCTCTGGACGGCCTCGTCGACGTGCGCTCCGCGCGGATGTCGGATCCGGACCCTAGCCTGGAGGCATGACCTCCCCCGCCCTGGACCGGATCGCCCTCCCGCTGCGCACCGAGCGGCTCATCGTGCGCGCGAGCACGGCGGACGACTCCGACGCGGTGTGGCGCTACCGCCGCATCGACGAGGTGGGGCGCTGGCTGAGCACGGCGCCGGCCGACGCGGAGGCGTTCCGTGCGCACTTCATGGACCCGGAGCGGCTCGCCGTCACGCTGCTCGTGGAGCTGCCCGGGGCGGGCGTGATCGGCGACATCATGCTGCGCGTCGAGGACGCGTGGGCGCAGACCGAGGTGCGCGCGCAGGCGGAGGGCGTCCAGGCCGAGCTCGGGTGGGCCATGGATCCGGCGCATCAGGGCCGGGGCTACGCCACGGAGGCGGTGCGCGCGGTGATGGCGGCGTGCTTCACCGAGCTGGGTCTGCGCCGGGTGAGCGCCGGCTGCTTCGCGGCGAACGAGGCGTCCTGGCGGATGATGGAGCGGCTGGGCATGCGGCGCGAGGAGCACAGCCGGGGCACCGCGCTGCACCGCAGCGGCGAGTGGATGGACGGCATGAGCTACGGCCTGCTCCAGGAGGAATGGCACGCGCTGCCCGCGTGATCGCGCCCTCTCGGCCGGAGCGCCTGGACAGGCCGGGCGCACTCGCCTAGTGTTGACCCGGCGCACATGAGAAGGGCCGTTCCCGTCCTGAGTCCCCAGCGAAGGCGGAAGGTCATCCCCAGCGACCGGCGGCCTGTGCGCACATTGGCCCCCTCGGCATATCCAGTCCCCAATGGATACCCCGAGGGGGCCGTCCTCCCCCAGTATTCCGATGTATTGCGATGATAGACCCGCGACCCGGAATCTGTCCCCCTTTTGGGGGACAAATCCTTCGAACATGGGCTATGCTGATTTCAGACGCACCCTCCGGTCGTCCTGGGTCCCCATCGCTCCCCCCGCGGTGGGGACCCGCTCCATTTCCCGGCGGAACGCCGATCGGCAGCCGGATCCCGGCCCGTCACGGGATGCAACATTTTCGTCACCTTGTTCCGCGGGGTGTTGCAATGACGGTGCTCTCGGATAGCGTTAGCATCGTCGGTCGCGTCTGCGCCGGCGTAAGCCCAAGCAAGAAGGCAGTACATGACTCAGGGCACGGTTAAGTGGTTCAACTCGGAGAAGGGCTTCGGCTTCATCTCCCCCGACGACGGTGGAGCTGACGTGTTCGCGCACTACTCCGCCATTGCATCCTCCGGCTACCGCTCGCTCGACGAGAACCAGCGCGTCGAGTTCGATGTGGCGCAGGGCCCCAAGGGCCTGCAGGCCGAGAACATCCGTCCGCTCTGAGCGACACGGACTTCTGACTCCCCCGGGGCTTCGGCCCCGGGGGAGTTCTCTTTGTCCGCGGGTGACCGTCGGCTCGATCCGTGCGCGTCACCGTCGGCTCGATTCGTGCGCACGACCGCGAGACCGAACCTGCGTCCCGAAACCCACGATCCGAGCGTCGGTCTCGGGACGGAAGTTCGGTCTCGCGGTCGTGCGCGCCGTGCTGTCTCGCGGTCGCGCGCGTCTCGCGGTCGCGCGCGTCTTGCGGAGCGTCGGGGTCGCGCTCAGCCGTGCGGGAGCAGGATCCGCAGCAGCTCTTCCGGCGTCGCGACCTCGGCGATGGATCCGGCGGACTCCCCCGCCGCGCCGAAGCCCCAGGTCACGAAGATCACGGGGACGCCCAGCGGGGCCGCTCCCTCGATGTCATGGAGGCGGTCGCCGATGAGCACGGGGCGGCTCACGTCCACACCTGCATCGGCGAGACGGTGCAGTGCGCGGCGCAGCACCGCCTCCTTCCCGTCGTGCAGACCGGAGGCATCGGGGAGAGCGCCGGCGACGATGACGAAGTCGTCGAGCAGCGCGTAGTGCTCCAGGATCGCGAACACCTGGTTCTCGGGCTTCGAGCTGGCGGTCGCCTGCGGGATCCCCGCGGCCTTCACGGCCCGCAGCGCCTCCGCGACGCCGGGGTAGATGCGCACACTGGCGGCGTACCCGTCCCGAGCGGCGAGCCGGCGGTACTCCCGGACGGCCCGGTGGGCGTCCTCCTCGGAGAGCCCGGCCAGATCGCGGAACGATTCGAACATCGGAGGCCCGATCCACCGCGACAGCGACTCCGGCGCCGGCTCCGGCAGGCCGAACTCCGCGAAGACCTGGATGAGGCGCGGAAGGATGCCGGCCGAAGCGTCGGCGATCGTGCCGTCGACGTCCCAGAGGATGCAGGTATAGGGGGAGACGGCCATGCCTTCCAGCCTAGGGCGCGGGCTCAGGCGGGTTGTCGCGAGAGGCCCTCAGAACAGGGTGGGGATTCCGCTGTCGATTCCCTTCATCGCCTCGTAGTCGAGGACGAGGCAGCGGATCCCGCGGTCCTCGGCGAGCACGCGCGCCTGCGGCTTGATCTCCTGGGCGGCGAACACGCCCTGCACGGGCGCGAGGTGCGGATCCCGTCCGAGCAGCTCGAGGTAGCGGGTGAGCTGCTCGACGCCGTCGATGTCGCCGCGGCGCTTGATCTCGACGGCGATCGCCCTGCCGTCGGCGTCGCGGACCATGAGATCGACCGGGCCGATCGCGGTCGGGTACTCGCGGCGCACCAGGGTCGCGCCCTCCGCGATCCGATCCACCTGCTCGGCGAGCAGTCGCTGCAGATCCGCCTCGACGCCGTCCTTCTGGAGTCCCGGATCCACGCCGAGCTCATGGGCGGAGTCGTGCAGGATCTCGTAGATCTGCACGCGCAGCGCGTCGCCGGTCTTCTGGTGGGTGACCCGCCAGACCTCGGTGACCCCGGCCGACGCCTCCTCCTCCCCCGGCGCCTCGGCCTCGAGCCGGCACGGCGGGCTCATCCAGTTCAGCGGCTTGTAGCTGCCGCCGTCGGAGTGCACGAGCAGGCTGCCGTCGCCCTTGTGCACGAGCAGACGCGTGGCGAGGGGCAGGTGGGCGTTGAGGCGGCCGGTGTAGTCCACGGCGCAGCGGGCGATGACGAGACGCACCCGAAGAGCCTAGCCCGCCGCGCGCCCGCGGGTCGCCCGGTCGACCCGGCTCCCGCTCGGTCGACCCGGCTCCCCGCCCGGTCGCCCCGGCGTCCGCTCGCTCGACACGGCGCCGGCGCCTGCTCGGCCGAGCCGGCGTCCCTTCGGCCGCCTCAGCCTGCGGAGACCTTCTCGTCCTCGCGGAGCGGCCGGGCGGCGCCGGAGAACAGGCCGGACAGGGCGGCGAGCACCACGATGATGTAGAGCGTGTTGAGCAGACCCAGGTGGTTGCTGATGAAGCCGAGCACCGGCGGGCCGCCGAGGAACGCGATGTAGCCGATCGTCGCCGCGGCGCTCACCCGGGCCGCCGCCTTCGCCGGATCGTCGGCCGCGGCGGACATGCCCAGCGGGAACCCGAGCGACGCGCCGATCCCCCACAGCGCCGCACCCAGGAACACCAGCGGAGTGCTCGGCGCGAGGATGAACAGCAGGATCCCGGCCGCGGCGGTGATCGCGAGCACGCGCAGCACGATGACGCGCCCGAAGCGGTCGACGAGTGGTCCGCCGAACAGGCGCACCACGGTCATCGAGACCGAGAACGTCGCCAGGGCCGCGGCTCCCAGCGCAGGACCCGCGTGGTGGTCCTCGGCGACGCCGAGCGCGAGCCAGTCGTTGGCGCCGCCCTCCGCGAAGGCCATACCGAGCATGACGACGCCGAGCGCGTACGTGCGCGGCTCGCGCCAGACTGCGAGCGAGGTGCGCATCCGCTCGCTCCAGGTGGCGCGCGGCGCGTCGGGAGTCGGATCCAGGGTCTCCTCGCGCTTCGGCACCTGGACCACGCTGACGAGCGCGACGATCACGATGACCCCCGCGATCGCGAGGGTGTGCGGCCACACGGGGATGTGCAGCGCCGCCGCGGCGGCGCCGAGACCCGCGCCGATGACGGTGCCGAAGCTGAAGAAGGCGTGGAACACCGGCAGGATCGTCTTGCCGGCGTGCTGCTCGATCGCCGTGGCCTCGACGTTCATCATCACGTCGAGGCTGCCGCCGCCCAGCCCGAACAGCACGAGGCCGATCAGCACGACGGGCACGGCGTGCAGCACGTCGGCGCCGACACCGATCAGAACGGTGCCGACCGCCGTCGTGAGAAGCGTGATCAGCATGCCGCGTCGTCCCCCGGTGCGGGCGAGCACGGCGGGGCTGGTGGACACGCCCACGATCGAGGCGATGCCCATGCCGACGAGCACGAAGCCGAGCTGCGCCTTGTCGATCCCGAGCTCCTCCTTGATCGCCGGGACGCGCGACGCCCAGGTCGTCATCGTCATGCCGCTGACGAGGAAGATCGCGAAGATCGCGGTGCGCCAGCGCACGAACTGGGAGCGGGTGAGGGCGGTGTCCATCCGGACAGTGTATCGAATCGATTCGATTCCGTGTTCCCCGCGGTGTTATTGTCGAGTCATGAGCTCGGATCCGGACGCCGCGGCCCCGCGGCGCCGCGCGACGATCGCCGACGTGGCCCGCGCCGCCGGGGTGAGCCCGTCCACCGCTTCTGTCGTGTTCAGCGGCAAGGCCCCGGTGGCCGCGGCCACGAGGGAGCGCGTGCTCGCCGTCGCCGCAGAGCTCGGCTACACCGGCCCCGACCCCCGCGCGGCGTCGCTGCGGCGGGGGAGGAGCGGCATCGTCGCCGTCGCGCTCGAGGAGCACCTGCGCACCGCGTTCCTCGATCCCATCAAGACCGCGACCATGGACGGGCTGACCGACGGCCTCGCCGCGCTCGGCGCCGGCGTGCTGCTGCTGCGCGACGACCCCGAGGCGGGCGCCGATGCGCCGACGCTCGCCACCGCGCCGATCGACGCCGCCGTGCTGATCGGCTGCAGCGGCCGCATGCGCGAGACGCTGCAGGCCGTGCGTGCGCGCGGTCTGCCCGTCGTGGTGATCGAGGGGGATGCGGGGGAGGGCGTGCCTCGCATGGAGCTCGACAACGTCGAGGCCGCGGCGCAGATCGCCCATCACCTGCGGGCCCTGGGGCACCGCAGCGTCGCCGTGGTGACGCTGCCGTTCGACACGGAGCGGGTGCGCGGCGATGCGAGCCCGGAGCGCATCGCGAGCATCACGACGCCCGTGACGGCCGCCCGCCTGGAGGGCGCGCTCGCGGTCTTCCCGGACGCCCGGGTGGTGTCGGCCGGGGGCAGCCTCATCGACGAGGGCCTGATCGCCGGGCGACTGCTGTTCGCCGACCCGGAATCGCGGCCCACCGCGGTGATCGCGCAGAGCGACCTCATCGCAGCCGGGATCATCCGGGCTGCCGAGGAGGCGGGGCTGCGCGTGCCGGAGGACGTCAGCGTGGCCGGCTTCGACGGCATCGCTGTCGACGGCCTCGGCGAGCACGTGCTGACCACCGCCGTGCAGCCTGCGGTGGAGAAGGGACGCGCAGCGGGAGACGCCGTGGCCCGCCTGCTCGCGGGGGAGCAGGCGGCATCGATCCGCTTCACCTGCACGTTCCGCGAGGGCACCACGACCGGTCCGGCGCCGGCGCACCGGCATTAGATTCCGGATCCGGCATGCAACGGGTCAGGCAACTGCCCCTAAACTGGACGGGAACCCGCCCGCCTGTGTCGACCTGCGCGCCCACCCGCTGAGTCCGCAGAGACCGACGAGCCAGAGGAGACCGCCATGCTGACGCTCCTCGCCGTGTTCGCCCTCGCCTCGTTGCTGCTGCCGCTGCTGGTCGCCTGGATCGGGGCCCGCGCGTTCGCCGTCGCGGCGCTCGTCCCGGCCGCGGCGTTCGTGTACACGGCAGCGCTGACCCCGCAGGTGCTGCTCGGATCCGCCGATCCGGATCTGGTCCCGCGGGAGTCGATCGACTGGATCCCCCAGCTCGGGCTCTCGCTCTCGTTCCGGCTGGACGAGCTGAGCTGGCTGCTGGCCCTCATCGTCAGCGGTGTCGGGGCGCTCGTGCTGCTCTACTGCCGGTGGTACTTCCGCGGATCCAAGGAGGGGCTCGGCCAGTTCGCCGCCGTGCTGCTCGCCTTCGCGGGCGCGATGTACGGCCTGGTCACGACCGACGATCTCGTGCTGCTGGTGATGTTCTGGGAGCTCACCAGCATCCTGTCCTACCTGCTCATCGGGCATTATCACCGCCGCGGAGCGAGCCGGCGTGCGGCGCTGCAGGCGCTGCTCGTGACGACCCTCGGCGGACTCGCGATGTTCATCGGCGTCGTGTTCCTCTCCGTCGATGCGGGGACGTCGAGCATCTCCCGGATCCTGGAGATCGCACCCACCGGGCCGCTGGTCGATGCGTCGATCGTGCTGCTGCTCGTCGGAGCGCTCAGCAAGTCGGCGATCTTCCCCTTCCACTTCTGGCTGCCGGGCGCGATGGCGGCGCCCACGCCGGTCAGCGCCTATCTGCACGCCGCGGCGATGGTGAAGGCGGGCATCTACCTGATCGCGCGGTTCGCCCCCGTGTTCGCCCTGTCCGGCCCGTGGCGGCCGATCACGATCTCGCTCGGCGTCTTCACGATGCTGCTCGGCGGCGTGCAGGCGCTGCGTGAGACCGATCTGAAGCGCATCCTCGCCTTCGGCACGGTGAGCCAGCTCGGCTTCTTCACGATCGTGCTGGGCTACGGCACCTCGGACGCGATCCTCGCGGGTCTCGCCCTGGTGATCAGCCACGCGCTGTTCAAGTCGTCCCTCTTCCTCATCGTCGGCGTCATCGACCGCCAGCTCTCCACCCGCGACGTCACCGAGATCAGCGGCGTGGGGCGGCAGGCGCCGCTGCTGGCGACCGCCGGGTTCCTCGCGGTCGGATCCATGATGGGCATCCCGCCGACGATCGGGTTCGTCGCGAAGGAGTCGACGCTCGCGGCGCTGTTCGACGAGGCGCTGCGCGGGTCGCCCTGGGGGATCGTCGCGCTCGCCGGCGTGATCCTGGGCTCCATCCTCACCGCCGCGTACGGGGCGCGCTTCCTCTGGGGCGCGTTCTGGCGCAAGAAGGATGCGACGGGCGCATATATTCCCGATACGGAATGGCCTTCGCCGCCGTTCGGCTTCCTCGTGTCCCCGGTGGTGCTGGCCGCCGGCACCCTGGTGCTCGGACCCCTGGCGTCGGTGATCACGGTCGCGCTCTACGGTTTCGCGGACGACGCGAAGGCGCCGGACTACGACGGCAATCCGCTGGATCCGGGTTACCTCGCCCTGTGGCACGGCCTGGCCCCGGCCCTGTTCCTCTCGCTGGGCGCCGTGCTGCTCGGACTCGCGCTGTTCCCGCTCACCCGGCGCCTCGGCTGGGACCGTGCCCCCCGCCTGTTGCGGTTCACCGCCCAGGACGCGTACTACCTGGTTATGCGCGCGATCGACCGCCTCTCGGTCGTGACGACCTCCCTCACCCAGCGCGGCTCGCTGCCCGTGTACGTCGGGACGATCTTCGTCGTCGTGATCGCAGGGGAGACGACCGCCCTCCTCGCCGGCGGTCCGATCGACGCGAGACTCAGCGCGTGGCACACGCCGGTGCAGCTCGTCGTCGCGCCCATCATGATCGCCGCGGGGCTCCTCGCGATCCGGGCGCGCAAGCGCTACACCGGCGTCGTGCTGGTCTCGGTCACCGGCCTCGGCATGGTCGTGCTGTTCGGCACGAGCGGCGCTCCCGACCTCGCGCTCACCCAGATCCTCGTCGAGACGGTGACCCTGGTCACCTTCGCCCTCGTGCTGCGCCGGCTTCCGGCGCGGATGGGGGAGCACAACGCCTCGGTGGGACGCGTTCCGCGGGCGATCCTCGGCATCGCGGCCGGACTGATGATGGCGGCCGTGGCGGTCGTCGCCACCGGATCCCGGGTCGCCGAGCCGATCTCCGAGGCGTTCCCGAAGCTCGCCTACGAGCTCGGGCACGGCAAGAACGTCGTCAACGTCGCCCTGGTCGACCTGCGCGGCTGGGACACCATGGGCGAGCTGTCGGTGCTGGTCCTCGCGGCGACGGGCGTGGCATCCCTCGTGTTCGTGACGCATCGCGCCGACCGGCTCTCGGCCACCAGGGCGCTGCCCGAAGGACCGCGCAAGGCGCGCCGGGCTCCGCTGGTCGAGACGACCGAGGGCGTGCGCGTGCAGACGGCCGGCGACACGGCGCCCCGCGCGTGGCTCGTGGGCGGCGGCAACGTCAAGCCGGAGAACCGCTCGATCCTGCTCGAGGTGATCGTGCGGATCCTCTTCCACACGATCATCGTGGTGTCGATCTACCTGCTCTTCGCCGGGCACAACGCCCCGGGCGGAGGCTTCGCGGGCGGCCTCGTCGCCGGCATGGCCCTCGTCATGCGCTACATTGCCGGCGGTCGCTGGGAGCTCGGCGCCGCCGCCCCCGCCGACGCCGGACGCCTGCTCGGAGGGGGTCTCATCCTCGCGGTCGGCGCGGCCGTGGTGCCCCTGTTCTTCGGTCTCGCCCCGCTGACGAGCGCGGTGTGGGAGGCGGAGATCCCCGTCATCGGGCACATCGAGTTCGTGAGCTCGACGATCTTCGACATCGGCGTGTACCTCGTGGTCATCGGACTCGTGCTCGACGTGCTGCGCAGTCTCGGCGCCGAGGTCGACCGGCAGACCCTCGAGATGCGCGCCAGGGGGGTGGACATCTGATGGACGTCTCCCTCGTGCTCATCGTGATCATGGCCGTGCTGTTCGGGTGCGGCGTCTACGCGATGCTCGAGCGCAGCCTCACCCGCGTGCTCATCGGCTTCCTGCTGCTGGGCAACGCCGTGAACCTGCTGCTGCTCATCGTCATGGGCCGGCCGGGCCGCGCGCCGTTCTACGGCATCGACGGCGACATGAGCGACCCGCTGCCGCAGGCGCTCACCCTCACCGCGATCGTCATCACGTTCGCGGTCTCCGCCTTCCTCCTCGCCCTCATCTACCGCTCCTGGCAGCTGGGCAAGGCCGACACCGTCGAGGACGACGAGGCCGACATCGCCCTGCGCGAGCGCACGGAGATCGAGGAAGACCTCATGGACGACGAGGTCGACCTCGAGGACGAGGACGCGACCACCGACTTCGTGGGCGTCGCGACCTCGCCGATCCGGGTGCTGCACGCGAAGGACCACGCCGCGCTCGTCGACGATGCGCCCGTGGATCTGCCGGATCCCGCCCCCGACGACGCCGGAGGACGCGCTCACCGCACGACCGACGACGACCGCAGCCCGGGAGAGGGGGATCGATGAACGCCCTCGTCCCGCTGCTCGTCGCCCTGCCGCTGCTCGGCGCGGCGATCACCCTCGTGTTCGGCCGGAACACCCGGATCCAGGTGATCGTCACGGTCGCCACGCTCGCCGCCGTCTCGGTCATCGCCGCGACGCTGCTCGTGGTCGTCGACCAGACCAAGCCGATCGCCGTCATGGTCGGCGGCTGGCCCGCCCCGTTCGGCATCGTGCTCTACGTCGACCGGCTCGCGGCCCTGCTCGTCCTCGTGTCGAGCATCGTGCTCGTCGCGGTGCTGTTGTTCTCGGTGGGCCAGGGCGCCGCCGACGGGGCTGAGGAGACCCCGATCTCGATCTTCAACCCGTCGTACCTGATCCTCGCGGCGGGCATCTTCAACGCGTTCATCGCGGGCGACCTGTTCAACCTCTACGTCGGCTTCGAGATCCTGCTGGTCGCCTCCTACGTGCTCATCACGCTGGGCAGCACCGAGTCGCGGATCCGCACCGGAGCGGTCTACATCGTCGTCTCGCTCGTGTCGTCCGTGCTGTTCCTCGTCGCGATCGCGCTCATCTACGCCGCGCTCGGCACCGTCAACATGGCGCAGATCGCCGAGCGGATCGGGGAGATCCCGCCGAGCACGCAGCTCGTCCTGCACCTCATGCTCGTCGTCGCCTTCGGCATCAAGGCGGCGGTGTTCCCGATGTCGTTCTGGCTGCCCGACTCCTACCCGACCGCACCGGCACCGGTCACGGCGGTGTTCGCGGGCCTGCTCACGAAGGTCGGCGTCTACGCGCTGATCCGCACCGAGACGCAGCTGTTCAACGTGTCGAGCATCAACACGCTGCTCATGATCGTGGCGCTCGCGACGATGGTGATCGGAATACTCGGCGCCGTCGCGCAGGCGGAGCTGAAACGGATCCTGTCGTTCACGCTGGTCAGCCACGTCGGCTACATGGTGTTCGGCCTCGCGATCGCCACGCCGGCCGCGATCGGCGCCACCGTGTACTACATCGTCCACCACATCATCGTGCAGACCACGCTGTTCCTCGCCGTGGGACTCGTCGAACGCCGGGCGGGCAGCACGTCGATCCTCAAGGTGCGCGGGCTCATGAAGGCGGCGCCGCTCATCGCGGTGCTCTACTTCGTGCCGGCGATCAATCTCGGCGGGCTCCCGCCGTTCTCCGGGTTCATCGGCAAGTTCGCCCTGTTCCAGGCGGCCGCCCAGGTCGCGACGCCCCTCATCTGGGTGCTCATCGTCGGCGGCGTGCTCACCTCGCTGCTGACGCTGTACGCCCTCATGCGCGCGTGGAACCTCGCGTTCTGGCGCAGCAAGGACGAGACGCCGGAGGAGATCGAGAACGAGCGCATCGCCCACCTCGGCGCGGCCCCCGCGGCCGACGAGCAGCAGGAGCGGCGCCGGATCCCCACCATCATGACCTTCGCGACCGGCGGGATGGTGGCCGTCACGCTCGCCCTCACCGTCTTCGCGGGGCCGATCTACGGGCTCTGCGAGCGGATCGGCGCCAACCTGCTGCAGCCGGTGCATCTCGACATGCTCGACGGCGACGAGGCCGGCTCATGAGCGCGGTGACGAAGCGCGGGATCTGGCGCGAGATCGGCCTGCAGCTGCCGTTCCTGCTCTGGCTGGTCGTGCTGTGGATGCTGCTCTGGGGTCAGTTCACGGCGCTGTCGGCGGTGACCGGCGTCGTCGTGGCGCTGTTCGTGACGCGCGTGTTCCGGCTGCCCACGATCGAGCTGTCCGGGCGGATCAACCTGTGGTGGGCGGCGCTGCTCGTCGTGCAGTTCCTCGCCGCGGTCGTGCACGGATCGCTCAGCGTCGCCGCGCAGGTGCTGAACCCGCGGCGCCCGCCGGGGGCCGCGATCATCGCCGTGCCGCTGCGGTACGCCGACGACCTCGTGATGACCCACGTCGCGGTCACCTCGTCGCTCATCCCCGGTTCGCTTGTGGTCGAGGCCGAGCGCGACACCCGCACGCTGTACCTGCACGTGATCGGCGTGCGCTCGCTCGAGGACGTGGAGCACCAGCGCGCCGGAGTCCTGCGCTGGGAGCGCCGCATCGTGCGCGCCCTCGGCTCCCCGGCGCAGGCCGCGCAGCTGCGCGCCGATGAGCGCGCCGAGAGGGAGGTCCGCCCGTGAATCCGCTCCTGCTCGTGATCATGGTCGTGTTCGCGGTCGCCGCGATCCTCGCCGTGGTGCGCATCGTGATCGGCCCGTCGATCCTCGACCGCGCGGTCGCCGCCGACGTGCTGCTCACCGAGGTCATGTGCGTGCTCGGTGCGGACATGGCGATCAACCATCACACCCGGACGCTCCCGGTGCTCATCGTGGTCGCCGCGGTGGGCGTGTTCGGATCCATCTCGGTGGCGCGCTATGTCGCGCGGAGGGACAACACGCCGTCATGAACGTCTTCGAGTGGCGGATCCCGGATGCCGTGGTCGACACGGCCGTGTGGGTGCTCGTGCTGATCGGGGCGCTGCTGTGCCTCACCGCCGCGATCGGGCTGCTGCGCCTGCGCGACGTGCCGAACCGGCTGCACGCCGCGACCAAGCCCCAGGTGCTGGGACTGCTGCTGATCTGCCTCGCTATCGCCCTCTCCCAGCGCTCCGTCATCGGGATCGTGCTGGGGCTGCTGCTCGTGGCGCCCGTGGTGCTCATGCAGTTCGCAACCGCCCCGCTCTCGGCGCACATGGTCGGACGGCAGGCGTACCGCAACGGCACGATCGACGAGCGCTCCCTCGTGGTCGACGAGCTCGCGGATTCGAAGCGCACCCCGCCCGCCGCGGGGTAGTCGGCGATCCGGCCGCGGGGCGGTGGTCCGGCCGTAGGGCAGTCGTTCGGCCCCGCGCCGGTGGTTCGGCCCCGGGGCGGTGGTTCAGCCGTGCGGTGGCGTCGCCCCGCGCCGCACAATTCGGGCTGTAGTCCGTGCGCAGAGCGGATGTGGGTATCTGCGCGGGCCGATGCAGAGTTCTGGCCTGAGTTGTGCGCCCGGGATCTCGAGCCGGCCGCCGGTGCGGACGGTAGGCGCGGTGCGGGAGCGGACGCTCGGGACCGCCGCTGGCGCGAGCGCGTGGCGCCGACGCGACTGCGGTTCCGGGTGTGCGGAGGCTGAGCCACGCGCAATTCAGGCTGGACCGTTCGGTTTGCGGCCTATGTGGCCGTTCTCCGGGGTTTCCGGATACCGGGGCCTGAATAGTGCGCGGGAGAGGGGCGCGCTCGTTCGTCCTCCACAATCGGCGGCGAGCGGGAAGTTATTCATGACCCGGTTTCGGAGGGCCGTTCTGCGCCAGGGTCGGTGAATGCTGCGAACAACAACGTCGGATCCGGCGGGCACCACCGGACTGGATCCCTGCATCTTCCGGACCCGCGAACTGAGATCACAGGGTTGGACGCGATCGGCCATCGAGCTCGCTGTCCGGTCGGGGCGTCTCATCCGTGTGCGTCGAGGTGTCTTCGCCTCGGCCGACGCGCCCCCGGAGATGGCGAAGGCCGCGAGCCTCGGCGGCCGCCTGACCTGCGTGTCGCTGCTGCGACTCGTGGGTGTCTTCGTCCTGGACGATCGGCGCCTTCATTGCCACATGCCCCCGAATGCCGCGCGGCTTCCTCGACGCGGCCCGCAGGAGGTGGCGCACTGGCGCGATCTGTCCGGGCCGGCCCTGGGAACGCATGCCGCCGGTCTTCGGGATGCGATACTGCAATCGGTCCTCTGTCAGAGCCCCCGTGCGACGATCGCCACCCTGGACAGTCTTCTTCATCTCGGGCTCATCGACCTGGAGGCCCTTCGGGACATCTTCGCCGAGCTCCCCGCGCGCTGCGGCGTCCTGCTGCGGCTCGTGGACGGCCGGGCCGAGTCCGGGCCGGAGACACTGGTGCGGCTGATCCTTCGCGGGCTGGACTGCTCGGTCGAGCTGCAGGTCTGGATCGACGACGTCGGCAGAGTCGACTTCCTGGTGGACGGCTGGCTGATCATCGAATGCGACAGTCGCGCCCATCACGGCGGGTGGGAGCAGCAGGTGCGAGACCGGGAACGCGACCTCGAGGCCGCCGCCCGCGGGTACGTGACGGTGAGGGTGATCGCCAGCGACGCCTTCGAGCGTCAGGGCTGGCTCCGTCGGCAGCTTCAGCGGGTGATCGCCCATCGGCCTTCGTACAGTCCTCGCACAACTCAGGTCCCGCATCGCAGAACCGGAGAAACACGGCGGATCGAGGCCCGGATCCGCGATGTGGCCTGAGTTGCGCGGAGGGTGCGCAGGCCACCGGATCCGCTTCACCTGCTGTTTCCCCGCCCGCGGTACCCTGGGCGCGCACGCGCCCCGCGTGCAGCCGCTCGAACGGAACCCGATGCAAGACATCCTCGACCGTGCCGCACTCGCGGCGACGCCCCGCACCCTGATCGACATCCTCGTCGACACCGCGCGGCGGCATCCGAACGCCTCGGCGATCGAGGACGCGGGCGGCGCGCTCAGCTACGGCGAGCTCCTCGCGCAGGTCTGGCGCACGGCGGCCCGCCTGCGGGAGCACGGGGTGCTGCGCGGCGACCGGGTCGGGATCCGCATGCCGTCGGGCGGCCGGGAGCTGTACATCGCCATCCTCGGCACCCTCGCGGCGGGCGCCGCCTACGTTCCGGTCGACGCCGACGATCCTCAGGAGCGCGCCGACCTCGTCTTCGGCGAGGCGAAGGTGCGCGGCGTGATCGGTGCGGGCGGCGTGTTCCGCGGCCTGGATTCCCCGGAAGACACGGACGACGGATCCGGATCCGCGTCCGCCGGCGTCGCGGGCGACGGCCTGTTCGGCGGAGACGAGCCGCACCCCAACTCGGTCGCGATCACGACCGTGACCCCGCCCATGCCGCTCGACGACGCGTGGATCATCTTCACGTCCGGCTCCACGGGGGTGCCCAAGGGCGTCGCCGTGACGCACCGCTCCGCCGCCGCGTTCGTCGACGCCGAGGCGAACCTGTTCCTGCAGGATGCGCCGATCGGCCCCGGCGACCGGGTGCTCGCCGGTCTCTCCGTCGCCTTCGACGCCTCGTGCGAGGAGATGTGGCTCGCGTGGCGCTACGGCGCCTGTCTCGTCCCGGCTCCCCGCGCGCTCGTGCGCTCAGGGGAGGATCTGGGTCCGTGGCTGCTCGGGCACGGCATCACCGTGGTCTCGACCGTGCCGACGCTCGCCGCGCTCTGGCCCCAGGACGCGATCGAGAACCTGCGGCTGCTGATCTTCGGCGGCGAGGCGCTGCCGCCCGAGCTCGCCGCGCGCCTGGTGGGGGAGGACCGCGAGGTCTGGAACACCTACGGCCCCACTGAGGCCACGGTCGTCGCCTGCGCGGCGGAGATGGACGGCGACGCGCTGCGCGCCGGGGAGCCGGTGCGGATCGGCCTGCCGCTGGACGGGTGGGAGCTCGCGGTCGTGGACGCGGAGGGCAACCGCGTCGCGGAGGGCGAAGCCGGTGAGCTCGTGATCGGCGGCGTCGGTCTCGCGCGCTACCTGGATCCCGTGAAGGACGCCGAGAAGTACGCGCCGATGCCGTCGCTGGGCTGGGAGCGCGCCTACCGCTCCGGCGATCTCGTGCGCTACGAGGAGGCGGGCCTGGTGTTCCAGGGCCGCGCCGACGACCAGGTCAAGATCGGCGGTCGGCGGATCGAGCTCGGCGAGGTGGAGGCTGCGCTGCAGAACCTCACGGCGGTCACCGCCGCGACGGTGGTGGTGCAGCGCAGCGAGGGCGGGATCCCGCTGCTCGTCGGCTATGTCGTGCCGACCGAGGGCTTCGACCGGCAGACCGCACGGGCCGAGCTCGCCGAGACGCTCCCTGCGCCGCTCATCCCGCTGCTCGCGGTCATGGACGACCTCCCGGTGCGCACCTCGGGCAAGGTCGACAAGGCCGCGCTGCCGTGGCCGCTGAACGACCCCGACGCCGACGACTCGACCCTCACCGGCACCGCCGCCTGGCTCGCCGAGCAATGGTTCGCCGTGCTCGGTGTGCGTCCGCTCGACGAGGACGCCGACTTCTTCCAGCTCGGCGGCGGATCCCTTGCGGCCGCGCAGCTGGTCAGCCGGATCCGCGCCCGTGCGCCCGAGTTCACGATGGCCGACGTCTACGACCTGCCGCGCCTGCGCCGCATGGCCGACGCGGTCGAGGCCGAGGCCGGCGACGACGAGCCGGAGCCCGGCGACTTCCACGAGTCGCGGCCGACGCCGCGGCGGATGCAGTGGATCCAGACCGTGCTCGGGGTTCCGCTGTTCGTGCTCGGAGGCATCCGGTGGGTGCTCTGGCTGCTCACCGGCAGCGCGCTCCTGCAGCTCGTCCCGGGCTTCGGCTGGCTGCCGACCGCACCGCTCTGGCTGCTCGTCGTGGGCCTGGTGGTGTTCGCGACCCCGTTCGGGCGCATGGCGGTCGCCGCGGTCGCCGCCCGTCTGCTGCTCGCCGGGGTGCGCGCGGGGGATCACCCGCGCGGCGGCGGGGTGCACCTGCGCCTGTGGCTCGCCGAGCAGGTCAGCCACCAGATCGACCCGGTCGGCTTCGCGGGCGCCCCGTGGGTGAGCTACTACGCGCGGGCACTCGGGGCGAAGATCGGCCCCGACGTCGACCTGCACACCCTTCCCCCCGTCACCGGCATGCTCGAGATCGGCCAGGGTGCCGCGATCGAACCCGAGGTCGACCTCTCCGGCTACTGGATCGACGGCGACGTCGTGCGCATCGGGGCGATCCGGATCGGCGCGGGCGCGGTGGTCGGCGCCCGCAGCACGCTCGCACCGGGCACGCGGATCGGGCGCGGCGCCGAGGTGGCCCCCGGATCCGCCGTCTTCGGGCGGGTGCGCGCCGGCCAGCGCTGGGCCGGGTCCCCCGCGGTGCGGGTGGGCGGCAAGTCGGCCCCGCTGGCTCCCGAGCGTCCGCCGTCGCCGCGGCGCTGGCTCTGGGCATATGCCGCATCGAGCATGGGTCTCGGACTGCTTCCGGTGATCGCCTTCGCCCTCGGCGCCCTGGTGCTGGTGCAGGGCGCGCGGGGGGCCGCGACGATCGGCGCGGCGATCCCCGGACTCGCGATCTGGCTCGTGCCGTCGGTGCTCGTCACCGGACTGGTGTTCGCGGTGCTCGTCGTGGCGTTCACGCGACTGCTCGCGATCGGGCTGCGCGAGGGGATCCACCCGGTCCGCGGGCGCATCGCCTGGCAGGCCTGGACCACCGAGCGTCTGCTCGACTCCGCCCGCACGCTGCTCTTCCCGCTGTATGCGAGCCTGCTCACCCCCACGTGGCTGCGGCTGCTGGGGGCGAAGGTCGGCAAGGAGGTGGAGATCTCCACCGTGCTGCTCATCCCCTCGATGACGACGATCGACGACGGCGCCTTCCTCGCCGACGACACCATGGTCGCCTCCTACGAGCTCGGCGGCGGCTGGATGCGGATCGCCGCGGCCCGCATCGGCAAGCGCGCCTTCCTCGGCAACTCCGGGATGGCCGGCGCCGGGCACAAGGTTCCCAAGGACGGCCTCGTCGCGGTGCTGTCGGTCGCGCCGGACAAGGCGAAGGCGGGCTCCTCCTGGCTGGGTTCGCCGCCGGTGCGTCTGCGCCGGGTCGTGAACGAGTCGGACCTCGAGCGCACCTACCGCCCGCGCACCGCCCTGCGGGTCGCCCGCGGGCTGTGGGAGCTGTGCCGGCTCGTGCCGGTCATCCTCACCTGCGCCCTGGGACTGGCGGTGCTGCTGACGCTCGCCGCCCTCGCCACAGGCGTCGGCCTGGGCTGGACGGTGGTGCTCTCCGGCGTCGTGCTGCTGATCGCCGGCGCCGTCGCCGCCGGGTTCGCGACCGCCGCGAAGTGGATCTTCGTCGGGCCGATCCGCCCCGGGGAGCACCCCCTGTGGTCGAGCTTCGTGTGGCGCACCGAGGTCGCCGACACCTTCACCGAGATGATGGCCGCGCCCTGGTTCGCCAACGCGGCGGCGGGCACGCCCGCGCTCGCCGTCTGGCTGCGCTCGCTGGGCGCGAGGATCGGGAAGGGCGTCTGGACCGACAGCTACTGGCTGCCCGAGCCGGATCTGGTCACCCTCGGCGACGGCGCCACGGTCAACCGCGGCTGTGTGGTGCAGACGCACCTCTTCCACGACCGGGTGATGAGCATCGACACGGTGACCCTCGAAGCCGGAGCGACCCTCGGCCCGCACAGCGTGATCCTGCCCGCGGCGACCATCGGATCCGATGCCACGGTCGGCCCGGCGTCACTCGTGATGCGCGGGGAGACCGTGCCGGTGGGGAGCCGCTGGAGCGGCAACCCGATCGGCCCGTGGCGCGCGGTCAAGGTGCGCACCTACCAGGACGCGGAATGAACGTCGTTCCTGCGGGCGCGGGGGGCGCGCATCGCACGCCGCGATCTGTGAGCATGGAACCGTGAGCCCCGACGACTACACCCCGCACAGCGGCGACCGCCGCTACCGCGTCGAGCACTACGACCTGAGGATCGACTACCGCCTCGGCAGCAACCGGCTGGACGGGGTCGCGCTCGTGCACGGACGCGTGCTCGAGCCGACGAAGTCGATCTCGCTGGACCTCGTCGGCCTCCGTGCGACCAAGGTGCAGGCCCCGCGCGGGGGTGCGGGAAAGGGCGGCCGGATCGGCTTCACCCAGACCGACCGCAAGCTCAAGGTCGCGTTCGGGCGCGAGCTCGCACCGGGGGATCCGTTCGAGCTCGCCGTCTCCTACGGCGGGGCTCCCCGCCCACGGCGGACCCGCTGGGGCACGCTGGGCTGGGAGGAGCTGGAGGACGGGGCGATCGTCGCCTCGCAGCCCATCGGCGCACCCTCGTGGTTCCCCTGCAACGACCACCCGGGCGACAAGGCGACCTACCGGCTCACCGTCACGACGGATCCGGGCTATGCGGTCGCCGCGGCCGAGCCCGTCTCCACCGCGACCAAGGGCGGGCGCACCACCTGGGTCTTCGAGCGCCCGACCCCCACCCCGACCTACCTGGCGACGGTGCAGATCGGCAAGTATGTCGCACGAGGCATGGATCTCGCGGGGGTCGAGGGGCAGGTGCTCCATCCGGCCGCGCTGACCGCGCGGGTGGACGCGGACCTGGCCCCGCTGCCGCAGATGATGGCGGTCTTCGCCGAGGCCTTCGGGCCGTATCCGCTGCCCTCGTACCGGCTCGTGGTGACCGCCGACGATCTGGAGATCCCCCTCGAGGCGCAGGGCATGGGCGTGTTCGGCGCGAACCACATCGACGGGCGGGGGAGCCTGGAGCGCCTCATCGCGCATGAGCTCGCGCACCAGTGGTTCGGCAACAGTGTGGGCGTGGAGCGCTGGCGCGACATCTGGCTCAACGAGGGCTTCGCCTGCTACGCCGAATGGATCTGGTCCGAGCGCAGCGGCGGTCACAGTGCGCACGCCAAGGCGCTCGGACACTGGGCGGCGCTCGCCGCCGAGCCGCAGGATCTGGTGCTCTCCGACCCCGGTCCCGAGCTGATGTTCGACGATCGCGTCTACAAGCGCGGCGCCCTGCTGCTGCACGCCCTGCGGCTCACCGTGGGCGACGAGACGTTCTTCCGGATCCTGCGGGAGTGGACCTCGCGCTTCGCCGCGGCGACCGCCACGACGGCCGACTTCCGCCTGCTCGCCGCGGAGATCGCGGGCCGCCGGCTGGAGGCCTTCTTCGACGCCTGGCTCGACGCGACCGCGTTGCCGAGGTTGCCGGAACCGCCGGCGGGGATCGCGGCCGTCGAGCCGGCTCCGGTGACCGAGGCGCTGAACGTGACCCCGCGGGCGGGCGGTGCGGGCTGAGGAGCACGCGTGGCCGGGCGGGCGAGGCGGGTTGACGACCACTCGTGGCCGGGCGGGCCGAGACGTGAGCCCACCGGCCACCCGCGGGGGCTGTGCCTGATAGCCGGAACCGGTCACACTGGACATCGTGGCGACGGTGGCGGAGTGCGAGCGCGTGCAGACCGCGTGGTTCCGCGCCCGGGCGGAGACGCTGGGTGGCGAGTGCCTGGTCGAGGACGGGTTGGTCTGGACCGACGGGCCGGACGGCATGAACCTCCTGTTCCCGGAGGCGCCGACGGTCGACGCGCTGCGGCGCGGGGTCGCGCGGGCCGAGCAGCGGGGCCGGGGGATCGTCGGGGTCTGGCTCGGCGCGGAGGTCGACGAGACGCCGCTGGCCGAGGCCGGGTTCGAGCGGGGCTGGGCGCCGTGCTGGATGTCCGCGACGCTCGCCGAGACGCCGGTCGACGATGACGCGCGGATCGCCCTGATCCGCGAACCCGGATCCCTCGCCGGCGGATTCGAGCAGGAGCGGCTCGCCCTCGCCCGCATCGAGCCCGCGATCGCCTGGTGCGCCGTGGCCCGCGACGCGGAGTCGGAGCGGTTCGCCGGGCGCGCCTGGTCTTTCCGCAGCGGGGACCTTGCCGGCGTCTTCGACATGGCGGTCTGGCCGGCGTTCCGTCGGCGCGGCCTCGGAACCGGGCTGCTCGCCGCCGTCTGCGCGGCCGCGGCGCGGTCCGGCGCCCGGGAGGCGGTGCTCAACGCGACGCCGGAGGGGGAGCTCCTCTACTCACGGTGCGGGTTCACCCGCGTGGGCACCGGCATCACGTGGTGGAGGCACCTCGCCGAGGGCTGAGCGGCCTCAGGTCCCGGCGTCCGGTGCGTCCCGCCCGATCCGCGCGAGCGAGCTGTCGAACACGGTGAGGACGAGGAAGACCGTGGCGATCCCGACCACGACCCAGCCGAGCACGTGCAGACCCTCCGTGGTCGCCCGCGCGCCGTAGACGTTGCCGTAGACCACAGAGGAGACGATCGCGCCGAGGTAGAAGAACGTGCGCAGCAGGCCGGCCGAGGACCCGATGCGCTCGGGCTCGGCCTGGTAGTAGAGCGAGTTCTGGATCGCGAGGTTGTTGAGGCCCTGCGGGATGCCGAGCACGAGCATCGCGAGCACGAGGAACCAGATCGGCGAAGACCCGGTCATGAACAGCACGAGGATCCCGGCCACGAGCTGCGCGGCGGATCCGACCAGCAGCTTGCCGGCCACTTCGGGTCGCCGCCCGAAGGCGAGTGCGACAGCGATCCCCGTGGCGAAGACCGGGAGCAGCACCAGTCCCGCGACGGTCGGGCTGAGGCCGCGGCCGTCCTCGAGCCACTGGGTGAAGCCGTAGACGAACGTGTACGAGATGGTCGCGGTCAGCAGGGAGCGCACGTAGCTGAGCAGCAGCGGCCCGTTGCCCCAGAGCACGCGCACGTCGATGAAGGGATCCGGGATCCGGCGCTCCCACCACGCGAAGGCCGCTGCGGCCACGAGGGCGACGACCAGCAGCCAGATCAGGGTCGGTGCGAGGTTCTGCAGGAAGACGAGGAGGGCGAGCATCGCGACCGCGAAGAGGAGGATCCCGATCCCGTCGATCCGCGGCCGATCCTGCACGGCGGGCTCGAGGCCCGTCCGGCGCGGGAGGAAGAGGGCGCCGAGCAGCAGCGTCGCGAGCCCCAGAGGCACGTTCACGGCGAACGTGGCGCGCCAGCCCCAGGCCCCCACGAGCACGCCGCCGAGCGCCGGCGCGATCACGGCGATGGTCTGCGTCGTGACGCTGAGCAGCGTGAGGATCCCCGCCGGCGATGCCAGGCCGGTGCGGTCTGCTTCCGCGCGGGTCATGTGCATCGCGGCGGGGTAGCCGGCGCAGGTGCCGAGGCCGAGGATGACGCGCGCCGCGACGAGCCACCAGATGCTGTCGCGGTTCTCCGGCGCGAGCAGCCCGATGGCGCCCGCGGCGGTGACGAGCACCGCGCCGAGCAGGTACAGGGAGCGCACGCCGAAGATGTCGACGAGACGGCCGACGAGGGGCTGACCGATCGCGGTGGCGAGGTAGAGGCTGGACACCAGCCAGACGGTCTCCCGGGCGGGGGCGCCGAGCGCGAGGCCGATGGGGGTGAGCGCGACGGCGATGATGGCCGTGTTGATCGGATTGAGGATCGACCCCACCATCATCGGGGCGAGCAGCCGCCGGTCGAAGCGGCCCTCGGGCGCGGGCCCGCCGATCGGCGCCGCGGGCATCCGGATCACGGGAGCATCCGCTCCAGCAGTCCGGTCGCGGTGGAGATCACGCGCAGCTCGCTCTCGTCGAGCGCGTCCAGAGCGTGCTCGAGCCAGGTCGCGGCCGCATCCCTCTGGCCCTCGATCCTGGCGCGTCCGGCGTCCGTGAGCTCGATGATCTGCCGGCGCCCGTCCCCCGGGTCGGGGCTGCGCGTGACGAGTCCGAGCGCCTCGATCGCGTCGACGGTCGCGGCCATCGACTGCGGCCGTACGCGCTCGGCCGTCGCGAGGGCGCTCACGGTCGAGACGCCGCCTTTGCCCAGCCGGGCCAGGGCCGAGGCCTGGGAGGGCGTGATCGTCTCGTCGGCGCCGGCCTCGCGGAACTGGCGGAGCAGCCGGGCGACCACGGCGCGGAGGTCGAGTGCGGTCTGACGCGCACTCACAGCGGATGCATCGGTCGCGGGCGAGGTCTCGGACATATCAACAGTCTAAACTGCACAGTTGTACCTGTCTAAGGGTCGAAAGGACCTGAGGTGACCACTGCACTCCTGCTCATGGACTTCCAGAACGGCATCGCCGGACGCTACGCCGAAGGCGGCTCCGATGTGCTCGTGCACGCGCAGCGCGCGCTCGCCGCCGCTCGCGCCGCGGGCATCCCCGTCGTCTTCGTCCGCGTCGCCTTCCGAGAGGGCTTCCCCGAGGCGGCCGCACGCAACAAGGCCTTCGGCGCGATCCGCCAGTCGCCCACGGCGCCGTACATGGGGGAGGACGCCGAGGCCACGCAGATCGTCGCCGCTCTTGCACCCCTCCCCGGAGAGCCCGTCGTCATCAAGCGGAGGTACGGCGCGTTCGCCTCCGACCTCGACGTGCTGCTGCGGGGGCTCGATGCGACAGACCTCGTGCTCGCCGGCGTCTCGACGAGCGGGGTCGTGCTGAGCACCGTGCGCCACGCGGCCGACCACGACTTCGGGCTCACGGTGCTCTCGGACGCCTGCGCGGATCAGGATCCGGAGGTGCATCGGGTGCTGCTGGAGAAGGTGTTCCCCCGTCAGGCGGACGTGGTCACGGTCGACGAGTGGGCGTCGGGGCTGAGCGGCGGCGACGCAGGGCGAGGCTGACGACGAGGTCGGGACCGGCGGGGACCGGCAGGATCCGGAACGCACCGCCGCCGGGCACCGACGCGACTCCGTCCGGCGCGAACAGCACCTGATCCGGGGGTACGAGCAGTCCGCGCCCGTCGGCCTTGAGCACGGCCTCGATCGCCGTCCAGCCGCGCAGGTCCGGGGCGTCCGCGGGTGCGAACAGCGCCGTGAGATCGAGCGCGGTGTCCGGGACCTCCGCGTCGATGCCGAGAGCGTCGACCTCCCGATCCGGGGCGACCGCCACGACCACCCAGGGGTCCGCGTAGGCGACGCTGGCGTGCACCGGAGCCTCCAGCACCACCGGCCGTCCGTGCGGTCCGCCGCAGACGGGACAGCGGTGCTCGATCCTCAGGTCGGAACCCGGGGCGAGCTCGGCGGCCAGAGCGCCGATCAGGGTGCTCGCGGTCTCGCGGCGGTCGTCGGGGGCCGAGCGCGCCCAGGCGACGCGCACCCCCTCGACCATCGTCTGCTGCACGGGATCAGCGTAAGGCGGAATCCGTCCTCGACGCGGCGGGCCCGGGGCGAGTAGCTTCTCGCCATGGGAGACCATGTCGACGAACGGGTGTTCACCCGTCAGGACCGCACGGAGTTCCGCGAGAAGACCGCGCGCTGCCTGGACGCGCTCGCGATGATGCTCGCCGACGGGCAGTTCGAGATCGCGGAACCGCGGCTCGGTCTGGAGATCGAGCTCAACCTCGTCGACGACGCCTGCGATCCGGCGATGGCGAACGCCGCGGCGCTCGACGCGATCGCCGACCCGGCGTTCCAGACCGAGCTCGGTCAGTTCAACATCGAGATCAACGTCGAGCCCCGCCCGCTCGCCGGACGCAGCGTCACCGACCTGGAGCACTCGCTGCGCGCCTCGCTGAACGCGGCGGACGAGAAGGCGCGCAGCACGGGGTGCGGCCTCGCCATGATCGGGATGCTGCCGACCCTCGACGAGCATCATTTCACCGGGGAATGGCTGTCGGCGGATCCGCGATACGACCTGCTCAGCCAGCAGATCCTCGCCGCCCGAGGGGAGGACATCGAGCTGCGCCTGGACGGACCGGCGCTCGGCGACGGCGCCGAACGGGAGACGCTCGACATCGTCTGCGACACGATCCTGCCCGAAGCGGCGTGCACCTCGGTGCAGCTGCATCTGCAGGTGGATCCCGCGGAGTTCGCGGCGTACTGGAACTCGGCCCAGGCGATCGCGGGCGTGCAGGTCGCGCTCGCCGCCAATTCGCCCTTCTTCGCCGGGAAGGCCCTCTGGCACGAGACCCGGATCCCGCTCTTCGAACAGGCGACCGACACCCGCTCGGTCGAGCTGAAGAACCAGCGCGTGCGCCCGAGGGTGTGGTTCGGGGAGCGCTGGGTGACGTCGATCTTCGACCTCTTCGAGGAGAACTCGCGGTACTTCCCCGCGCTGCTGCCCGTCAGCACCGACGAGGATCCGTTCGCCGTGCTGGCGCGCGGCGGCACGCCCGCGCTCGCCGAGCTGCGCATGCACAACGGCACGGTCTACCGCTGGAACCGTCCGATTTACGACGGCAACGGCGATCGCTACCACCTGCGGCTCGAGAACCGCGTGCTGCCGGCCGGCCCGAGCATCGTGGACGTGCTCGCCGATGCGGCGTTCTACTACGGGCTCGTGCACGCGCTCGCGCAGGCCGATCGTCCGCTGTGGACGCAGATGACCTTCGACGCCGCGGAGGAGAACCTGCACGCCGCGGCGCGGGACGGCATCGAATCGCGCCTGTACTGGCCCGAGCTGGGCTGGATCGGCCCGCGCGAGCTGGTGCTGCGGCGCCTGCTCGCCCTCGCCTCCGAGGGGCTGGACGGCTACGGGGTGGATCCGGTCGAGCGCGACCGCTATCTCGGGATCATCGAGCAGCGCTGCCTGACCGGGCGCAACGGCGCGGTGTGGCAGCGTGAGAACGTCGCCGCGCGCGAGCGCGCCGGGGCCACCCGGTCCCAGGCGCTGCACGGCATGCTCGCCGACTACCTGGAGCACATGCACACGGGCGATCCGGTGCACACCTGGGAGCACTGACCGGCCGGCGTCGGGTGCACGCCGTGTGCCGCGCGCATCAGAGCCCTGCGAGGAACTTCCGGATCCGGTCGGCGGCGGGGCCGGCATCGCGGATCATCGTCTCGTGCCCGCATCCCGGGATCTCCGCGAACTCGCCGCGCGGGATCGCGTCGGCCACGGTGCGGGTCCACACCGGCGGGCAGACGGGGTCGCGCACGCCGCGCAGGACGAGGGTCGGCACGGCGATCCGCGGATAGACCTCGTCGGGGTCGTGCGTGACCGTGGCGCGGATCTTGCGGATGATGTGCGGGCCCGCCCGCAGATACTCCCGTACGCCGCGCGCCACGACACGGGGGTCGATCGAGGCGGTGTCGCGCAGGAAGCGCAGCGCCTGCCGCGCCACACGACGGGCGCCGGCGTCGACCGTCGGCGCCGCGAGCACCACCGCCCGCACCCGGTCGGGATGGCGCACGGCCAGCTCGGCCGCGACCTGGCTGCCCATCGAGTGGCCGATCACGGTGACCGGCGGCACGCCCGCTGCCGCGAGGTGCGCGGCGATCAGGTCGGCGTGCCCCGGCATCGTGAGCGGACGTCGGGGCTCCGGAGCCGCGCCGAACCCGGGGAGGTCGACGGCCACGACCCTCCCGTCGAGCCGGCGCGCCAGATCGGCGAAGACGCTGCGACCCATGCCGAGACCGTGCACGAGCAGGAAGGCGTCGGACCCGGATCCGGCGTGTTCGGCGATCAGCGTCGACGAACCGTCCGTGAACGCCAGGACGTCGCCGTCGAGCGCCGGCGTCAGATCGGGAGTGCTCACCTCACCACCTCATCACATCGGGCGGAGGAGGAGCCCTACCGACCCGCCCTGCCGGCCCGCGCTGCCGGCCCGCGCGCCCGGCCCGCGCGCCCGCGGCGCATGCCGAATTCAGGCCAGACTCGCGCGGAGACCCGAAACAGACGGCCGGGGCGCCCTTACGCGGACGTCCAGCCTGAATGCGGTCGGCCGACGGCAGGCCACCGACGTCGCCTGGACCGCCTGAGGATCCGGCCGCCGGCCCCACCCGCCCGAGCCGGTCGCCGCACGCACCCGCGCCGAACTCAGGCTGGATCTTGCGCCGCGCCGGAACGGAGGGCTGAACTGCCGTTTCGCCGTTGTCCAGCCTGAATTGTGCTCGGCCGCGAGTCCGGCGCCGGTGCGGCCACCGCGAGTCCGGCGCCGGTGCGGCCACCGCGAGTCCGGCGCCGGGGGCGCACCCAACCGCGCTGCCGGCGCCGCCCACCTCGGCGCCCGCCCGACCCGCGCCCCCGGCCTGCCCCGCCCCACCGTGGCGAGCGGCGCCGTGCCTCAGCCGATCAGGCTGGGCTGCAGGTCGCGCAGGGTGCGCTTGTGCGTCATCCTCGTCACGCCGATCATGGCGATCAGCAGGGATCCGACCAGCCAGATCCCGAGGACGCCCAGATCGGTCATCGCCCGGCCCACCTGGCCGCCGTACATGAGCTGGCGCATCGCGTCCACGACGTAGCCCATCGGCAGCACGTGGTGCAGGGCGGTGAGCGGCGTCGGGAGCGTCTGCCAGGGGAACGTGCCGCCCGCCGTCACCAGCTGCAGCACCATGAGCACGAGTCCCATGAACTGCCCGACGGATCCGAGCCACACGTTCAGCGCCAGGATGATCGCGGCATAGGTGGCCGAGGCGAGCACCATGATCCCGAGTGCGCCCCAGCCGTTCTGGAACGTGAACCCGAGCGCCCACGCCAGCACACCCAGCAGGCCCAGCATCTGCAGAGCGCCGAAGGCGGCGGGCGTGAGCCACCCCGCCAGCGTGATCCGGATCGGCGAGTGCAGCGCGGTCACCGCGCGCCGTGAGATCGGCTTGATGATGAGGAACAGCGCGTAGATGCCGATCCAGCCGGCCAGCGCCGCGAAGAACGGCGCGAGGCCCTGACCGTAGTCCTTCGCCGCGGCGACCTTGTCGCTCGACACGTCGACGGGGTTCGCGATGGTCTTGGCTTGCTCGGACCGCAGCTCGGGGGTGGACGCGGGGATCGCGTCGACGCCGGCGGCGAGGCCGTCCCGCAGGGTGACGATGCCGTTCGCGAGCGTGCCGAGGCCGTCGTGCAGCGCCTTCGCGCCGTCGCGCGCGCTCGCCGCGCCGGAGCTCAGGGTCGCGGCGCCCGATGCCGCGGTCTGGGCGCCGTTCGCGAGCTGCTGCGACTTGTCGGCGAGCGTCGCGCTGCCCGACGCCACCTGGGCGCTACCGTCGGCGAGCTGGTCGATCTTGCCGACCGCGCCCTGCACGGTGTCGTTGCCGCTGCGGAGCTTGTCGCCGAGCGGATCCAGCTTCGCGAGCACCGCGTCGATCTCGGACGGCGAGAGTCCGCGGTCGGCGAGGGCGGCGGCGATGTCGCTGCGCACCTGGGGCAGGGCGTCGGTCGCCTGCTGCACGAGGGATCCGGCCTCGTTCGCGTACTGCGCGATCTGCTGGTTGCCGTCGCTCACCTGCTGCGCGCCGTTCGCCAGGGTCGCCGCGCCGTCGGCGAGCTGCTGCGAGCCGTCGGCGATCTGGGCCGTGCCGCCCGCGAGCTGTGCGGCCCCGTCGGCGAGCTGGGTGGTCCCGTCGGCGAGCTGACCGCTGCCGGAGACCGCGGTGTTCGCTCCGTCCGAGAGCTTTCCGGCGCCGTCGGCGGCCTCGCCGAGCTTGTCGCGCACGTCGCTGAGTCCGGTGAGCAGTTTGTCGGCCGCCTCCTGGCCCACCATCTCGGCGACCGAGCGCCGGATCTTCTCGACCGCGCCGGATCCGATCGACGACGCGAGGTAGTTGTTGGCGTCGTTCGTCTCGAGCTCGATCCGCGCCTGATGGGGGCTCGTGCCGGAGGAGGACAGCAGCGCCTCGGAGAACGTCTTCGGGATCGTCACCGTGAAGTCGACGTCGCCGTTCTTGAGCGCGGCGCGTGCGGCCGGGGCGCTCAGGCGCTGCCAGTCGAACGCCTTGCCCTCGACGAGGTTGTCGGCGACCTTCTCGCCGTAGTTCGTGGTGGTGTCGCCCGACGTGGCGCCGGTGTCCTCGACCACGAGACCCACCGGCACCTCGGTGAACTTGCCGTACGGGTCCTGGTTCGCCCAGAGGTAGAGGCCGCCGTACAGGATCGGCACCGCCATCAGCGCGATCAGCGCGATCACGGCCATGGGTGACGCGGTCAGCCGGCGGAGCTCTGCGCCGATCATCGCGGGGATCTTCATCGCTCGGCTCCGTTCTCGGTCTCGGTGGGGGTGTGGGCGGGGGGATCCTGCGGGTCATCGAGCGAGGACGGCGGGTCTTCCTCGGGATCGAGCGAGGGCGCCGGGTCTTCCTCGGGGTCGTCGAGCGAAGACCCCGCAGGCGCCTGAGACGAAACGCGCCGCTCGTCGGGTGGCGGGGTCTCCTCCCGCTCCGGCTCCGCCGGTGCCTGCTCGACGTCCACCGGGGGCAGCAGGTCCTCACTCGGATCCGCCGCCATCACCGCCGTCGAGCCGGTCACGTCGGCGAGCGGACGCACCGGCACTGTCGCGTTGGACGGATAGTCGGTCTCGAGCGCCTCCGGGAGTCGCTCGATGACGGCGGCCGCGGATCCGCCGACGATCACGAGCACGGCGAAGCCGCGCTCGGCGAACTCCGCGGCGATGCGCCACCATCCCTCGGGGCGTCCGCCGTGGCGGTCGGGGGAGACCAGCACGAACCCCTCCACGTCGTCGCGCAGCACGGCGAGCTCGGCCATGACGCGCACGCGCACGGAGGGCTTGATCGTGCCGATCGGCTGCGTGGCGAGCTCGGCGAAGCCGATCTGCTCGAGCCAGCGCCGGGCGTGCAGCGGGGTGGCGGGGAGACCGGCGAACATGAGCTCCTCGCCCACGACCGCGGCGAGGGTCACTCCGGGGTGCGGGTCGCTGACCTCGGGGGCGTCGACGAGGGCCATCCGGCGCCGCAGGTCGCGGTCGTTGCGGGTGCCGTCGATCGTGACCTCGCCCGTGTCGGGCCGCATGCGGCCCGTGGCGATGAGCCCCAGCACCGTGGGCCGCAGCTCGGTCTCGGCGAGCACGAACCGGGCGTGGCCCGTCTCGATCTCGAGCGATGTGGTGGGCAGCGCGTGGCCCTTCTTGCCCTTGCTGACCTCGTGCACGGCGATCCTCATGCGCGGCCCTCCTCGGCGGGAATCGTGGCAAGCGTATCGGGCGCGACGGTCGCCGCGAGTCCCGGGTGGGAGGCGAGCAGCGCGTCGATCTCCCGCCAGCCGAGGCCGGCGATGCTGAGCACCGCCCGCACGGCGATGCCCGCGGCGACGGGCGAGGAGGCGTCGGTGCGGGTGACCACGGTGCGTGCGCTTTCCTCGATGAGCCGGGCGAGCGTCGGCGCGGTCATGTCCTGCCGCAGCTCGCCGTCGTCCTGTCCGCGCCGCACGAGCGCGGCCAGCACGCGCCGCAGCGGGGCGAGCGCGGCCGCGGTCTCCTCGACGTGCGCCTCGTCGAGGGCGATGGCGGCGGCGACTTGCACGTGAGCGGCCTCGCGCCACAGGTCGGCGGTGAGCCGCGCCAGAGCGATGCGGCTGTCGGCATCGTCGACCCGCTGCGCGATCGCGTTGAAGCGTGCCGCCCCGGCGGAGACCAGCGCGTGCACGAGCGCGGTGCGATCGTCGAAGTGCCCGTACAGGGCGCGCCGGCTCAGGCCGGCTGCGCGCGCGATCTGGTCGACGGAGGCGTGCGGGTCCGCGGCGAGCGTCTGCGAGGCGGCGGCGAGGATGCCGGCGCGGTTCTCTGCGGCGTCGCGGCGCTGGCGCCGGGGAGCGGTCGTTTCTGTCACAGCACAAGTGTACCGCTAACTTGCACAGTGCTGTGCAAGTTACGGAGATGGACCGGCTCCGGGACGCCCCGGGGCCCGACTGGTCGCGCCGCTCGGCCGGTCGGAGGCCCGCGGATCTTGTCGCAGGCCAACACCCGTTGTGGCGGACGACGATCTTGGACTCGAGCGGGCGCGGGTTCAGGGATCCGTTGCCTACCGTGGAGCCGTGATCTCCATGGATCCAGGGCGGTCGGGCTTCGGCGTCTCGTCTCGGGCGGGCCGCGTCGCCGGGGCGGTCGGACGCAGGTCCGTCACGTTGGCCCTTCTCGCGGTCCTCATGGCGCTGTTCCTCGTGGGCGGATCCGCCCTCGGGTCGCAGGCCTGGGCGCTGCACGCCGCTCTCGTGCTCGCCGCGTTCGCCGCCGCGTGCCTGCTGCGATCGTTCTGGTACACGAAGGGGCCGGGAGGGGTGCTGCTGTGGGCGCGCCTGATCGGCGGGGTGCGCCTGCAGCACGATGCGCGCATCCTGACGGTCGGAGCGACGCCCGAGCACGTGGGTCTCATGCTGGCGTCGCGTTTCCCCACGGCGACCACGACGATCGGGGGGACCACCTCGTTCGCGGGCGGATGCCGCCTGCCGTACCGGGACGGGCAGTTCCAGCTCGTGACGCTCCAGCTGTCGAGCATCCCGGATCGCGCACGTGAGGAACTGCTCCGGGAAGCGGCGCGGGTGCTCGCGCGCGGGGGGAGTCTCATCGTGCTGGACTACGGGCGGGCCTCCCGGGACGAGGTGCTCCTGCGCGCGTGCGGTCTCCGCGTCCGGCGCGTGCGCCCCGGGCCGCGGGGGCGCCCCGGTGGTCTGCTGGTGCCTCCGGCCGCCGTGGTGGCAGCAGGGTGACGCCGCCCTTCCCCGAGGATGCCCGGAACGGCTCCCGTCGCGGGGCGGGCCGCTGTCGACCCGCTCCGGGGGCGGCGAGCGGGAACCGGTCGTTCACGGCGGCCGATGCCGCCCGCGGTCAGTCGGTGCCGGAGTCGAAGGCCGCGCCCTCGCTGGCCGCGTCCACGGCGTCGGCGAGGGCCTCCTCGGTCTCGGCGAGGGTCGTGCCCTCGACCGACTCGGTGATCTCGTTCGCCTCACCCGCGGTCACCCGGCCGACGAGCTCGCCCGTCGCGCCGCCGACCAGGCCCAGGCCGGCGTACTGCTCCAGACGCGCGCGCGAGTCGGCGATGTCGAGGTTGCGCATCGTGAGCTGGCCGATCCGGTCGACCGGGCCGAAGGCGGCGTCGCCGACGCGCTCCATCGACAGCTTCTCCGGACCGTAGGACAGGTTCGGCGAGACGGTGTCGAGGATCGTCCAGTCGTCGCCGCGGCGGAGGCGGATCGTGACGGTGCCGGAGATCGTGGATCCGACCCAGCGCTGGATCGACTCGCGCAGCATGAGCGACTGCGGCTCGAGCCAGCGGCCCTCGTACATGAGGCGGCCCAGACGGCGGCCCTGCTCGTGGTACGTCGCGAGGGTGTCCTCGTTGAGGATGCCGTTGACCAGGCGCTCGTAGGCGATGAACAGCAGCGCCATGGCGGGCGCCTCGTAGATGCCGCGCGACTTCGCCTCGATGATGCGGTTCTCGATCTGGTCGCTCATGCCGAGGCCGTGGCGGCCGCCGATGGTGTTCGCCTCCATGACGAGCGCGACCGGATCCGTGTACTCGACGCCGTTGATCGCGACCGGGCGGCCGGCATCGAACGTGACCGTGACGTCCTCGGTGTCGATCGCGACGGACGGATCCCAGAACTTCACGCCCATGATCGGGTCGACGGTCTCGAGCGAGACGTCGAGGTGCTCGAGGGTCTTCGCCTCGTGCGTGGCGCCCCAGATGTTGGCGTCGGTCGAGTAGGCCTTCTCGGCGGAGTCGCGGTAGGGGAAGCCGTGCGCGACGAGCCACTCGCTCATCTCCTTGCGCCCGCCCAGCTCGGTGACGAAGTCGGCGTCGAGCCACGGCTTGTAGATGCGCAGGCGGGGGTTGGCGAGCAGGCCGTAGCGGTAGAACCGCTCGATGTCGTTGCCCTTGTAGGTGGAGCCGTCGCCCCAGATGTCGACGCCGTCCTCCTTCATGGCGCGCACGAGCAGCGTGCCGGTGACGGCGCGGCCCAGCGGCGTGGTGTTGAAGTAGGTCTTGCCGCCGGAGCGGATGTGGAACGCCCCGCAGCTGAGGGCGACGAAGCCCTCTTCGACCAGCGCGGTCTTGCAGTCGATGAGCCGCGAGGCCTCGGCGCCGTACTCCAGCGCGCGGCCCGGGATCGAGGCGATGTCGTCCTCGTCGTACTGCCCCAGGTCGCCCGTGTAGGTGAAGGGCACGGCGCCCTTGTCGCGCATCCAGGCGACCGCCACGGAGGTGTCGAGGCCTCCCGAGAAGGCGATGCCGACGCGCTCGCCGACGGGCAGGGACTGGAGGACCTTGGACATGGGGTCCAGTCTATCGGCGGCCCTGGACCCGATGACGGCGAGGCGGGCGCGCGGGTTCTTTTGCCCGGGTACCTGATAGTTTGCCGAAGGGGCGACGAAAGTCTCACCGGTCGAGACGAATGGGCGAAGCGGCTCCGTCTCGTCGATCCCTACTCTGCAGATGCAGCCCATGGAGGGGTGCAGAGAACGGAGGGAGGGTCGTATGTCTGTGATGGAAGCGACCGCACTGCTGCAGAATCGCGTGGCCGAGGCCGTCGCGGCGGGGGAGGAGCGGATCCGAGGTCTGCTCGTGGTCCGTCGGGACAGCTACGTCTGGCTCATCGTCATCGCGATCGCCATCGTGATCGCGTTGGGGCTGATGACCGCGTGGTTCATCTACTGCCGCAATCAGGGGGGCTGGCCGGCACTGGACATGCCGTCCTGGACGTCCGGCGGCACGTGGAAGGTCTATTGCGCCTCCTAGGCG
Organism: Microbacterium sp. MMO-35; assembly: GCF_037147555.1. Lineage (NCBI taxonomy): Bacteria > Bacillati > Actinomycetota > Actinomycetes > Micrococcales > Microbacteriaceae > Microbacterium > Microbacterium sp. MMO-35. The sequence continues at coordinate 711,488 of NZ_JBBCVH010000001.1, forward strand.
CGAGGTGACGGCGATGGCGGCGGAGGCGGTGCTGAGCGCGGAGGCGCTCGTGAAGAGCTACGGCTCGCGGACCGTGCTGGGGGACTTCTCTATGGAGGTCGGTCCGGGGAGGATCCACGGGCTGCTCGGTCCGAACGGCTCCGGCAAGACCACTGCGCTGCACATCGTCACCGGGCTGATCCGCCCGGATCGGGGCCGCGTCCGCATCGTCGGCGTCGACGTGCAGGACAAGGCGAGCCGGAGAGGGGTGGGATTCGCTCCCGACGACCTGCCCCTCCCCGGTGCCCTGACCGGCGGGGAGTTCCTCCGGTTCCACGATGCGCTGCGCGGACGGGACGACTCCGCCCGCGCAGCGAGCCTCGCCGAGATGCTCGGCATCGCGGATGACCTCGGCGTCGCCGTCGCCGAGTACTCGCACGGCATGCAGCGCAAGCTCCAGCTCATCGCCGCGGTCATGCACGAGCCGGCGCTGCTCATCCTCGACGAGCCTTTCCGCGGGCTGGATCCCGACGCCGCGCTGGGGGTGCGGCGTCTCCTCCTCGCCTATGCGGAAGGCGGGCACACCGTGCTGGTGGCGACCCATGACATGCTCCGGGCCGAGCGCGACTGCGATGAGGTGACCATCCTCGACCGGGGATCCATCGTCGTGGCGGGTGCGCCGGCGCGACTGGTCGCGCAGACCGACGGCTGCGCGACCCTCGAAGACGTCTTCCTGCGCGTGACGGGTCGCGCGGGCGATGCGGCGCTGCGTGCGGAGCAGCTCGCGTCGGTCTTCCTCTGATCCGCCCGACCGGTGAACGGCAGCCCACCGTCCGCCGCATCTCGAAAGGAAGTGCATGCCGATGCCCTTCGGTCTCAAGGTCCTCCTGCATTGCCTCACCGGTCTCGTGCTCGGCGTGTGCGTGATGTTCATCGCCATCGCGGCGGCCCTGGCGATGGCGTTCAGCACCGCCGGAGATGTCGTGATCCCCGGGGTCATCAGGATCTGGCGTTCGGCGGAGAACAACGCGACCGCGCTGAACTTCGTGCCGCAGCCGGTCGGCATCGGGGTCGGGGTGCTCGTCGTCGCCGCGCTGTATGTCGTCATCCGGACGCTCGCCGGGCGGAGGTCCCGCCAGGCGCGGCAGCAGGCGGAGAACGCGGGGTGACTCCGTGCGCGAACTGAGCATGGTGTCGGCCGTCGTCCTGAAGCTCTGGGTCAGGGAGGTCGCGAAGATCCTCGGGACGACGACGCGGACGGTCACGGTCGCCGCCGGGAGCTCCGTCGTCGTCATGTCTCGGGCAGCTCGTGCCGGTGCTGGCGATGGGTCTCGTCTCCAGCGCGGCCCTGAGCAGCACCTCGGTGGTCGTCCTGGTGCGGACGAGCCCGGATCTTCTCGGCATGGCGCGCGGCCTCGTGCTCTACGCGCTGCTGCTGCTCAGCATGATGCTCGCCGCGGTCGCGGTCTTCTCCGGCCTGCAGTCCGTCGGGATGAAGCGGCTGCGGCTGCCGCTCCCCTACGCCTCTACGGTGGCGGGAGTGCTGACGTTCGCCGGTGTGCTCGCCGTCGCGGCACCCGACATCCTGGCGCTGCGCCGCTCCGGATCGGGGGGCGACGGGATCGGCGAGCTGCTGCCGTCGCGGGTCTTCGCCCGCACCGCGGTGGCTCCGGACGGGTGGTCTGCGGCGCTCGTCGTGCTCTGGATTCTGGTGGCGGCCGGCCTGCTCTGGTTCGTGTCCCGTCACCACGTGCCCGGGGCTCCGCGGACCTCGGTGCGACTGCTCCGCGGCACCCGTCCGCTCCGTCGTACGCCGTGGTGGGGTCAGCTCTGGGCGGAGGGGCTGATCGCGATCCGCAACCCTCAGTTCGTCGTCGCCGCACTCATGCTGCCGCTCGGGGCGGCGGCCGTCTGGGTGCTCGCCGTCACCGTCCCCGCCGCGGGGATCATCGTGCCCGCGCTCGCCGGAGCGCTGCCCGTGCTGCCGTTCGTGCTGGCGGTGCATGCGGTGGGGCGCACGATCCGCACCCACTGGGTGGCGCGGCTGGCGGGCGGCGATGCCGTGCCGCTGCTGTGGCCCAAGGCGCTCGCGGCGGCGCTCTCCGGAGCCGTGCTCGGTGCGCCGATCCTGCTCGCGGTGCTGCTGCTGGGCCTCGTCCCCGCGATGCAGCTCCCCGACATCCTGCTGCGGTGCGCCCTGGGTCTCGTCGCGGGCCTGCTCGGCGGCGCCGTGGTGCCGTACAGCGAGGAGCAGCCCTTGTCGGCGACCGCCGCGGGGTTCCTGGTCGCCCTCATCTACATGCCGGCGACGCTCGCGGCAGGCTGGGTGTCGACGGTCGCCGCCCCGGGAACGGATCGCGTGATCGTGCTCGCGGCGATCGTCCTGCTCGCGGGCCTCTTCGCCGTCGTCGCCGTGCGCCAGCGCGTGCAGGACCCGGCGCGTGCTTGAGGTCCGCCGCATCACCCGGAGCGGGGTCGGCGAGGCCGATGGCTTCCTCGAGTGCCCGGCGCTGGGCCTCCGGATCCGGGAGTCGGATCCGGAGGCGGTCGCTCTCGGGCTCTGCAGCGACGAGCTCTTCGTGCACGTCGCCGGACGCCGCTGGCGGCTGCCGCCCTGGTTCACCACGCGGTCGCGGCGGCTGCCTTCCGGCGTCCTGGCCGCGGCCGGGATGTGCCTGCGGTTCTTCGCCACGGGGATGGGGCTGATCGGAGCCGTGCTCGCAGCGGCGCTCCTCGTCGGGGTGTGCGCGGGGTTCCTGGCCCTGATCGCGCTGTCGCTGACGGGCCTCGCGCTGATCGGCTCGGTGCTGGTGCACGAGCTCGGGCACGTGCTGGCGTATCGGATCCTGGTCGGCAGGACGGCGCCGGCGGTGCTGACGGTGAGAGGTGCGTCGTGCCGGGTGGTGCGGCTCTCGGGCCGCCGTAGCGCCGACCTCCGGGTCGTGCTCGCCGGGCCTTTCGCGCCTCTCGTCGCGGCGTCCCTCGGCTGGCCGTTGTTCGCCCTGGCGCCGGCGGCCGTGCTGATGGTGACCCTGATCGCGGCCGGGCATGTGGCCGGGCTCGCGCTCCCGGCCGGCGACGGCGCGACCCTCCGGGCCATCATCCGCGGCCGGTGAGTTCCGCGGAGCGCGGGCGCCCCCGCGCGACGGGGGCGCGGCCCCGCGGGCTGTGCTCTGCGGGGCGCGGTCTCGCAGGCGGCGCCGAACCGTTGTCCACAGGGACGGGTTCCTCCCCTTCTCACAGTACAGATGCCTGTACTGTGAGAAGGGGGTTCCATGAACGTGGATACCGAGCTTCGAGACGCGCCGATCGTCGTGGTCTCAGGCAATGGCTTGATGGCATCCGGGCTGTCGACGATCCTTTCGGCCGAGTTCGGCCGATCGGTCGAGCAGAGGGGGTCGATCGGGGACGCGACGGCGATCTGCCGCGATCGCGGCGATCGGAGCGGGGATCCGCCGATCATCGTGTTCGATCTCACGCGCGCCGGCGGTCCTGATGAGGAGATCCTCGCGGCGCTCGCCGCAGCGACGTCCGTGGCGCGCGTCATCGTGATCGCGCCGGCGGAGCCGTTCGGTCGCGTGCGGGAGCTCTTCGAGGTCGGCGTGCAGGGGGTGGTCGGAAGCGACGCCGACCCGCGCGAACTGGTGCATGCGATCGTCGAGGCGGCCGGTGGCAACGTCATCGCGTCGAGGCGGGTGCTGCGCGACCTCGTGGATCACGTGGTGCACTGCCCGAGTCGCGCCGTCGCGGCCGACCGCGCCGACCTGGACTCGCTGGCGCCGCGGGAGCGCGAGATCGTGCGGCAGCTGATGCGGGGCATGACGAACCGTGAGATCGCGGCGAATCTGCATCTCTCCGAGGCGACGGTGAAGGCCCATCTGGGTCGCGTCATGACGCGGTGGCAGGTGCGCGATCGGCTGCAGGTGGTGCTGCGCGCGCTGGGCCGGATCCCGGAGCGGATCTGACCCCCGGGGTTCTGGGCCCGCGTCGTGGCCCAGGCGCGGCAGGAGAAGCTTCCGGGGCGGGGCGGGGCGGGGCGGGGCGGATTCCGATCCGGATCAGCGTCGCGAATGGATTCGTGCCGGCCGTGGATCGGATCGGCGGGGGCGGTGGATCCGCTCGGGTCGCGATAAGTGTCCTTCCGGTGGCTGGGGAAGCGCCGAAACTGCGACCTGGAGGGAGGAATCGCGACCTGAAGGGATCTGCGGGGGCGGTGGATCCGCTCGGGTCGCGATAAGTGTCCTTCCGGTGGCTGGGGAAGCGCCGAAACTGCGACCTGGAGGGAGGAATCGCGACCTGAAGGGATCTGCGGGGGCGGTGGATCCGCTCGGGTCGCGATAAGTGTCCTTCCGGTGGC